>NZ_JBHVMF010000009.1:0-274051 GCF_042797055.1 Streptomyces sp. NPDC057854
TTACGGCAGGCCAGCGGCGCCGGGCGGGGTTCGGCAGGATGGGTCTCCCGCCCGCCGGATGCCGCCGACGACGTTCGGCCGGAGGTCTGCTCGCCTGGCGACGACCCGGTGAGAGGAGTCCGTCAGCACGCAGGAGGGCGGCACCCTCTGCGGGGTACCGCCCTCCGGACGGGTCACGAGGAGGCCGTGGCGGCCTGACTCTGAGCGGAGGCGGAGGCGCCGCCGGGGCAGGCGCCTGGGCCGGGGGCATGAGGTACGCCACGATGTACATGCCGAGGCCGGCGCCCCGATCCCCGGCGACACCACCGGCCCCCAGCTGCGCGAGTACGCCGACGAAGTCGAACGCGTCCGCATTGCTGTACTGGGTCACGGCACTTCGCACCGTGGGCGTGGCCGCCTACCTCGAAACCTGCCCCCGACGACACGGGGCAGGCGCGGCCGGCCTCCGCGCAACAGCCACCGCCGGGCGCCGGACTGCATCGGCCGCCTCCCGCCTCCAGGACGGCCTGAAGCCCCGGACCACCCCCGGCCGCTACCTAGTGACCCTTCCCCGTGCCGTCGGCTCGGGCTTCTGCCGCCCGATGCGCCGCGCGCGCCCCGGAACGGCAGCGCCGGCCGTCCGCCGCGGCGAAGCCGAAGGGGGTTCAGGGCGCCGTGCCGCCCCTCTGGCGGCCCATCAGGAACTGCGCACCGGACACCGGGCTCGTACGGTCACGGTGGGGCGGCGTACAGGACCGCCGGCCCCCGCTGGGCGGCCGCCGGTCTCTTCTCCGCCCCTCCCGAAGGGACCGGCGCCCCCGGCCTACGGTCACAGGGTGCGCAGGACCGCGAGGACCTTGCCGAGGATGACGGCGTCGTCGCCCGGGATGGGCTCGTAGGCGGGTTGTGGGGCATGAGCCAACGTGGCCGTTCTCGGGGCGCAGGCGCTTGGCGGTGGCTTCGGCGTCGAGCATCGCGGCGGCGATGTCGCCGTGGTCGGCGCTGTCGGCCTGCCTGACGACGACGGTGTCCCCGCTGTGGATGGCGGCGTCGGTCATGCTGTCGCCGACGACCTGAAACCGACGGGTTCGCCGAATCTCGCAGGGCTTCGCACGGGAATTGGCGGTAGTTGTGCCCTTATTGCACCCAGCCCGGCTCGGGTTCAGGCGTTTCGTTCCCTTCGCCAACGGCCCCCGCGTTACCCGAGACGGCTACAACGCGACGGGCGGCGAGATGACCAGCGAACCTACCGTCGGTCGCTTTGGCCCCTTGATCCACCAAAGAAGCCTTCAGACGCGTGCGTGCCAGCCGTTCAGCGGAGCACGCTGCTTTGGCTCGCCGCCAGGACAGGGGGCTCCGGGGATGGCGTAGGGGCGGGGGGGTCGCGGTAGGGTGCCGTCACGGTACAGCGGGCTTATTGTCCCTGTATGGGTGATGTGCGGTGTGGCTGGTGCGGTGCCTGGCTGCCGGGGCCGGCGGGCCATGGGCGCCGTTACTGCAGGCCGGCGCACCGGCAGGCGGCCTGGCGGGCCCGGCGCCGGTGGCGGGAGGCTGCTCCTGAGCGGAGCAGGGTGGCCGCGGCGGGTGAAATTCTGCTGTCGCAGGTGAAGGGCCTCGCCCAGGTCCCGGGATCACCGCCCTCACCGGGATGGCACTGCGCCGCGGTCGCCCGCATCCCCGACCTGGCCGGGGAGCTGGTCCGGGCGGCGGTCGTCGCGGATCGGCGGGCTGGGGCCAGCTGGGCTGAGATCGGTGCGGGGCTGGGTATCAGTGCCGAGGCGGCCCGCGCCCGCTTCGGGCGCACGCGCGGTGCGGCCGGGTCCGGCCGGAGCGGGCGGTAGGCCATGCGTCGGCCCACAGCTGCCAGCCCCCGCGTTGGCTCCGGCACGGCACTGCCGGATTCCGTGCTCGCCGACGTGATGCGCGACACCGGCGCCTCGGTGGGGCTGCTCTACCTGCTGCCGCCGGCCGAGCGGGTCCTGCGGCTGGTCCTGGCGGGCGGGGTGTCGGGGCAGATCGCTGCCCCGTGGGCCCGCATCCCGCTGGACGCCGCCATCCCGGTGGCGGACGCCGTGCGGGAGCGCTCCTTGGTCTGGCTGGGCAGTCAGGAGGACGTCGCCCGCCGCTACCCGCGGCTCGGCATCGTCCTGCCGTATGACTTCATGCTCGCTGCGGCCCCGATCATCGGCGACGGCACGGTGTGGGGCGGCGTCGTGTTGCTGTAGCCCGTCTGGCATCCGCCGCAGCTCAGCACGGGCGAAGAGGAATCGATCAGCACCTGTTGCCGGCGTGCGGCAGCGATCCTGCACCGGGCCGCCGACAGCGGCCGGCCGCTGCAGCCTCCTGGCGAGCCGCGCCTGCTCCCGGCGCGACCTCCTCGTGAAGCCGACCCCGTGCAGGCCGCCGCGGCCCTGGGCTTCACCGCGCGCCTGCCCGTGGGCTGCTGTGCCCTGGATCTGGACGGTCGGCTCACCTTCATCAACCCGGCCGGGACCGATCTGGTCGGCGCCCCCGCGGGCTCCCTGCTCGGCAACCGTCCCTGGGAAGTCCTGCCGTGGCTGCGCGATCCGGTGTTCGAGGACCGCTACCGGGCGGCGGTGGTCAGCCGTCAGCCCACCTCCTTCACCGCCCGCCGGCGTCCCGACACCTGGCTGCTCTTCCAACTCTACCCGGACGACAGCGGCATCAGTGTCCACATCACCCCGGCCGACACACGCCCGGCGTCCACCGCGCCGCGGCTGCCGCCGACGCCGTCGGCCGAGCCCATCGGGGCGACGGCGCTGTACCACCTGACGCATCTGGCCACCGCGCTGGCCGAGGCCGCCGGCGTGCACGAGGTGGTGGACCTGGCCGCCGACCAGATCGTGCCCGCCTTCGGCCCCAAGGCCCTGGCCCTGCTGACCGTGAAGGAAGGACGCCTGCACATCACCGGCTACCGCGGCTACAGCCCCGAGCTGATGGCCCGCTTCGACGCCGCCCCCCTGACCTCCGACACCCCGGCCGTCCGTGCCATCACCACCGGCACGCCCGCCTTCTTCCCCACGTTCGCCGACCTCAAGAAGGCGTACCCGCCGGCCGTGCACCAGGACGACATGGCCTCCTGGGCCTTCCTCCCGCTGATCGTCTCCGGCCGCCCGGTCGGCTCCCTCGTCCTCGCCTACGACGAGCCGCGTATCTTCCCGCCTGCCGAGCGCGCCCTGCTGACATCCCTGGCCGGATTGATCGCCCAGGCGCTCGACCGCGCTCGTCTCTACGACGCCAAGCACGCGCTCGCCCATGGTCTGCAGACCGGCCTGCTGCCCCGCTCCCTGCCGCAGATCCCCGGCCTGGAAGCGGCCGCACGTTACCGGCCCGCCGGGCACGGCATCGACATCGGCGGCGACTTCTACGACCTGATCCCCTGCACCAACGCCACCGCCGCCGTGGCTATCGGCGATGTCCAGGGGCACGATCCCAGCGCAGCGGCCCTCATGGGCCAGGTCCGCACCGCCGTACGCGCCCACGCCACCACCGGCTCCTCACCCGGCGACGTCCTCGCCCGCACCAACCGCCTCCTGTGCGACCTCGACACCGGCCTGTTCGCCAGCTGCCTCATCGCCCACCTCGACCTGCCCCATCACCGTGTGCGCCTGGCCACCGCCGGACACCCGCCGGCCCTGCTCCGCCACCCTCCGCCTGCCGCCCGGCCTGCTGCTGGGCATCGAGCCCGACGCCGACTACCCCACCACCGAGATCCCGCTCCCGCCCGGATCCGTCCTCGCCCTGTACACCGACGGGCTCGTCGAAGCCCCCGGTAACGACATCGACGAGGCGACCGCCGCCCTCGCCACCCACCTGGCAGCGGCACAGGCCGACAGCGTGGAGGCCCTCGCCGACACCCTCCTCGACCACGCCGAACGCACCGCACCCCGCCACGACGACATCGCCCTGCTCCTCCTCCGGTCACGGGAGTGAAGCAACCCGGCGAAGCCATGCGGGGGCGAGGAAGGGCCCAGGTGTGCCACCCGTGGGGCTGTTCGGCGGCTGGCTGACGGCAGCGAGGCCGACAACCAGCGGCTACGGCACCCTCACGCTCGTGGCGAGCTGCCTGCGCATCTCGTAGAGGACGTCGGGGCTGCCGATAAGGACCACCTGCTCCAGCAGCCGGTCGAGCCGGGCATCGTCCCCCGCGCCCACCGCGTCCACGATGCCCGCTATGACCTCGCGCGCCCCGGGCGGCAGCGCCTGTTCGCTCACCGCGTCGCAGCCTCCGCCTCGGCGGGCTGGGTCTCCGGGGTGTCTTCGCGGTGCAGGAAGGCGCCCAGGAGGTCACCGACCGGGTGGTCGGCCTCGGACGGGTGACGCAGGGCCACGGTGGGGTCGATGGTGTAGCGGTTGCGTCGTCCCACTCGGGTGCGGCTCAGATAGCCGGCCGCTTCCAGGTCGGCGACGATGATCTGCACCGCGCGTTCGGTGATCCCGATGCCGGTAGCGATGTCGCGCAACCGTACCTCGGGGTCGCGGGCGATCCGCAGCAGCACCCGTGCGTGGTTGGTGAGGAAGGTCCACTGGTCGCCGCGTGCCGATGAGCTGCTCATGGCCTCCATCCTACGAACTCCACTTCGCATATCCACCCCATCAGCGAACAATTTTTAGCGAAAAAGTTTTCGCGTAACTGTTGACGGGTCTCGGTGCCGCAGGTGACGCTTGAGGGGATTCCTCCCGTTAAGGAAGGCGGGCCGTAGCCATGACCCGACTGCTCTCCCACCCCGTACGCGGCCACGGCCACCGCCCTGCTCAAACGGGTCTGGTCCAGCCGGTGGCGGCGGTGCTGACCGATCGCATCGACGATGTCGCGGTGGCCGAGGCGGCCGCGCGGATGGCGCTGGTCCGCCGGGTGCCGCTGCTGCTGATTGCCGTGGTGCCCCCGCACGTCGGCCGTTCCCCTCTCGGCCCGGCGGCCTGCCCGTCGGTGCGGGCGGTTCTGGCCCGGGTCATGCCCAAAGTCGGCCCCCACGCCACCGGCTGCATCCCCGAGGTGTTCCACCTGCCGGCGGGCAACGGATCACGGCTCGCGGCGGCCAAGCAGCTGCTGGCCCTGGCCGGCCGCCACCCGGGCTCCGGACGTGGTGGCCTCGCGTCGCGGCCCGCACGGGCTGGACGCGCACGCCCTGATCGAGGCCGCAGCCCTGCGCGGCGGCCCGTTCGTCCATGCGATCGCCCCTGCGGCCTGGGTGCCGCTGCGATCGCCCTCGACGTGATCGCCTCCTCAGCGTGACCTGCCGTCCGGCCCCTTGAGAGGAAACGTTTAGCGATGAATGACCTGTCGTTCGCCGTCCCGCTGTGGGTGTGGGCCGCGGTCACCGTCGGCATCTGCGTGATGCTCGCCGTCGACCTGATCGCCCACCGCGACAACCACGTCATCGGCTTCAAGGAAGCCGCGATCTGGAGTGGCATCTGGATCGCCATCGGCCTGGGCTTCGGCTTGATCCTGCTGGCGTGGCAGGGCGGGGAGGTGTCCTCCACCTACTACGCCGGCTACCTGATCGAAAAGGCCCTGTCGATCGACAACGTCTTCGTCTTCGCGCTGGTCTTCTCGTTCTTCGCCGTCCCCGACGCCTACCAGCACAAGGTCCTGTTCTGGGGCGTGCTGGGCGCCCTCGCGGCCCGGCTGGTGTTCATCTTCGTCGGCGCCGAACTGCTCCAGGTGTTCTTCTGGACCGCCTACCTCTTCGGCGCGTTCCTGATCTGGACCGGCTGGAAGATGGCCGTCTCCAAAGACGAAGAGGTCCACCCCGACCGCAACCCCATCGTCCGCCTCGTCAAGAAGCTCATCCCCACCGATCCGAAGTTCCACGGCGACAAGTTCTTCATCCGCCGCAACGGCAAGCGGATCGCGACGCTGCTGTTCGTGGTCCTGGTCGCCGTCGAAGCCACCGACCTGATCTTCGCGATCGACTCCGTCGCCGCCGTCCTGGCGATCACCACCAACACCTTCCTGGTGTGGACCGCCAACGCCTTCGCCGTCCTCGGCCTCAGGAGCCTGTACTTCTGCCTCGCCGGACTCCTGCGCCGCTTCCAGTACCTGCACTACGGGCTGGCGGTCCTGCTCGTCTTCGCCGGCGTCAAGCTCATCCTGTCCGAGACCCCCGTCGGCAAGCTCCCCATCCCCCTCACCCTCGGCGTCATCGTCGCAACGATCACCGTCTCCATCGGCTGGTCCCTGATCGCCACCCGAGGCCAGACCGCGCACAGCGAGGAGCAGCCAGCCGGGACCAACGAGGGCGACTCCCGCGGAAGCGGCCAGCCGACCGTCGAACCCACTCGCCAGCAGCCCGCTGCCTATAGCATCCCGCGTGCCAAGGACTCACCTTGACCACGCCCCAGACACTCCAGCCGACAGTCCCCTTCCCTGCCCCGCCGGAGGCGCCGTCTACCACTCCTCCCTGCACGCCGGAGGCCCCGTTTCGGCGCGGTTTACCGGCTCCCGCGCCATACCAGGCCGTGGCCTGCTCATGCCGCCGACCTCGCCGCACGCACTGGGCACCGGGCTCTCGCCGCAGCGGTCCTGCGTAGCACCGGCTTCAGCATCAAAGCCCTGCTGCGCCACGTCCGCTCCCGCCAGAGCCAGGTCTAGACCAACGCCATCGTCAGCCCGCATTCAGGGCACCGCGCGCGCCAGCCCTGCTCAGGCCGCTACTCTCCGGTCGTGGCCGCCCGGATCGCCCCCTAACGGATCGCGCCCGCCGACGGCATCCAGCACCGAGGTCGCCGTCGGCCCGGTCCTGGACCGGATACGCCTCACCCTTTGCACGATACCTGCGGTGATCAGCCCCCGCCCCGCTCGCCACCCCCGCGCCGGGTCCGTTCCTGCGCGGCACCCGGCCCGGTGACTCCGAGGAGGTCGGTGAGGGCTGCTCGACTCCTTCGGCATTGGCGGCACGGCTCCGAAGCCTCGCCGCCGTTCGAAGCCGCGGCGCGAGAAGGCCGATGGCACGGCACCGACCTGCACCTGCTCCGTGTCTTCATCTGGGCGGCGCTGCGCGTGCAGACCTGCCACCGGCTGACACGATCACTCACCGGTACGCCGTCGACCAGCGCCGAGACGGCTGGATAGCGCCGTACTGCCGTGCTTTCCGCATGTCCCGGTCGCGAGCCTGTCCTGCTGGGAAGAGTCACCGGGCTTACCTGCGTCGTCGTGCGGCCCAGCGGGCGGTGGCGGGCAGGGAGAGTGCCGCCATGGCGAAGAGAGCGGCCAGGGTGCTCCAGCCGGCGGTGCCGTGGGGAAGGACGAACGCGGTCAGCAGGCCGGGGCCGAGGGCCTGGCTGACGGAGATCCCGGTCTGGTAGATGCCCTGATAGGTGCCTTGTGCGCGTTCGGGGGCCAGGTCGTAGGACAGGGCCCAGCTGCCCGCTTGCGAGGTGACCTCGCCGAGGGTCAGCACGACGACGGCGCCCACGAGGACCGCGGCGGCCGTGCCTGGAGCGCGGTCGGCCGCACTCGCGATCGCGATGCAGGCGGCCCCGACGAGCAATCCGCCGCGGCGGAAGGCCCGCGCGGCCTGGACCGTTCCCGTGATGCCGCGGGCGGCCCAGACCTGCAGGGCGATGACCAGGGCGGTGTTGACGACGAGAAGCCAGCCGACCATGGCCTGCGGTGCGCTGGTGCGGGTGAGGAGCCACAGAGGCAGGGCTACTTCGAGGACGACGTAGAGAGTGTTGACGATTGCGTTGAGTGCGGTGACGGCGAGGTAGGGCACGTCGCGAAGCGGGTGGGGCGTGTGCCGCTCGGCTACGGGTGCGGAGGTGTCCTGCCGGGAGGCCGCCGTCCCGGCTGTCCGGGGTGTCTGACCCGGCGCCTGGGGCTGGGGGGCGGGAATCGTGTGCAGGGGGACCAGCGCGAGGAGGAACGCGACGGAGCTCAGGAAGATCGCTCCCCGGTATGCCACGTCGGTGTCGAAGGCGAGGACGGCCGAGCCGAGGGCGGCGCCCGCTCCGATGCCCACGTTGTTGACCGCCCGCAGCAGTGCCAGAGCACGGGTGCGCCGGCCGGGCGGAAGAACATGGGCGTGCAGGGCGCCGCGTGCGGCGGCGTTGGCGCGGTTGCCGGCCGTGGCCAGGCAGGCCAGGACGAGGAAGAGAAGGAGGGACCCCGCGACGGCGTACAGGGCGATCGCAGCTGCTTGCAGGAGGTGCAGGAAGACCAGGACCTTCCTCGCGTTCCAGCGGTCGCAGGCGCGCCCGGCGGGCAGGGCGGCGGGGATCGCGCACAGTCCCGCCACCGTCAGCACCATTCCGACCTGCTCGACGGAGTAGCCCAGTCCCCGGGTGAACCACAGGGTGCTGACGGTCAGGAAGAGCCCGTTGCCGACGGCGTTGACGAGAAGCAGCGCGGCGAGCCCCCGGACGGCCGGGTCGCTGCCCAGTCGGAGAGGCGGGGCGGGAGGAGCCGGTTTCGGCGCCGGGGTGGTGCTGGTGTTCATGACCCCAAGCACACCGTCGGCCCGGCTCACGCGGAATGGATTTACCCTGAGGCTTAATGATTCGTTTTCGTCTGGACCTGTCTGACCTGGCAGCGACCTCCTTCGCCTACTCCCCCCTGCAGGAGGCCGTCCTCAGCCTTCGGATGTGGACCGGTCACGCGCGGCGCTTCCCCGCCCTGCGCGACACCTTCGCGGGCCTGCGGCCCGTCTTCGACCGCCTCGACCACACCCTGCTGACCTCGCTGGTGGCGCGCCGCCGCTACTGGGTGCCCGATTTCCTCACCCCCCGGCCGCACACCTCGGCGCCGGACATCCGTCGCGAGCTCGACGTGCTGCGGGCCACCGACCCGGCTGTGGTGCGGCCCGGGCTGGAGCAGACGTTCCTGCCGCTGGGCGAGCCGGTCCCGGCCCGACTGGCCGACGCGTGGGACGACCCGTCCCGCTTGCTCGCCGACATCGCCGACGCCCTGGAGGAGTACTGGGAGCAGTGTCTGCGCCCCCTCTGGTGGCCCCGCGCCAGGGCGGTGCTGGAAGCCGACATCGCCTACCGCGCCCGCGTCCTGGTCGAAGGCGGCGCAGACGCCCTGTTCACCGGAATCAGCTCACAGTTGTCCTGGGCAGAGGGCATGGTCACCGTCGAACCCAACGGCCCCCGGTCCTCTGCGCCCACCGACATCCCGATCGACGGCCGCCGGCTGCTGTTCACCCCCAGCTGCTTCGCGGACGGCGTCTCCACCATGCTCAGCTCCCAGGCCTTGCCGCACATCGTCTACGGCACACGCGGCCTGGCCACCCTCGCCGAACACCCCGAAGCACCTGCTGCCTCCCAGGCGCTGGAACGGCTTCTGGGCGCCCCCCGCGCCCGCCTGCTGACCCTCCTGGCCGAACCCGCCTCCACCACCGAACTCGCCCACCGCCTCGGCGTCACCCCAGCCGCCGTCAGCCAGCACCTGTCCATCCTCACAGCAGCCCACCTCCTGGAACGAACCCGTCACGGGCGCCACGTCCGCTACCGGCACAGCGCGCTCGGTGCCGCCCTGTGCGCAACCCACCTCGCCCGAGAACGATTTACGCGACGACATGCCCACTATTGGCAGTAATGAATTATTTAAGGGTGGTACTTATACATTAAGGCTTCTGATCTCTTCTGCTTCGGGAGCTCGTGTTGAGACCGCAACCACGCCCGTTCGTCCTGGGCGCCACCGCTGTACTGACCCTTGCAGGCATCTGCCCTTCTGCTGCAACAGCCGAGGTGCCGGACGCGGCACCGGGCACGTCCGTGGTGACGGTCCGGACTGGCGGGGACCGCAGCGGTGACGCGTCCGTCGCGCCATTGGCCGGGGTGCGGCTGGCCCTGTACGCGGGGGAGAACGACCCCGACCCAATCGCGGAGGACTGGGCGCGGTGCACCTCGGATGCCGACGGTGACTGCAGCTTCACCGTGCCCTCCACCGCAAGCGGCCAGATCAACGAGGGCGAACGCTTCTGGGTGGGGCAGGAGCCCGACGGAGTACCGCCGGGGTGGTTCGTGAATCCCTCGCTGCGCACGGGCAAGGGCAGTGGAAGCGGATCGGTCGAGTCGGACTACCGCTTCCGCACCCCGGCTCTGGAGGAGGGCAACACCTACTCCTCGCTGTCGGACTTCATGCGCAGCACCGCTTGGTCGGCCGTGCCGTATGTCGCTTCGACCGGCGTGTGGCAGCAGTCTCGGGTGAACCCCGGACTGCCGGCGGCCTGTGGTCTGGACGTCGCTGTGGTGCTGGACCTGTCAGCCTCGGTGGGCAGTGCACTGCCTCAGCTGAAGGCGGCCACCGACCAGCTGACGGACACGCTGACCGGAACGCCCTCGCGGCTCGCCCTGTTCTCCTTCGACCGCAACTCGCCCAGCACCGGAACCGCCAACCATCCCGACCTCGTTCCGGTCTCGACCAGGGACGGCGCGGACGCCTTCAAGGACCTCTACGCGGACTGGGGGCTGGGGTCCGGCACGAACTGGGACCAGGGCCTGAACGCCGTGGCGCAGGCCGGACCGGTCTACGACCTGGTGATCGTTCTCACTGACGGCAACCCGACCCGCTTCAGCAAGCCGTACTCGGGCGACGGCACCAACACCCACTTCGCCGATGTGGAGGGCGGGATCTTCGCCGCGAACGCGGTCAAGGCCAAGGGCTCCAGAGTCGTTGCCGTCGGCGTCGGCAACGGTGTGGAGGGCATCTCCGGGATCAACCTCAAGGCGATCTCGGGCCAGGAAGCGTTCGACCCCGCCGACCCCGCCCCCGAAACGGCCGACTACTACCAGACGACCGACTTCGCCGCGGCGGGCGAGGCTCTGCGCGACATGGCGCTCACCCAGTGCGAAGGAACGTTGTCGGTCATCAAGCAGCTCGTTCCCGGGGAAACCGAGGGCGAGGACGTCACCGGCGCCGCGCCGGCGGGGGCGGGCTGGCAGTTCGGCGCCACAACCACCACACCCGGCGTCGGAGGACTGCCCGACACGCAGACCACGGTGGACGACGGCACCGGCGGCGTCGTGTTCACACCCACCTTCCCCACCGGGGCGGCAGACGCGGACATCACTGTCACCGAGACACAGCAGCCCGGCTACGAACTGGTCACCCAGAGCGCCAAGAACGCCGTCTGCACCAACCTCGACAACGGCCAGCCCGTCGAGGTCACCAACACCGGCACAGCCTCCGCACCCGCCTTCACCGTGGACGTACCACGCCTAGCGGCGGTCAGCTGCGTCGTCCACAACCGACCTACGCCTGACCCGACGCCGACACCCACAGACCCCACCCCCACACCGACCGATCCCACCCCGACACCCACAGACCCCACCCCCACACCGACCGATCCCACCCCCACACCCACAGACCCCACCCCGACCGACCCGCCAGGGGGCTATGGAGACGACGGGGGCCCTGGGGATGAAGGTGGGTACGGCGAAGAGCTCGCGCATGCCGGGAACAGCAGCGGGCCCTTGATGCTGGCCACTGCGGCGATGACAGCCGCAGGGACGGGCCTGATCGGGTGGCGGCTTCGCCGGCGCGACAGCTCGATGCTCCGCTCTCACCAGAACACCGAACCTTCTCCGAGCTGATCAAGCAGGAAGGCAGTGGGGTCGACGGCACGGTGAAGCCTCCGGTAGGTGGGTTCTCGACCAAGGGAACCGTCTCCACCAGAGGCTTCACGCGCTTGTCCACCCATCGGGTATCGACGTTTCGAGTTCCCCGCCTTCCTGCCTTACGCAGCGCCTGCGGCGGCACCGCCGCCCGATCGGCTCCCGATGGCGGCGTCTGAGCATCGGCCGTCGGTCCCTGACCACCTTCGTCCATCCGCACATGGGACACACCTGTGCCCGACTCGCGGCCGGATCCGACATCAGTATCACTAGCGCCTGCTGACAGGTCTCCGAGACGGCCGAGTTCGAGGTTGCTCTCGCCCCCGGCCTTCGCCAACGCGGTGCGGATCGCGCCCCCGAAGGCGTACCTGATCCTGGACGGCATGCTCCTGCCGATCGACCACATCGCCGCGGACCGGCCGTCCTACTCCGGCGCGCCACGGAACGGCAGCACGGGCGGTCCGCCGCGACGAAGCCGGACAGGGTTTCAGGGGGCGTTTGCCGTCCTTCTGGCGGCCCAGCAGGAACTGCGTCCCGGACACCTTCTCGTACGGTCGCGGTGGGGCGGCGCACAGGACCGCCGACCCCCCGCTGGGCGGCCGCCAGCCCCTCTTCGCCTCTCCCGAAGGGACCGGCGCCCCCGGCCTACGGTCACAGGGTGCGCAGGACGGCGACGACCTTGCCGAGGATAACAGCGTCGTCGCCAGGGATCGGCTCGTGGGCGGGGTTGTGGGGCATGGGCCAGACGTGGCCGTTGGCGCGGCGCAGGCGCTTGACGGTGGCTTCCCTGTCGAGCATCGCGGCGACGATGTCGTCGTGGTCGGCGCTGTCGGCCTGCCTGACGACGACGGTGTCCCCGCGGTGGATGGCGGCGTCGGTCATGCTGCCGCCGGCGACCTACACTGCGAGCAGCCTTTCCCCGCACGTCAGTCGGCGCGGAACGGGCAGGTTGTTGAGTATCGCCTCTAGTCCGGAGCCATTCGCGATGCGGGGTCCCAGGTCGTCTGCGGCCCCATGATCCGGACCAGCAGGTCGTCCAGGCTGACCAGGCCGGTGAGTTCGCCGTCGGCGTCGCGGACGAGGGCGAGGGAGACGCGGCGCCGGCGCAGGTGCTCGATGGCGTCGGAGACCGTGTCGGTGCCGGCCAGTTCCGGTACGGGGCGGGCGAGGGCCGCGGCGGTCAGGTCCCGGCCGCGGGTGCGGGCAACGAGGGCGTCGCGGGCGTGGACCGAGCCGAGGATCCGGTCGCCGTCGCGGACGAGGAGCCGGGAGCGGTCGGCCTCGGACGCCTGGGCGAGGACGGCGTCGAGCCCTGCGCCCGCCTCGACGGCGACGATGTCGGCGGCCGGGGTCTGGAGTTCGGCGACCGGGGTCTGGGGCTCGGTGAGGGAGCGGGTGATGAGCTGGGAGTCGGTCCTGTTGATCAGGCCGAGGCGTTCGGACTCCTCCACGAGGTGGGTCAGCTGCTCGCGGTTGTGGACGGCGGCCAGCTCGTCCCGGGGCTGGACGCGGCACATGCGTACGAGCGCGTTGCTGACCTTGTTGAGGACCCAGATCAGCGGGCGTACGGCCTTGACCAGGGCCCGGAACGGCGGGGTGAGCAGCATGGCGGAGCGTTCGGGGCGGGCGATGGCCCAGGACTTGGGGCCCATCTCGCCGAGGACCATGTGGAGGAAGACGACGACGATCATGGCGACGGCGAAGGCGATGCCGTAGCTGAGCGCCTCCGGCAGGCCGAGCTTGACGAGCAGGGGGGCGAGTTCGTGTGAGATGGCGGGTTTGGAGATGGCGCCGAGGCCGAGGGTGCACAGGGTGATACCGAGCTGGGCACCGGCGAGCATGAGAGACAGCTCCCGCATGCCGGCGAGGGCGGCCTTGGCGCCGCGCTGCCCGTCGGCGACCGCCTTCTCGATGCGGTGGCGCTTGGCGGCGACGAGCGCGAACTCGGCGGCGACGAAGAATCCGCTGCCGACGAGGAGCAGGACGGTGATGAACAGGGCCATGGGGAAGCTCATGCCTGGGCCTCCTCGGCCGGGGCGGTCTGCGGAAGGCGTTCGATCCGGACGCGTCCGGGGACGTGACGGTCAAGGCTGAGGACGTCGATGCGGACGGCGTCGACGGTGAGGTGGTCCCCGATGGTCGGGAAGCGGCCGAGGCGGTCGATGATCAGGCCCGCGACGGTGTCGTAGTCATCGTCCTCGGGCAGGGCGATGCCGGTGGCGTCCTCGATCTCGTCGAGGCGGCGGCCCGCGTCGACGCGCCAGCCGTTCCCGTCCGGGACGGCGAGCGCGACGACCGTGTCGCTCTCGTCGGCGATGTCGCCGACCAGTTCCTCGGCGATGTCCTCGTACGTGACGACGCCGGCGACGCCGCCGTGCTCGTCAAGGACGACGGCGAACTCGTCGTCTGCCTCCCGCATCCGGGCCACCGCCTGCGGCAGCGGCAGGGTGTCGGGCAGCAGCAGCGGCGCCCGGTCGGCCTCGCCTGCGGTGAGGGTGTCGAACCGTTCGGCGGGCAGCCGGGCGAGGTCGCGGACGCCGAGGACGCCGGCGACGTCGTCGGGGTGGTCGCCTAGGACGGGGTAGTTGGAGTGCCTGTGCCGCGCGATGAGTTCGACGGCCTCGGTGAGGGTGGCGTTCTTGCGGACGAAGACGGCGTCGGCGCGCGGCACCATCACCTCGTCCAGGGTCCGCTCGGAGAACTCCAGGGCGTGGTCCAGGAGCTCGGCGGTGTCGGCGGGGAGCTGTCCCTGCTCGTGGGACTCGCCGATGAGGTGGCTAAGTTCCTCCAGGGTGGCACCGTGGTGCAGCTCCTCGACGGGCTCGATGCCGGCCTTGCGCAGCAGTCTGTTCGCCGTTCCGTCGAAGACCCGGACGACCGGCCCGACGACCTTCAGGTAGAGGAGGGTGGAGGAGGCGAGGGACTTGGCGAGCCGTTCGGGGACGGCGAGTGCCAGGTTCTTCGGTGCGAGTTCGCCCAGGACCATCTGGAGCACGGTCGCGATCACGAAGGCGAGGACGACGGAGATCGCCGACACCGCGCCGTCCGACAGGCCCGTCCCGTCCAGCGCGGGCTTGAGCAGGGCGGAGACGGACGGCTCGGCGAGGAAGCCGACGACCAGGCCGGTGACGGTGATGCCGAGCTGGGCGCCGGACAGCATGAAGGAGAGGCGTTCGAGGACCTTCAGCGCGCGGGCCGCCCGCTTGTCGCCAGCCTCGGCCTCGCGGGCGAGGGCGATCCGGTCGGCGGCGACGTAGCAGAACTCCTGGGCCACGAAGTAGCCCGTACCGGCGGTCAGCACGAGGACGGCGAGCAGGCCGAGAGCGGCGTTCATCGGCGGCCGCACCCCTTCGAGCAGGTGGGGTGCGTCGTTCTGGCGGACAAGCGGGGGCTCCTTCGTGGGCTGTGATCACGGGCGATCGGTTCGAGTATCGGCGGGTACGCCACGGGCGGCGCGGCCTCACCACGCCAGGGCCGGAAGGGCCGGGGGCCCGGGGAGGTCACACGGTGGCGGGTCCCACCAGTTCCTCCAGGACGTCTTCCATCGTCACGTAGCCGAGGACGGTGCCGGATTCGCCGGTGACGGCGGCGAGGTGGCTGCCGGCGGCGCGCAGGGCGGTGAGGGCGTCGTCCAGCGGGGTGTCGATCCGTACCCGCGTGACGGCATGGAGGGCGGAACGCGGGAAGGGCTTGTCGCGGTCGGCGACGCCGAGGGTGTCCTTGATGTGGAGGTAGCCAAGGACGGCGCCGGCGGGGCCGGTGACCGGGAAGCGGGAGTAGCCGGCGCGGGCCGCGGTCCGCTCCAGTTCCGCCGGGGTGATCCGGTGGTGCACGGTGACCATCCGCGTGGCGGGGACGAGGATCTCGCCGACCGGGCGGGTGCCGAGTTCCAGGGCGTCGCGCGGCCGCTCGCCGTCGGCGGGCGAGAGCAGTCCGGCGGCGCTGGTGTCCTGGACCATGCGGGCGAGCTGGTCGTCGGTGTAGACGGCCGAGACCTCGTCCTTCGGTTCGACCCGCAGCAGGCGCAGGAGCGCGTTGGCGAAGGAGTTGATGCCGAAGACGACCGGCTTGAGGGCGCGGGTGAGGGCGACCAGCGGCGGTCCGAGGAGCAGGGCGGTCTTCACCGGGGCGGCCAGGGCGATGTTCTTGGGGACCATCTCGCCGATCAGCATGTGCGCGTACGTCGCCAGGGTCAGGGCGATGACGAAGGCGATCGGGTGCACGAGGCCGTGCGGCACGTGGGACGCCTCGAAGGCGGGCTCCAGGAGGTGGGCGATGGCGGGCTCGGCGACCGCGCCCAGGACCAGCGAGGACACGGTGATGCCGAGCTGGGCGGTGGCCAGGAGCGCGGAGATGTGCTCCAGGCCCCACAGGGTCATACGGGCGCGCCGGTCCCCCTCGCGGGCGAGCGGCTCGATCTGGCTGCGGCGGACGGAGATCATCGAGAACTCGCCGCCGCGAAGAAGGCGTTCGTCATGAGGGTGAGGAAGCCGATGGTGAGCTGGAGCGCGGTCATCGGGCCGCTCCGGCGTGCTCGGGCGCCGCGGCGGGGGCGGGCTCGGTGAGGTGGACGCGGTCCGCGCGGTGGTGCTCGACGTCGAGGACGTCGAGCCGCCAGCCGTCGAGCAGGACGGCGTCGCCCTGGGCGGGGATGCGGCCGAGGCTGGTGGCGATGAGGCCGGCGACCGTCTCGTACGGGCCTTCCGGCGCGCGCAGCCCTATCCGGGCCAGCTGGTCGATGCGTACCCCGCCGTCCGCCTCCCAGGTGGCCCGGCCGTCGTCGGTGGGCGGGGCGGGCAGCAGGTCGGGGACCTCGACGGGGTCGTGCTCGTCCCGCACCTCGCCCACGACCTCTTCCACGATGTCCTCGACGGTCGCGACGCCGGCCGTGCCGCCGTACTCGTCGATGACGACGGCCATGCCCCGGTGGGCCCTCAGGCGCTCCAGGAGCCGGTCGGCGGGCAGCGTCTCGGGGACGAGCAGCGGCGGGGTGGTCAGGGCGGTGACGGGGGTGGCGGCCCGCTCCTCGGGCGGCAGGGCGAGGACGTCGCGGATGTGGACGGTGCCGATGACGTCGTCGTGGTTCAGCCGGTAGACCGGGAAGCAGGACAGTCCGGTGGCGTAGGTGAGGTTGGCGGCGTCGGCGGCCGTCGCCCGCGCGTCCAGGGCGCGGACGTCCACGCGCGGGGTCATGACGTTCTCGGCCGTCAGCTCGCTCAGGTGGAGCGTCCGCACGAACAGCTCGGCGGAGTCCGCCTCGATGGCGCCCTCCGCCGCGCTGTGCCGGGCGAGAGAGGCCAGCTCGGCGGGGGTCCGTACGGTGTGCAGTTCGTCGGCCGGCTCCAGGCCGGAGCGGCGCACGAACCGGTTCGCGGTGCCGTTCAGGTGCCGGATGAAGGGGCCGAAGGCGGCGGTGAAGCCGCGCTGCGGGTTGGCGACGACCTTGGCGACGGCCAGCGGCCGGGAGATCGCCCAGTTCTTGGGCACAAGCTCACCGATGACCATGAGGACGACGGTGGAGAGCGCCACCCCGAGGACGGTGGCGACGGAAGGGGCCGCGGCGCCGAGGCCGATCGCCTCCAGCGGGTCGCGCAGCAGCGCGGCCAGGGACGGCTCGGCGAGCATGCCGATCACCAGGGAGGTGACAGTGATGCCGAGCTGGGCGCCGGACAGCTGCACGGTCAGCCCGCGCACGGCACGCAGCGCGCCCTCGGCACCGCGTTCACCGGCCTCGGCGGCCCGCTCCAGCTCACCGCGCTCGACGGTGGTCAGTGAGAACTCGGCCGCGACGAAGACGGCACACGCAAGGGTGAGCGCGAGCGCGAGCAGGAGAAGGAGCACCTCGGTCACCGTGCCACCCCCGCTCCCCGGCTCGACACGTCAGGGCAGGCAGTGGCACGGCTCGTACTGGGAGGCTCACCCATTGCGGGTCGCTCACTCCTTCTCGTCCTGGGCGGGATCAGGGCTGCTGAGAGACGGTCTTCTACATCACTGTAAAGCCGAGGCAATCTCCGATCGACAGCCTCCCCCGTGGGACGCTGGTCTGTCAGCTGTGGGGAAGACGGCGATGGCTGGAGCTGTTCACACGGCCACCAGGCCGACTGGATAGCTGTCGTACCGGATGCTGCTCACGGGGCGTAGGCGTCCCGCTTCGTGTCGCAGGATCCCGCGCAGCAAGAAGCATGCGTAGGCGCGCGGTGCCTGTGAAGGAGGGCCTCCCTGTGGGGAGGCCCTCCTTGTTGCCCGTGCGGGCAGCTGTCAGGCCATCAGTTCTTGTTCTTCTTGTCCCACAGGACAGGGAGGACAGCGGGTGATGCCAGGCAGTACACCGTCACCGCGGCCATGATCAGCCAGGTGGCGGGTGCGGTGGCGCAGCGGGACAGGGTGTCCGTTGCGCCGGCCGCGGTGGTGGCTCCGGTCAGCGCGATCAGGCCCCACAGGAGCACCCAGTAGAACAGTGCGGCTTTGGTCCTGTCTTTCATGGTGGGTGGCCGGGTGGTGTCCCGGTGTGCGACCAGTTCGGGCAGGACGACGGGGGACAGTGCGCAGTAGACCAGGGTCACCGCGGTCCATGCCCAGGCAGTCGGCTGGCTGTAGACCGTGCCGAGGGCCTGGAACAGGCTGTCACCCGTATGGGCCGCGCCTCGTCCCGCGCCGAAGACCGGGATGCCCGTGAGCAGGAGCGCCACAGCGATCCGGTTGGCGGGGCGGGTGCCCCGCTTGGGGGCGGGCCTGTCCGGGGCGACTGTCATCGGGCGCACCGGGCGGTGCGGTGGCGGAAGAAGCCGTAGGCGGTGCCTGCGTAGGCGCCGTAGATGCCGCCGGTGGTTCCCCAGATGTCTGCTCGGTCCGATCCTCGGAATCCGTAGGGCCACACGCCCCAGCTGCCCGCCATCATGGAGCCGAACATACCGGCGCCGGCTCCGTACATGCCACATCGGAACGAAGCGCGGACGCGGGGCTTGGTCCAGCGGTAGGCGCTGCGGGCCTTGCCCCAGGACCAGCGGCCGAATCGCGAGCCGTTGGTGCGCGTCCAGCTCCAGGCGCTGCGGCCCCATCCCCAGGCGGTGCGGCCCCAGGAGGCGCAGCGGCTCCAGCAGGCGCGGCCGGCGGTCCACAGGCCTCGGGCGGCGACGCCGATCCATTCGCCGTCGAGGTCGAACTTGTTGATGGGGTCGCCGCCTGCGTACTCGTAGGCGTTGTGGCTGCCGCCGTAGACGGGGTCGCGGGACAGGAAGCGGCCGGTGTCGGGGTTGTAGAGGCGGACGCCCATGAGGATGAGACCGGTGGGGGTCTCGGCCGAGCGGAGCTTGCCGCCGAGCCAGCCGTAGCGGGCCGGGGTCATGCTGGGCCGGGGCTTGCCGTACTCGTCGGTGTCGAGTGCGGTGGGCGCCTTGCTGGTGTCCAACGGCAGGTTGAGGCTGACGTCGCCGTGGATGTTGGTCAGTTGCAGTGCCGTCTCGCCGGTGGCGGAGGTGAAGGCGCCCAGGTCGCCTTCGGGAGAGCTGACGTTGCGGGTGATCTCGTTGGTGGTGGTGTTCTCGACGGTCCAGCGGGGGCTGTCACCGTCGTTGTCGTAGTGGTTGATCTTGTTGTCGGTCGTGGTCCAGGTGGTGCCGCTGCCCGTCTCGACCTTGACCTGGCGCAGCCGGTGGGCGGCGTCGAGCTGCCAGGTCTGCCGGTTGGTGCCGGCGGTCTGCTGGTAGACGAGGTCGTTGGCGTAGTAGCCGATCGTGGTGCCGGGCAGGGCGGTGGTGCGGCCGAAGGCGTCGTAGACGTAGCCGGTGTCGACGAGGCGGTCGGCGCTGTCGTAGGTGTGGGTGGTGGTGGTGCCTCCGGTGGTGGGGCAGTCGGCGCCGGGAGTGCCGGTGGCGGTGGTCAGGGTCTTGCGGTTGGAGCGGGCGTCGAAGGTGTAGGCGCGCCGGGTGCAGATGGTGTCGGCGGTGTCCTCGACGGTGACCAGGCGGCCGGTGGCGTCGTAGCGGTTGTTCTGGGAGGCCCAGCCGGCGTGGGTGGTGACCTGTCCGTGGATGGACTTGGTCACGGAGTCCGAGTAGACGATCGCGCTGTCGCTGTCACGGGTGTAGATGCGGTCGGTCGGAGAGCCGGTGGCGTCTTCGGTGATCTTGAGGGTGTAGCCGCCGGGCAGCTTCTGGCTGGCCACGCCGCCGTTCGCGTCGTAGGTGGCGGTGAAGGCACCGGCGACGGAGTCGGTCAGGGTGGTGGTCAGGCCGCGGGGTTCGGCGGTGTGGTCGTAGGTGTAGGTGGTGGTGGAGGGGACGGTGTCGGCGACCGTCAGCGGCCGGTTGAGGATGTCGTAGGTGGTGGTGGTCGTGCCGCCGTCGGCGTCGGTGTAGCTGATCTGCCGGCCGAGCTTGTCGAACGCCTTGGTGATGGTGCCGGCGGTCGGCGAGACGGTCTTGACGGCGTTGCCGGTGGCGGGGTCGTACTCGGTGGTGGTCTCGGGGACCGCCTGGCCGATGCCGCCGGTGGTCTTGACGTTCACGATCCGGCCCGCGGCGTCGTGGGTGGTCGTGGTGGTGCGGGTGCTGCCGTTGGCGGTCTCGATGACCTTGGCTTCGGCGCCCCACCAGTTGTACTCGGTGGTGGTGGTGGGCACCTGGGCGGGGTTGGTGCCGCCGCCGGTGATGGCTCCGGCGGGACCGGTGGAGCAGAGCTGGTCGGCCCATTCGGGGCGGCCCTGGCAGGTGCCGGTGCCGGTGGCGGACCAGTAGGTCGTCACGCGGGTCGCGGCGTCGGTGCCGGTGGCGCCGGGCATGAGCTGCTTGGTGACGCGGCCCTGGTCGTCGTACTGGGTCTCGGTGGTCAGAGCCAGGCCGGCGGGGTCCTGGATCGTCTTGGACGGCAGGCCCTTGGCCCAGTCGTAGACGGTCTGGGTGATGCGGGTCTCGCCGTGGATGCCGGGGTACTCGCGTACTTCGGCGCCCGTGGTGACCTTGGTGATCTGGTCCTTGACCTTGGCGGTGCCGTCGGTGGGGCGGCCGGCGTCGTACTCGTTGACCGTCCGGGTGCGGGCGGTCACCGAGGTTCCGGCCGCGACCAGGGTGGTGGTGCCGGACTTGAGGTCGGCGGTGAGGTCGATCCGGCGCAGCGGGCCGAACTCCTCCTGCTTGCGGGTGCCGGTGTCGTTGTAGAGGTGGCGGGTGGTGAGCAGGTCGGCTCGGCCGGCGCTCGTGAGCTGGGCGATGCCGAGGTCGGCCTGGGCGGCGCGGTCGTCCGCGGTCAGGCCGAGGGCGATGGCTCGGTTGCCGGGCGTCAGTTCACGCACGGTGTTGCCGAAGCGGTCGTACTCGGTGGTGGAGATGTGCCCGCCGGGCATGGCGGTGTTGACCTGGCGGCCGGAGACACCGAGGTACTTGACCTCGGCGCGCTTGTAGTCGGCCGCGGTCAGCGAGCCGCCGGTGTGCGAGGCTGGGACGGCGTCGGCGGGGAAGACGGCGGTGGCGTCGGTCGGTACCTCGGTCTGGCCCCATGCCTTGACGTCGTTGGCGCCGAGCTTGTGGGGCGCGGTGGTGCCGGTGAGCGGTACATCGTAGACGATGCTGGTGGCGGCTTCACCCTCGATGGTGTCGACGGTGCCCTGCTTGAGCCCCGGCCGGGTGGCCTTGAGGAGCATGCCCGCACCGGCGGTGGCGGCGTTGCCGGCCTGGCCGTAGGTGAAGGTCCACGGCAGGTTGCCGGGAGGGGTGAGCTTGGTGACGCGACCGGCGGTGTCGTACTCGTACTCGGTCTTCAGTGCGGGGGTGATCTGCGGGTTCCAGGTCTGGCGCAGACGGCCGGCGGTGTCGTAGGCGTACGTCTGGACGGTCTTGGCCGTGGCCGCGGCGGCGCCGGGCTCGGTGGACCACAGACGGACTTCCTTGACCTGGCCGGCGAAGTCACCGAAGACGGTGGCCGTGGCGGTGGTCGCGGAGGCGTAGACGAACTCCAGGGCGCGGCAGCCCTTGGTGGACGGGGTCGCGGTGCACGTGGCGGTGGTGGCCGCCGAGGTGGGCGCGATGACGCGCTTGGGTCGTGCCAGGGCCTTGCCGTCGACGGTGACCGTCTCGGAGACGACGGTGGTGGCGGAGTTGTTCAGGCCGTTGAGCAGCGTGCTGGAGACCTGCCACGTCGTGGCGCCGCCGGCGGGCTTGGTGAACTCGGTGACGGTTCCCTCGGTGTCGGACAGGGTGAAGGAGCCGGTGACGCTGCCGGTGAGGGTCAGGCCCTCGGCGCCGGGCTCGGCGATCCAGCCGTTCTTCGCCGCGTTCGCGGTGAAGGACAGCTCCTCGCCCTCGCTGCCGACGACCACGACGGCCGTGTCGGAGATCTTGCGCAGGTGGGAGAAGTCGGACTCGGTCAGCTCGGCGATCGTGCCGGAGACCCACTCCTTGCCGAAGATCGCGGCCTGGCCCTCCTGCTTGGCGCCCTTGTCCGGGGTGCGGGAGGAGGCGGTACGCGACACGGACAGGCCGAAGGCCGAGGCCTCGGTCGCCGAGAGCGTGTAGTCACCGGTCAGCAGGTTGACCGTGCCGGGGCCGACCTCCGTGGTCGCGGCGCCGTTGGCGTTGCGGTCGACGATGACCGACAGCGGCGCGGTCGAGCCGGAGGCGGCGTTCGGGCCGGTGAAGTCGGCTTTGATCTGGACGGTGCCGTCGGGGTTGACGGTGTCGGTGGTGTTCCACACCAGCGGGGCGTTCTTCCCGCCGAGCATCGGGACGGGCCACGCGGTCAGCGGCGCACCGCCGGAGGTGACGTCGCCGGCCGGGATCTGCACCCACGCGTCGGCTTCGGAACGCCGCCAGGAGAAGGTGACGCTGTTGTACTTCGCGCCGTCCGCGTCCGCCACCAGCGACAGGCGGCGGGCGGTGCGCTCGCCCTCGTTCGGCTGGACGAAGCCGCCGGGGCCGGCGTGGAAGGTGTAGTCGACCGCCTCGGACTTGTTGTCCGCCTTGTCGACCGTGCGGACCTGCAGCGTGTGCGTGCCGTCCTTCGGCGGGGTCACCGAGATCGGCTTGGCACCGGCGGTGCCGCCGGTGGGCACCTTGGTCCAGGTCACGCCGTCGAGGGACCACTCCAGCCAGTTGTGGTCGCCGGCGGGCGGGGTGACGTTGAACGTACCCGCCTGGCCGGCGCCCTTGACCCACGTGTTCAGCGGGTAGTCGGTGGAGGTGATGCCGGTGGGGGCGGAGGGGGCGGTGATGTCGACCGTGAAGGTCTTCTCCGCGGACCAGCCGAGGTTGTAGTGCGTGCCGTCGTACGGCGAGGTGCGGAAGCGGTAGGTCTTGCCGTTGGCCAGCACCCCGGCCGGGACCGTCACCGAGGCCGGCTGCCCGGAGGGCACGAACGCCGACCGCAGCACGTCACCGACCTGCGTATTGGTGGCGTTGTCGAAGATCTGGAACGCGCCTTGGACCTTGTCGCCGTTCACGTCGACGAAGGTGTCGCGCAGGGTCGGGGTGAGGGTGTTGACGACGTAGGCGCCGCCGTAGGAGAAGTAGGGGGCGCCGGCCTCCTGCTTCGTGCCGGTGCGGGGACGGTAGTTGTACGTGACCGTCAGCTTGGGCGGGTTGGAGGCGGCGTTGGCGGAGTTGACCCGCTTCCACTGCTTGATGTTCGTCTCGTCGGTGGCCCGCAGGCCCATGCCCGCGTGGCTCCACTTGTTGTTCGCCCAGTGCTGCACCAGGTTGGTGACGTCGGCGGTGATCCAGCCGTCCGCGGTGCAGGACGTGTTGCCCTTGGTCTGGGTGGAGGTGGCCATCTTGGTGACCATCGCGGGCTGGTTCGTCCAGCGGGATGAGGTGGAGGCGTTGTTGGCCGTCCACACCTCCCAGGGCTGGGCGGTGCACTCGGGCGCGTTTCCCGAGTGGAAGTTCCACAGCGACAGCGAGGCGCTGGAGATCATCGCGTCCGAGACCGGGGCGGTGTTCCACGTGATGAAGGAACGCGCGATACGGAAGGTGCCGTCGGTGTTCTTGGTGCCGGGGTTGCCGAGGTCGAGCTCGGTGTCCGCGGACCAGTCGACCGTCTCGCCCTGCTGGACGTAGGTGTCGAAGATGCTGCTCAGGCTGGATGTCGAGGGGTCGACCGTCACGGGGTACTTCGTGGCCGGGTCCGCCAGGAACTCCGCGTCCGGGGTGATAACCAGGTCGACGCCACCCTTGGTCTTGACGACCTTCATGGCGACCTTGGCCCGGCGGGTGTGCTCCCCGGAGGACTTGTCGACGGTGGCGTCCCACATGACGGGCGCCGGCATCGTGGCCGTCTTCTTCGACTTCTTGTCCGTGAACAGAACGCTGCCGTCGGCCTGCGGGGTGACCTTCAGCCCCTTGGTCTTCAGCGGCAGGGTGTAGGAGAAGCCAGCTGCCGGCTTCTCCTTGACCTCGACGAACTGCTCGAAACCGGTACGGGTGGCCTCCACGACGACATCGGCGCCGGGAACCGCATTCACGTACGTGGCGCGGGTGCCGTCGATCTCGGGGGTCGGCAGACCGCCGCGCCACTGGAGGGTGATCTGCTCGTCACCCTGGCCCAAGGTCACCAGGTCGGTGGCGGGCGCGGCCTGAGCCGCCTTCAGGGAAGCGGCCCTGGTGCCGGACTTGCCCGCGAGCCGCAGGCCCTGCGGGTGCGCCTTGGAGGCGATCGAGCCGTCGGGCTGGGCGGCCAGCGCGACGTCGACGTCACGCCACTCACCGGAGACGGCGTCGAGGAAGCGGATGGGGCCGCCCGCGATCTCGGTCTTAAGGGAGCCGTCCTTGTTCACCCACGTGGTGGACGTCTCGGTCCTCTCCGACAGCACCTCGACGGGCTTGCCCGACAGGCGGGCGGCCACGCGAGCTGAGGCCACGTCCATCGCCTGGGTGGCGAAGACCTTCTCCGGCACTACGGGGGTCGGCGGGGGTGGCGGCGCGGCGGTAGCGGCCGCGCTGGCGCCGTCGAGCAGGGTCACTGCCATGACCAGGGCCAGCGAGCTCGCCAGGTAGGCCTGGGTCCGTCTCGCCTGGCCGGGCCGGCTCCACCGGCTCAGTGGTCGTATGTGAACCGTCATGGTTCCTCGGTCTCCTGAGAATTCCGTTTCACATCACAGCTGTGATGCAGCGGTCAAGATATCCATCTTGAAAACACCCATAGAGACCACATCGGACCAAGATCGACAAGAACCGCCCCCATGATTGCGTGACGTCTATCACACCCTTCTATTCGTCCACACGAAGCCACGAAGGACCCTTCTGAGCGAATGCCTCAAACAGGGCTACACCCTCGCCCACCTGCATAGATGCCATCACAGGCCATGCCCTACGCCCCCGTGGACTCAGCCGCGACCACCAGGTCGGAGGTCGCTCTCCCGTCAGAAGGGAAAATTACCATCAGTAAAGCAACCGCAAAGCGTTCGCAAAGCAGCTATGCGCAATGTTCATGAGCAATACATCAGAATGAACTGGCTCACGGCTCCGGGGTGTTGATCGCTCCTCCGCCGGCGCTGGACCGGGCAGACCGGCCTCCGCGCGGCAGGTGCCGGGTAGCGAACGGGATCCTGCGAAAGCTCCCGGCCGGGCTGCCCAACGGCGCCCGGAGCCGACTATTCCGCGTCGGTCTTGGATGTCGTTGTGCAGAGCTCCCGCTCAGGCGCTCTCGCGGCGGCGGCTTCGCCTCCTCGGCGCCGTACCTGGCCAGGTGGGCGCCACCGAGTGGCCGCAGCCTCGACGAAGGAGGCGTCCGGGAAGCCAAGGGCCTTTTACCAGCCGGTGGCGGCCGTCATCTCGCCGCCGGGCCGCTGGTAGTACCTCCAGGCGGTATAAACCTTCCGCTCGCCGACTCGCTCCGTGGAGGCGTACGCCCGGCGACACCGCGGGCTCTCGCGCCCTTGCGTTTCCAGGTCCTGACCACGATGCCCGGCGAGCGCCCCTCCTTGGTCCCCGGTGTCGGGCAGCACGCGTTCAACCGGTCGTACTGGTACGACGCGGCCGGGGGCGGCGCGGCGCCTGCGGTCATCAGGAGTAAGGCGGCGAGGGCGGTTGCTGCGGGATTCAGGATCCGTTTCGCGATCGGCCAGCCGTCCGGTTGCTGTGCCGAAGACGCCCTGCGGCGTGCATCACACGCGCGGGTGAGGCGGCGGTCGGACGGGGCCGTAGGCGGAGCGGCAGACGTCGGCGGCGCCCATGGGGGCCTGGATTCCCCGGGCGGCGGCGCACAGCTCGCGCGGCGGCGGACGGCTGCTGGCGGCGCGCCACCGGTTAGGGCGTCTTCGATGTCGTCTCTCTGACCCGGGCCGCACTCCGGGGCCGCGGGTCGGGCTTCGGCCTGCTCTTCGATGCCTTCCGCGGCGAGGCCTTCCTCGGCGCGGGCTTGACGGCGGCGCGGGGCTCCGGGGCGGCGGACGGCGGTGCTGGGGCGGTGCGGGCCGGCCAGCGGGGTGCCGGCGGGGGCGGGGAGGTTCCCGCATCGGCTGCGACAAGTTCCTCCCGGGCGGAGGCTCGAGTGGGCGTGGGCATGGTGGGGAGGGAGACGGTGGCCGGTCGTCGGCGGGGGCGACGGCGACAGGCTGGGCCGCGGGTGAGGGTGGCGCAGAGGCAGGGGACGGCGACGCAGCCAGTGGTGACGCGGCGGTCAGCACGAGGACGACAGTGGTGGTGCGGCGGTTCATGGCGGCACCCCCCCTCAGGCGGAGTCGGCGGGTTGACGACGCGGGCCGGGGCCACGCGGACGAGCGACCGCGCGGGCGACGGGGAGACGACCCCGCACGGGGGAATCCGGGGGGATCGGAGCCAGGGAACAGCTGCGAGGGTGCTTTCCTGAGCAGACGACAGTTCCGCCGTCCCACGGGCAGCCTACTTACACAGCGGCCCCGGCGAACGGGTCCCGGGGCGACGGGCGGGGCTAGAAAGTAAAGACCCGGCCGGTGGCGAGGATCAGATCGCACTCGGATTCGTACGTCTGCTGCCAGTGGACTTCGCGGCCCTCGTAGGTGCCGTGCGCGGTGGCGTGGACCTTGGTGAACTTGGCGGCGAGGTTGTCAAGGACCTCGTCAAGGCCGCAGGAGGGGGAGGACATCGGCGGCGCCAAGGAACGATGGGCGGCATACGGCCGCTCCACCTTCCGGAAGAGACCTCATCACCGCACTCACCACCACGGGCCGGATGCCGATACGAGCGGACAACGCTTTCTGGTGAGGACCGTGGTGAAGCGCCCACGGCCCTCAAGCCGCCCCGGCCGGTTCCCGCCCGTCCTGCGGAAACCGGCCGGCAGCCGGGGCCCACCGGCTGGTGGGCACCTGCGCGCTCGGCGAGTTGTCGGCTGACTACGGCTGCTGGGCGTTCTGGGCGTCGGCGGCCGCGCGCTGGGTGCGGAAGTTCTCCCGGTAGGCCTCGAACACCGAGGGGGTGTGCGTGGTGGTGCCGACAGTGGAGTCGTCCCACTTCAGCAGGGCCTCGTCGTTTCCGATGAGGGCGGACTTGGTGTAGGTGTGGCTGCCGGTGAAGACGATCTTCTGGTCGGGGACGCCCTTGTAGGCCCCTTCGATGATCATGTACTTGGTGTGGCTGGTCGTCCCCACCGCCTTGTCCTTGTCCTTGTACAGCTGGTGCAGGGCGACGCCGTTGTAGGTTCCCTCGGTGTTCTTCAGCCAGGCCAGGGACTCGGTGTCGGCCGCGCCGTAGACGAGGTCGACGTAGCAGCCGGCCCTGTCCAGCTCGTACAGCTTCTTGGCGATCGCGGGCCGGTTCATGCCGCCCTGGGCGATGCGGATGACGGTGCGCCCGTTGAGGCCGATGCCGGGGCTGTTGCCGTGGCAGACGGGGTGGCCGGGGACGGGGTTGTCCACGGTGTTGAGAATGTTGAGGATGACGTCGTCGGGGGTCCCGTTGGTGCCGGAGGTCTGGCGCGGGAAGAAGTAGGCCTTGGCCCGGCCCGCCTGCTTGTCCATCAGGACATCGGGGACGCGCTTGGTCGAATCGCCCTCTGCTTCGACCTGCTTGGCGAAGTACGCGCTGTAGCCGTCATAGAGCTCCGCGTTGCCGGCCACCGTCAGGGCGTCGTTCCAGAGGGTCATGCTGTCGGCCGCGCCCAGGTTGCCGGAGGACTGCACGACCACGTTGTCCACCGGCACACTGCCGCGGCCCTTGGTCTTGGAGAACAGGAAGAACTTGTTGTGGTTAACCCCGTGCCAACCGAGGTACGGGTCGACGTTCCAGGCGGCAGGCCGGGCCGCCAGGCACGCCTGCTCCTTGTCGCAGACGCGAACCCACGAGTGGCCCTCGTCGCCTTCGGGCCTGGCCGCGAGCTTCTGGAGCTCGACGTAGGACGTGTTCCACGTCCCCGTCCCGACATACTCCTCGTCGAGGAGGACTTGGACGTTCACGCCACGGTTGTGCGCTGCCACTAGGCGCTCGGCCACAGGCTTCGAGGAGTTGGCCGGAGGCGTCTTCTCCGGATCGGCCGTCGCCATGAAGATGTACAGCGAGATCTTGATGTCCGAGCCGGGCACAGCACCGTCGATAAGTCCGATGAGATGATTGAAGATAGCGTTCTGCTGCGCCGGATCGGTAGGGTTGTTGAACACCGCACCAGTCGTCACGGTCGGCGCCGGAACGGTCTCGGCAGAGGCCAGCGGCCCCGGCACCCCGGCGATCAGTGCAGCCGCCGCGACGGCCATAGACATAGAAGTACGTATACGCATATGAAGATCCTTACGGGCAACGCTGACTGCGGCACGACGCGGTCAAGACACGGCTGAGGGCAGCCCAACCACCACGTCCAGGGACGAAGATCGGCGGGGGCCGGAGGAAGGGTAACTGCTCAGATGCTCAGCGTGTGCACCCAGCCGTTCCACGGAGCCGATGAGCAAGCACCACCGCTCACGCCCGTAATCGACAACCCCCACGGCCGCGTTGCCGCCGCCCACCACGACGCCGAGGACTCGGGGCCGGCCCTGGTGCACGGGGTGGAGCCGGCTGGGATCAGGCCCAGGTGACGCCGAGGCCGGTGAGCGCGGTGCGCTGGGCTTCGTTGAGTGTGTCGCGGCGCTGTTTGGTGTTGGCGTACCAGATGCCGAGCTTGTGCTCGTGGGGTTCGCCGTCGATGAGGAGGGTTTCGGTGTGGCTCCGGGCGGGGGTGGCGCCGGTGCCTTCGCGGGCGGTGAACTGGGCGAGTGCGGCCAGGCCGCGGCGGAAGCCCGCCGGCATCTTCCCTGCCCCCTTCCCTGCCGTGGCGGGGGCTGGTGCGGGGGGCGGGGTGATGCCGAGGGTGGTCAGGCGGGTGCGCTGTTCGTCGGTGAGGTCGGGCCAGGCGCGGTGCTGGCGGGTGATCCAGGTGCCGAGGTCGTCGCCGTCGTAGACGACGCCGGGGGCGATGTCGGGCAGGCGGCCGTCGGGGTCGTCGGCGGCGAGGCGGGCGAGGACGCGGTGGTGGCGCTGCCAGTCCAGCGGCCAGGGGCAGTTCCAGTCCGGGTCGATCTCCGCGAGCTGCGCGGCGCGGGTCGTGGCGCGGTCGGGGTCTTTGCCGAGGGCGCCGGGGCGGCGGAGGTTGGCGATCAGTTGGCCGATCGCGAGCGTGTCCTGGTCGGTCTCGCCCCACTGTGCGTCCTGGCGGGGGGCGAGGTGGCCGTGGGCGCGGTGGTAGGAGCGCAGGGCGGCCAGCTTGGTCTCCCATGCCTCGTCGCCGGGTTCCCAGACCATGCCTTCGGCGTCGAGCTGTTCCTTGCGGTGGGGTTCCAGGGTGCCGGCGCGGAGGTTCTTGCGCTGCTGGTGGACCCAGCGGCCCAGCGGGAAGTCCTTCGGCCCGGATGCGGTGGCGATCGTGGTGACGGTGTCGTAGGGGACCGTGTGCAGGCCCTCGATGTTCTGGGCGCGCCAGCGGCGCAGGGCCTGGTAGCCCTCCAGCCAGACCAGGGACTCGGGGCGGTACACGCGGGTGCGCAGGAACGCCGCGATCGTCGCCGGGTCGCGGGGGGTGGCGAAGTGCAGCAAAGGGGACTCGGGCGCGGTCTGCGCGGCGCCGTCGAGGTCGTCCTGCTCCTGGCCGTCGCGAGCGCCGTCTTCGCCTGCTGGGGCGGTGGTGGGGATGATGCGGCCGTCCTCGTCGCGGTGGACGTGGGTGGTGCGGTGGTGTTCGCGGCGGGTGAGGGCGCGGGAGGCGATGTCGGCGACGAGGTGCTCGGAGTGGGAGCGCAGCCCGTTGAGGACGGCGACAAGGGGGGCGTAGGAGGCGGAGGCGATCATGTCCGTGGGGTCTTCGCCGGGCTGGAGGAAGACGGGGACGATGATCCGGGCGGTCTTCGTGGTGCCGTCGGGATTGGGGCGCAGGGCGCGGCCGATGTTCTGGACGATCTCGACCTGGGAGCCGCGGGTGTCGGCGAAGCAGACCGCCTGGACGCCGCGCTCGCCCGTGATGTCGACGCCCTCCCCGAGGACGCGGACACTCGCGAGGAAGGCGCGGTGGACGCGGCGGGAGTGCTTGTCGATGCCGTTGGCGAACTGCTCGATCGTCCGGCGGCGCTCGGTGACCGTGTGGTCGCCGCACAGCCACGCCGACCACACGCGGTCCGGGGGGACGTGGCGGCCGGGGTCGAGGTCGTAGAGACGCGCGTTGATCGACGAGACCGGCATCTGCTCCGCCGCGGCGAGAGCGTCGAGGGTCGGCTCGTTGGCGTACAGCTCGGCGGCGGTCTTGGGGAGTTTCGCGGCGAACGCCGCGGCTTCCTCCACCCGGTGGTGGAACGTCATGACCGTCTTGAGGTTGTGGCGGGCGGCGTGCTCCAGCAGCGCGGTCTGGAGCAGGGCGAGGCGGCGGCCGCGCGGCGCTTCCGCAAAGGGGGCGGGACGCGGGTCGGGGTCGGGGTCGCGGATCTCCAGCACGTCGATCTCGAAGCCAGCGAGGATCTCCCGGGTGATCGCCTCCGACAGCCCGAGTTCGTGGATCCACTCGCCGTAGACGCCGTCCGGGTCATCGGTCATGGAGACGATCGGCGTCTCTTCGCCGTCGGCGCCGGGGCGGGGGGCGGCGAGGATCCGGGGGGTGGCGGTCATGTAGAGGCGGAAGGCGGCGGGGATGCGGGTGTTGTCGTGGATCGCGGCCCAGGGACGGGCGGCGTCACCGACGGTGCTGTGGGCCTCGTCGACGATGGCCAGGTCGAAGCCGTCCAGGCGCTGCCCGTACATCCGCTCCCCGCCCGCCAGCGCCATCTCCAGCGGGCCGCGGATCTTCGCCCGGCCGGTAATGTCCCACGGGTCCTCGCGGTCGACGAGGGAGGCGTACGTCGCGAACACCACCACCGGACCGCTGCCGGCCCACAGCGCCAGCTGGATCGGGTTCGTCGTGACCCGCACCCCAAGGGCTTCGAGGACCTCGTCGCCGTGCAGAGAGCAGACCGCGACCATGGGAGCGGTGTGGCCCACGCGGCGCCACGCCTGCACGGTCTGGGCGAGGAGGTCGAGGGTGGGGACCATGACCAGGATCCGGCCGTTCGGGAAGAAGGTGCGGGCTGCGGCAGCGGCGGTGATGGTCTTTCCGGAGCCTGTCGCCGACACGTACGTCGCCCGCTCACCAGCCGGGCCGGGGGTCCTGGTGTCAGGCCAGCCGAGCCACGCCTGGATCGCGTCCAGACCGGCCTTCTGATGCTCCCGCAGCTGGATCGTCGTGCTCACAAGACCTCTTCCTCCCTTGATGACGGCTGACGTGCCTGGACACCTGGCTGGCCAAGTCTGGTCAGCCAGGTACTCGGCGGCCGGTCAGTAGAACCAGACGACCAGGCGTACATTCTCGGCTCCGTGGACTTCGCTGAGGACGCGCATGACGTTCCAGACCCGGCCCCAGTCCGTGTCGGTCCCCGCGGCTGATGCGCGGGTTCGCGCGCCTGTGGCGTCGGTCTCCTGCCAGTCCGTGGTCTCCAGCTCGGCCCAGGTCAGCCAGGTGGTCCCGTAGATGTCGTGAGGGCCGCCGCAGCCGGTGAACATGCGTCGCAGCCCGGCCGACGCATCGTCCGGGAAGCCACGGTCCTGGGCCAGGGGGCGGAAGCCGAAGGTGTTTCGGATTCCGAAGAGACAGGCCAGGCCGTCGTAGGCGTTGCCCCTGTTGAGGAGGAAGAGATCGATACCGGCCTCCCATACGGAGTCCTCGTCGTCAGGGCCCCACAGGCGCGCCCCGGGCCGGCATTCGATCATTCCGCTGACATCGGTCGACATGAGGAGATCCTGCCTGCGCTGGCCGGGAGCAGGCACTCCCCTTTCCACGGCTCACGCCCGCTCCAGCCGCGCGGACGAATCAAGCGTCGCTGTCCTTGCATTGCACCGGCTGACCGAAACTCAAGGGCGGCCGACGCTGCCGTTGTGTACCCCCTGATGACGCTCTTTGAAATCGGCCACCCTCTGCTCAGGGGTGACCCCACACCTGCTCGCGATTCCCCAGTCTGGAGTGACATGACCTCCGTGGGGCAGGGGGCCGGTTTGTTCCTCGGCCGATGGTCAGGGCTGGTTCGCGATCTGTCGGCCGAGCTGTTCGAGGAAGTCCTGCAAGCTGGTCGCGGCGACCTCGAAGTCGTCAGCCCAGGAGGCCGTGGTGGACTTCCAGACTTGTCCGCTGTCTCCGATCGCGAACAGATGGCCCCCGCCGTCGCTGGCGAAGACCAGTGCGATCGATTCGCCGTCGATCGGAGCGGGGCCGTACTCGCGGAAGTGTTCCGCCACCGTTGCTGGTGAGTGGATGAAGTACCCGTTGTCGACGTCGGGCAGGGAAGCCTCGCTGATCACCCAGTAGAGCGTGGTCAGGTCGGATGGGATCGGCGTCAGGTCCACGAGCGCGTCCGTCGCCTGGTGGCTGTCGTCGGTTGCGAGCATCACGGCGTTGTGGCCGGGCGGGAAGCCGTGCGTCGGGAGGAAGGACCGCATCAGCTTCGTCAGCGCCGCGTCGACCTGTTCCCGCCAGGACCGGACCCACTCCGCGTCAAGCCGCTCACCAGGCACGTTTCCCCCTCGAATACGCGTGGGACCCGCCGGCGCGAGCCCGGAAGAACATATCGGAGGGGTCAGCATGGAGTGCGATGGGAACCGCGCTTTCCGATCCGCGGCTCCTGGACCGGCCAAACCTGCTCAGGCGATCTCCCCACTCATCGTGTGATCTTGCCCGGCGTGTCGAACTGGGATCGGAGTGTCGTGGAGAGCCTGCGTGCGCAAGTTCGGCCTGGTCGGGGGCCTGGATGCTCACGCGGGAGGAAGACGTGGATGCTCACGCACTGCGTCGTCAGGGTTGGACGATCTCAGCGATCGCACGTCATCTGGGACGTGACCGCAAGACGATCCGCGCCTATCTGAACGGCGATCAGGCCCCTGGCCGACGACGGCAGAGCCCGGACGCCTTCGTGCCCTTCCTGCAGTACTGCCGGCAGCGGCTCGCCGATGATCCGCATCTGTGGGCCTCGACCCTGTTCGACGAGGTCAGGGACTTGGGCTATGAAGGCGGCTACTCGACCTTCACCCGTGCGCTTCGCCGCTACCAGGTCCGGCCGCACTGCGAGCCGTGTCACGCCGCGACGGGCCGGAACGTCGCGGTGATCGCGCATCCGCCGGGCGAGGAGATCCAGTTCGACTGGCTGGAGCTTCCGGACGCGCCCGAGTCGTGGGGAGTGGGCGAGCACGCTCACCTGCTGGTCGGGGCGCTCGCGCATTCGGGCCGGTGGCGGGCGGTGCTGGCGGAGTCCGAGGACTTCCCGCACCTGGTCCAGGCCCTCGATCAGGTGGTCCGCAAGCTGGGCGGGACCGCGAGGCGGTGGCGCTTCGACCGGATGGCCACTGTCTGTTACCCCTCCAGTGGGCAGGTCACCGCGTCTTTCGCTGCTGTCGCGAAGTACTACGGCGTCGGAGTCGACATTTGCCCGCCTCGTCGCGGCAACCGCAAGGGTGTCGTCGAGAAGGCCAACCACGCGGCAGCCCAACGCTGGTGGCGCACGGTTCCCGACGCGCTGACCGTCGTCCAAGCCCAGTCCGGCATCGACAAGCTCGCCGTCCGCATGGATGAACGCCGCCGGTCGGTGGACGGGATCAAGGTCACCGTCGGTGAACTCGCTGCCGCTGAAATGCTGCTCGACGTCCCGGTCCGGCCGTTCCCGGCCGAGCTGCAGGTCGAGCGGACCGTGAGCCCGCAGTGCCTCGTTTCCTTCGACGGGAATCTGTATTCCGTCCCGCCGGGACTCGCCGGCGCTCAGGTCAGGGTCATGCACCGGCTCGGTGAGAGCCACTTCGACATCGCCACCGCCGGGCGGGCCGTGGTTGCCCGCCACCGCCGGGCGCCGCGCGGCGCCGGCCAGACAGTGCGGGACGCCGGACACGTCGTCGCACTCGAACGCGAGGTCCTCGCCTCCTTCTCGGACCGGGCTCCCTGCAAGAACAAGGTCCGCCGGCCTCCTTCCGAGGCCGCGCGGGCGGAAGCCGAGCGGCTGCGAGGCCAGCAGGCCGCCGCTGGTGATCCAGCCGAACGGGTCGTGATCGACCTGTCCCACTATGCCGCCGTGGCCGACCGGCTGCGGACCGTTCCCTCACCGAAGGAGGAGAACACGGAGTGAGTACGTCCCCGATGCAGATGAGCGAAGCACGCCGCTTCCAGCAGCTGCGAGGCCACCTGTCCTACCTCAAGCTCAACGACGCCGCCGAAGCACTCAACCGGGTGCTCGACCAGGCCCGCGCCGAACGGATGTCGCTGACCGCCGCACTGGAACGACTTCTGGAGATCGAGGTCGAGGCCACCGAAGCCCGTCGGCTCGCCGCCCGCCTCCGGTTCGCCTGCCTGCCCGAACCCTGGACGCTGAACGACTTCGACTTCGCCGCCCAGCCCGGTGTCGACGAGAAACTCATCCGCGACCTGGCCACCCTGCGCTTCCTCGACGACGCCTCCAACGTCCTGTTCGTGGGGCCTCCCGGCGTCGGCAAGACCATGCTGTCCGTCGCCCTCGGCCGGGCCGCGGTCGACGCCGGACACCGCGTCTACTTCACCACCGCCGCCGAGCTCGCGGCCAAGTGCCACAAGGCCGCCCTCGAAGGACGCTGGAAGACCTGCATGCGCTTCTTCGCAGGTCCGAAGCTTTTGATCATCGACGAGCTCGGCTATCTGCCGCTTCCCGAGGACGGTGCCTCCGCACTGTTCCAGGTGATCAACCAGAGGTATCTGAAGTCGAGCACGATCCTGACGACCAACGTCGGCATCGCCGACTGGGCCGGAGCCTTCGGTGACGCCACCGTCGCCGCTGCCATGCTCGACCGGCTCCTGCACCGGGCGGCCGTCGCCGGCATCGACGGCCCTTCCTACCGGCTCCGCAATCACCAGACCCAGGCCGACACCATCCGCAAGGGAGTGAACGCCCGTGTCTCCTGACAGTGCTACCTCCCTCGGCCCCCGATCCACCAACTGCCCTATCTGCGAGGGAGAGTTCGTGCCGCACCCTCGGCAGATCTATTGCTCTCCCCGCTGCAAATCCGCAGCCCACCGACTCCCGCCCGCACCCCCGGCAGCCCACACCTGCCCCGTCTGCCAGGGCATCTTCACCGCCCACCCCCGCCTGCGGCAGATCTACTGCTCGCCCAACTGCCGCCGCGATGCGGAGAAGCAGCGCAACCAGGAACGCGACGAACTGCGGGCCATCCGGCTCGGCGAACAGCAGCCCCGGCAGACTGCGACAACCACAGCCGGTTCCGCTCGGCAGGAGCAGGCCCTGACCCCCACCGCCGTCCGGAACTGCCCGCACTGCGATCAGCCCGTCACCATCGTCGCCCTGCTGGCCACCCCGGAAGCGGCCCGTCCCACCATCGCCAGCAGGGTTCCCGAGATCACCTCCCTGCGGCGGACTCCGTGAGCACCGCGGGCAACGACTTCGCCTGACCGTCACCGATCAACAGGGCCCGGCGACCTTCGGTCGCCGGGCCCTCACACGCGCTCTTCGCTCCCCAGATTCCCCACTCACTTCAAACTGCACCGAAGTGGAGGGAAGAGCGGCCCTGGCCGATTTCAGAGATCCTCATCACCCCGGTCACAGGTCGAACTCGATGTGCTCCACGCCCAGCATGCGGACTTCCTCCAGGCTCGCCGCCCGGGTGCCGTGCTGCTGGAAGTACACGTCCTTCAGTGCGTCCGCGACGGCCTGCCGCATCTGCCGCTCGCCACCGCGTTCCTGGGCGTCGAAGAGACGGCCGGCGTGGTGCGGGGGCAGGGCGAGGGTGAGATGGCGTTCCCGGGCCTCGTCGGTGGTGCCGGCGGGGGCGGCGTAGCCGAGTTGGGCTCGGACGTCGATCATCACGCCCTGGCTCGTCGCGGCTGCCTGCTTCGCTTTCTGTCGTACCTTCGGCTGCCACCGTTTGCGGACTTCGCCTGCCATGCGGCCGGCGAGGTCGGGGCGGGGCTTTTTGATCTGGTCCTTCACGTACCGCTCGACGGTGCGCTGGGAGATGCCGAGGAGCTGGGCGACGGCCTTGGTGCTCTTGAGCTGCTTGACGAGGAACCGCATCTGGGCGCCCGCGGACTTGGGGGGCTGGCGGGTGAACGCCTTCTGGAGCATCTGGTCCAGGGCCTGGCCGACCGATCTGGTGACCATGGGTCTACTCCCCCGTGTCCGGGCCGGCGGTGGTGCCGGACTTGATGTAGCGGGCCAGGTTCAGCAGCGGGTTGTGGGTCTGTTCGCGCAGGTGCTCGGCCCACATTGGTGTTTGGGTGCCCTCGTGTTTCACCATGCCCGGTGACACGCCGATGCGGAAGCTGCCCGGGATCGTCTTGCCCTCGGTCGTGTAGGGGAGGACGTCGAGGGGGGACGGGCCGGTGGCGGCGTAGACGGCGCAGTCGGACAGGACGGCGATGGGGTAGGCGCCGGTCGCGGCGGCGAGAGCGAGCATCTTGCGGTGCATGCCGGTGCGGGCGCGGGAAATGACGGCGGCGCGGATGTCGGGGCGCCAGGTCGGGCGGGCGAGCGCGGGCCAGGGCTGGCCCGGACGCCAGCCGCCGCCGCGGGCCTTCTCCTGGAGCTTGCCGATCCCTCCCTTGACCGTGTTCTTGATGGCGCCGAGGACGATCGCGGCCTCCGGGTCGCGGGTCTTGCAGCCGTCCATCGCGGTCAGGAACTCGGCCGGCGTCGTCTTCTCCGGGACTCCGAGGTCGGCCATGGTGGCGATGTAGGCGTCGCGCAGGCGCTGGTACCAGCCGTCGAGGTAGCGGCCGGCGTCCGGGCGCAGCCACGCCTCCAGCGGCTGGACCTGGTATCCGAGCTCGACGGCGTAGGCGACGGTCGGGGTCGCGTACCAGGCGGGGCCAGCAGGCCTCTCGCCGGTGGGGGTGAACGGGCTCGGGAGGAGGTCGCCGCGCAGGTCGACCCACTGCTTGCCGACCATGACGCGGGAGAGGTCGATGTGGGAGAGGTCGACCAGCCACGAACCGGGCACCGCCGGGTCGAAGGCGGGGTTGACGGTGTGGACGGGCGGCGTGGCCAGGCCGACGGGCAGGCCGTTGGCGGCGGCGGCGAAGGCCATGTTGACGTCGATGCCGACCAGGTGCGGCAGCAGGCACTCCTCGTCAGTGAGCTCGCGTGCCCAGTCGTATGCCTCTTCGAAGAGGCGCTCGTCGGGGCCGCGGACGTGGAAGCGGGGCAGGTTCGCGAGGACGGGGTGGCCGTCGACCGCCTCGCACGGTGCCGGGTCGAGCGGCTCCTTGCCGAGTGAGCCGGGATTGTGGGTACTGTGCCGGCGGCCGGCGGCGTCCGGTGCGGAGGCGCGGGTCGGCGGGTGCAGCGCGGTCATGAGCTCCAGGCCGGTGACAGCCGTCGAGCCGCGCGGGGTCAGGACGCGGGAGGCGTACAGGCCCAGCGTCCGGGCCAGTTCCGCCGGAGGGAGGTCGGCGGCGTGGCCCCAGGAGCGGGCGTCGAGCGCCTCCCAGGACGGGATGCACAGCTGGATACAGGCCCGACGGCCGCCCTGCGCGGGACGGTAGATCCTCGCCCACGGGCCGAAACCCCGGCGGGTCAGCTGCCACTCGGCCGCGGCCAGTTCCTTCAGGACCGGGTGCCCGGCAGGAAGCCGGCCCGCCACGCGCTCGTCGTCGGACAGCCGGGCCGGCAGGCCGAAGGACTCCAGCGCCGCCGGAGTCAGAGCGAGCAGCGGGTCGGCGTCGCGGCCCCAGGGATCCAGCCGCGGGGCACCCAGACGCGCCTCGGTCAGCGTCCACTCCACCAGAGCCGGCAGAGACCGGGCGGGGACATCGAGGACCAGACCGCCGGTGCAGTACGCCGACACCCCGCCGTCGGTGTCGGTGTCGATGACGGCGAGCGGTCCGTTCGCGAACCTCGCGTCCACCGCCGCGGAGCGCGGGGCGGCAGCCGCCGCAAGGCGTCCTGTCGCGCGCGCAGTGGGACGCTTCGGCGCCGACACCGGACGCGCCTTACTCGGCCGGGGGCGGCTCGCGGGCGCAGCGGAAACCTGAGGGTCCGCGGTCGGCGGCTCCTCGACGGCCGGGGCGGGGGCGGGGTACTTCTTCGCCCAGCCCTCCAACAGCGCCAGATAAGGCCCGCGCCGGGGCGGGCGAGGCTCACTGCGGCCGGCCTCCCAGTTCTTCACCGTCTGCGGAGTCGTCTCCAGAGCACGCGCGAGCGCCGCCTGCGTGACACCGGCCGCCTCACGCAGCCGCGCCCGTTCAGCAGGCTCCGGGAACGCCGGCCCCCCGGCCAGCAACTCCTCCACCGCCCTGAACAGGGCGTCTTCCTGCAGGTCCTTCTTCACGCTCCACCTCCATGGCCACCCTATCAGTTTTTACTTTGAATTTGGGGTCAAATTTGACAACTGAGGAAGAAAAATGCAGGTCATAACATTGGATTGGCGAATCCGTTCGCCTGACCCGCCAGCAGGGACAAACTGTGGAGACTGCGGTGGGCGCCTGCCCATATCCATCTTTGGGGGCGGTGTGATCTTGCGGACTGTGGTTACGGTCGCTCCACCGGCGCAGTACCGGGCACCGCGCACCATGGGAGGGGATCGTCATGAGCCAGGGCACCGGCTGGGGATACGACATCGGCTGGGGCGTCGGCGGAGCTTGGGCGGCAGGCCGCCGCGGTGACGTCGGCTGGGGCTTCGGCCTGGAGGCCGGCGTCCGCTGACCTCCGGCGCCCTCAGGACCCGCCCCCGAGGACGTTCTCCCGGGTGGGCCTTTGTGCTGCATACGGGCGGGGGCGACGGTGCCGGTCTCCCGGTGCCCGCCAGGGCCGGGGGCACTCCCCTGTCACCTGCACAAGTCGATGCCGGGGTGGGAGTCCCCGAGAAACGGGCGTCGGCAGGGATCTCTGCGCGGCATAGTGCCGAGGGGACCACCACACCGGACCGCTTGGACCTGCCCGCTCGCCGTCGCGCCACGCAAGGCTGATCGCCGCCCTGACCACGCTGATCGGCCTCGCGGAAGCTGCCGGAGCGGTGTACCGGCCCATCGCCGCTGCCGCGCCCGGCCAGGAGACCGTCAAGGTGGTTGCCGTGCGTCCAGGTGAGCCTCACCGCCGTCGGCCTGCTGAACCTGGCCCGCGCCGAGGACGACGCCCGGTGGCCGGCCGCAGCGGCCCGGGAGCGGGTACAGGCCCAGCGGACGTACGCGGCACGATGCGCCGTGGCCGAGGCCCAGGAACGCGCGGAAGAGGCTGACCTGCTCGGCAAGAGGGGCGTGCCGATGCCGTCGGCAGCACAGTTCGCCCCGATGGAACTGGTGAGCGCCGGCGCCGACGTCGCCGCCCGCTGGCGGGAGGATCCGCAGGAGGCGGTCGTCCTGGTTCACGAGCCCGCGGCCGACGGCGAGTTCGCGGCGGACCAGCTCCTGGAAGAGGCCCTCGACGCCGCGGTGCTGACCGGTCTGCTGGTGCTGGGGCAGGCGCGCAGCGCCCCGGATCCGAGCACGGCGGCCGAACTCCTGCTGGGCGCCGTGCCCCACTTCGCGCTCGCGGTCGCCCATTGCATCTGCCGACTTGGACTGACGGACCTCCCGGCCCGACAGCCGGGCCGAGGCAAGATCACGGGGGCCGTCACACTTCCGCCTGGCCCCCGCGCGTACGGGCCAAGAGCCTGCGGCAACGGCCCGGTGTACACCTTTGGCGCCAGGCACTGCGAGCTCACGGATCGTGCCGGCGGACTGCGACCGCAGCGACGACTGCTGCGGCGAGGGGCCAGGCCCCGTACACGATCCACGACCCGCTGATGGTCGCCGGGTAGGGGGCCGATCCGAAGGGATCGCCCATCTGCACCAGTCGTTCCCACGCGCTGCGGGGCAGTGCGTGAAGGATGGCGGATGACCAGCGGTGGCGGTCGTTGAGGAGGAACGGCAGCAGCAGAAGGATTCCGGTGAACGTCACGAGGGTGGTTGCGGTGTGCCGGATGAGGGCGCCGAGTCCCATGCCGACGAGCGCGCACACCGGAGCGAGCAGGGCGGACGCGGCGACGGCGCGGAGCGTGCCTGGGTAGCCGAGGGACAGTCCGATGCCCCGACCGGACAGGATGGCTTGTGTCACGCTGAACGAGGTTCCCGCGACGACCATGCCGTAGACGAGCATGGCCGCCGTCACGACGGCCATCTTGGCCGCTGCGACCGATCGGCGGGCCGGTACTGCTGCGAAGGTCGTGCGGATCTGCCCGGTGCTGTATTCGCCGACGACCGTAAGGGCGCCGATGCTGCCGGTGGCGAGTATCTGGACCATGCAGGCGCCGATGGTGAAGGCGTCCCGCATGGCCCAGATGGGAACGAAGAGGGCTCGGATCCCTGCGTTGTAGGTCGGCCAGTTGTTGTAGTCCGCGACGGCCGCACTCATGTTGATGGCGATGATGACCAGCGCGCTGACCCCGAACGCCCAGGAAATGGACCGCAGCGACCAGAGCTTGATCCACTCGGCGGCGAGGAGGTCCCGGAAGCGGGCGCCGGGCTCGGCGGCGCGCACGGCGGTCGAGACCGTCTGCTGCGTGGTGGCAGAGGTCATCGGGATTCTCCTGCGAGGTATTCGACGCTGTCGGCGGTGAGTTCCATGAACGCCTCCTCCAGCGAGGAGGTGCGGGTGGCCAGCTCAAGGAGCACGATGCGGTGGTGGGAGGCGAGTTCCCCGATGCGGGCCGCGCTCAGGCCGGTCACGGTGAGCCACTCCTCCGCGCCGGCGACCGAGTCGTCCGGCTGTACCGAAGCGCCTTCGGCTTCGAGCACAGCTGCCAGCCCGGTGGTGTCGGCTGTCCGCACGGTGACGCTCTGGCGGGTGCCGCGGGCCGCGAACTCCGTCACGCTCTCGTCGGCGATCAGCTTGCCCCGGCCGATGACGATCAGGTGCTCGGCGGTGTTCTGTATCTCGCTCATCAGGTGGCTGGAGACGAACACGGTGCGCCCCTCGGCGGCCAGCCGCCGGAACAGGCCGCGTACCCATCGCACGCCCTCCGGGTCCAGGCCGTTGACCGGCTCGTCGAACAGCAGCACTGGAGGGTCGCCGAGCAGAGCCGTGGCGATGCCGAGCCGCTGTTTCATGCCCAGGGAGAATCCGCCGATGCGGCGTCGGGCCGCAGGAGCTAGTCCTACCTCCTCAAGGACATGGCCCACCCGGCGCCGCGGGATGCCGTTGCTGCGGGCCAGGGCGGACAGATAGGCCACTGCGCTGCGACCGCCGTGGACGTCATGGGCGTCGAGCAGGGCACCGGCGTGGCGCAGGCCGCGCGGATGGTCCCGGAACAGGTGACCGTCGATGGTGGCGGTGCCGCTGGTGGGTTCAGTCAGGCCGAGAAGCATCCGCAGTGTGGTGCTCTTGCCGGCACCGTTGGGACCGAGGAACCCGGTGACGTGGCCGGGCCTCACGGTGAAGGTCAGGCCGTTGACGGCAGTGGCCTTGCCATATCGCTTGGTCAGTTCGTTGACTTCGATCACCCGGCCAACGGTGCCGGGGAGAGTGCCCGTCCGGCATCGGCCCGTCGGCTGCACACGCGAGATGCCCGGTATCCCGTGGGCGTACGCCCACGGGCCAATGTTCCGCCGCTGGTCAGGCGATTACGATCGCCCCATGTCCGCCAAGCCGCGTCCCCTGCTGTCCTGGCGCCTGCGGCCGGCCGCGCGGGCGGCTCTGGCCTGGTGTGGGGCGATCGCCTACCCGTTCGCGCTGTTCTTCGCGGCACGTGGCACACCTTTCGACTCCCCTGGCTTGCCCTTCGTGTCGGCCGCCGCGGTCACGGTCCTGCCTCTCGGACTGCTGCGCCGTCGTCCGCTGCCGGCCCTGACACTGATGCTTCTGGGTACGTACGTCACGGCGACGACAACTCCGTTCTTGCAGGTCGTGTATCTGCTGATTCTGGCGAACGACCTCGCCGCCGGATACGTCGTGGCCACCCGGCCTCGCCTCATCGCGGTCACCGCTGCCGTCACGACGCTCGGCGTACAGGTCGCCTTCGCCGCCCGTCTTGGGACCGGGACAGACGGCTTCGCCCGCACGGTCGCGGTCCTCGTCCTGGCCCTTGCCGCCGCCTGGATGACCGGCCATTCGCGAGCCGTGAGTCCGCCAGGCGGGGCGGGCGGGTCTGATGTCGGAGTGACGAGAGGACGGTCCCGGGGCCCGGCCCTTCGGGCGGAGCCCCGGGAATTCACTCAGGTACGACCACCGTTGTCGACGCAGCCGCCCCGGGTGATCTGCCAGGGAACGACCGCGATCTGCACCCTGTGACCTTCGGCCACGGAGAGGTTAGCGGTGTAGTGGCGCCCGCCGGGCTCCAGGAACCAGTACCACGTCATCGGCCCCTTGGCGCCCTCGAAATAGGCCATGTATTCCATTCCCATGTTGCTGTTGTTCCAGACCGATATCTTTTCTCCGTCGGCCCAGAACTTCATTCCGGCGCGCTGCTTCTTGTTCGGCGACTCGTGCAGGATCCACGAGTCCCGGCCGCCCCGGTCAGTGGCGCTCTTCCAGCTCCGATGCTGACACTTCCAGTAGAAGCCGCCCCCGCCGCGCTGTACGGCGGAGGGCTGTGCGGCCGGGTGCGCGTCCGCATGCGAATCGGCGTGCGCCGCCCCCGTCAGCAGGCCGGCGGACAGGGCGGTGGTCGCCGCCAGGACGGACATTCCCCGTGTGACTCTGATCTTTTTGAACACCTCTTGCCTTTCATCCCCGTAGAGAATGGAGCCGAGGAGGCCGCATTCCCTGATGTGGTTGCTGCGCTTCTCATCCTGAGGCCTTTCCCTGACGTTCTGGAAGGGCCAACTGATGCGGCGGAAAGGGCGATTGATACGCTGACAGCATGGACGCAGGTGATCGACCGTCCCGGCGGGGGAGACGATGACGACGGATCCGAGCACGCATCAGTTACGTCTTCTGCTCGCCCTCGCGGAGGAGCTGCACTTCGGACGGGCGGCCCGACGGATGTACATCAGCCAGCCCGCGCTCAGCCGGCAGATCCGCGCCCTGGAGGAGGCGCTGGGTGTCACTCTCGTGGAGCGGTCCACACGGCACGTCGAGCTGACCGCGGCCGGCCAGGCCCTCCTGCCCCGGATACGGGCCGTGGTGGACGCCGTCGAGGATCTGTGCGACAGCGCGTCGGCCACCGCCCACGCGGGTTCCCGCCAGGTGGCGCTGGCGTCCTACATGTCAGCCCTCCCCGCCCTGCGGATCCTCTTCGACGGGCTTCGCGAGCGGAACGGCGGTCCCGAGGTGACCTGGCAGGACGTCGACAACGTCGAGCAGTTCACGGCTCTGCGCGAGGGCCGGGTCGATGCGGTGGTGTGCTACGGCCCCGTGCCGACGGGGATCCGTACGCTCGCGCTGGGAACGGAACCACGCTTCGTGTGCCTGCCGGACAGTCACCCGCTGGCCACACGGGAGTCCGTGTCCCTCTCCGAGCTGGCCGGACTGCCCGTGATCGGCTTCTCGCCGCACGTCGACCGGGAGTGGCGCCAGTTCTGGGCCGCCGACCCGCGCCCCGACGGAACGCCCGTGCGGTACACCCACCACGCGGCGACCACCCTGGAGTCCTGCGTATCCCACGCGGGCCTCGGACACGGCATCCGCTTCATCTCCGAAAGCTGCCGGGCCCTGATGCCCAGGCCAGGTGTCCGCTACGTCGCCGTCACCGACCTTCCCCCGTGCACCGCGGTCCTCGCCTGGCCGGCGTCCCGACGGCCCACCGCCGCTCTCCGGTCCCTGCTGTCCCTGCTGCACGGCCACGCCCACGGCGGCACCTCCGGCCGCTGGTGGGAAGCCGCCTAGGTCAATTCCCGGATCATCACCCTGCCCGAGCGAAGGCCGTCGGCGCCGTGGGCGGGGTCGGCCGGGTCCCGGGAAGACCTCGGACGCGCAAAGCCGTCTCACGGATGGTGGGCAGTCTCCCCCATGACGCCAAGCCCCCGGCGCCGGGGCCCGGCGCGGAGCAGGACCCGGCCTTGAGCACGGGCGTCCCTCGCGTCGGTGCCGTCGTTCTGACGATGAACGACCGCCGCGAGGAGCTGCGCGGCGGCCAGGGCCGCCGCGCGCCCATGAGCTGACGTACCGTCGCTCGCCTCATCCGGGCTGGACGACCACCGGTCGTCTGACCCGCGGTGGCGTCAGCGCAGGCGGACGCATGCCTTCTTGCCGGTCTCCTTGATCTGCACGCAGATCTTCGTGTTGACCGGGTACTGGGGGCCGGTCCGGCCGTCCTTCCCCCACGACGTTTCCACGAACGTTGCGTCGTCCGAGAAGCGCTTGGCGCGCTTCCATCCGGTGGCGGCGGCGAGCTTGCCTCCGGGCCGCTGGTACAGCCACCGGGCGTGATACTTCCGCTTGCCGGCGGTCTCATTGGTGGAGGCGTACACCCATCCGACGCCGCGCGCCTTGGCCCCTGCCTTGTGCCAGTGCTTGACCACGATGCCCGGGTTGCACCCCAGTCCCTTGCCGCCGCTACCGCAGGCGTTCTCCCGGCCGTACTTGTACGACGCGGCCGGGGCGGGCGCGGCGCCGGCGGTCACCAGGAGCAGCGCGAGGGCGGTGGCGGCGGCGGTGTTCAGGATCCGTTTCATGATCAGGCAACCGAGTGAGACCCCTGCGGGGAGACGCCTTGCCCGCACACACCACCCGCCCGAGTGAGCCGGCACCGGCCACCGGGGGGCGCACAGGGTTCCCGGTGGCCGGTGCTGTCCCCTTGCCTGTGCGGCCTGCGGCAGCCGGGGTGTCAGGCGAGGGCGGTGGCGGGGCGGGTGAGGCGGGCGCGCAGACGATGCCGCCGGCTGGGTGCCATTCCATGGCGGTTTCGGCGGCGCGGCCGTAGTCGGGGCAGTAGGGGGCGGGGGTGATGCCGCCGCAGGTCCGCTGTGCGCATCCGCAGGTGGCGCCGTGGACGGTGTACGGGCGGGCGTGGCGGATGAGTCCGTCGGCGTGGGTGCGGGCGGCGTGGCCGCGCAGGTGGCTCGGCCACGCGAGGGTGACGCGCAGTCCGCCCGCTCCGGGGGCTGAATCGGTCGATGGCGCGGACGTGGCCAGGGATGGCGAGCGGGGGTACGCCGCTGGCGGTCAACCGGCTGACGGAGGCGTCGGCGGCGGCGAGCACGGCGAGGCTGTCGGCGTCGACGTCGCTCGTCCACCCAGTGAGCCGGTCCTCGCCTTCCGGGTCGCCGCTGAGGGTGAGCCAGGGGTCCGCGAGACGGAACCGGTGGGGCGCCTGGCCGGCGGGGCGCAGGTGCAGGGTGGCGTTCGGGACGGTGGACGGTACGGCGATCTTGTCGTGTGCGAGGAGCCAGGCGACCACGGCGGAGCGGGCGAAGGTGGGGTGGACGGTGGTGCCGCCGGCGGGGTCGAGAAAGTCGGCGTGGCGGCGGCGCCAGTGCACGACGGCGGCGCGGCCCACGCCGGCGATCCGGGCGACTTCCGCCGACAGCACCACGTCTTCGGCGGGGTCGGTGGGGGGGAAGGGCGGCGAGCGGTGAGCGGTGGCCGGCGGGGACGGTGCGCAGGGCGTGCCAGTCGACGGCGGGGCGGGTGACGGGCAGAAGCGCGACGTCCTCGGCGGAGTACAGCGGGACGGCGGTCACACCCCCCGTGCCGCTTGCAGTCGACGTCCACCGTGCCGGTGGACGTGATCCAGCCGAGCCGCACCACTTGGTCCAGGTCGGTGCAGCGGACACCGAGCCGTACGGCGGCCTGGCCGGGGCCGAGGGGAAGTGACGGTCGAGGAGCGCGGGCAGATCGCGGCGGCGGCCGAGGGCGGCGACCTGATCGGGGTGCACGTCCGTGTAGGCCGGCTCGCCGCCGAGGTGGACGAGGAGACCGGCGCGGACGAGGAGACCGGCGCGGACGAGGTGGCCGATCGCGGCCGGAGTCACGCGCGGCCGGCACCGCGGCAGCGGATTACCCGGCGCGGCGGTCAGCTCCTCCGTCGCCGCCCAGGCGCCGACCGGTCCGCGCAGCGCCGCGCGGACCGCCTCCGCGTCCACGGTGGCCACCACGGCCCGGGACCACAGGCCGGGCCCGGCATCGGCGGCCGGGGCGACACTGGGTCCCCTGCCGTCGGATCCCTCCGGCTCGCCGCACTACGCTCTGCGACATGACTCGTGCGTCGCAGCGCCGCGGCGGGCGGAAGGGCGAGAGCCACGTCGCCACGCCCGACCTGCCCTCCTAGGGAACGTGGTGCGGCGCGGGGCAAGCCGGTGCACCGCCGGTGCGACCCCAAGGCCCGTCCGCAGCGCCCCGACCGCAACCGCGCCGCGAAGAGCAAGGCCGCTATCCCGCCGCCGAAGGCGCCCCGTCGTCGTACGCCGGTCGGTACGTGCGCAAAGTACGGTGCCGGCCCCGGTCAGCGCTGCACCGTCCCGTACGCCGACGGAACGACCGCCGAGGTCGAGATCGGGCACGCCCAGCGCCGCGCCACCGTGTCCTGGACCGTGTCTGACCAATCCCGCTTGGTGCGCCCCAACCTCCCATCGGCCACGCGCGTTCATGAGGCCTCCCTACGATGGCACCATGACGATCTCCAGGCCCGAACAGCCGCTGGTACGTGTCCTGTACGACGCCTCCCGAGCCGATCTGCGGGATCCGAGCCGGCCGCGTCCGGTCCGTCTGTACGTGTGGCAGCCGGACGGGGGGCGGGCCGTGCCCACCCCGCTGGTCGCCGTGTCCCACGGCACCGGGGGGTCGGGGAGCGAGATGGGGCGCGGGGCGGTCGGGGACGACCTTGCCGCCTTCCACCCCGTCCGGCCCGCGCGCACCGACGTCCCACGTGCTGGGGCCCTGGTCGTGGCTGGGACGCCTCGACGGCCCCGGCCTTGGCCGCCAAGCCGGGGCGGTCAGTCGCCGCTCCGTGCCTTCTGACAGTATCGGCCGTCCGGCCTGGTACGACGGGCGCCAGGCGACAACGCCACGCAAGGAGACCTCGTGGGCACGTGGGGCAGCGGGAACTTCGATAACGACACCGCAGCGGACTACCTGTCGGATGTCATCGGCCGTCTCGTCACCGAAGTCGCCGAGTGGACAGCCGGCGATCCTGTCGCCATCGAGCCCGACGAGTACGGGGGCGTCGTCGTGCCGTGCAACGTGGAGCTCCTGCATCTGTTCGCTCGGTCCGGCTATGGTGCCGGCAACCTTCCACAGCCCCAGGTGGTCGAGGAGTGGAAGAACGTCTACATGGCTGTCTGGGAGAGCACCATCGACGGTCTGGAGCCCGCTCCCGGTCATAAAGAAGAACGGCGGGCCGTGCTGAACCGCACGTTCGACCAGTTGGCCGAGGCCGTCGGCGTGGTGGGGTGACCGACCGGGGGGGTGCATGCAGGGGGGGCTGGCGGTGGTGCGGGCCGTGACGCCCCGCGGTGGGGATCGCAGGTGCTCTCGGCGACGTGGTGCCACCGGTCGACGCGGGTGCTGCCCGTCGCGTCGACGGACGTTCGCCAGTCCGGCGGGACCCGGTCGAAGTCTGCTCCGCGGCATGCCGCGCCGGCGATGATCTCGTCCGGCTCCGTGGTTCGAGCGCCGGCTCGCGGCTACGGCAGTCCCAGGAGGACGGGGCGGGCGGAAGGGCTGCGCCTGTCTCAGGAAGTCGCGGGCCCGGTCCGAGCCCGTCCGTTGTCGATACTGGGGCCGCGTCGTCCGCCCCGGCACTGACGACAGGCGACCGTGAACCCGCCGATCTCCATGGGCGGCCGGACTCACACTGCTCTCCAGGGAGTTGCCGGGCTGGACGGCGTCCAGTGCCCACGCGGCGAAAAGGGTTCGCACGCCTCTCGAACGCGGCTCGTCGGCGGCTGCGTCCCTGGAAGGATCCGGGCATGCGTACCCACCAGAACCCGGCAGCCGCCTTCGATGACGACGCCCCTTTCGGCGTCCTGTACGAGCAGGCTGCCGACGAATACGGCGACCTCGTCGAGGAGACGCGCTCCCTGATCGAGTACGGGGTGCGTGATCCCCGGGACTCCGTGGAGATGGCGTGCGCCGCCGCCGAGACCGCAGGGGCCGCCGTGACCGCGCTGTCGCATCCGTGGTCCCTCTACACCCCGCGCGACGCCGCGACGGTCGCCTCCGCCCTCTTCGTCCAGATCCAGCACACCGCCGACGCCCTGGCCGAGCTCGGCCGGGCGGTCGGCCGGATCGCCGAGCGCGGCGAGGCCGAGGTGCCCGCCCCGGCCGCTCCGGGCGAGCGGGCGAACCTTGCCGACGCCCTGGCCGCACTGCGGACGGTCTCCGAGCAGCTGCACGCCCTGGCAGACCAGCACGCCTCCCCCACCGTACGCGCCCTGCACGCCGCGCCCGGGTCCGCTCCGGTGCCGGCCGACGCCCACGAGACCGTGGCGGCCGTGGCGGGGCTGCTCACCGAGCAGTACGGGCAGGCGGTGACGCTGAAGCGGGCCCACGAGGACGGTGACTTCGAGGAGCGCGGCGACGGGTTCGGGTGTGGCTGCGGCATCACGATCCGGGTCGGGGACGAACGGTACGACGTTCAGCGCGGCGACTCGGAGTGGTGGCTGATCAGGGGATCGGACTGCCGAGAGCTGTCCGACGGCACCGTGGTCTGCGACAGCCACGACACGCTGAGCAGCACCTGGGAGACCGCCCACCCCCGTCAGCTCGCCGACGACGTGCTGCAGGTCATCGCCGCCGATCTCGGCCCGCGCGAGCACGTCGGCCCGCTGCGGGCGGTCGGCTCCGCCGGGTGAGGGCGGGCACGGACAGGGGCGCCACGGTTCCCCTCCCCCGGGGCGGGAAGCGACCGGTGCGGACGGACCGCTCCCCGTCGCCCTGTGCCACCACCTCCGGGCCACGTGTCGGACGACCTCGCGAGGCTAGGCAGGCGGCGGGACGGGCGCACGGGGTGGTCACCGTGCGCCCGCGGCGTTCGTTCGTCAGTCGCTCGTTCCGGCGACCTCGCCGAGGTCGACGGACCGCGATCCACATGCCGCACGTGTCGGCCGGGCGCGCTTCCGGCTCGATCGCGAGCAGCGGCCGAAGCCGCTGGACAACCCTGAGCACCGACGTCGGCCAAACCCTGAACAGCGGCGCGAGCCGCGTGGTGCCGTTCGTGCGGGCGTGAACCGCCACCGGCAACGCCTCAGTGGGCGGCGAGGCGTTCCAGGAGGGCGGCGCCGCGGGCCAGGAGCGCCTGCTCCTCGTCGGTGAGTTCGGCCTCGATGGCCCGCGCGAGCCAGCCGGCCCGGCGGCCGCGCTCCGCTTCGAGCGCGACCCGGCCCGCCTCCGACAGTTCGATCAGCGACTTGCGGCCGTCCGTCGGGTGGGCCCGGCGCGTGACCAGGTTCTGCTCCATGAGGAGCCCGACCGCCCGGGCCATCGACTGGGGGCGGACGCGCTGGTCGGCGGCGAGGTCGCTGGTGGTCATGGCGCCGTTGCGGTCGAGCGCGCCGAGCACGGCGGCCTGGCCCAGCGGGATGCGGTCCTCGTGCTTGACGCGTCGGGTGAGCTTGCCCATCGCGGTGCGCAGTTCGACGGCGATGGCGGCGGCTTCCGGGGTGGGCATAGGGCACTTTAACCCGCCGCCGGAACGGGCCAGGACCGGCGGGCACCGTGCTGCGCAGCCGTACTGCACAGCAAAACTGCGCAGCATTGCTGTAAGGTTTCGGTGCCGGGCGGGCGCCGCCGTCGTCGCAGCATGGCCCCGGCACACGACCACGGGAAGGACCTCGCATGTCCGTACAGGAAGCAGGCACCACCGGCACCAACCCCGGCACCGCCGCCGGGACCACCATCGAGACCGTCACCGCCCGCCGGATCATCGACAGCCGCGGCAACCCCACCGTCGAGGTCGACGTCGTCCTCGCGGACGGTTCGCTGGGGCGGGCGGCCGTCCCCTCCGGCGCCTCCACCGGCGTCCGGGAGGCCGTGGAGCTGCGCGACGGAGACCCCGGGCGCTGGCACGGCAAGGGTGTCGACCGTGCGGTGGCCCACGTCAGCGGGGAGATCGCGGCGGCGGTACGTGGCCGCGACGCCGCGGACCAGGCCGGGCTCGACGCGGCGCTGATCGCCCTCGACGGCACCCCCACGAAGTCGCGGCTCGGCGCCAACGCCGTCCTCGGTGTCTCCCTCGCCGCCGCCAAGGCCGCCGCGGCGGCCCACCGGCTGCCCCTCTACCGCTACCTCGGCGGGGACGGCGCGCACCTGCTGCCGCTGCCGATGATGAACATCGTCAACGGCGGCGCCCACGCCGACAACCCGCTGGACTTCCAGGAGTTCATGATCGCGCCGGTGGGCGCGGAGACCTTCGCCGAAGCCGTCCGCATGGGCAGCGAGGTCTTCCACACCCTGCGCCGCGACCTGCTGGCCGCCGGGCACTCCACCGGCGTCGGTGACGAGGGCGGCTTCGCGCCCGCGCTGCGTACCGCTGAAGAAGCACTCGACTTCGTGATGGCCGCCATCGAGCGCACCGGCTACCGGCCCGGCGCCGACATCGGCTTGATCATGGACCCGGCGTCCTCCGAGTTCTTCCGCGACGGGGTGTACGACTACGCCGGCGAGGGAGTGCGCCGTACGCCCTCCGAGAACGCCGACTACCTGGCCAAGCTGATCGACGCCTACCCCATCCTCTCCATCGAGGACCCGATGGCGGAGGACGACCTGGACGGCTGGCGCGAACTGACCGCCCGCGTCGGCGACCGCTGCCAGCTCACCGGGGACGACGTCTTCTGCACCAACACCGCCCTGCTGCGCGAAGGCATCCGCACCGGCGTCGGCAACTCCATCCTGGTCAAGGTCAACCAGATCGGCACCCTGACGGAGGCGCTCGCCTCCGTGACCACCGCGCACGAGGCCGGCTGGACGGCCGTCATGTCGCACCGCTCGGGCGAGACGGAGGACACCACGATCGCGGACCTCGCGGTGGCGACCGGCTGCGGGCAGATCAAGACCGGCTCCCTCTCCCGCTCCGACCGCACCGCCAAGTACAACCAGCTGATCCGCATCGAGGAGGAACTCGGCGACGCGGCACGCTACGCGGGCCGCACCGCACTGCGCCGCGCCTGACGACGGACCCGGACGTTCACGAAGGGGCCCCGGCAACGGCTGCGGGCCCCTTCGCCCTGTCCACCCCCGGCGGCCCTGACGTACCGACCCGCAATCTTGCTGACCGGGGCATAGGACGGACCTCTCCTGCCCTCTCGTACGCCACCTCCAGGAACCCTGAACCACTTCCCGGGCTGCCTGTTCCGCGCAATCGCCACGTCCTCCGTCAGGCCGCACTCGTAGCAGCCGCATATCGTCGCGGTCAGGTACAGGTAACGGCCCGGACGGGCCAGAAACCACTGGTAACCCCGCAACGCCGTCTGCGTGTCACCAGGCAACAGGCCCTTGTCCAGGCAGCGGATCTCGGCATGGTGAATCGCGGTCACCGTGCGGCTGGAGAGCCCGTCGATACGGGCCGGGGCAGGAACGGCAAGGGGTGCGTGCCTGGAACTCCGCAGGTCAGGCGGCGAGGACCCGGTGGTATCGGGTGTAGGTCTCGAAGACCTCGGCGACCTCGAAACCGAGCCGGGTCAGTACGGCGCTGCTCTTGCCGTTTCCGTGGGTGACGCCCGCGAACACATCGGTGGCGCCCAGTACGGCGGCTCCGTACTCGATCAGCGCACGGCAGGCCGCGGTGGCGTACCCGTGTCCTGTCGCCTCGTGGTCGAGCCAGTATCCGAAGCCGTACTTGGGCGGGTTGACGGCCACAAGGTCGACACGGCCGATCAGGGCGCCGCGAAGAAGCACGCCGCAGCGGAGGGACGGGCCCGGGTCGCTGAGCAGCTCGGCATGTGCCGTCGCGTAGTCCGATGCGGCCAGCGCCTCGTAATCGCCGTACTGGGTGAGGTGTTCACGATTTCGGACGATGAGCGCGTGGTATTCATCGGCGCGCCCGGCAGTGAGCGCACACAACGTCAATTCGGGCACAGCTGTCGCAAGTTCGGTGAAGACACGTGTGTGGTGACGGCTGTCCGCGGCCATACCAGCTGACACTACGACGATGGGCCGGGGCCCCGCCACGGCATTGACGCTGCTGGCGAATCGGGGACGAGCGTGACGTCGGCTTCATGACCCGTTGTGGTCGTGAAGGCCGACGTTGCGTTTGGGGAGGGTGTCGGTGTCGCTGCACGCGAGGAAAATCGGCGGGGTGCCTGAGGAGACGGCCCGGGTGGCACGGGCCGCGTTCCCGAAGGACAGCCTGGCCATGCGGAACCGGGATGAGCTGGGCGAGCTGTTCACTGACGAGGACTTCGCCGACCTCTATCCACGCAGAGGGAAGCCGGCGTGGTCGCCGGGCCGACTGGCGCTGGTGTCGGCCATGCAGTTCGCCGAGGGTCTGTCGGACGGACCGGCAGGCCGCAGACGCGGTGTGCGGGCGGCTGGACTGGAAGTACGTGCTGGGGCCGGAGCTGGCCGATGCAGGTTTCGACCACTCGGTGCTCACCGAGTTCAGGGACCGACTGATCGCGGGAGGCGTCGGGATCGAGCTCCTGGACCGGGTCCTTGGTGCCGCCGCGGAGCGCGGCCTGCTCAAGGCGGGCGGGCGTGTTCGCGCGGACTCAACGATCGTGCTGTCCACGGCCCGGCAGATCAATGGACTGGTGCGGCTCGGTGAGACCCTGCGGGCCGCGTTGAACAGCGTGGCTGCCCGCGAGCCGGAGTGGCTGGCCGGCCGGGTTCCGTCCGACTGGTTCAGCCGGTATGCAATCCGGTTCGAGGACACCCGCCTGCCCAAGGGGAAGGCGAAGCAGACGGAGCTGATCGAGCAGATCGGGGCCGACGGGCTGAGGCTGCGTGCGGCCCTGCACGCCCCCGATGCCCCTGCGTCCCTGAGGCTGCTCGACCGGGTCCAGACGCTGCGGCAGATGTGGATCCAGCAGTACTTCGTCGACGACGGGCAGGTCCGCCGCCGCGAGCTCAAGGACGCCCGCCGGGCGTGGAGCGACTGGTGACGCTACGACACCGACGTCCAGGGGAGCGTGAAAAGCGCGGCATCTTCTGGGACGACTACAAGGTCCATCTCACCGAGACCTGCGAGCCGGACAGCCCGAACCTGATCACGCACGTTGCCACCACTGACTCCTCCGTCCAGGACGTGCGTCTGATCGCCCCGATCCACGCTCACCTTGCCGAGCGGCGCCTCCTGCCCGAGCGGCACCTGGTTGACGCCGGCTGCGCGACCGCTCGCGAGGTGGTCACCGCCCGCCGGGATCACAGGGTCGATCTGGTGGGCCCAATCCTCGCTTCCACCAGCTGGCAGACCAAGGACGGCGGCGGCTTCTCCCAGGCCGACTTCACCGTCGACTGGGAGACCCGCCGGGTGACCTGCCCCAACGGCACTACCACCAGCCACTGGCGGGAAGACCGCTCTCAGCAAGGGGCGGCCGTGGTCCGGGCACGGTTCCCATCGGCGGCCTGCCGTCCCTGCGAGGCCCGAGAGCAGTGCACTCGCTCCAACAGCAAGTCGGACACGGGGCGCCGGATCACCCTCCGCCCGCAGGCGGAGCAGGAGGTGATTCAGCAGGCGCGGGCTCAGGAAGACACCCCGGAGTGGAAGGAGCTGTACGCGCACCGGGCCGGTGTCGCAGTCACGATCTCCCAGGGAGTGCGCGCCTTCGGCCCTGCGGCGATGCCCGTGTCACGGCCTGGCGAAGGCCCGGCTGCAGCACCAGCTCACCGCCACCGCGATGAACTTCCACCGCCTCAACGCCTGGTGGACCGACACCCCACGCGCTCGCACGCGCACATCACACCTGGCAGCCCTCCGGCCTACCGAGTAAGCGCCACATACCGCGCAAGTCATTCGGCACGATCGACTGGACTGGCTGCCTGTCGGCCGGACATGGTCACTTCCTCGTCGCGCAATGCCCACATGGGTACGGCCCGGGCGGGCCCGTCGGTCACCCGCAGTTGGTGAGGGCGGTACTCGTCATTCGCGTCCTGGACAGCGAATCCGGCAGACGCCAGGATCGCGGCCATCGCGTGCATCATCGCGGCCGCGATCTCGCTGGAGTGGCGCAGCAGCGGATCGTCCAGCAGCCGAAGGCGGAAGGCACGATTCGTGCACTCCCGCAGGCGTGGGCTGATCACCCAGCCCACATACACGCCGCCGGCCGCGTCGGCCCCCTCGTCGACTTCCACCTCCGCGCCACTGGCCAGAACGCGATCCAGCCCGGGTGTGAGCACAGGAAGACCAGCAGCGGCCAGCTCATTGCGCACCCGCGACGCGAGCGCCTCCAGGCGCTCCGACTCTTCAGCACTCACCCTCTCGAACATCCGCTCAACTTACCTATCCCCCGGGGCTGGGCGAAGACGCCTGCCCCGGGACGGAGGGGAGTCTGCGGACAGGATCAACCAACGGTGTCCGGCATTCGCGGGGGGGCCGGGGGCGGGAAGCGACTGAACGGCGCCGGCGCTCCCCACCTCCCTCGCAGAGCGCCTCATGAGAGGACCGTGTGTCTCTACTCGTTGTGCAGGACCCTGGCGATGGTCAGCCGTGCCGCCGAGCGGGCCGGCAGCAGCGCGCCGAGGACGGCTATCGCCACGCCCGCGAGGGCCAGCGCCGCCAGCTGGGGCAGGTGGTAGACGTCCTTCATGGACTCCGGGAAGACGATGAAGCCCACGTGGTCCAGCAGCAGCCGGTGGGCGGCGATGCCGAGCGGGATGCCGGCGAGGCCGGCGACCAGGCCGGGGCCGGCCACCGAGGTCACCGTCATGAGGACGACCTGGCGGGGTGTCATGCCGATCGACTTGAGCATGCCGAGGTCGCGTCGGCGCTCGCGGGTGTTCAGCAGCACGGTGTTGAAGACGCCGAGTGCGGCGACGGCGGAGATCAGCACGGTGAAGACCGTGGAGAAGCCGACGACGGTGGTGGTGGCCGCGTTGCCCGGGCTCTTCAGCTCGGGGTGCAGGCCGGGGTCGATGGCGGCGACGGCCGTCCGGGCCGCTTGCGCGTCGGCGGCGGGGGCGAGGCGGACGACGTACTCGATCGCCTCGGCCTGGGGGGCGAGTGCGTCCCGCGCCTGCCAGGTGGCCTCCATCGCCTGGGCGTTGCCCTGGGCCAGCATGCCGACGAAGGTGACGTGCAGCTGTCGCCCCTCCAGGTGGAGCGTGGTCCGGTCACCGACCGCGAAGCCGTGCTGGGCCAGGAAGACCGGGCCGGCCGCCACCTCCCCCGGTGCGTTCGGCCGGCGTCCCCGGACGATCGGTTCGGCCGAGTCGCCCCGGTCCCCGCGGTAGAAGTCGACGAAGACGGTGCCGCCCGCACCGGCCAGGCCCGCTTTGGTGAACGTACGCGCGGTCACCGTCGCCACCCCGGGCACCACCCGCAGGCGCCGCTCGATCTCGGCGTCCCCGAGCACCGGTGGCGTCCGGCCGCCGGCCTCGGAGCCCACCTGCACGTGGAGGGTGCCGCCCTCCCCCTTGCCGCTCTCGCCGTACGCGAGCATGGTGCCGGTCAGACCGGTGGTGAGGGTGACCGTGGTGACGCCGAGGGCGATGGCCGCCATGGTCAGCAGAGCGCGGCCGGGGCGGGCGAACGGCTGGCCCATGCCCAGGCTGAGCGCGCGCGGCAGCCGGGAGCCGCTGAGGCGGCGCTGCACCCGCAGGTCGCGCCGGGTGCTGGGGGCGCTGCCGGCGGAGATCGCCCGGGCGGCGGGCAGCCGGTGCGCGCGCAGGGCGGGGACGAGCGCGGTGAGGAGGACGAGTGCGGGGAGGCCGAGCAGGCAGACCACGGGGAGCCAGGGGCTGGTGTCGAGCGACGCGGTGCCGGTCTCGATGCCGGAGAAGGCGATGCGGAGGACCGGCTGGGTGATCAGGGTGCCTGCGAGGGTGCCGAGCACCGTGCCGCCTGCGGTCGGCACGGACAGCATCGTCAGGTAGACGGCGACCACCTGGTTCGGGGTGTAGCCGAGGGCCTTGAGGATGCCGATGTGCCGGTGGCCCGAGACGACCGCGCCGCTGACCACGTTGCCGACGATGAGTACCGACACCAGCAGGCCGAGCACGCCGAACAGCGTCATGAAGGGCAGATAGCCTTCGGCCTGTGCGGAGAAGGCCCGCTCGAGCGTGAAGTGGGTCTGTGTGCCGGTCACCGCGTCGGCGGGCAGGCCGGCCGTGACGCGGTCCACGTCGTCCCGCAGCTGCGCCTCGGAGCCGGTGGCCGTGAACCGGTAGAGCATCTGGGCGGAGGCCGGGTGCAGGGCCTTGGCCTGCTCGGGGGTGACCCACGCGTTCGCGGACTTGCTCATGGAGGCGGCGAAGCCGACCACGGTGAGCGCCGGCGCACCGGGCGACCGCAGCTCCTGGCCCAGCCACGCGGGGTTGGGTCCCCCGCCGGCCGGCCAGTTCAGGACGAGTTCACCGGGGGCGGTGGCCCATCGGCCCGCCAGCAGGTGCAGCCGGTCCACCGGGCCCGCGGGGTCGGCCCGGCCCACCACGGTGAGGGCCCCCGGGCCCATCCAGAGCCAGTCCTCGGTGACCGTCACGACCGCCTGGGCGAACGGCCCGGCGGCGGCCTCGACACCGGGCCGGCGGGCGGTCGCGCCCAGCCGGTCGTGCGCAACCTTGGCTGCGTCGAAGGCGACCACCGCGTGCGCGCCGCGCTGCTGGGCGAAGGCCCGCTCGAAGGGGCCGGAGGCGGCGCTCAGCAGGGACAGGGCGAGCAGGACCGTCACCGAGGAGCAGAGGACGACGAGGCCGATCACGAAGGTCTGCACCCGCCGGCGCTTCACCGCGGCGCGCGAGGCGCTCCACACGGCGCTCATCCGAGCCGCTCCAGGGTGCTCTCGCGGGCGACGCGGCCGTCGGCGACCTCGACCAGGCGGCTCGCGCAGCGGGTGGCGAGCTGCGGGTCGTGGGTGACGATCAGCAGGGTCTGGCCGATCTGGTTGAGGTCGATCAGCAGGTCCATCACCTGTTCGCCCGACCGGCTGTCCAGCGCGCCGGTCGGCTCGTCGGCCAGCAGGAGCGCCGGCCGGTTCATCAAGGCCCGCGCCACGGCTACCCGTTGGCGCTCGCCGCCGCTCAGTGCGGCCGGGTAGGTGTTCCTGCGGTCCGCGACGCCGAGCTCGTCCAGGAGTTCCAGGGCGCGGCGGCGGGCCTGCCGGGCGGAGGTGCCGGTGAGCTGGGCGGCCAGGGCGACGTTGTCGAGGGCGGGCAGGTCGTCGATCAGGTTGAAGAACTGGAAGATCATGCCGACCTGGCGGCGCCGGAACAGCGCGAGCCCGGTTTCGTTCAGCCGCCCGAGGTCCTCGCCGTTGACCCGCACGGTGCCCGCGGTCGGGCGGTCGAGGCCGGCCACCATGTTGAGCAGGGTGGACTTGCCGCAGCCGGACGGGCCCATCACCGCGACCGCCTCACCGGCGCGGATCTCCAGGTCCAGCCCGTCCAGCGCCTTGGTGTCGCCGTACTCCTTGTGCACGTCGTCCAGTTGGACGACGACCTGCCCCGCTCGATCGTGATCTGTGGTCATGGCCCGAATGTAGGAGCGGCCGGGCGACCGGATCGTCCCTCACGGGATGTAACTGTCCGGCGAGACCGTCGGGCAGGTCATTCCACGGATGTACGGCGACCGTCCCGCAGGACGAGGCAGCCGCCCGGGCCGGCTGCGATGCTTGCGGCATGGGGGATTCCGACTCTTCGGCGGCGGGCTGGCTGGTCATCGCGCTGTCCGCGGCGCTTGCCGCGGTCGTCGTGCTCGCCGGCGCACTCGTCCGGACGCGGCGCCGCCACCGGGCGGCCCTGGAGGAACGCGGCTGGCTGCTGGAGCGGGAGCGGGAGGGCGCCGCCACCGCGGCGGTCGACGCCGAACGGGCCAGGATCGCGGCCGAACTGCATGACATCGTCAGCCACAACGTCAGCCTGATGGTCGTCCAGGCGAGCGCGGCCCGCGAGGTGCTGTCCACGATGCCCGACGAGGCGGCGGCCGCGATGGGCGCCGTCGAAGCGGCCGGCCGGGACGCGATGACGGAGCTGCGCCATCTGCTCGGCCTGCTCGCCCCCGCCCAGAACGGCGAGGACGGACCGTACGCCGGGGATGCCGGGCCCGCCCTCGCCCCGCAGCCGAGCCTCAGCCGGCTCAGCGCGCTGATCGACCGGATCTCCTTCGCCGGCCTGCCGGTCGAGGTGCGGATCTCCGGGGAACCGCGTCCGTTGCCGGTCGGGATCGACGTCACGGCGTACCGGATCATCCAGGAGGCACTGACCAATGCGCTCAAACACGGCGACGGAGCGAAGGCGGAGGTGACCGTGAGGTACGCGGAACGCTGGTTGCGGGTCGAGGTCCTGAACAGCGGGCGGAGCGTGCTGCTGGAGGACGGGTACGCGGCAGGGGGCGCAGACGGCCCGTCCGCGGCAGGTGACTGGCCCACGGCAGACGGCCGGTCCACGGCAGGTGGCGGCCGGCCGGGGCGGGCGAGTGGTGCGGGCCGCGGCCTGGTCGGTCTGCGCGAGCGCGTGGCGGTGTACGGCGGTGATCTGGACGCCCGGCGCCGGCTCGGCGGCGGGTACCGTGTCCGTGCCCGGATCCCGCTGGACCGGCCGTGACGGCCTCCACCGTGCCGGCTTCCGGCGAACCGGACCTGCGGGTGGTCATCGCCGACGACCAGGAGCTGGTCCGCACGGGATTCCGGCTGATCCTCACCGCCCGTGGCATCGACGTGGTCGGCGAGGCGTCGGACGGCGCCGAGGCGGTCGAGCTGGTCGGCAGGCTGCGGCCGGACGTCGCTCTGCTGGACATCCGGATGCCCGGCATGGACGGCCTGGAGGCCGCCCGCCGCATCCTCGACCAGGCCCCGGAATGCCGGGTGATCATGCTGACGACCTTCGACCTCGACAAGTACGTCTACGCCGCGCTCACCGCCGGCGCCAGCGGCTTCCTGCTCAAGGACGTGACGGCGGCGCACCTGGCCGCCGCGGTACGCCTGGTGAACACCGGCGACGCCCTGCTCGCCCCGTCGATCACCCGCAGACTGGTCGAGCGTTTCGCCCCGGGTGCAGACCCCGTCCCTGCGGGATCCGGCAGCCGGGCGTCCGTACCACCGGCCGCCCCTCGTGATCTCGCTCCTCTCACACCGCGCGAGCTGGAGGTGCTGACCCTGATGGGCCGCGGTCTCTCCAACGCCGAGCTCGCCGCGGAACTGGTCCTGAGCGAAGCCACCGTGAAGACCCACGTCGCCCGGATCTTCGCCAAGCTCTCCCTGCGCGACCGGGCCCAGGCGGTCGTACTCGCCTACGAGACAGGACTGGTCCTGCCAGGGGACCCCAACGGCTGAAGCACACGCCACGGGGAGCCTCGACGCCCGGTCCATCGCCCCGACGCTACTCCGCACCGCTCCCCGATGGCAGGACTGTCGCAGAGGTACTCGATCCTCTGGTGGCGGTGGGGCCGCAGCGGCTCGGAATGCAGCAAGAGGGGGTGAAGGCGCCCATCGACTTCTCCCGACACGGCGAGGCGGCGGGGAGGTGTCTCCCCGCCGCCGTGGTCGGCGCGGTGGCGGGTCAGCAGCGGTTGGGGACGCCGCCGGTGCTGTCGCCGCTGAGCGCGATCGCCGTGACGTAGCCGTTCTGCTTGGGCCAGGTCCGGTCGATGAGCACCCACTTGCTGCTCGTGTACCCGGCGAGGGTCACGGTCTGGCCGTAGGTCCAGCAGATCGCGCTGTAGGTGTTGCCGGGGGACACGTAGCTGAGGATCTCGCTGCTGGTGTTCGGCTCGGCGCGGACGTTGGCCTGCAGCCAGGCGTGGACCTGGGTGTTCAGGACCTGCGGCGGTGCCGCAGGGGCCGCCGCCCTCTCCGGCTCGGCAGCGTGGGCGGTGGTCCCGGTCAGGGCGAGCAGGGCGGCCGCTCCGGCGACGGCGGCCGTCGCTGTCCATCGGGTGCGCATGGCTTTCCTTTCCGTTGTCGTGGAACGGGAACGCGCACCGGCATCCTCATCGCCACGGCCGGTCCCCGGAAGCCGATTCCTGGTCACTCCCCCACGTACGGGGCGGCCTTGACGCGCGACGGCAGGTCTGCACGGGTACGGCTCCGGGCGGCGCGCCTGACCGCGCCGTGGCGACACACCTGACGGGCCGTCACCCTCGATGCCCCGCGCACACCCTTTCCGCACCGCGCGGGCGCCGATCCGGCCGATCGGGCACGACTACGCGTCATGCTGCGCCCCTGTCGGTCGCCGCGCGGTGGCCGGACTTCGGCCCTGTCGCGCGTCCGGTCGGCCGTGCGGCCCTTCACGGTCGCCGAGTACTCGCGTACGTCGTCCCGGTGACCGGCGGCTGCCGGCCGGCAGGAGCCTGGACCTGGCCCGGTACGGCACGCGGCGCGCCGCGACCATCCCGGCGGGGGCCGCGTCAGGGCCCGCTGTGTCGGCGTCCTTGGCTCGCGGCGTGGTGGCGGGCCGGACCAGACGTGAGCAGCGCGATCGGTGACCGCTCGCTCCCGCCCGCTCGGCCAGGCAGCTCGGGGAGAAGCCTGTCAGCGGGCGGGCAGACGGTGCAGGACGAGCTCGCCGAGCGTGCCGTCGACCACTGCGCAGGTCATGAACGTGCGGTGGGGCTGTCGTCTGCGGTCCGTCGGCGATCCCGGGTTCAGAAGGCGGAGGCCACCGGGTGCCTCCGAGTCCCAGGGGATGTGGCTGTGGCCGAAGACCAGGACGTCGACATCCGGGTAGAGCGCGGCGCAGCGCGCCTCACGGCCCCGCGCCGGCCCCGTCTCATGGACGACGCCAAACCGCAGACCGCCCAGCTCGACGCGGGCCACCTCCGGCAGCCGCGCGCGCAGTTCCGCGCCGTCGTTGTTGCCGTACACGCCGATCAGGCGTGGCGCGCGGCGCTCCAGGAGGTCGAGGGTGGCCGTATCGACCCAGTCCCCGGCGTGGATGACGACATCGGCACGGTCCACCTCACGCAGCAGTTCGTCGGGGAGCCGTATGGCACGGAGGGGTACGTGGGTGTCCGAGACCAGCAGGAGCCGGACGGGGCGGTGGACCGGCGTCCCGTCCACGCCTCAGTCCTCGTTCGCTTCCTCGGAGCCGGCCTCCTCGTCCGTCCTCTCGCCCTCCGCCTGTGACGGTGTCGTACGGGGCGCCTCGGCGGCTTCGGACGAGGGCGGTACGTCCGTCGTCCCGGGCTCGCGTTCGCCCTCGGCCTGGGACGGTGTCTGCTCGCTCATGGGTGGTCCTTCGTGTCGGTCGGGGCGGTGGCGGCGGGTCCTGGTGACCGGGCCTGGCGGCTCGCCGTCCCGCGACCGCGACTACCCGGGTCACCTCGCCCCATTCCTCGGGCAGGCGGCGAGCCGCGTGCCCCTGGGGCGTGAGGCCTGTCAGCGGACGGGGGTGCGGGCGGCCTGGTCTGCGGTCGTCCGTCGTCCGCGCCGTCGCAGCATGAGGATGCCGAGGCCGGCGCCCACGCCCATGAGCACCAGCCCGCGCACCCAGACTCCCGCCTCGATCTGTGTCGCCAGGACGACGCACGACAGGGCGCCGAGCACGGGTACGGCCGTGGGGGCGCGGAAGTGGTCGGCGGGGGCGGAGCGGTCACGCCGCAGGACCAGGGCCGCGGTGTTCACGAGGAAGAAGACGACCAGCAGGAGCAGCACCAGGGTGCCCGCCAGGACGTCGACCTCGCCGGTCGCGGCGAGGAACGCGGAGACGATGGTCGTCGCCGCGATGGCGGCCCAGGGAGTGCGCCGGTTCGGGAGGACGCGGGTGAGGAACGCGGGCAGGAGGCCCTCCCTGGCCATCCCGTACGCCAGCCGGGACGTCATGATGCCGGTGAGGAGGGCACCGTTCGCCACCGCGACCAGCGCGATGAACGCGAACAGCCGCGGCGGTACCGCTCCGGCCGCCCGCACCACTTCCAGGAGGGGGCCGTCGGACGTGGCCAGGGTGGCGGTGGGCACGGCGGCGGCGGCCGCCGCGCCGACGGCGGCGTACACGAGGCCCGCGGTGGCGAGGGCTCCGAAGAGGGCCCGCGGGTAGGAGCGTGCCGGGTCGAGGGTCTCCTCGGCGACGTTCACGGACGTCTCGAAGCCGACGAACGAGTAGTAGGCGAGTACGGCTCCCGCCAGCACGGCCGCCGTGGGCGAGGCGGACTCCGTCCCGAGCTGCGTCAGCCTGCCCACGTCGCCGTCGCCCCGCAGGACGATCCACACGCCGAGTCCCACGATGAGCAGCAGGCCGCTGGTCTCGATCAGGGTGGCGAGCGTGTTCAGCCGGGTGGACTCGCGGATGCCGCGGGCGTTCAGCAGCGCCAGCAGGACGAGGAAGAGGACCGCGACCAGGACCACCGGCACGGTCACGAGGGCGGCGAGGTAGTCGCCGGCGAAACCCCGGGCGAGCGCCGCGACCGACACGATGCCCGCGGCCAGCATGCAGTATCCGGCGAAGAACCCCACGGCGGGGCCGTACGCGCGCGTGGCGTAGTGGGAGGCGCCGCCGGCTCTCGGGTACTTCGTCGCCAGCTCGGCGTACGACGCGGCGGTCAGGAGCGCCAGGAGCAGCGCGCATGTGAGCGGTACCCACACGGCGCCGCCCGACTTGGCGGCGACCTCCCCGATCAGTACGTACACGCCCGCGCCGAGGACGTCGCCGAGGATGAAGAAGTACAGCAGGCGTGTGGTGAGGACCTGGCGGAGCGGCTGAGGCGCGCCGCCGGTGTCTCGGGGGCGGGAAGGCATGGGGTCTCGTCTGTTCTGTCGTCGGGGCGGGGACGTCTGTCGTCTCCCTCGGGACAGAGGGCTTCTGACCGCGCAGGACGGGGGCAAACGGGACTTTCGGCAGAGTGTCGGCTTTGGAGGCGCCCCGTGCGCGTCACCGCGCCTGCGCCGGCCCCTGTCTTCCGGATTCGTGACGCGGAAGGCGTTTGGGCGGGGGGTTCGCGGTCAGCCGGGTTCTCGAACGCGGTCCGCTCCCCGGAAGGATTCCGTCGTGCCGGTCATGCTGGTTCTGGTCCTGCTGCTCGGTGTGGGTGTGTCGATGGCGTGGTGGAGCGTCGCCCCCGTGCCGCGGGGTGCGCGCCGTGGGCCTCGGTGAGGCCGGGAGCCGTCCCGTCCCGTTTCACGGGCGGAGGAACGGTCATGCGAACGGGGACCGTTTCCCTACGCATGTGCAGGAGGCTCACATGGACGGCTGGCGCGCGGACGCGGCCTGCCTGGAGGTCGATCCCGATCTGTTCTTCCCGGTGGGGACCGGGGCTCCGGCCCTCGCCCAGGCGGAGGAGGCCAAGAAGGTCTGCCGGCGGTGTCCGGTGCGGGAGCCGTGCCTGGCCGAGGCCCTGGCGCAGGCGCATCCGCCGTCGGGCGTGTGGGGCGGTCTGACGGAGGGCGAGCGGAGTGCGCGGAAGCGCCGGGTCAGACGCCAGGCGGACCACCGGCGGTGACCGGCCCCCGGGCCCCGGCCCTCCGGGACGCTACGGCTGGAGGGGGAGGCGGGCGCGGACGCGCTTTCCTTCCGGGGCGGGCTCCACCGTGACGCCGCCGCAGATGGCGACGACGATCTCGACGCCGTGCTGGCCGATCCGGAGCGGGTCGTGCCCGCGCTGCACGGGGACGGCGGCCTCCTGGTCGAACACCGAGATGTCCAGGGCCTCCGGGCCCAGCTCCAAGAGCAGCCGGCAGGGACCGGACGTGTGCCGGACCGCGTTGGTGACCAGCTCGCTGACCACCAGCTGCGCGAGCTCCACCCGCTCCTCCCCGACCGGCCCCGGCAGCACATCCGAGGCGGCCGCCAGGAACTCGGCCGTGAAGGCACGGGCGGCGGCCATCGCTCCCACCCGGGCGGCCTCGTCGTAGACGACTCCCGCCGACAGCAGGGGCTCCGGGGTCGGGCGGTCCGCGGCGATCGTGTCCGTCATCGCGCTGGTACTCCCCTCGTCCTTGGGCCGTCGGCCGGGCTCCTCGTACCCGCCTTTCCCCTCTTCGCGGTTCCCACACCGACCGCAACGCGGATCACACCCGCCGACAGCGTGTCAGGGGGACCCGTGCCAGTCGAGACAGAGTACGAGGACGGCGTCCGGTACGCCACGGGGAGCCGCGCGGAGGGCGCGGACCACGGCCCGGGGGACGTCCGCGCCCTCCTGGGTGCCGTCGCCGGTGAGGGCGCGGGCGACGGGGCCGTCCGGCGCCTCGTGGCCGTCGCCGGAAGGGGGCTCCGGGGTGCCGTGGGCGACGAAGACGAGCCGGTCGCCGCGGCGCAGGCGCAGGCGCTGGGGGGTGTAGACGGTGTCCTCGAACATGCCGAGGGGCAGTTGGCGGTCGAGGTCGATGCGTGCGGTGCCGGTGGAGCGGACGCGCCAGAGCGCCGGGGAGCCCGCGTCCACCGCCTCGGCCTCGCCGGTGGTCAGGTCGAGCCGGAGCAGCAGGGCGGCGAGCGGGTGCTTCCCGCGGAACTGTCCGTAGAGGGCCTGGTCGGTGAGGCTGGCCTGGGTGACCAGGTCGAGTCCGGCGCGCCGGGCGTTGCGGAGCGCCGTCAGGGCGAGGGTGGTCGCCAGGGCTGCGGGGGTGCCGGGGCCGGCGCCGTCGGCGACGACGACCACCAGGTCCCGTTCGGTGGCGCTCCAGTCCAGGAGGTGTCCGCCGGAGGTGTAGGCGGGCTCCCAGTGGGCGTGGAGGTCGAAGGCGGGGCCCGTGCAGGCCCGGCCCGGCAGGGTGTCCCACTGCATCTCCCCGTCGACGCTGAGGGCGTGCGTCCTGCGGGTGCGACGGTACAGGTCGGTGTGGCGGTCGGCGACGCGCAGCGCGTGGCCGAGGGTCTCGGCGACGCGGGCGAGGCTCGCGGTGGTGTGCGGGCCGGAGCGGTCGGCGGGCAGGGTGACGACGAGGACGCCGTACCGGTCGCCGCGGACCGTGACGGGGAGGTAAATGGTCGCCGTGGGCCCGACATCACGGAAAAGATATGGTTGCTGGGTGCGGAAGACGCGGCCGGCGGGACCCGAGTCCAAGGGGGCGTGCGGCGTTCCCGCAGGTGCCTGGACGGGCGCCACGGGGCGCAGGGTCGTGAATCCGTAGTCGACGAGCAGCAGGTCGGCGGAGGTCGCGGCGTACAGGTCCGCGAGACTGGTACGGAGGGAGTCCAGGAGGAGGTGTGGTGCCGCCCCGCGCAGTGCGCTTTCCACTGTCACGTGTCGATCCACCGGACCCGTACCGCCTTCTGGAGAGATGTGGAGATGACCGGTCCGCCGCACGGCCGATGTCGTCGGCCCCGGACGTCCGAGGAGTGTCGGCAGACATGACAAGCAACCCCGCCCCGTCGCCGGGGGAGCCGCAGCGGACGGCCGAGGCCGCCCGGGAGCTCATCGAGCTGCTGGAGGTGCTGTGGGAGCGCGGCCGGGACATGGTGTCGTCGACACCCGTCTCGGCGAGTCAGCTGCGCGTGCTGTACAGCCTGGACCGCGAGGAGGGCATCAGCCTGCGCACCCTGGGTGACCTGCTGGGTTCCGCGCCGCCCTCGGTGAGCCGCATGTGCGACCGGCTGGAGGCGCTGGGCTTCGTGCAGCGGCTGCCCAGCCCCGTGAGCCGGCGGCAGCTGGAACTGCACCTGACCGTGCACGGGAAGGCGTACCTGCGGGACCTCAGGGCCCAGCGCGAGGAGGCCCTGCTGGCGGTCATCGCCGGCATGTCGCCGACGAGCCGCAAGGCGCTGCTGCGGGGGCTCACCGGCTTCCAGGAGGCCCTGGACGGGAACGGACCGGCCGCCACGTCATCCTCCCGGACGCCGCTGAAGGACGTCAGTTCGGCCTGATCGCCGTGGACCGCCCGCGCCTGCCGGGCCGCACGCCCCACGTCGTCATCGCCACCTCATCGCCACCCCTCCGGCCGTCCTCGACGGCGTTCTTCCGGTCAGCCCGCCTGATGTTGCCTCAAGGATACAGTTGCCGCACGGCAATTGATCACGCGGTGCCGTGCCAGTCGAGGCAGACGACCAGGGCGTCGTCCTCCAGCGGGCCGCCGCCGTGGTGGGCGGCGAGCTCCCGGAGCACCGCCTGCGGCACCTGAGCGGGCGGCAGCAGACGCGTCCCCCGCAGCGCGCGGGCCAGCGCCCGGTCGCCGTAGCTCTCCCCCGCGGGCGACACGGCCGCGTACACGCCGTCGCTGCCGAACAGCAGCCGGTCGCCCGGCCGCACGGCGAACCGCTCGGGGACGTACACGCTGTCCTCGAACATGCCGAGCGGCAGCTGCGCCTCGAACGCGACGGACTCCACCGTCTGCCCCCGCTGCCGCCACAGCCGGGGCGAGCCCGCGTCCACGGCCTCCGCCTCGCCCGTGGCCAGGTCGAAGGAGAGCAGCAGCACCGACACGAAGGCCTCGCCCCGGTAGTGGGCGTACACGGCCTGGTCCGCCAGGGCGGCCTGGTCGGCCAGGGAGAGACCGGCGCGGCGCGCGTTGCGGAGCGCGTTGATCGCGAGGTTCGTCAGCAGGGCCGCCTCGATGCCCTCGCCCATGCCGTTGGTGACCGTCAGGGTCAGCCGGCCGCCCGAGACCGACCAGTCGTAGTTGTCGCCGAAGATGGCGTACGCGGGCTCCAGATGGGCCGCCAGGGCGAACTCGGGGCGGGCGCACGCACGGCCGGGCAGCAGCTGCCACTGCATCTCGGCCGCGAGCGTGAGCCGCGTCGCCCGCCGCGCCAGGACGTACAGGTCCGTGTCGCGCTCGGCCACCAGGATCTCGTGGCCGAGCGCCTCGCAGACCTGGGCGAGCCCGGGAAGCAGCGGCCTGAGGTCCGCCTCCGGGGGCAGCTCGGCCGTCAGGACGCCCAGCCGGTCCCCGCGGACGGTGACGGGCAGGTGGAGGCGCAGCTCCCCCGGCTCCCGGACCACGTGCGGCTCCTGGGAACCGAAGGCGCGCCCCTGGGGACTGTCGTGGATCGGCACCGACGGCTCCGCCCCGGAGTCCTGCCCGACGAGCTGGAGGGTCCGCACGCCGTAGTCGGCCAGGCGGAGCTCCACCCGCCGCACCCCGCAGCGCTCCCTCAGGGCGTCCTCGACCACCCCGACGAGCCGGTGCGGAGCGGCCCGGCGGAGCGCCTGCTCGATCTCGGCGATCTCGTGCACGGTCCTCCTCTAGCGCGCGCCGGCGGCCGCGGCCAGCGCGTCCGCCACGCCGTCGTGCGGCGGGATCGTCATCGTCACGCCGGTGATCTCCAGGATGCGGCGCACGGCCGGCGTCGGCGCGGCGAGGTACAGGTCGCCGCCGGTCTCGCGGGCCCGGTTGACCGCCCTGATCAGTATGTTCAGCCCGGAGGAGTCCATGAAGGCGAGGGCGGACAGGTCGAGGACGAGACGGAGCCGCCCCCGGCGGAACTGCTCCGTGAGCAGCTCCTCCAGCCGGCCGGCCGTCTCCATGTCGAGCTCGCCCTCCACGGACAGCACCGCCGTGCGGTCGTCGCGGGTCTCGACGTCGACTTTCAGGTTCGGTTCTCGCTCGGACATCTTCCCTGCTTTCCATGGGGGTCGGGGCAGTGGGGGTCGAGGCAGGCAGTCAGGGTCTGGGCAGTGGGGGCTGTTCGCGGGGTGATGGGGGGACGGGTCAGGACACCTGGACACCGACCACGCACGTGTCGTCGTCCGTGTCCGACTTGCTGCGCGCCAGCAGCTGGTCGAGCCGGCGTTCGAGGCTGTCGGACGGCTGCCGGGCGGCGGTGAGCAGCTGGGCGACGGATTCCTCGACGGCGGTGTCCCGCCGCTCGACGAGCCCGTCGGTGTACATGAGCACCGTGTCGCCCGGTTCGAGCCGCAGCTCCGCCTCCTCGTACTCGGCCTCCGCGAGGGCCCCCAGCAGGAGCCCGCGCAGCAGCGGCAGGTCGTCCGCGTCCTCGCCGCGGACCAGCACCGGCGGGAGGTGGCCCGCGCGGGCCCAGCGCAGCGTGCGGGCGGCGGGGTCGTAGATGCCGCAGACGGCGGTGGCCGTGACCTGGGCGGTGAGGTGGTGGGCGACGCTGTTGAGCCAGGACAGCAGCTGCCCGGGGCCCGCGCCGGTGACGGCGAGGCCGCGCAGGGCGTTGCGCAGCACCACCATGCCGGTGGCCGCCTCCACGCCGTGGCCGGCGACGTCCCCGACGCAGAGGAGCACCTTCTTGGACGGCAGCACGACCGCGTCGTACCAGTCGCCGCCGACCAGGGACTCGGTCTCGGCCGGGCGGTAGCGCACCGCGACGTCGATGCCCGGGGCGTCGAGCGGCGGCTTGGCCGGCGGCATGATGGCGTGCTGGAGCTGGAGGGTGAGCCGGTTGCGCTCCTCGGCCGCCTCCTCCGTCGCCACCAGCCGGTCGCGGGTGGCGGTGAGGGCGACCTCGGTCCAGTGCTGCGCGGAGATGTCCTGGAAGGCGCCGCGGACGGCCTCGAGTCCTCCGTCGCCGCCCACGGCGGGTTCGGCGGTCACCCGGATGTGCCGGGTGACGCCGTCGTGGCGGAGCATGCGGAAGGCGGTGGAGCCCACCCGCCGCTGGTCGAGCACCTGCTGGAGGAAGCGGCGGATGGTGCCCGCGTCGTCGGGGTGCGCGTGGGCGGCGAGGTCGCGCAGGGCGACCGGCGGCTCCGTCGGCCGGCGGCCGAACAGCTCGTACAGCTCGCCGTGCCAGGTGATCTCCCCCGTGAGGAGGTCCTCCTCGAAGGCGCCGACGCGGCCGAGGCGCTGGGCGTGCTGGAGGAGGCTGGCCAGGCGTGCCGACTCGTCCTCGACGCGCCAGATGAGCAGGACGCTCGCGCCGAACCGGCTGATGCTGAGGTCGGCGGGGAAGGCGAGCGGCACCTGGTCCACCAGGGCGGTGAGCCGGACCCGGCGGGCGCGGAACGGCTCCCCCGTGGCGTAGACCCGCTCGATCCGCTCGAAGAGCTCGCCGCCGCCCGCGGTCGCCGGATACGCCTCCAGGAGCAGGGCCCCGTCGACGGAGCCGCGGGGCCGTCCGGCCGGGTCCTGGAAGTGCGCGTTGGCGTGCCGGATGCGGAAGTCGACCAGCTTCCCCTCCTCGTCCAGGTGCGGGGTGAGGACGAGGGCGGGGTCGTAGAGCCCGTCCGCGAGTCCGGCCAGCGCCGCCGCCCCGTCCCCGCCGGGCACCGGGAGGCCGTCGGGGACGGCGAAGCCCGCCGGGGACGCCTCGGGCAGCGCCTCCAGGGTGTGGGCGCAGAGCTCGGCGAGGGCCTCGATCTGGCGCTCCACGGCCTGCGGCAGGGGGTCGAGCGGGCGGGCCCAGCAGATCTCCAGGACGCCGTGGATCCGGCCGCCGGTCCCGGCGGGGACGACGACCCGGCCGCCGTCGGGGTGATGGGCGCGGCCGATGGAAGGGATGCCCGCGGCCGCCAGCGAGGCGTACCGGACGGTGCCGCGCCCGACGAGCGCCTGGCGGGCCGCGGTGGTCACCCCCGGCGGCACGTAGTGCCAGCGGGCCGCCTCGTCCGCGCCGAAGCCGGCGTGGCCGCGGAGGCGGAGCGAGGTGTCGGGGCCGGTGGTCCAGATCGCGACGGCGACGGCGCCCAGGGGTTCGAGGGCGTGCCGGAGCAGCGACTCGGCGACGGCCTGGGTGTCGCCGGCGCTGAGCGCCGCGCTCTCCGCCGTACGCAGCCGCAGGGCGACCGAGGCGGCGGGGGCGGTGGGCTGGTCGGTGGCGGACGGGCGGGCGGCGGCCTCGGCGGTCGCGGCGGGTTCGCCGACGGCCGTCCGCACGAACTCCTCCGCCGCCTCGGCCATCCGGTCCCGGGACGCCTGGTTGATGATGTCCGCCGCCAGTTCGAGACGGGAGACCCCGGCCCGGTCGGCGAGCTCCGCGAGCTGCCGGGCGGCCTGGGCGGGGCCGCAGCCCAGGCGCTCGACGATGACCCCCTTGGCGAGTTCGATCAGGGCGCGGCCCTCTGCCGCCGCCTGCGCGGCACGGACTTCGCTGCGCAGGCGTTCCACCGTGGCGGCCAGCCGTCCGTCGACGGACGCGTCGTCGACGGAGGCGTCATCGACGGTCGTATCGACTGCGGTCGTGTCGACGGCGGTCGTGTCCGGGACGACGGAGGTGTCGGGGACGGCGGGCGGGTCGGGGACGGCGGCGGACGCCTCAACGACGGCCGACGTCTCGGCGGCGGCCGACGTCTCGGCGGCGGCCGGGGCCGGGCGGGGGATGCGGGGCGGTCCCGCGGGGGCGGTCACGAGGCGGCCCCGCGGTCGAGCCAGCGGCTGACGCAGGCGATGAGCTCGTCGGCGTCGACGGGCTTGGTGACGTAGTCGCTGGCTCCGGAGGCGAGGCTCTTCTCCCGGTCGCCGGGCATGGCCTTCGCGGTGACGGCGATCACCGGCAGGTCCGCGTACTGCGGCAGCTCCCGGATCCGCGCGGTCGCCGTGTACCCGTCCATCTCCGGCATCATCACGTCCATCAGGACGAGGGAGACGGCCGGGTTCGCCTGGAGCGTCTCGATCCCCTTCCGCCCGTTCTCGGCGTGCAGCACGGTCATGCCGTGCAGCTCCAGGATGCCGCTGAGGGCGTACAGGTTGCGCGCGTCGTCGTCGACGGCGAGGACCGTTTTGCCGCGCAGGGTGGTGTCGATGGTCTGGGGGGCGGGCGCCGCGTGGTCGCCGCGTACCAGGGGGACCACGTCGCCGGGCTGCTCCGCGGACAGGTGGAGGGCGATCCGCTCGCGCAGCTCGTCGAGGCTGGAGAGGAGTTCCAGCGGGCGACGGCGGGCGAGGTCCTGGAGGGCGCGCTCCTCTTCGGCGGGGAGCCTGCGGTTGTTGTGGGCGAGGACGGGGACGGTGCGCAGCGCTTCGTCGCCGTCCATGGCGTCCAGGAAGCGCAGGGCGTCGCCGTCCGCCATGTCGACGTCGAGGACGACGCAGTGGAACGGCTGGGCGGCGAGCGCGGAGGCGGCCTCCTGCGGGCCGGCGACGGCGATCAGTTCGATGCCGTCCCGGCCCGTGGGCCCGCCGTCGGCGGCGAGCTGGCCGACCGCGTTCTCGGCGACGACGGCGAGGAGCCCGCGCGGGCGCTCCTCGATCACGAGGAGGCGCCGGGCCGGCCGGGTGGCCGCGGCGCCGGGCGGCGCCGTGAGCGCGCCGCCGCGGGCCGGGGCCGGGACGGCGGGCGCCGCCGAGGGGTCCGCGGGCAGGGCGGCCGGCTCGGGCTGTTCGGTGAAGTCCGTGCGGCTGACGGGGAGGTAGAGGGTGAAGGTGCTGCCCTCGCCGGGCACGCTCGTGACGGTGAGGGCGCCGCCGAGCAGGTGCGCGATCTCGCGGCTGATGGACAGGCCGAGGCCGGTTCCGCCGTACTTGCGGTTGGTCGTCCCGTCGGCCTGCTGGAAGGCGCCGAAGATGGCCTCCAGGTTCTCCGGGGCGATGCCGATGCCGGTGTCGGTGACGCGGAAGGCGACGACGGGGCCGCCGCGGAGCGCGGACGGGGGCAGCTCGTCGTCCGCGCCGCCGCGGAGCGCGAACGCGGGCAGCTCGTCGTCCGAGGCCGGTTCGATGCGCAGTTCGACGCGGCCGTGCTCGGTGAACTTGACGGCGTTCGACAGGAGGTTGCGCAGCACCTGCCGGAGCCGGGTGTCGTCGGTGACGAGGTCGTCGGGGACGCCGGACGCCGTGGAGACCGCGAAGGCGAGGCTCTTCTGCGAGGTGAGGGGGCGGAACGTGGCCTCGACGTAGTCGAGGAGCTTGCGCAGCGGCACGCGCTCCGGGTTGAGGTCCATCTTCCCGGCCTCGACCTTCGACAGGTCGAGGATGTCGTTGATCAGCTGGAGCAGGTCGGATCCGGCGGAGTGGATGATGCCGGCGTACTCGACCTGCTTGGCGGTGAGGTTGCGGGTGGGGTTCTGGGCCAGCAGCTGGGCCAGGATCAGCAGGCTGTTAAGCGGGGTGCGCAGTTCGTGGCTCATGTTGGCCAGGAACTCCGACTTGTACGTGGAGGCCAGCGCGAGCTGCTGGGCGCGGTCCTCCAGCTCCTGCCGGGCCTGCTCGATCTGGAGGTTCTTGGCCTCGATGTCGCGGTTCTGCGTGGCGAGCAGGGCCGCCTTCTCCTCCAGTTCGGCGTTGGAGCGCTGGAGTTCCTCCTGCCGCACCTGGAGTTCCTCGGTGCGCGAGCGGAGTTCGCCGGCGAGGCGCTGGGACTCGTCGAGGAGTTCGTCGGTGCGGGCGTTGGCGACGATGGTGTTCAGGTTGACGCCGACGGTCTCCATGAGCTGTTCCAGGAAGTCCCGGTGCACGGAGGTGAACGGGGTGAAGGACATCAGCTCGATGACGCCGAGCACCTGCTCCTCGACGACGACCGGCAGCACCACGAGGCTGCCCCGGGACGTGCTGCCGAGGCCCGAGGAGATGGTGGCGTAGTCGGCGGGGACGTCGTCGGCGGCGATGGTGCGGCGGCTGCGGGCGGCCTGTCCGACGAGCGACTCGCCCAGCCGGAAACGGACCCGGTGCTGGTCGCCGGCGGGGCGTCCGTAGGAGCCGACGAGGCCCAGCTCGACGCCGTCGGCGCCCTCCTCGGCGAGGTAGAAGGCGCCGTACTGGGCGCCCACGAGCGGGGTGAGCTCGTCCATGACGAGTTCGGCGACGGCGGCCAGGTCGCGGTGGCCCTGCATCAGCGCGGACATCCGGGCCAGGCTGGACTTGAGCCAGTCCTGCTCCTGGTTGGCGCGGGTCGTCTCGCGCAGCGAGCCGACCATGGCGTTGATGTTGTCCTTGAGCTCGGCGACCTCGCCCGACGCCTCGACGGTGATCGAGCGGGTCAGGTCGCCCTCGGCGACGGCGCTCGCGACCTCGGCGATGGCGCGAACCTGGCGGGTGAGGTTGCCGGCCAGCTCGTTGACGTTCTCGGTCAGCCGCTTCCAGGTGCCGGAGACGCCCTCGACCTCGGCCTGGCCGCCGAGCCGGCCCTCGCTGCCGACCTCGCGGGCCACGCGGGTCACCTCGGCCGCGAACGAGGACAGCTGGTCGACCATCGTGTTGATGGTCGTCTTCAGCTCCAGGATCTCGCCGCGGGCGTCGACGTCGATCTTCTTGGACAGGTCGCCGTTGGCGACGGCGGTCGTGACCTGGGCGATGTTCCGGACCTGTCCGGTCAGGTTGTTCGCCATGGAGTTGACGTTGTCGGTGAGGTCCTTCCAGGTGCCGGCGACGTTCGGCACCCGGGCCTGGCCGCCGAGCCGGCCCTCGGTGCCGACCTCGCGGGCGACGCGGGTCACCTCGTCGGCGAAGGCCGACAGGGTGTCCACCATGGTGTTGATGGTGTCGGCGAGGGCGGCGACCTCGCCCTTGGCCTCCACGGTGATGCGGCGGGAGAGGTCGCCGCGGGCCACGGCGGTGGCGACCTGGGCGATCGAACGCACCTGCCCGGTGAGGTTGGACGCCATCACGTTGACGTTGTCGGTGAGGTCCTTCCAGGTGCCCGAGGCGCCCCGGACGGTGGCCTGGCCGCCGAGGTTGCCCTCGGTGCCGACCTCACGGGCGACGCGGGTCACCTCGTCGGCGAAGGCCGACAGCTGGTCCACCATCGTGTTGATGGTCGTCTTCAGCTCCAGGATCTCGCCCCGGGCGTCCACGTCGACCTTCTTGGTCAGGTCGCCGCCGGCGACGGCGGTGGCGACGTGCGCGATCGCCCGCACCTGCGCGGTGAGGTTCCCGGCCATCGAGTTGACGGAGTCGGTCAGGTCGCGCCAGGTGCCGGAGACGCCCTTCACGTCGGCCTGTCCGCCGAGGATGCCCTCCGTGCCCACGTCACGGGCCATGCGCGTGACCTCGTCGGCGAAGGCCGACAGCTGGTCCACCATCGTGTTGATGGTGTTCTTCAGTTCCAGGATCTCGCCGCGCGCGTCCACGTCGATCTTCTGGGAGAGGTCGCCCTTGGCGACGGCGGTCGCCACGTGAGCGATGTCACGCACCTGGGTGGTGAGGTTCCCGGCCATCGCGTTGACCGAGTCGGTCAGGTCGGCCCAGGTGCCGGAGACGCCGGGTACGGCGGCCTGCCCGCCGAGCGTCCCCTCCGTGCCGACCTCGCGCGCCACCCGTGTCACCTCGGAGGTGAACAGGGACAGCTGGTCGACCATCCCGTTGAACACCTGGGAGATCTCGCCCATCAGCCCGTCCGCCTCGTCCGGCAGACGCGTGCCGAAGTCACCGTCCCGTACGGCCGTGAGCCCGGCCAGCAGCTGACGGAGCTCGGGCTCGCCCACCGCGGCCGGCCCGGGGTGCTCCCGGCGGCCGGAGGAGCCCTTGATCGTCGTCTCAGACATGCCCCATCCTCGTTCCCCACCACGCTTGCGTATGCGGATCGTCCGGCCCGCCGCGCGCCGGACGTCCGCTCCCCCGAGACGGCTCCGGCTGCCACGATCGTTGCCGTACGGCAATCATGACGACACTACCCTTCCGTGATCCACGGGAGGAGCCCGGTGCCGGATCATCCGGCCGGAACCCGCCCCCTCCCCCGGCGCCCGATCGGCAGGCATGGGACGCCGGAACCCGGGTACACGGGCGTCGAACCGGGCGGTCCCCCGCCCCGACGACGAGGGGAGCAGTACGTGCTGATGGCCCACCCCGCGGTCCTGCGCAATCTGATCGAGGAGTACGAGACGCTCAAGGTGCTCCAGGCCGGAAACGGCGGCGAGGAGGTACGGCGCCGCATGGACGACCTCGCCTACACGCTGTGCGTCTCCACCGGTACGCGTGACGTGGACGCGGCGCTGATCGCGGCCCGCCACCGCCTGCCGGGCGCACGCCCCGAGGACGACTCGCTGCTGAGCGTCTGAGCGGGGGCCGCGCGCGGGGGGCTGCGCCCGGTGCCTCCGACGACGGAGGCGCGGTACGGAGCACCCCCACACACGGCCGGGCCCGGCGTCCCTCCTGACGGAGGCGCCGGGCTCGGTCATGCCCGGGGCCGGCCGCCTTCCGCCGGTACCGGCGGCTCTGGGCGTGACCGCGCCCGTACGGGACAGACGGCGTCCATGGTGACGTTACTGCTCGTCCTGTGCCCCGCCCTCGCCGCGCTCGCCACCGGCCTCGCGGCCGTCCTGGTCTCCCCGTGGTGGTGGTGCGCGGCCGGACCCGCCCTGCTGCTCGCCGCGGTCGCGTCGTACGACGTCGCCCAGCGGCGCCACTCGATCCTGCGCGTCTATCCGCTCCTCGGGCACCTGCGGTTCGCGATGGAGTCGATCCGCCCCGAGATCCAGCAGTACTTCGTCGAGGGGAACGTCGACGGCGTGCCCTTCGACCGGGACACCCGGTCCATCGTGTACGCGCGGGCGAAGGGGACGGACGCCGAGGACCCGTTCGGCACCGAGCTGGAGCTGGAGCGGACCGGCAGCACGTACCTGGTCCCCTCCATGGCGCCCTGCCCGGTGCCGGACGAGCCGCCCCGGGTCCGGATCGGCGGCCCGGACTGCGCCCGCCCCTACGACATGGCCCTGCTCAACGTGTCGGCGATGAGCTTCGGCTCCCTGTCGGCGCGGGCCGTCCGCGCCCTGAACGAGGGCGCCCGGCGCGGCGGGTTCGCCCACGACACCGGCGAGGGCGGGATATCGGAGCACCACCTCGCCCCTGGCGGCGACCTCGTCTGGGAGATCGGGACCGGGTACTTCGGCTGCCGCACCGACGACGGCGGCTTCGACCCGCGCCGCTTCGCCGAGAAGGCCGCTCTCGACCAGGTCGCCTGCGTCCTGCTGAAGATCAGCCAGGGCGCGAAGCCCGGCATCGGGGGCGTCCTGCCGGGCTCCAAGGTCGACCGGGAGATCGCCGCCGTCCGCGGCGTCCCCGAGGGCCGTACGGTGATCTCCCCGCCGTACCACCGCGTCTACCGGACGCCCCGGGAGCTGGTGCGCTTCCTCGGCCGCATGCGGGAGCTCTCCGGCGGCAAGCCGGTCGGCTTCAAGCTGTGCGTGGGCGCGCGCCGCGACGTCCTCGCCGTCTGCAAGGCGATGCTGGAGGAAGACCTCACGCCGGACTTCATCGTCGTCGACGGGGCGGAGGGCGGTACGGGCGCCGCACCGCTGGAGTTCGCCGACTCCGTCGGCCTGCCGCTCACCGAGGGCCTGACGACGGTGCACCAGGCGCTCGTCGGCACGGGGCTGCGCGACCGCGTCCGGATCGGCGCCTCCGGCAAGATCGCCACCGGCAGCGACATCGTCACGCGGCTGATCCAGGGCGCCGACTTCACGAACTCGGCCCGGGCCATGATGTTCGCCCTCGGATGCATCCAGGCCCAGCGCTGCCACACCAACACCTGCCCCGTCGGGGTCGCCACCCAGGACCCCCGGCTAGCCCGCGCCCTCGACGTCCGGGACAAGGCGGAACGGGTCCGGCGCTTCCAGGAGGCGACCGTCCGGAGCGCCCTCGCGCTCATGGCCGCCATGGGCGCCGGCAGCCCCCGGGACCTGGGGCCGGGCATGCTGCTGCACCGGGTCGGCCCGGCCGCCGTGCGCTCCCACGCCGAGCTGTACGAACCGCTCGGCGCCGGCGCGCTGCTCTCTCCTGCATCGGTTCCGGAGACGTGGGCAGGCGACTGGAAAGCGGCTCATCCGGACCGGTTCACCCTCCGGTGAACCGGCCGACGTCTTCGGAGAAGGGAACCCCATGCCTCGTACCGTTGCCCAGGTGATCGTCGACGGGCTCGCGGACCTCGGTGTCGGCCGGGTGTTCGGCGTGGTCGGCGACGCGCTCAACCCGCTGACCGACGCCATCCGGACCACGGAGGGCATCGACTGGACCGGCTTCCGCCACGAGGAGGCGGCGGCCTTCGCCGCCGGCGCGCGCGCCCAGCTCTCCGGAGAGCTGGCCGTGTGCATGGGCACGGTGGGGCCCGGCTCCGTGCACCTGCTGAACGGACTGTACGACGCGGCCAAGAGCGGGGCGCCGGTGCTGGCGATCTGCGGGCAGGTGCCGCTGTCGGAGGTGGGCGGGGACTACTTCCAGGAGGTCGACAACGACCTCCTCTTCCGGGACGTGGCCGTGTTCCGGGCCACCGTGACGTCCCCGTCCCAGATGCCCCGGCTGCTGGAGTCCGCGGTGCGGGCCGCGGTGACCGGGCGGGGCGTGGCGGTGCTGACCGTGCCCGGGGACCTCGGCGACCAGGAGGTGGAGGAGGACCGGCCGACCCGGTTCGCGCTGCCGCGCCCGGCCGTGACGCGTCCCGACGACCCGGCGCTCGCGGAGGCCGCCGAGGCGATCGGCCGGGGCTCGCGGGTCACGCTGCTCGTGGGGCGCGGGGCCCGGGAGGCCCGCGCGGAGGTGCTGCGGGCCGCCGAGCTGCTGTCGGCGCCGATGGTGCTGACCCTGAAGGGCAAGGAGGGCTTCGAGGACGAGAACCCGTACGAGGTCGGCCAGACCGGTCTCATCGGCAATCCGGCCGCGGCCCACGCCATGGACTCCTGCGACACGCTCGTCATGCTCGGGACGGACTTCCCCTACCGGGACTGGTACCCGGAGGACTGCCGGGTAGTGCAGATCGACACCCGCGAGGAGCGCCTCGGGCGCCGCGTCCCGGTGGACGTCGGGCTCGCCGGGGACGTGGGCGCGACGCTGCGGGCCCTGCTGCCGCTGCTGACGCCGGTCCGGTCGCGCTCCCACCTCGGCGAGGCCCGCGAGCGGTACGCGGACTGGCAGAAGTCCCAGGCGGGCCTCGCCGACCCCGCCCACGACAAGCGGCTGCTGGGGCGGGTGCGGGCCGTCTTCGACAACCGGGAGGCGGACATCCGCCCCGAGGCGCTGGCGGCGGCCGTCGACCGCCACGCCGCCGACGACGCGATCTTCACCTCCGACACCGGGATGGCCACCGTGTGGCTCTCGCGGCTCGTACGGATGCGCGGCACCCGGCGGCTGATCGGCTCGTACAACCTCGGCTCCATGGCCAACGCCATGCCGCAGGCCATCGGGGCGCAGCTGTGGGCGCCGGACCGGCAGGTGGTGGCCTTCTGCGGGGACGGCGGGCTCGGCATGCTGCTCGGCGACCTGATGACGATCCGCTCCGAACGGCTGCCGGTGAAGCTCGTCGTCTTCGACAACCGCCGCCTCGGCATGGTCAAGCTGGAGCAGGAACAGGCGGGGCTGCCCGAGTTCGGGACGGTACTGGACAACCCCGACTTCGCCGCGGTGGCCGAGGCGCTCGGACTGACCGGCATGCGCGTCACCGCACCGGGCGACCTGGACGAGGCCGTCCGCACGGCACTCGCCCATCCCGGACCTGTCCTCCTCGACGTCCTGACCAACCCGGCGGAGGTGGCCGTGCCGGCGAAGCCGACGGTGTCGCAGGGCTGGGGCTTCGCCATCGCCAAGATCAAGGAGAACCTTCCGTCCGTCGCGCGCTGAGCGGTGACGTGCCGGATGCCCGTGGGGTGGGCGTGTTCCTGCCTTCCAATTCCGGCCCGTGGGCAAGCCCGCTCGCTCACCTCCGGGTTCACGGTCCCTCTCACCAGGGGGTGCGTCCCGCTGACCACCGCGCAGAGGCCAGGACGCCCCTCTGCCCAGGTCTACCAGGACCAGGATGACGGCCGGCCGGTCCGTCGGGTGCTCCCGCGGTTGAGTCGCGATCACCGACGCTTGCCATGACGGCGAGGCGCTCCTCGGGGTGCTGCCAGTGGCCCTCGGGCCCCTGTCAGACCCTTCGGCAATGATCGGGCCATGCTGCAAGCAAGAGATGCACACGGCAGACGCGTGGGGAACCCGACGCCGTCAGCCTTGAGCCGGATGGTCGCGAACCTCGGCCGGGGCAACGCCTTCGTCATCGTCGAGTGCGTCGACGATGCGACGGAAGGCGACTGGTACGTACAAGTATGGCTGAGGGACGACAACACCTACCAGCTCGAATACCGCGACGGGAGCCCGGCCGAGCACTATCAGACCCGGACGGTCTCCCAGGAGAAGGTGATCACCGCGTTGAGCGGCTGGACAGAGCGGCGCCCGGAGTGGAAGGACGCTTTTCTGTGGAACAACATCGGTGCCTTCTTCACCGACGCGACCTGACCCGCCGCCCGCAGGGCCGGGGGCCCGGCCGTCAGGGCCCGCGAGGAGGTGACCAGCCCGACCTTCGTCAGCAGGGCTGCGGGCCGGTCGCGTACCTACGAGGCGTACCAGCCGTCCTCATCGGCCCGCGCGCGACGGCCCAGGGCACCGCGAACGGAACGTGCCCGCCGACGATCACGCAGGGGGCTCCGTCCGATGCCCTGGGCTTGTCGCGGCGTGGTTCAGTACCAGAGCTGGTGAGCCGTGTCGTTGCAGGGGAACGTGCGCACGCCCTGTTCGCTGTCGTCGAGGCACTGACGCGTGGCCCGGTTCGTGAGGATGACGTTCGGGCCGCTCTTGACGGCGAGCCACTGCTGGTGGTGCGACTGGTGATCGCACGGCACGGTCTTCAGGCTCCCGGCCCAGTCTCCCTCGTCCACGAGGCAGTCGACCGTCACGAGGCTTTCCAGCGCCACGTACGCGTTGTCGACGCGGTGCACCAACCACTTCTGGTAGGCGTCGCCGTTGCAGCCGAAGGTGCGCAGGCCCGCCTCGTGACTGTCGTCCAGGCAGAGGTCGGTCTGCACGTTCCGGTAGGTCTGGAGAGGAGCCGCCGTGGCGGAGGCGGTCTCCCGAGGAGCGGCAGGCGCCGACGCTGCGGTGGTCAGCGTGTACGCGGCCGTGACGAGTACGGCGCACGCCAGAGTACGAATTCCCATGGGACAGACGGTAGGGAGCGGGCCGGCAGGCCCGTGCCGTACGCGCGAGGCACCACTCCGATGGGCGCAATGATCACCTTGTCACGATGAAGCGCCATCCGCCCGCCCCAGAGACCACCCACGTTGCTCGGCGTTCTCCTTTACAAGACCTGTACCACCACAGCGCTGTCCCGCCTCGGCGCCGTGGCGCTCAGCGTGGGAGCCGGCTCGCAGGCGAGCGCGGCAGGAATCCGACCGAGCCTTCGTCCAGCGGAACCCGTGGCGCCCGGGCGTGCCGCCGGTCGGCCCGCCGTCCTGCGAGGCGGCCTCGCGCCCGTACCGCCCCCGCAGCGTGCGCGGGGCTGGTTGTTCGGTGCGGTGACAGGGGCCTGCTGAACAACGGCGCCGTCGCTGAACTGGTGTCGCGGGGCACCCACCGCCCCGCTCGTATCGCAGCGAGCACCCGCTCGCGCACCTTCGAGAAAGGCACGCATCCCATGCGAATGTTCACGCGCATCGCCTGCGCGGCGGCCACGGTCGCCTTGGGCGCCGGAATCATGACGGCGCCGGCGGCTACGGCCGACACCGCCACGGCGCGCGGCACCGGAGCCGGATACTCCGCGCAGGCCGGCACCTTCCACCTGTACAAGGACTCCTGGTACGAGGGCGGTTGGGAGGGCCTGACCGGGAGCGACCTGAACCTGTCCAACAACTCGTGGGACACGGGCGGCACCGTCAACGACGAGACCACGTCGGTCAAGAACATGACGAACAAGTACGTCGACCTGTGGCGGCACGTCGACGGTTACGGCACCTGCCACGGCGCCCGCACGACGTCCTACCCCGGCACCGAGGACCCGAACCTGGGCAACGACGCCATCGGCAACGACCAGCTGACGTGCGTCAAGTTCCGCTGACCGGGCGGTCGGCCGTCTGACGGCCGCCAAGGGGCCGCGCACCGGGCGCGGCCCCTTCCGCCGCCGGGATCCGGTCCAGCCCTCCAGAGAGGTCCAGGTGCTCATGCTTCTCCGCCGAACCGCGTCCGCGCTGCTCGTCCTCCTCGCGGGGACAGCCGGCTGCCTGCCCGCGACCGGGCACCGGTCTGCGCCGTCGGTCCCACCCTCCGCGCAGGTGGTGGCGGGGCCGCCCGCCGGTGACGAGGCGCGCCGGCTCCGGCTCCCCTACGACGCCTACGAACTCTCGACGAACGACACCTTTCTCATCGAGTCGGCCGTGGACGTCCTGATGCGCGCGTGCATGCGCCGGCACGGCCTGGACTGGACGCTGCTGCCACGGGCCGACGACGCCGAACCGCCCAACCGGCGCCGCTACGGGCTGATCGAATCCGCCATCGCCGAGCGCTACGGATACCATCTGCCTCCCGAACCGCCCGGCACGGCCCGGCGCCAGGCCGCCGACCGGAACCGCGCGGCAACCCTGAGCCCGCACGAGCACCGGATCGCGTACGGGGAGAGTGGCGACAGCGGCGGCTGCTGGAAGGGAGCCTACGACCGGCTGCGCGAAGGACTCCTCCGCTCCGACCATGGGCTCCTCAACCGACTCACCCTGGAGTCGTTCGACGCCTCCCTCGAGCATGTCGCCGTACGACGCGCGTTCGACAGCTGGAGCTCCTGCATGCGTCGCGCCGGATTCGACCACGCGAGACCCCTCGCCGCGGCAGGGGATCCCCGCTGGGCGCGCACCCCCCGGCCCGGGCCGCTGGAGCTCCGTACTGCCATGGCCGACGTGCGCTGCAAGCAGCAGACCGGCCTCGTCACCACCTGGGCGGCCGTCGAGACGCGCCTGCAGACCGGCTTCGTCCGCGCGCACGCGAAGGAATTCGAGGCGCTGAAGGCCGCCAAGGAGCAGTGGCTGGCAAACGCCCGACGGGTACTCGCATGAGCGACGGGCACGCCCTCCCTCCGACGGGCGACGGCACTCCGAGGCACCCGCGGCCCATCCAGACGAGCGAACGCGCCGTCCCCCGTGCTCTCCCGGCCCCGCGGCGGGCCGTCAGTTCGGGGCGGTGGGGCCGCGGTAGGGAAGGGTCTGGCTGTAGACGACGCTCGTGGTGGTGCTGCCGAAGCCGGCGAGTTCGTCCATGAGGGTTTCCAGGTGCTCCATGGAGGTCGCGGCCACCTTCAGGGTGTAGCAGTCGTCGCCGGTGGTGCGCAGGCACTCCAGGATCTCGCGGCGTTCGGCGAGGAGGCTGCGCAGGGGCTGGTGGCGGTTGCCGGGGTATTTGAGGCGGACGACGGCGAGGACGGGGTAGCCCACCTTGGCCAGGTCGATGTCGGCGCGGTAGCCGGTGATGATGCCCGATGCCTCCAGGTTGCGGACGCGTTCGGTGGTCGCCGAGGGGCTGAGGTTCACGCGGCGGCCCAGCTCGCTCAGGGAGATGCGGGCCTCCCGCTGCAGCTGTTCGATGATCGCTCAGTCGACGTGGTCGAGATTCCCTGCCATGCAGCGAAAGTACCAGGAGAATCACGGCAGGATGGGCGCTACGCAGGGAGGTTTCGGTTCCGTGTGCGGTGATCGCCGGGATAGCGTCGAGGCATGCAACTGGGTGTCAACGTACCGAATTTTGGACCCGGGACCGATCCCGGCGTCCTGCGTGCATGGGCACGGCTCGCGGAAGACCTCGGCCTCGGCGTCCTCATGGTGTCGGACCACGTGGCGGTCACCCCTGATGTGGCCGAGCGGTACCCGGAGCCGTTCTACGAGCCGTTCACCACGCTGTCGTGGCTGGCGGGTCTCACCAGCACGGTGCGCCTGGGCACGACCGTGCTCGTCCTGCCGTACCGGCATCCCCTGCTGGTGGCGCGCATGGCCGCCAACCTCCACGAGCTCAGCGGCGGCCGTTTCGTCCTCGGGGTGGGTGTCGGCTGGGCCCGGCAGGAGTTCGAGGCGCTGGGCGTGCCGTTCACGGCACGCGGCCGGCTGACCGACGAAGGGCTCGGCGTCCTGCGCGAGGCCAGGGACGCGGGGCGGGCGGAGGGCGGCGTTCCTGTCTGGGTCGGCGGCCACAGCGAGGCGGCCCTGCGGCGTGCCGTGAAGTTCGGTGACGCCTGGCACCCGCTGCGGCTCCCCCTCCCCCAGATGCGCGCGATCCTGCGGCGGCACACGGCCCTGCCGGGGTTCGCCCCTCGGATCGCCCTGCGCGTCACCGACGCCCCGGTCGACGCCCCCGACCGGCCCGCCGGCACCGGCACGCTGGAGCAGATCGCCGGCGACCTCCACGAACTGCGCCTGCTCGGCGCCCACACTGTCGTACTCGACCCCTACCACGGCGACCCCGAAGAGACCCGTCGGCCCGACGCGGCATGGCAGGCGCTGACCGCCGTGGCCACCCACTGGAAGAAGACCGCATCATGATCACCTCAGCCGACGAGGCCCTTCTGAGGCGCGCCATCGGCCTCGCCGCGCGTGCCGTCACTCTGGGCGACGCACCGTACGGCTCCCTCCTCGCCGGGCCCGACGGCACCGTCCTCGCCGAAGCCCACAACACCGTCCGCCGGGACGACGACATCACCGCGCACCCCGAACTCAAACTCGCCCGCTGGGCAGCCCGCGAACTCGACCCGGAAACGGCCGCCCGCACCACCCTCTACACCAGCTGCCAGCCGTGCGGCATGTGCGACGGCGGCATCATCCGCTCCGGCATCGGCCGCGTCGTCTACGCCCTGTCGACCGAGCAGCTGATCGCGCTCAACCCGCCGTCGGGAGCCTGGCCGACGGTCCCCCACGACGGCCCCGCCCTCCATGAAGAAGCTCACGCCCCCGTAGCGGCCTACTACGGCGGCGGGCGAGCGTGATGGCCAGGTGTTCAGCCGGCGGCGGAAGGGGTCGACTGCCAGTGAGCGATGGCCGGCTTCAGGTACTCCACCAGCTCGGGGAGCTGCGGGGCCAGGGTGAGTGCGGCGATGACGCGCAGCATGCCCAGGGCGTTGGCGAAGGCGAGGACGTCCTCGTCGAGCGGCCTCAGGCCGTTGCGCTCCGCACCGCGGTTGTAGGCGGCTTCGTGTTCGGGGCCGAGCGCGGCCAGGTCCCACTCGACGGGGCCGAGGGTGACCAGCTCGAAGTCCGCGTAGAGGTCGCCGTCCACCGCGTGGAAGATGTTGGCGGGCGGGGAGTCGCCGTGGACGGGCTGGAGTTCGACGCCGGGGAAACGGGCCTCGAAGGCGCTGCGTGAGCGTACGAGGGGTTCGAGCGTCTTCCACTCGCGGCGGGCCCGTTCGAGATCGGCCGGGCCGATCAGGTCGGGATGCCCGCCGAGCCGGTTGAGGCTGTCCGCGATGAAGTCGGGGTCGGCCGTGGACAGGAACCGCAGCTCGCCCGGGTACGCGCGCAGTGCCGCGTGCAGACGGGCGACGCTCTCGGCGTTCGCCACGTAGTCGGGTTCCTTGTCCCGGTTCTCCTCGACGAACGGCCAGAACGTCATCGAGAAGCCGTCACGCTGCACGGGTTCGCGCGGTACGAGAGGGCTGGGCGCGATCACGGGGACGCCCTGGTCGGCCAGCCACTGCGTCACGTCCAGCTCGTCCTGCTGGCGGCGCGCGAGGGCGGCCAGGTCGTCGGTGGAGGGCAGGACGGTGGGAATCCGGGCCACGACCGGTGCGGGGGCCAGGTGAACGACGACCGAGAAGACGTCGTGGAGCACCACGGGCTCGGCGACTGTCAGGCCGAGTCCACGCGCGGCGGCTACGGCTGCCTCGACGGCGGCGGACGTGCGGGCGGCGCGCTGTTGTGGTGTCAGGAAGGTGGTCATGGGGGTCATGGGTCCCTCGTTTCACCGTAGGTGGGGTGCGGAGCGTGTGTGGTCGCGGAGCGGTTCGGGGCGGTGGAGTGGACGGGATCGGCGCCTGCGGCTGGTGCGCAGCGGCTCCGGGTGGGTGGCTGGCTGGTCGGCTTTGGAGCGTACAGCGGGCGAGGCTTCTGCGGCGGCGCACGTACAACCCCTCGCAGCCGCATCGCCGCCGGCTGAGTCGTGGCGTTCTACGCCTGTGGGTGGTGTGGCGAGCGCTTAGGGTCAGGGCTGGTCGATCTGCGCGGCGGCCTCCTCGAGGTCGGCGACGGTTCCGGACATGATCGTCCGTACGTGCCTGGTGACGTGCTGCAGCGGCCAGTCCCACCACGCGACGGCGAGGAGCCGGGCGACGTCCGCGTCGTCGTAGCGGGTGCGGACGAGGCGGGCGGGGTTGCCGCCGACGATGCCGTAGTCGGGGACGTCGCTGGTGACGACGGCGCCGGCGGCGATGATCGCGCCGTGGCCGATGCGTACGCCGGGCATGACCGTGGCGCCGTGGCCGAACCACACGTCGTTGCCGACGACGGTGTCGCCTCGGCCGGGGAGGTCGGTGATCAGGTCGAAGTGCTCCGCCCAGGAGCCGCCCATGGTGGGGAACGGGAAGGTGGAGGGGCCGTCCATGCGGTGGTTGGCGCCGTTCATGACGAAACGGGTGCCCGTCCCCAGCGCGCAGTACTTGCCGAGGACGAGGCGTTCCGGACCGTAGTGGTACAGGACGTTGCGCGTCTCGAACGCGGTCGGGTCGTCCGGGTCGTCGTAGTAGGTGAAGTCGCCGACCTCGATGAGTGGCGACTTCACCAGGGGCTTGAGCAGCACCACGCGCGGGTGCTCGGGCATCGGGTGGAGCACGGTGGGATCGGCGGGATGGGGCTGCATCGCGGAGGTGGTCCTCTCTGGGGAGCCTATAGCGACAACCGTCGCGTTAAGATGCTGACACGGTTCCACCCCCTTGATCAACCGGATACGGACTGCCGATGACAGACCCCCTGGCCACGACGCCGGACCGTCGCCCCGGCGGTCGCACGGCCCGCGTCCGCGCCCAGGTGCTCGACGCGGTGCGCGCCGAGCTCGCGGAGAGCGGTCACGAAGGACTCACCATGGAGGGGGTCGCCGCACGGGCCGGGGTGCACCGTGCCACGGTCTACCGACGTTGGCGCGATGTCGGCGGGCTGCTCGCCGACGTCATCGCCGCCGCCGGCGAGAGGGACTGGCAGCCGCCGGACACCGGCTCGCTGCTCGGCGACCTGGCGGCCCTCAACGAGGAGATCCAGGAGTCCCTGGTCGTCCGGCCGTCGTTCGCCGTCGCCCTGATGGCCGCCTCGTTCCACTCCGACCAGGCCGCACGAGCCCAGACCCGGCTGTGGGCGGACCGGTACGCCCAGTGCGAGGTCCTTGTCGAGCGCGCCGTCGAACGCGGTGAGCTCCCCGCACGGCGCACGGACGCGCGGAGCCTGCTGATCGCCGCCACGGCGCCGCTGTACCACCAGCTGGTACTCCTGCGCGCCGACCCGGACCCGCTCCTCCCGAAACGGGCCGCGGAGGCAGCGGTACTGGCGGCTGCGGCCGGTGCCTTCTCCGTACACGGGGAAGAGGAGAACGGCTGATCGGGAAGGCGGGGAGCAGCTGACGTGCACCATCACGTCGTGCCGCCCCTGGAGCGGCACAGGGGCGCGGCAGGGAGGGACCGGCAGAGGCTGTGTCGTGCGGCCTGTCTGGCACATGTCCGGGGCGCCGTCGGCAGGACCGGCTGGTAGCGCACGAAGTCGGCTTGGAGCAGAGCCCGGACCGACGGGCGGGATCCCGTCAGGCCGGGGTGCCGAGCGGCGGGTGGTCGAGTACGCGGGGCTTGTACTCGACCATCTGGATGCCGCTGTCAAAGGTGCGGTGGTCGGTCATCTCGAGGGCGACGTCCGGATAGCCGTCGTAGATGCGCTCCTCCCCCGTGGCGCCGGTGATCACCGGGAACATCACGACCCGGAAGCGGTCGACGAGCCCGGCTCGCAGCAGGGAGCGGGACAGGCTGAGACTGCCGATCGTGCTGAGGAGACCCGATCCGCTCGCCTTCATCGCACGGACCGCTTCGACGGCGTCGTCGCGGACGAGCGTGGCGTTGGCCCACGTCAGCGGCTCCGGGAGCGAGGAGGAGAACACCACCTTCGGGGCCTGGGTGAGCTCGTCGACGGATGCCTCTTCCTCGGGCCTGAACTCGTCCTGGCCGGCCGGGACCTCGCCCGCGGCGAAGCCCGACATCAGACGGTAGGTGTTCGCTCCCATCAGGTAGGTGGGCTTGGGCTGCTCACCGAGCCATGCGAGGTACTCCGGGCCTTCGAGGCCCCAGAAGCCGGGCCACCCTTCTCCCGACGCGTAGCCGTCGAGGGAGGTGATGAAATCGACGAGAAGTTCCGACATGGCAGTGTCCTTCCTGGGTTGTCACCAGCTTGGACCCGTCGGGAGCCGAAAACTCATCGGCCGCGCCGCCGATCGTGGACGTCGTTTGCCGATCGCCGAGACGCCGGCGGGTGCGGCGAGCACGGCGAGCTCCTACGGACCGACGCCGACCTGTTCCGGCGAAGCCGAGCCGGGCACCCAGCGTCGCGCCGGCCGGATCGCTGGGGACACCCGAGCTTGCCGTCCGGGACTGGCAGCGGTCGAAACGGGGGCGGGGCGCAGCGGGGACGGTCACGCACGCCGAGGCGCCCGGGCGTGACCTCGCCATGCCGTACGGTCGCCGGGTCAGCGGGGGGCGAGAGGGTAGGAGCGACTGTTGCCCAGGCAGTAGGGCCGGGCGTCCCCCGCGCAGCCTCCCACCTGGTCGAGCCACCACACCGTGCTGCCGTTGTGGGACCAGGGAACTGCTGGAACCGACCCTGACGGCCTGGCGGGCCGAGCGAAGAGGAAGGGCCTGGACATCGGGCGGCCGCCGAACACGATCTGCGCCGGTTCATGGACGCCATCCTCTACGTCGACCGGACCGGGATCACCTGGCGGTATCTGCCTCACGGCTTCGCCCCGTGGGAGACGGTTTACGGTTACTTCGCCGCCTGGCAGTAGGACGAGGTCTTCGACCAGGTCAACGGTCTCCTGCGGCGACTGGTCCGGGAGGCCGAAGGCCGCGATGCCGCCGGCGGCATCCACCTGCTCTCGGACATCACCGAAGGCGCCCCGCATCACCCAAGCCTGGGCCGACACCGGCTACTGCACCAAGGTCATCGAGCACCGCGCCCGCCTGGGCATCGACGTCGAAGTCACCCGCCGCGAACCCACTCAGAAGGGCTTCAAGGTGATTCCGCGACGCTGGGTCGTCGAGCGGACCTTCGGCTGGCTCATGCACCACCGCTGCCTGGCCCGCGACGACGAGACCCCCCCCCAGCGCTCCGAAGCCGTGATCAAGCAGGCGATGGTCGACCTGATAAGCCGCCGGCTGACCAGGGAATCCACGCCCAACTGGCGCTATACCTGAACCCCGCGTGCGTCAATGGAACGGGTGGGACCGCTGGCTCGGACCGGGAGGGTCAAAGCTCACCCCGTTCTCGTCGAGTGCGTTGAACACCGTCACGCGACCCGTCTCGAAGGCGAAGCTGATGTCGACGTTTCCCTGAGCGACGTCCTCGCGCATCCATTCGAGCAGTTCGACCCCCCTGAGTGGCAGCCCCCGCAGAGCCTGCAGCTCGGGAAGAGGTTCGGCGCGCCACTGCAAGTCGAAGCCGGGCCACCGGACTGGATGGGTGGGGTCGATCAGGTTCCACGTCAGGGAGAGATCGCCCAGCTTATGATGGTTGATCTCGACCTGCTGGCCATCGAATTCGAACAGCACCGGGCAGTCGCAGAACCACTCGGCATCCCTCAGGTCCCAGACCATCCAGACTCTCGTGAGCGTCCGGCCAGCAAGACCACGCAGACGATGCCCATGTTCCCGCACAACGTCACCACGGCCGTCCAGCCATGCCGGCCGGTAGCCCTCGATGCCGAAATCGAACATGACGTCATCTTGCCAGAGGCGTCCTTCCTCGGATCAGATCGGCCCCGAGCTGCGATCAAGCGTCTACTTCTCAAACAGCCCTCCGGGAAAAAGCTGCCGCCTGCAGGCCATGAGGGCCGTCGCAGGCGTCACGCGATGCTCAGCATCGCCCCGCCCCAGCACGCCACCGCTGACAGTCACACCCGACCGAAGCGCGGTCCTTTCAGAATTCAGCGGCCTGTGGGACCGATGCCTCGGCAGACGTCGGTCCCACGGGCGGGCCGGCTACTCGATGCACGTGCCGGAAGCGCATCGGCGGAGGCCGTACCGAGCGGTGCTCGTGCTGGTCCGCTCACGGGTTGTGGAACACGACCTCGGGGTGGGTCGTCGACGGGCCGTCGAGGAGGGGCTGCGGCGTGCCCTTCAGGTGGAGGTCGAAGAAGGCCGCCACGTACTCCCGCGTCACCTTGAGCGCCCGGTCCGCCGGGAGCGGGGCACGCGGTACGCCGAAGTGGTCGAGGAACACGGGCGCGTCGGAGAAGGTGAAGTGGTCGGAGCCGGCGACGGTGAGCCAGCGCTTCCAGCCGTCGAACCGGTCCCAGGCGGCATCCCAGGTGTGGTCCGTGCCGCCCGGACGGTGCATCTCGTCGTCCGTACCCAGCAGCATGAACGGGCGCCCGCCCAGGGCCTGTTGCGGCAGCTCACCGTAGAACGCCCCGTCCATGTTCACCCCCGCGCGCAGCCGTCCGTCGGCCGCCATCGCCGTCGCCGCGCTCGCGCCGCCGATGGAGTGACCGGCCATGCCCACCCGCTTGCGGTCGATGGTCGTCCGTGCGTACGCCCACGCCGCATGGCGCCCCGTCAACTGGTCGAGCAGGAACGACACGTCCTGTGCGCGGCCCGACGTGACCTTGCTCTCCGGCTCCTGGCCCTCGCTGATGGGTCCGCACGCCTCGCAGCCGAGCAGGCGGCCGTCAGGGGTCCGGATGCCCAGGGACTCGTACGCGTGATCCACCGAGGCCACGACGTAGCCCCGGCTCGCCAGGTCCTCGGCGAGGGCGGTGAGGGTGTAGCGCGAGACGGTGAAGCCCGGTGAGAGCACGACGAGCGGGTACCGGCCGGGGGCGGGCCGGGCGTCGGCACGGGAGTACGTGCGCATCGCGCCGAGTTCCGCGGCGGGGATCGCGTCGCTGAGCCCGTAGCCGTCCAGCATGGCCTGGACCTCGTCGGTGCTCGCGTACGGCACGGACCGGTCCGTACCGGGGCGGGCGGCCGGGTAGTGGAGGGTGACCATCAGTTCCCGGCCGTCGGCGTCCGCGACCCAGGGGTCCGGGCGGGAGCGGTCGACGAGGTGGAGCACGGAACGGCCCACGGCCCAGCGTCCGGTCGGGCGCGGCAGCTCCGGCCCGGTCATGGCCGGCCGCGGGGAGTCCCCGTACGGGGCGGACCCGGGCAGCGGGGAGAACGCGGAGACCGCGGCGAGCGGGCCGGACGCTGCGGCGGGCGCGGCGGGTTTCAGGGCTTCGGAGGCGGCGACGGCCGGTCCCGCGAGGAGCAGCGGCGAAGACAGCGACAGGGCGAGTACGGCGGCTGCGGCCGCCCGCATGAGGTGAGCCATGCCGTGAAGCATGCCCGCCGGGGGCCTGCCGCGCGTCAGCCCTCGGTCGCATGAGGACTCGGCCCCGAGGATGGCTTCACATCAACATCCGGTCGTACGTGCCGAGTTGGAATGGGTCTCTCGCGTGCGCGGGTGCGGTCCCCGTTGAGGCGTGGGTCATGGCTTGGGGGTCCAGGGAGTCCTGGGAGGTTCGGGGCCGTCCAAGGCGTCGCGGAGCTTGTCCTTGAATGTTCTGGCGGGTGCCTGCTGCTCTTCTCGCGCGTGAACCAGGCGGGCCGTGGTCACGCGTATGTGGCACTCGCGGTGGTGCTGTTTCAGCCAGACCAGCCAGGCGCCGTCCGGGGCGAGGAACGCGCGGCGGGCCGGGGTGTCGCCGCGCCGGCTGTGTCTGGCCAGGACGTCCGGCAGGTAGTGGAGTGCGGCGTCCTCGGCGACCGCCCGCACGTGCTCCTCCGTGCCGCTGACCGGGTGCGTGGCCGCCAGGAGCCAGCGGTGCAGTCTCAGCTCAACGCCGTCCGCCCGTCTGGTCGTTCGGGTGTCCTCCTCGATGAGGACGTACCAGTCGTCATCCATGCCGGGAGCCTAGCCCTCGCCACGTGCCTGATTCAGTACCTGCGGGCGGGCGTTCTCGCCGGCGGTCCGGGCGGCGGCCGGACCGCGGTCCCGCGCAGGATCGCAGCCCGGCATGGAAGCCATGGCCAGGGGGCGCTCCGTTCAGGTGAGTGTCCGGCGCAGTGCGTTCTTGTCGGGCTTGAGCATGCTGCTGAGGGGGATGGCCTGCACGATGTGGAACTCGTCGGGGACGTGGAGACCGCTCTTGTGGGCGGCGACGAAGCGGCGGAGCGCGTCGGCGTCGGGGCTGTGGGCGGGGGCGGGCACGACGGCGGCGTGGACGCGTTCGTACGTCTCGTGCGCACGCGAGCCGAAGACGGCACAGGCGGCGACGGCGGGGTGGGCCAGCAGCGCCTCCTCGATCTCGCTGGGGTAGACCTGCGCGCCGTCGACGGTGATCGTGTCGTCGCCGCGGTCGGCGAGGAACAGGTAGCCGTCGTCGTCGAGGTATCCGATGTCGCCGGTGCGCACCCAGCCGTCGTCCAGGACGCGGGCGGTCAGCTCGGGTTGCTTCCAGTAGCCGTTCATGGCGCTGTACGTGCGCGCGTGGATCTCGCCTTCGCGGCCAGCCGGGAGGACGCCGCCGTGCCGGTCGACGATGCGCAGTTCGACGCCGGGCATGGCGCGGCCGACGGTGATCTGCCCGTGCCGGCCGACGCGGTCGTGTTCCTCGGGGCGCACCTCGGTGAGTCCGAGCGTCTCGTTCTGCCCGTACCAGCTCTGCAGCACCTTGCCGAAGACGCCTTCGGCCTGCCGCAGCCGGGCCGCCGACGCCGGGCTGCCTCCGTAGGCGACCTGCCGGACGCTCGACGTGTCGGTGGTGGCCAGCGCGGGATGGTCGAGGAGCTGGTGCAGGAGGGGCGGGAGGAGGAACAGACGGGTGATCCGCTCGCGTTCGATCGCCGCGAGGACTTCGGCGGGGTCGAACGCGGGCTGCAGGACGACGGAGCCGCCCTGGAGGAGCGCCAGGTCGGCCCAGAGGCCGGCGAAGTGGGTCAGCGGCGTGCAGGCCAGGTAGCGGGGCGGAGCGTCCGTGTCGGAGGACAGGTGGTCGAGGGTGCGGCGATACGGGCCGTGTTTCATCTGCAGGCTCTTGGGCAGTCCGGTCGTGGTGCCGCCCGTGTGACGGATGCACCAGTCGTCGTCGGCGCCGACCGGCACGGGCGGCAGGGTGATGGTCTCCGGCGGTTGCTGTCGCTCGGTCGCCGCCGCGCAGATGTCGTCGAGGAGTGGGTACGGATGCGGGGGCTGGTGCTGGGGCTGGGGCTGGCGCTGGTACGGGTGCGAGTGCGGGGTCGGGGGCGGGCCGAGTGTCGCGAGGCTCGGCACACGGAGCAGCGGCGCCAGCCCGTCCAGGTCGGCGTACCGCGTGGGGTCGACCAGCAGCAGCTCGGTGTCGGCGAGGTGCACCAGGTGGGCCAGGACGTCCGGGGCGAGCCCGGCGTACAGGGGGGTCACCCGCGCGCCGGCCAGGTTGGCCGCGTAGCGCGCGATGAGCGCCTCGGGGGTGTTGCCGGTGAGCAGCGAGACGGTCTGCCCGTGCCGGATGCCGCGTGCGATCAGCTCCCGGGCGAGCCGGTGGACGCTGTCGTGCAGCTCGCCCGCGGTGATCCGCCGCCGGTCCGGGCAGAGGAGCGCGGGCTGGTCGGGACGGCGTGCCAGAGAGCTGAGGATGGCGTGGGTGTACGGGACGAAGGGCGGGTCGGCGGCCGGTCGGGGCGGCCGGAGGTCGGACATCTCTGTCTCCTGGGGTCGGCGGGCGACGTGCGTCGGCGGACTGGCCGTGGGGCGCTGCGGGGGCGTCACGGAACCAGGGCGGCCGGCCTGAGATGCCGTTCGAGGGGCGTGAGGTACGGCAGGTCGTCGAGGGGCTGGTCGGTGAAGAAGCGATCCATCAACTGGGATGTCGCGTCCGGGCGTTCGAGATGGCAGAGGTGGTCGGCGCCCCGGATGAGGGTGAAGACGCTTCCGGCGATGGTGTCGGCGACCTCGCGTCCGAGGTCGGGAACGGTGAGGCTGTCGTGTTCGCCGGTGAAGACCAGGGCCGGAACGTCCCGGATGCCGCCGGGCCGCATCCCCGGCCAGTCGATGACACGGCGGGTGGAGGCCAGGTGCCGGGGGATGTCGGCGTGGGTGACCGACCCCATCGTACGGGCGAGGACGCGGGTGACGACGGCGCGCTTGTGGACGTCCCGCTCGCCGGGGGACAGCAAGGCCGCGATGCTCATCCGGGCGTAGGCGGCGGAGTCGCCGGACTCGAGGGCGTCGGCCATCTCCCGCAGCGCGGTGCGCTGCTCCGGCGGGTACACGGGTGCGGCGCCCGCGAGGACCAGGCGGGCGACGCGCTCGGGGTGTTCCTGGGCCAGGCTGTAGGCGATCGGGACGGCGTAGGAGGCCCCGAAGAGGTTCACCCGGCTCAGGCCGAGCCGGTCCAGCAGGTGCGTCAGCGCACCGGTGAGGAAGTCGAAGCCGTACGAGGCGGGCAGTACGTCGGCCGCTCCCGATCCCGGCAGGTCCACGCTGACGACGGTCGCCGCAGCGGCCCAGCGCGCTTCGAGCCTCTGGTAGGCGTACATGTCCTGGAAGGCGCCGCCGAGCACGACGACGGGTTCGGTGGCGGGGGTGGCGTTCTCGACGATCCGGCACCGGTAGCCGAAGCCGTCGAAGGTCAGGTGGCGGACGTTCTCGGTACTCATGCCGGGTCAACCCGGCCCCGTCGGCAAAGGTCACGCGTCCGGCGATCATGTGACCGGTGCCGCCCGCCTCCGCCTCGCGTACGACAGCCGGGTCGGCGTCCTGCCGCTGAGGACGGATGTACGCCTTGAAGTCGCCGCCCGCGTCTCCGCCCGCGTGCTCCGCACGGTCGCGCGGCGGCGGCTGGGCGGTGGGGAGGTCCCGGCTCCTTCCGTGGTCGCGTGCACGCTCAACAGCTCGTGGACGCTCGGACATCTTTCGAAGACTGGAGGATATTCAGCATCTCGTTCGATCTTCCTAGTGTGGATGTCGACGGGGGGGCGGAACCCCTCCCCCATCCCCACAACCATCGCCACTTCACCAGGGAGTTCACCATGCGCGCTGTCATCCAGAAGTCCTTCGGCGGCCCCGAGGTCCTCGAACTCGCCGAGAGGGACAAGCCCGCCCCGCTCGGCGGCGAGGTCCTGGTCCGCGTCCACGCGAGCGGCGTCAACCCGGTCGACGTGGCCGTGCGTTCCGGTGCGTACCCGCTCCTGGGCGAGCCGCCGTTCGGCGTCGGCTGGGACATCTCCGGTGTCGTCGAGGAAGCCGGACCCGGTGCGCGTTTCAGGCCCGGGGACGAGGTCTTCGGCATGCCGTTCTTCCCGCGTGCCGCCACCGGGTACGCCGACTACGTGGCGGTGCCGTCGCGACAGGTGGCCCGCAAGCCCGCGTCGCTCGACCACGTGCAGGCCGCTGCCGTTCCGCTCGCCGCCCTCACCGCGTGGCAGGGGCTGGTCGACGCGGCCCAGGTCGCCGAGGGGCAGCGGGTGCTGATCCACCGGGCGGCCGGTGGCGTCGGCCACTTCGCGGTGCAGATCGCCAAGGCGCGCGGCGCGCACGTCATCGCCCTGACGAGCGCCGCCAACCACGACTTCGTCCGCGGACTCGGGGCGGACGAGGTCATCGACTACCGCACCACCGACTACACAGAAGCGGCCACGGACGTCGACGTCGTCTTCGACTCCAGCTCCGAGGGCGAGCGCGCGCTCGACGTCCTGAAGCCCGGCGGCACCCTGGTCAGCATCATGGAGCACTGGAACACCGAGCTCGCCGCCCGCGTCGAGAAGGAGGGGCGCCGGTTCGCCGGGGTCTCGGTCGAACCGGACTACGCCTCCCTGGAGGCGATCGCGGCCCTGGCCGACGCCGGCCGCATCCGCCCGCACGTCTCGGCGACGCTTCCGCTCGAACAGGCCGCGGAGGCCCATGAGCTGGTCGGTTCGGGACGCACCCGCGGCAAGGTCGTCCTCACGGTGGCCTGAGCGGGGCGGGCTAGAGTGCGAGAAGGGCCCGGGAGGACCGCCGAGAGCCGCGGAGAAGGGCGGGGATGGGCGCGGAAGGGCGGAGAGAGGGGCGGGAGTTGGACATCCTCACCGAGGTGCTTGCCTCGATGCGTACCGGCCGACCGGTATCCGTCCGCACCACCGGACGGGCACCGTTCGGACTGCGGCTTCCCCCGGTGGCCGGCGCGGGGTTCCATGTGGTGCTGTCGGGTACGTGCTGGCTCGTCCCGCTGCACCCCCTGGAGGAAGCGGCGCAGCAGGCGCCGCTTCCGCTCGGCCCCGGTGACGTGGTCTTCCTGCGGGACGGACGCGGTCACATCCTGGCCGACCACCCCGACACCCCCGCCGAGGTCGAACGGGCCTCCCAGTTCAGCCCCGGCTCGCCGCTCGGCACGGTCACCGTCGGCGGCGACGGCGCCCTGACCAACCTGCTGTGCGGGAACTACCACCTCGACAGGAGCCGGCCCCATCCCCTCGTACGGCAGCTCCCGGAGATCATCCATCTGCCCGCGAACCCTGACCGGCACCCCGAACTGGCCTCTGCTGTCCAGCTGTTGCGTGCGGAGCTGGAACTGCCGCGGCCGGGCTCCGGCGGCATCGTGCCCGCGCTGATCGACTCGCTGCTCCTGTACATCCTGCGCGCCTGGCTGGAGGAACGTCCGGCCGCCGGGGCGAAGGGCTGGGCCGCCGCGCTCGGTGACGCGGCGGTCGCGCCTGCCCTGGCCGCGATCCACAGGAAACCCGGCTCGCCCTGGACCGTGGAATCGCTGGCCACCCGCGCGGGCCTGTCCCGGGCCGCCTTCGCCCGCCGGTTCAGCGACCTGGTCGGCGAACCGCCCATGGCGTACGTGACGCGCTGGCGCATGACGACCGCCGCACGGCTGCTGCGGGAGTCCGAGGACCCCCTCGCGACGGTCGCCGCGCACACCGGTTACGCGTCCGAGTACGCCTTCGCCAAGGCGTTCAAGCGCGCGTACGGACAGGCCCCGGGCCGCTACCGGCGTGAGGTGCGTTCGGCTGCCTGACCGGAGCCCGCCACCGGGGATCGCCGGAGGCACGGGCCATCGCGGTGAGTGACCTGCCGGCGGGGTGCGGAGGCCACCTCAGCACGAGCGCCCCGCTCGCGCACGCTGCTGTGCCGCCGTCCTACGGCCGCGGCGGTACGGGCGGGGCGGGAAGGTCGAGGACGCGGGCGAGGGCGGCGGTGACGGGAGCGCAGTGACGGGGCAGGTGCCTGGACGTCCAGTCGGCGGCCAGGGACAGGAAGTCGGCGAGGTCGTGCTCGGCGCGGACGAGGAGGTCGCGGAGTTCGGCGACCGGCAGCTCGACCGCCGGGCTGTCGGTCTGGTCGGCGTTGACGGTGAGCCGGACGGTGTCGCCACATCGCTCCGCGACCGGTGAGACGGGGTCGTGGCCGAACCCGAGGAAGCCGCCGCTGTCGGCGAACCGGTGCCAGTCGCGCCAGTCCTCCAGCCCGTCGCAGCAGCCGGGGAGGAAGGTGACTCCGGTGGACGTGTCGGTGACTTGTAGACCGCCGGGCGCGAAGAGGGGGTCGAGGGTGAGCAGTCCGTGAAGGAACGCGTCGAGAGCGTCGCCCGAACCGGGAGGGTGGGTGCTGTCGACGGCGGACTCGTTGCTGGCGGCGATGCGCATCACCGCCGTCCCGACCTCAGCGGGTGAGAGTTCGCCGTGGAGAGGCATGTAGCCGGAGGCTTCGACCTGTACGACGGGCCAGAGGTCGAAGCCGTCAGGGGTGCACATCTCCAGGACGGGCTGCATCGTGATCACCCGGTGGAGTGTTCCGCATTCCCGGCCCGGACCGCCTCCGTATTCCTCGATGGTCGCCAGCGGGGCAGCTGTGGTGAGCTTCCCGACGGGGCGGCGCCGGATCCGTCAGCTGCGGCGCCCTTCCGTCGCGCGGGCCTCCCGCAACGCAGCGGGCTCCCTCCGGCCGGTTCGGTGGGCACGCCGATTCGGCAATCCGGGTGCGTGCGGCGGCTGGGAGCCGGAGAATCCCGGGGCATGAACACCGCCCCTCGCCTCCGGCGCTTCGGCCCGGAGTTCGTCGCCGACCAGCGCAGTCGTTAGGGCAAGCGCCCGCCAGAGAACCGGATGCTCTTCTACGACCTGGCCGTGCTGGACGAGTACGAGCCCTGGCGCGCCTGGCTGGACGATCAGCTCGACTCGGCCGCCTTCCTCAGGCGGAGGCCTCCGTCTTCGCCGCCCACCTTTGGCGGGACCAGAACTTCTGGCCCGACGTCATCGAGCCCGCCGCTGGCGCGGCGCTGCCGCGTCGCGGTTTCGGCGTGGAGTTCGAACGGCGTTGGGGATCGCTGACACCGGACTGGACCGTCGTCGACGACAAGGGCACGCCGGTCGCGTTGGTCGAAGTGCTCACCCACAGCCCTCAGCAGGGGACGACCGCGCGGATCAGAGCGTGGCACGGTCTCGTCGAGCGCCTGCGTGCAGTTCGACTTCGGCGACACGTTCATCCACCATCCCGTCGAGGTCGACCCGTTCGACCCGCCGCGCTGGACCATGCCACCCGAGCCGGCCGGCGTCCTGTGGGTGGGCAACGAATTCCCCTTCACCGCCACCTGGCGCCCGAACCCCACCGCAGCGACTCCCGCACCGCCCGAACTCGATCCGGGGCCTTCTGCGGGATGAGGTCCGGTCGTGACCGGACCTGCGGGGGATCAGTCGCGATCGAGGGGCGGCAGTGACGCGCAGAGGCGGTCGGGGAGTTCCGGCAGGGTCTTGTGGATCCCGGCGCAGCCCGCGTCGCCGTTCATGGCGACCGGCAGCCAGCCCGAGGGCTTGGCCCGGTAGAACCAGCGCTGGGAGAGACCGGCGGAGGAGCATCCGTCGCCGGGGTCCCCGCAGACCGGTCCCATGCGGGTCGAGAGGTCCAGCACCAGCCACGTGTCGTCGCAGCCGCGTTCCTCCCAGCTCGTGTGCCGGGGGATGTCCGTGTCGTTGACCGCCTGCTGGTACGAGGCCGGGGTGCAACGCGGCGGCGTGGGGTCGCAGCCGTTCTCACCGCACCGCCGCAGGGCGGGAGGGGCGGCGCCGGCGGGGGTGTACACGTCCATGCTGTTCACCATGACCTTGCGGGAGCCGAGGGGTTCGCCCAGCTTCACCGTCGCCTTGACCCGCCGCGTACCGGTGCAGCCGGAGCGCTGGTCCAGCGCAGGGGTCTCGTACGTCACCGACACGTACACCGTGCCGTGCGCGATGGTGTCGAGCTCGCCGCGCACGTCGCGGACGCAGGCGCGGGTGCCGTCGGGTACTTCGGCGTCGACGACCAGGGAGCGGCCGCCGTCGGCGGTACGGACGCCGTCGACACGTATGGGAGCGGCGAGCGTCCAGGTGGCGGCGGTGGCCGCCTCTGTTGTCTCCGTTTCGGTGCTGGCGGTCTTGGAGCCGCAGCCGGCAAGAACCGCCAGGGCCGCGCTGAGCACGACCGCCACCCCTGTCCCCCGCTGCCTCATCCCACGCCCCCCGTCAGCCGAGGATTCGCAGCCTAGCGTGCTCCTGGACGCCCCCTCACCGTCTCCTCCCGATCCGCCTGCCAGGCCGGTCCATGGTGCTGTGAACGTCCTCCTGAGTCGGGAAGTCACCGGATCGGCGCCTGGCCGCCGTGTCGGCATCCTGAGGGCTGCGCCCAGGAAGGACACGGCTCAGGCGTTCCGCGCGGACGTGCCCAGGTGGGCGGTCAGAGCTCGCCGCGGCGTGCGAGCTGCTTGGTCGCGTTCTCACGGACGATCTCGTTCTCGTCGTCGCGCAAGTCCTGGAGAATGTCACGGGACCTGACGCCCGGGATGGCGCCGAGAGCCCAGATCGCCTTCACCGCGAGTGCCCGGTGTTCGTCCCACCCCAGGTGCTCGGGTACCCAGCGCGTCGCCAGGGCCAGGGTCGGCAGCGTCTCGGGCGAGCGGAGTTCGCCCAGCATGGACACGATGTCCTCGTGTTCCCGGTGCCATTCGGCAGGGAGCAGCTCGATCAGCGGATCCCGGAAATCCTCGACCGAGGCGTCGGCGGAGGCGTGGACGATGAACGCCATCTCCACGTCGTCCGCGTCGCGCCGCTCCATGGCGTCCCGGAGCAGCCGCGGCGCCAGGACTCCGCCGTCGGACTCACCGAAGTGCGCGAGCACCTCGCAAGCAGGCTCTGTGACCGCCATCAGGCACACCGGCGCCCGGCAGCTGCGCCCAGGGCCGTGATGTATCGCGAGGCGTCGGGTCATGTCATGAGGCGAGCAAGGGGCCGAGTTCGGCGGCCCACTGCGGGTAGAGCGCGACCTTCTCCTCGTGCAGGGCGAGGATGTCGCGGGCCAGGGTGGGCGTCATGTCGTCGGACAGGTCCGGGCCGATGGCGATCCTTTCCAGGTAGGGCATGATCTGCGGGTCACCGGCCAGGTGCACCGGATCGTGCATGTACCGCCGCAGGGCCGGCAGGTCGGCGATGCCGACGCAGCAGGCGTGGGTGAAGCCGTCGGAGTCGCTGAGTATCCGGCCCACCGTGGAGAAGGACACCGACTCGACGGAGGCCGTCCGCCGTATCACCGCGAGCACGTGCTCGCGGTCCTCCTCGGTCGCGGTCTCCTTGAACGCAAAACGCAGCATGTGAACGATCACGGGCTTGCCGCCTTCCTGATGGAATTGAACCCATTAGTTAAGAAAACTGATCCAGTTGGTTCAGAAGATACACTGAACCCATGGGTTCAGAAGTGTCAACTGGGGTCGTGCGTACGGCTCGTGGGATGGCCGAGCGGCGGCAGGCGATCCTGGACGGCGCGTTCACGGTCTTCGCGCGGCGAGGGTACGCCCAGGCGTGCGTGAAGGAGATCGCCCAGGAGGCGGGCGTGGCCAAGCCGACCGTGTACAACCATCTGGACGACAAGGAAAGCCTCTACCGCGAGGCCGTCGAGGCCGTCGCCGAGCGGATCGGCGCCCGCGGCGTCGCTGTCGTCGAGCGGTTGCGCGGGGCTGCCGCGGATGCCGATCCGCACGCCGCGCTCACGGCAGTGGCCCGCGAGCTGCTGGAGGTGTTCGGCGCCGCGGACGCCCTCGCCGTCAGGCAGTTGGCCTGGGCGCAGGCGGCGCAGTTCCCCGACCTGGCGACGGGGGTGCGTGAGCGTACGACCTTGCGGGTGCGCTCCGCCCTCGCCGACCGTCTGGCCCGGCTCTCCCTCGACGGCCGCCTCGGCCGGTGCGACCCGGATCTCGCCGCCGAACACTTCCTCTCGCTGGTCACCGGCTCGCTGGAGTACCGCCCCGGCCCCGGCCGCGTCCCGGAGACCGCCGCCGCCGATGCCGACGCAGCCGTGGGCGTCTTCCTGCGTGCTTACGGGGGATGAGAGCCGGCACCCGGCTCGCCGTTGCCCCGGAGCTGCGTGTCAGTGCCCTGCGGCATGATGCGGAGCAGGTGACGGCAGGTCCGGCAGACGCGCGGGATTCGTCATGCCGTCCGAGCGAGGAGGTGCCCTGTGCACGGGCCGGTCACTGACGACGAACGGGCCGCCGAGGAGCGGCGGTTGCACTACGAGAGGTGGCAGTGGGGCGGGAGGCTGCCGAGCGAGAGCCTCCGCGCCGTGCGGGAAAGCAATGTCCTCGGCCTGCTCGAGTTCGACAGCGACCTGGTGCACGCCCTTGATGGCGTGGGGGCCGACGTACAGCGTTCCGTGGCGCTGCTGGCGGCGCGTCGGGCCTGTGAGGCGGCCGGTCTGACCACCGTGCCGTGGGTCGCCGGGGCGCTCGCCGCGCTGGCGGAGGGACGTCCGCTTCCGCCGCCGTTCGATGACGCCTCGCGGATGCGGGAGAGGCTGAACGCCACTCCGTTCCCGGCGGGTCCGCTGGTGCGCGGGGCGGTACCGCCCGAACGACCGCCCTACTTTCCCCCGACGCCCGCCGGATGGGCATGGATCCCGGCCTCGCGGCCGGGGGACGACGGCGCGCAGCACTACGAACTCGGGCGGATGCCGGAAGGTCCCTCGCCGGCGGTGCCCGGAGACAAGTTGTCGGCGGCACGCACGGACGTCGGACACGTTCCTGCCACCGTCACTCCAGCGGCGCTGACGCACCCCGCGCGCACGCCGCAGGTCAGGGGGCCGATCTCACAGCCGCACTTCGCTCTGCCCGCCGTCGTCGCCGCCGCCGACCCCTCCCCGCTCAAGGCGGTTCTGGACGCGGTGTGGCATGCGCTGCACACGTGCGGAGAGCACTACCCGGGGTTTCTGGAGGAGATCCGGGGGATCCTGGCCGGTCGGCCGGACGGGTGGAGAGGCGAAGCCGTCGTTCCGTCGGTGTGAGTTCCCGCGGCGACCGTGGGTGGGGTCGTAGTGGGAGCGGTGCGGTCCCCCTGTTCGCGAGGGGGTGCAGTGGGTCGCAGGCGGGGGCCGAGAGGCGTGCCGACGGCAGCCGGCGGTCGTAGCCGGGTCAACCGATCGGTTGATCCCAGGTCGAGCGGGTCGGGTGATGCCGGGCGGGGTGTGCCGGAGGCGATCGTGGGGGCATGCCGATGATTGAAGTGCGGGACCTGCGTAAGGCGTACGGGGAGCGGGCGGCCGTCGACGGTGTCTCCTTCCGCGTGGACGAGGGGGAGATCTTCGGGATCCTCGGGTCCAACGGCGCCGGCAAGACCACCACCGTCGAATGCGTCGCGGGACTGCGGACCGCCGACTCGGGTGTGGTGCGAGTGGCGGGTCTCGACCCCGTCGCCGACCACGACCGGATCACCCGGCTGCTCGGCGTCCAGCTCCAGCAGAGCGAGCTCCAGGCCAAGATCACCGTCCGGGAGGCGCTGGAGCTGTACGCCTCCTTCTACGAGCGGCCCGCCGACTGGCGCGCGCTCGCCGAGCGGCTCGGGCTCGACGCCCATCTGGACGCGCGGTTCGCGAAGTTGTCCGGCGGCCAGAAGCAGCGGCTGTTCATCGCGCTGGCGCTCGTCGGCGACCCCCGTGCCGTCGTCCTCGACGAACTCACCACCGGGCTCGACCCCCGGGCCCGCCGCGACACGTGGGCGCTCGTCGAGTCCATCCGCGCGGGAGGTGTCACCGTCCTCCTCGTCACCCACGTCATGGAGGAGGCGCAGCGGCTCTGCGACAGGATCGCGGTGATCGATCGCGGCCGGGTCACGGCCCTCGACACCCCCGCCGGGCTCATCGGGCGGTCCGCCACCGCCCGGGTGATCTCCTTCGCCGCGGACAGCCCGCTGGAGACGGCCGAACTCACCGCCCTGCCCGGCGCCGCCGACGTGACCACGCGCGACGGCCGCACCATGGTGACCGGTTCGGACGCCACCGTCGACGCCTTCGTGTCGCTGCTCGCCCGCCGCGCCGTCACCGCCCGCGGGCTCCGCATCACCGACACCACCCTCGACGACGCCTACCTCGACCTCACCTCCTGAGCGTTCCGTTCGCGACCGACCGACCGACCGCCGTCGGCTGCCCTGCGGCAGGCCGAAGTCCGCCCCGCCTCATCGCAGGCGCGCACGGCGGTCCGGTGCCGCCAGGGCGAGCCCCGCCACCACCATCGCCCCCCAGCCCGCCCGTCGCCCCGACAGGAGCCGCCCCATGGCCAGTACGCGTACCAGTCCCGGCCCCCTCCCCCGACCCCGCCCTCGCCCCCGTACCACCGCACCGGTCTCCGCCACCCGCGCCGTCCTCGTCACCGAGGCCCGCCTCTTCGCCCGCGAGCCCGGCTCCCTGTTCTGGGTGATGGTCTCCCCAACCGTGCTCCTGGTGATCCTCGGGCTCATCCCGTCCTTCCGGGAGGCCTCACCTGACCTCGGGGGCCGCCGCGTGATCGACCTCTACGTGCCCACCTCCGTCCTCTTCGCCCTGATCATGGCGGGACTCCAGGCCATGCCGCCGGTCCTCGCCGGCTACCGCGAGCGCGGCATCCTGCGCCGCATGTCCGCCACCCCGGTGCGTCCGGCCGCCCTGCTCACCGCCCAGCTCGTGCTGCACGCCGGCGCCGCGCTGGTCTCAGCGCTGCTGGTCGTCGCCGTCGGCCGGATCGCCTTCGGCGTCGCCCTGCCCGCGAACCTCCCCGGCTACCTCGGCGCGCTGCTCCTCGCCGTCGCGGGCGCGCTCGCGCTCGGCGCGACGGTCTGCGCGGTGTCCCGTACGCAGAAGATCGCCACCGCCGTCGGCACGGCCGTCTTCTTCCCGTCCATGTTCACGGCCGGCGTCTGGGTGCCCGTCCAGGCCATGCCGGATACGCTGCGGCAGATCGTGGAGTTCGCGCCGTACGGTGCCGCCTCGCAGGCGCTCGACGAGGCGGCGCGCGGCGGCTGGCCGAGCCTGCCGGCGGTCGGGGTGATGGCCTTCTGGGTGGTCGTCCTGACGGCGACCGCGATCCGCCGCTTCCGCTGGGAGTGACGGAGGGGGCGCACGGGAGCAACGGTCGGGTACGGAGAGGGGTGGGGATGGCGGGTCGGGCGGCGACGGTCGAGGAGCGGTATCGCCAGTTCTACCGCTGGGGGCCGTACGTGCTCCTCGGCGTCGCCACGGCGCTCGCCGGCGTCACCGCGAGCGAGCTGATGACCGGGGCCGAGACGGCCGTCGCCGGCGGCCTGGTCGTCGCGGTCCTCGTCCTCCAGCTGTGCCGGCACGCCCGTGAGGCGTCCGTACCGCCGTCCGGGGGCGAGGGCGCCGGCGGCGCGGGCGGGTTCGTCGCGGGCGCGCCGGGGCCCGCGTCCGTCGGCTATTTCGTGCTGCGTACGGCGCTCGCGTTCGCCCTCACCTGGCTAAATCCGTTCTTCGCCGTCTTCGCCTGTGTCGGCTACTTCGACGCGGTCGCCCTCCTGCCGCCCCGCCCGCTGTACGTGCGGTCCGGGCTGCTCGTCGTCGCCCTCACCCTGGCCGGTTCCCAGTCCGGCGGGCTCCCGCCGCAGTCCGCGCTCCAATGGGTGGCGTTCGTCGCCCTCTTCCTCCTCAACGCCGGTCTCGCCATCGGCCTGGCGCACCTCGGCGCCAAGGAGACCGAGAAGGCCGCCGAGCGCGCCGCGACCATCGCCCAACTCGCCCGCACCAACGCCCGTCTGGAACAGGCGCTCGCCGAGAACGCCGTCCTGCACGCCCAACTCGTCCTCCAGGCGCGGGAGGCCGGCGTCGCCGACGAACGGCGCAGGCTCGCCGCCGAGATCCACGACACCCTCGCGCAGGGACTCATCGGCATCATCGCCCAGTTGCAGGCCGCCGACACCGCCGACGCGGGTCAGGCGCGCGTCCATCACGAGCGGGCCGCCGCGCTCGCCCGGCACAGCCTCGGCGAGGCCCGCCGCTCCGTGCAGAACCTCTCTCCCGTCGCCCTGGAGCACGACACCCTGCCCGACGCGCTGGAGAAGACCGTCGCCGCGTGGGCCGAACGCACGGGCATAACCGCCCGGTTCACCGCGACCGGCACCGTCCACCCCCTCCACGACGAGGTCGCCGCCACCCTGCTGCGCATCGCCCAGGAGGCGCTGGCCAACGCCGAACGCCACTCCGGGGCCGGCCGGGCCGGAGTCACCCTCTCGTACATGGGCGACGAGGTCGTCCTCGACATCCGCGACGACGGACGCGGCTTCGCCCCGGACGCGCCGCCGGCCGCCGGTTCCGCTGACTTCCCCAGCCCTCCCGGCTCCCGCGGCGGCTTCGGGCTCGCCGGCATGCGGGCCCGCGCCGCCCGCCTCGCCGGGCGGGTGGAGATCGAGTCCGCCGTGGGTGAGGGCACGGCGGTCTCCGTTCGCGTACCGTTGGCCCGCCATGACTGAGATCACCGTGCTCCTCGTCGACGACCACCCCGTCGTCCGGGACGGCCTGCGCGGCATGTTCGACGCCGACCCCGGCTTCCGCGTCCTCGGCGAGGCGTCCGGGGGCGTGGAGGGCGTCGAACTCGCCCTCCGCCTCGACCCGGACGTCGTCCTCATGGACCTGCGGATGCCGGCGGGCGGCGGCGTCGACGCCATCGCCGCCCTCGCCCGGCACGGCGCCCGCGCCCGGGTCCTCGTGCTCACGACGTACGACACGGACGCCGACACCCTCCCCGCCCTCGAGGCCGGCGCGACCGGCTACCTCCTCAAGGACGCGCCCCGCGAGGAGCTGTTCGCGGCGGTGCGGGCCGCCGCCGAAGGCCGTACCGTCCTCTCCCCCGCCGTCGCTACCCGCCTCGTCACCGCCGTACGACGGCCGCCCGCGGGGCCCGTCGACGACACCCTGTCGGCCCGCGAACGCGAGATCCTCGTCCTGGTCGCCCGGGGCACCTCCAACCGCGCGATCGCCGCCGAGCTCTTCATCAGCGAGGCGACGGTGAAGACCCACCTCACGCACATCTACGCCAAGCTCGCCGTCAAGGACCGGGCGGCGGCCGTCGCCGCCGGTTACGACCGCGGGATCCTCGGGCGCGGCTGACCTGTCCTCCTGAGACGGGGGGCTGACCCAGTGCGGCCGAGGGGGCGGGTGCCGGTCCGCTGCGACCGGAACCGCGGCCCCATCGACTGCCAACGTCCGGCTCGTGAAGCCGTGTTCACCGTCGCCGCCCTGTCGCCACGTCCGTCCGTCCGCGGGCACTCCGTACGAGGGGACCAAAGCCTCCTGCCACGGACGGCCGGATACGGCCAATCGGAGAGAGGCGCTCCGGTCGGGGCGGCTCCGCACCCGCAAATCCCCTCCGTACCTGGGGTCCCGACGCTCCCGCCGGCGCCGCTGTCGCACAGGCAGCGCACGGGTGTCACACGTTCGTCACACACCTGTCGTCACCCCATCTCACTCACCGCCTCCGGCGTGGCCGGAAACCATGTGCTCCAACGCGCCGTTCCCCCACCGGCGTTGATCACCGGGCTGATGACCTCGGATACTGCGCTGGCCGACCGCGGGCGCCGTTCGCGCCGCTGGCCGGATTCGACCACTCGACCTCATCCCAAGCTCCTGGGGGAGACTTGCGCGCACCCGTGCAGAAAGCACGCGCCTTCACGATCGCCGCGGCCACCTCGGTGGCCCTCGTGGCGGGCATGACCGGCCCCGCCGTCGCGACCACCCGCACCACCTCGGCCACCTCGGCCATCCCGGCCACCTTGACCACTCCGACCACCCCGGGCGCGCCGCGTGCCTCGGGCACCTCCGCCGCGCACCCGGCCCGGATCGGCGGTGACCAGCGGATCCCGCTCGTCACCGGCGACCGGGTGGTGGTGGACGCCGAGGGCCGGATGGTGCGCTTCGAGGCCGCTCCCGGCCGCGAGCGCATACCCGTCGAGGTGCGGCGCACCGGCGACCGCACCCTCGTGGTGCCCGCCGACGCGCGGTCCCTGATCGCGGACGGCCGGCTCGACCAGCGGCTGTTCGACCTGTCCGTGCTCACCGACCCCCGGCTGCGGGCGAGCCACCGCTCCGGGCTGAAGCTGATCGTCCGGTACGACGGGAGCACCGCCTCCTCCGCTCGGGCGTCGCTCCGCGCGGCCGGCGACACCGAGGTGCGCCGCACCTTCCCGACGCTCGGCGCCGACGCCCTGCTCGCCTCCGCGGACGACCTGGCGCGGGTGTGGGAGGCGCTGACCGACCTGCGGGCGAGCGGCGCGCGGGCGACCGCCGCCGGCATCGGCACCGTGTGGCTGGACGGGGTACGGGGCGCGAGCCTCGACCGCAGCGTCCGGCAGATCGGCGCCGACCGGGCCTGGGAGTCCGGCTTCGACGGCACCGGCGTGCGGATCGCGGTCCTGGACACCGGTGTCGACAAGACGCACGAGGACCTGCGGACCCGGGTCGTCGGCGAGAAGAACTTCTCCGCGTCCCCCGACGCGGCGGACCGCGTCGGCCACGGCACGCACGTCGCCTCGATCGCCGCCGGCACCGGCGCGCGGTCGGGCGGCCGGTTCAAGGGCGTGGCGCCGGGCGCGGAGGTGATCAGCGGGAAGGTCCTCGACGACGACGGGTACGGCGACGACTCCGCCGTCCTCGCGGGCATGGAGTGGGCCGCCGCCGAGGGCGCCGACATCGTCAACCTCAGCCTCGGCAGCCCGGACACCCCCGGTGTCGACCCGCTGGAGGCCGCGGTCGGCCGGCTCTCGGCCGAGAAGGGCATCCTGTTCGCCGTCGCCGCGGGCAACGACGGCGAGGCCGGATCCTCGACGATCGGCTCGCCCGGCAGCGCCGACGCCGCACTGACCGTCGGCGCCGTCGACCACGAGGACCGGCTCGCGCCCTTCTCCAGCACCGGGCCGCGCGCCGACGACGGCGCCGTCAAGCCCGACGTGACCGCGCCCGGCGTCGCCATCACGGCCGCCGCCGCGCCCGGCAGCGCGATCGACACCCGCCCCGGCACGCCGCACCCGGCGCCCGGCTACCTCCAGATCGACGGCACCTCGATGGCCACGCCGCACGTGGCGGGCGCCGCCGCGCTGCTGAAGCAGCGGCACCCCGGCTGGACGGCCGCGGAGCTCAAGGGCGCGCTGACCGGGTCCGCCGAGGGCGGCGCCGGCCTCACCGCCTTCCAGCAGGGCACCGGCCGCGTCCAGGCCGACCGGGCGCTGGCGGCGACCGTGGTCCCCGAGCCGGTGTCGCTGAACTTCGGCACGGCCCGGTGGCCGCACGCCGACGACGAGCCGGTCACCCGGAAGGTCGGCTACCGCAACGTGGGGACGACCGACGTCACCCTCGACCTGTCGGTCTCCGGCCTGGACCCGGCCGGCAAGCCGGTGCCGGACGGCTTCTTCGCGCTCGGCGCCACCCGCGTCACCGTCCCGGCCGGCGGCTCGGCGGAGGTCGAGCTCACCGCGGACACCCGCGTGGGCTCGGTCGACGGCACCTTCACCGGGTACGTCACCGCCACCGGCGCCGGCCAGTCGGTGCGTACGGCCGCGGTGGCCGTGCGGGAGGCGGAGTCGTACGACCTCACCGTCCGCACGCTCGGCCGCGACGGCGCCGACGCCCGCGACTTCGCCAACACCCTCATCGGCGTCGCCGGGCCCGCGGCCGGCTTCCAGGCCCGGATCGACAACGAGCCCGGCAGCCACACGCTGCGCGTGCCCAAGGGGTCGTACACCCTGAGCACCGCCGTCTACGAGGACCCCTCGGACTACACCAAGGGCACCGACTGGATCGCGCAGCCCTCGCTCGACGTCTCCGGTGACACCGCGGTCACGGTCGACGCGCGCACGACGAAGCCGGTGGCCCTGACCGTGCCGGGCATCGACCGGGCGGACTACGCCGGCACCTACTACGAGCGGAACACCGAGATCGGGCGGGTCGGCAACGGCTGGGTGCTGCGCGGCCTCACCGGCTTCCGCACCGCCCACCAGGGTCCGGCCGTGACCGACGGCTCGCTGCTGCAGACCTGGGACGCGCACTTCCTCAAGGACGCCACCAGCCAGTACGCGGTCGCGTACGGCGGTAAGACGCAGACGGTGGCGACCGGCTACACCCGGCACGCGAAGCCCGAGGAGTTCGCCACCGTGAAGGTGGAGCTCGGCGCCTCCGCGCCCGGCAAGTCCGCGCTCGCGTCCCCGTACGCCCATCTGCCCGGAGCGCCCGAGGGCAACGGCTACTCCGCGCCGCAGCCGGCTCCCGGCACGCGTACCTTCCACGTCTCCACGGCCGACGGCGTCCGCTGGCTGACCCGCTTCAACCAGCTCGGCGCGCCCGACGAGTGGGGCTACCCGGCCCTGGAGGGCGGCTACGAGATGGTCGCGCCGAAGCGGTACGAGGCGGGGAGGACGTACGGCGAGCGGTTCAACGCCGGCGTCTTCGGCCCGCTCCTGGGCGAGGGCATGGGAGTCTTCCGTACGGCGCCCGACCCGGCGACGGGCGAGCAGCAGCTCGTCGGCGCGGTGCCCCTGCTGGCCGACGGCCGCGGCCACAAGGGCCTCACGCGCACGTCGAAGGTCCTGACGACGCTGTACCGCGACGGCGAGAAGGTCGCTTCGAACGAGGACCCGCTCAGCGGCACCGAGCCCTTCACCGTCGACGGCACCGAGGCCGCGTACCGCCTCGTCACCTCGGTGGAGCGGCCGGCGGAGGTCGCGGGGGCGTCCACCCGGGTCGAGACGTCGTTCGCGTTCCGGTCCGGGCAGGTCACGGAGACGACGGCGCTGCCGGTGTCCACGGTCCGCTTCGCGGCGCCGGTGGACCTGGAGACGCGCGCCCCGGGCCTGGCGTGGACGTCGGTTCCGGTGACCGTGCAGGGCTCCGCCGCCGGGGGCAACCTCAAGTCGCTTAGGGTGAGGGCGAGTTACGACGGCGGGAAGACGTGGCAGAACGTGCCTGTCGTGGCCGGCCGGATCGTCGTGAAGAACCCGGCGAAGGGCGCGGGCATCGCGCTCGCCGCAGAGGTCACCGACCGGCAGGGCAACACCTCCACGCTGACCGTCCTGAACGCGTGGATCGGCAAGTGACCAGCTGAGGCCCGGCCTGGGTCTTGTCGCGCCGGCGTCACCGCCCTGGGTGGTGACGCCGGCGCGGTGCGTGTGACGGCCGGGGGGTGGGGGACGTTGGCTGACGGAGTTCGTGCCCGCTGTCGGAGGTCCCGACGAATCGGCGACGGCGGCCCGGTGGCTTTCCCCGAAGACGGGGGCTTGCCCTGGCCGGACAGCGCCTCCACCAGCGAGGATGCCGTCATGAGCACCCCCCGGCCGATCCGCCCTCCCCGACGTACGCACGCGGCACCGGTGGCCTTCGGCGCGGGAGCGGCCATCGGGGTGCTGGGCGGGATGATCGGACTGGGTGGAGCGGAGTTCCGCCTGCCGTTGCTGATCGGGCTCTTCGGGTTCGCGGCGCTCTCGGCGGTGATCCTGAACAAGGCGATGAGCCTGGTCGTGGTCCTGGTCGCGCTGCCCGCCCGGCTCGCGGCGGTACCGGCCGCCGAGGTCGCGGCCCGCTGGCCCGTCGCCGTCAACCTCCTCGCGGGCAGCCTCCTGGGCGCCTGGGCGGGCGCGTCCTGGGCGGTGCGGATGCGTTCCACCACCCTGTACCGGGTGCTGGCCGGGCTGATGGTCCTCATGGCTGCCGCCCTCGTCCTCACCCACACCACCACCCTGGACGGCCTCGACCTGCCGCCCGCGGCACAGATCCCCGCCGGTGCCGCCGCCGGGTTCGGCATCGGCGTCGTCGCGGCGATCATGGGGGTGGCGGGAGGCGAACTGCTCATCCCGACGATCGTCTTGCTGTTCGGAGAGGACATCAAGACCGCCGGGAGCTTGTCCCTGCTGGTCTCCCTGCCCACCATGCTGGTCGCGTTCGCCCGCTACAGCCGCGACGGCAGCTTCACCGTCCTCCGGGCCAACCTCCGCTTCACCGCCACGATGGCCGCCGGCTCCGTCGCCGGGGCGATCCTCGGCGGACTGCTCCTCGGCGTCTTCCCGGACGCGGTGCTCATCCCCGCGCTCGCCGTGATCCTGCTCGTCTCCGCGCTCAAACTCGTCCGGCACGAGTGATCGGCCGTTCGGGCGCCTCCGGCTCTCATCGACACCGAGGTGACGCGAGGCCGATCTAGGTCACAGCTTGTCCTGTTTGAGCTTTAGGGTCGTCACCACGCGATGGACCACACGAGGGGACGGCACCGATGAAGCACACTGCACCCGAGGGTTACACCAGCGTCGCGCCGTGGGTGGTCACGGACGACACCGGCGCGCTGCTCGACTTCATCACCGCCGCGTTCGGCGGCGAGGAGATCGCACGGGTGCCGGTCGAGGACGGCACCATCGGCCACGGTGAGATCCGTGTCGGCGACACGGTGGTGCTGGCCTTCGACAGGCGGCCCGACTGGCCGGCGATGCCGTCGCTGCTGCGGATCTACGTTCCGGACGCGGACGCCGCCATGGCCGCGGCCGTCGCGCACGGGGCGCAGGTGATCACCGAGATCTCCGACAGCGCGTGGGGGGACCGTGGTGGCCGGGTGCGGGATCCGTTCGGCAACATCTGGTGGGTCGTGAGCCGCGTCGAGGACGTCGCACCGGACACGGCGTGGGAGCGCATGTTCGAGCCGAAGTACGCGGAGTCGATGCGCACGGCCCAGGAGACGCTGGACGCCGCGCTGAGCGGCCGGGACGCGGGTGTGGCGAGCGCTCCACGGCGCCCGACGCACTGAGCCCATCCCTGCTCGGAGAACTCGCTGCGAGCTCCTGACGGACAGGTTCCGGGCCGAGGTCGTCCCTGGCCGCCAGGAGCTGCACGTGGTCCCCCGCCCGTCGACGCGGCTCATTCCGAGTCGACGCCCTGCTGGTCGCCGCGGGCGACGGTACCCATGACCGGCGGGCGCTCCTGTCGGCGGACGGTCGTGCGAACTCCGGACCGGCCCCTCAGAGTTTGCCGCCCATGAGGAGCGTGCGATGCCCCCCGAGTGCGCGGGAGAGACCTTCGAGGAACGCGGGGCTGAAGTCGGGCCAGTCCCAGAAGGTGAAGCCGAGATGTCCGAAGGCGAAGTAGTCGTCCGACCAGGTCCACGCCGCCAGGTCACCAGGGCGCCGGCACTGCGGGCAGACGACTGCCGCGCTGCCCGTGTCGCTCCAGTCGCTGATGGCATCGCCGAAGGGCTCCCACGTACCCTCGATCTCCTCCAGCCGATCGGTGTAGAAGTCCGTCCGCCCGGCGCAATGAGGGCACACCGCGAACATGGGATCGCCCTGACCGCAGTTGAACACGGTGCGGCCGGTCTCGATCCTGAGGCCGCCGTCAGGCTCCCAGTCCTCCGGCCCCACTGCCTTGACCCACGCGGGACCGGGCGGATGCCCCGTCGGCGCCCCGAGCACGCAGTCGGTGAGCTCGGCCCGGACGATCCCCTCGCCGACCAGCCAGTCGAGTCCCCTCTCGGCCAGCGTGCGGGCGTCCGCGGGCGTGGCATCGAGGTCGACGACGGTCTGAAAGTAGTTCCCCATGAGGTCACAGTAGAAGCCGCCACTGACAGCACGTCGTCGAGTCCGCTGCCGGTTCGGGTAGCCGGCCCGGTGGAGGCGCGGTGGAGGCGCGGTGGGCTCGGGTCAGGGCAACGGTGAGGCCCACAAGCAGCCCGGCATCCGTCGCAGGGCGCGCGCTCATCCGGCGTTCTCGCCGCCACCATGGAGGAGCGGGGACGTGGCGGCCCACAGGTGCGTGGCGCCCGCCCCTGGGAGGCGCTTGAGAGACGGCCTTGAAGTCTGCACCGACCAGGTGGCCGTGCTCGTCCGCCCCTGCGTGGTCGATCTGCTCCTGGAGTGTCATCCCCCGATGGAGAGTGGTGATGACCTTGCCGCGGCGGGGACCGTACGCCCAGACACCCTCGCCGCGCCCGCTGGCGTCGAGGTGGACTGCGAAAACTGTTCACCACGACGCGCTGCACCGGCGTGCCATCACGCCGGCGACGGGCGAGAGTCGGGATGACGGGTGGCCTCTGGGACCCGCCGGTCCGAGCCGCGGTGCACGGCTCACGCCGGCGCTGCCGTCCGCAAACCCCCCTGCGCGATCTCCCGCGCCGCGGTGCGGGCCGCGCCCACGAAGGCCCTCAGCGCGCCGGTGGTGTCCCCGGCCCGCCAGACCAGTCCGTACCCGACCGGCTCCGCGTCCGCGACGGGGACGTACGCGACACCGGGTCGTGCGAAGTACGTCGCCGTGTGCGCGGCGGTGAGGAGGGCGCCCCGGCCACCCGCGACCAGCATCAGGGCCTCCTGCATCTGGGTCACGGAGGGGCCGGGGGTGATGGGCCTTCCGCTCGGGGTGCGGGTGGGGGTGTGGTGCTCCTGCCAGTAGTCGGGCAGCTCGCCCTCGACGGTGAGCAGGGGCACGTCGGCGAGATCCTCCAGGGAGAGGACGTCGCGGGAGGCGAGCGGGTGCGCGGACGGTACCGCCAGCACGCGCTCCTCGGTGAGGAGGGGCGCGCCGCCGCCCAGGTCGCCCTCCCGCACCGGGAGCTCCTGGAGCTGGATGTCGAAGGCGCCGTCGCGCAGGCGCCCGTACGGATCGCTCATCGGCACCTCGCAGATCTCCACGGCGAGACCGGGGTGACTGCCGCGCAGCGCCTCCGTCACCTTCATCACGATCTCGCCGGTGAGCGGGTTGGAGAATCCCACGTGCAGGACCGTGTCGATGCCGCGCGCGGTGGCGACGGCGCGTGCCAGCGCGGCGTCCATCGCGCGGTGGTGCGGTTCGAGGTCGTCACGCAGCCGGCGGCCGATCTCCGACAGGGTGACGCGGCGGCTGGTGCGGATGAACAGCGGTGCGCCGACGCGCCGTTCGAGGCGCTGGATGAGCTGGCTGACGCGGGCGCGGGAGAGGCCCATGCGGTCGGCGGTGCGGCCGAAATGCAGCTCGTCGGCGAGCAGCAGGAAGCACTCGACTTCGTCGCGTTCCATCGGACGGATCCCCTCGGGTGAACCGGATCGGCAGGGCAGGCCGGTCGCGTCAACGCCGGTGACGGGGCTGTTGTTCCGGGGAGCGGCGCGGGGAAGGCGACACGCACGGGGAGCACTGGTTACCCCGGACGACCCGGATCGGTAAGCCAGGCTGAATGACCGTCCACGTCTTCGCCGTTGTTCCGGCCCCGTGACCTGGCCGAAGGTGAACGAGCCGCCACCGCCCAGCGGACGGCACACCTCCCTCCCTCCTTCCCCCAGCCAGGAGTTGACCTGTCATGAGTACGGTGAGTACGACCAAGAAGGCGGCAGCCGCCGCACTCAGTGCCCGGGAATGGGGCGTGCTGCTCGTCCTGTGCGGCGCGATCTTCCTGGAAGGCATCGACGTCGCGATGCTGAACGTGGCGATGCCCGCCATCCGCGCGGACCTCGGTCTGTCCACCGGCACGCTGCAGTGGGTGATGAGCGCGTACGTGCTCGGATACGGCGGTTTCATGCTGGTCGGCGGCCGGGCGGCGGACCTCTTCGGGCGGCGCCGGATGTTCGTGTTCTGGCTCGCGGTGTTCCTGGTGTTCTCGGGGCTCGGCGGACTGGCCTCCGAGGGATGGCAGTTGATCACCGCCCGGTTCGTCACCGGTGTCGCGGCGGCCTTCATGACCCCGGCCGGGCTCTCCGTCATCACCACCGGCTTCGCGGAGGGCCCGCGCCGCAACAAGGCCCTGCTCATCTACTCCGGGACGGCAGCCGGCGGGTTCTCGATCGGCCTGGTCGTGGGCGGGCTGCTCGCGTCGGTCGACTGGCGGTGGGTGTTCTTCGCGCCGGTGGTCCTGTCGGCGCTCATCCTGATCGGCGCGCTGGCCTTCGTACCGAAGTCGCCGCGGCCCGACCGGACCGGGCAGAGCCTGGACCTGGTCGGCGGTCTGACCGTCACCGCGGCCATCCTGCTGCTGGTCCTGGGCGTGGAGCGGGTGAGCCACGCGTCTCTCGTCTCGACCGTCGTCACGCTGGGCGCGGGCCTGGCCTCCCTCGCCGCCTTCGTCGTCGTCGAACGCCGCGCGGCCACGCCCCTGGTCCGGCTCGGCATCTTCCGCAGCGCGGCCCTGCTGCGGACCAACGTCGCCGGTCTGCTCTTCGCTGCCGGGTTCTTCGGCTTCCAGTTCCTGGTCGTGCTCTACCTCCAGGAGTTGCGCGGCTGGTCCACGCTGGAGACCAGCTTCGCGATGATCGTGATCGGTGTCGACGCGATCCTCTCGCCGACCGTCGTACCCAAGCTGGTGGACCGCTTCGGCAACGCCCGCCTGATCTTCGGCGGCCTGGTCCTCGCCTCCCTCGCGTACGCGCTCTTCCTGCCGCTCGGCGCCGACTGGACGTACCTCGCGATGCTGCCGAGCCTGCTGCTGCTCGGCCTGTCCTTCGCGCTGACGTACGGGCCGCTGACGATCGTCGCGACGGAGGACGTCAAGGAGGAGGAGCAGGGGCTGGCCGGCGGGCTCCTGTACACCGCGTTCCAGTTCGGCGCGGCTCTCGGTCTCTCGGCGGCGGCCGCGGTCAACGTCGCCGCCACGGCGTCGGACACGGCCGCCGCGCGCCTGGACGGCTACCAGGCCGCGCTGTGGGTGCCGCTCGCCGCGGCTCTGGGCGCGATGCTGGTCAGCGCCTTCGGAGTGCGGCGGGGCAGGGGCACGGACGATGCTGCCGCCTCGGAGCACGACCCGTCGCCCGAACTCACCGCCGCGAAGTAGCCCGGCCGCCGCCGACCCGTGAAGGAGCACCCGCTGTGCCCACGACCAAGACCGACGCGTTCACCGACATCCAGGACACCTTCCTCGCGTACATCCGCGACATCAAGTACGCCACGATGATCACGGTCGACCGCGAGAACCGCCCGCGCGCCAGAGTCCTCCTCCCCGTCTGGGAGGTCGTCGACGGGCGCCCGGTCGGCTGGCTGGCCGCGTACAAGACCCCGGTCAAGGCGGCGCACCTGGCCCACAGCCCGTACACGACGTACTCGTACTGGAACCCCCGCCAGAACACCGTCCACGTCGACGCCCTCTCCACCTGGGCCGAGACGGACACCGACCGCCGGCACGCGTGGGACCTCTACCTCAAGGGCGGCCCGCAGGGGGTGGGTTACGACCCGGTCCACTACTGGCGAGGCGGCGCGGACGACCCGGCGTACCACGTGATCCGGATCGAACCCTGGCGGATCCAGCTGGTGCGGGGCTCGGACCTGCGCAGCACGATCTGGCAGCCGCAGCTGTAGCCAGCGGCAGGCTGACCCGGCGACTCGCCGGCGCGGCGGCGCCGGTTGTCGCGGTGGGCACGTTTACCTTGAGCAGCCGCTCAATCGCTTCGCTAGGGTGCGGCCATGGTGAACTACGTGTTGGTTGCAGGTGCGCGGCTCGGCTCATGGGCGTGGGATGAGGTCGTGCCTCATCTGCGGACGGGCGGCCACGGCGTCCACCCGCTGACGCTGTCCGGTCTCGCCGAGAAGCGAGGCGTGCCGGCCGGGCAGCAGACCCACGTTCAGGACGTCGTCGATGAGGTCGAGCGCCAGGATCTGCGTGAGGTTGTCCTGGTGGGCCACAGCTACTCGGGCATCCCCGTCGGGCAGGCGGCCGAGCGGATCGGCGACCGGCTGGCAGGCGTGGTCTTCGTCGACTCCAGCGTCCCGGCCGATGGCGAATCGTTCCTCTCCTCCTGGCCGGACGGCGGGGCGACGGTGACGGCATCGATCGCCGAGACCGAGGGCTTCTGGCCGGTCGCGCCTGCGGCCCACTTCGAGGGCCACGGTCTCTCCGACGAGCAGATTGCGCGGATCGTTCGCGGCGCGACGCCGCATCCGGGCGCCACGCTGACCGAACCAGCCGTGCTGGAACGGCCGCTCAGCGACCTGCCGGCAACGTACGTCAAGTGCACGCTCGGCGACCCCGAGCCGAGCGAGGACGTGGCGAAGCTCCTGCTCAGCGAGCGCTGGCGGCTGGTCGAGATGGACACCGGCCACTGGCCGATGTTCTCCCAGCCGCGCGAACTGGCACAGGTCCTCCTCGACACGGTCCGGGAGTGACCGCGGCCCCCGTTCGCGTCTGGCGCCAGGCGGCGGGAGAGGCGACGAGGACGATCGCCTCGTCGCGGACCGCCCACTCGCCGTCTCGCGCGCGCGGCGGGCTGGGTATCCCATGGGGGGCTGGGGGCGCGGCGAGCGACACGGACCACCTCAGACGCCCCGCCCCCGACCGCGCCCACTCGCCTCGCGCCCGTCCCGAAACGACCCATGCGACCCCTCTCACTCAAGCCGTAGGCTCCGCACATGCCGACCGAGAACCACCCGCATGACGCCGCCCAGCACTGGCAGGACTGCGCGGTTGACGTGTACGACTTCCTGGACCAGGTCCGTCTGCGGCCCGGCATGTGGCTGCGCGCCGGCTCACTCCACGATCTGCAGACCATGCTGATCGGCTACCAGGTCGCCCTCGGCGTGCACTCCATCGACGACCCCTGCGACTTCTGGCCCGGGGGAGCCTTCAGCCAGTGGGTCGGGGCACGCCGGGACGGCACCGGCTCGCTCGGCTGGGCAGCCGACATCGAACGCAGTACACCCGACGGCTCCACCCCCGTCGAAGAGTTCTTCCGCCTCCTCGACGCCTACCGGAACGAAACGGGTCGGGCATCCGCGACGAACCGCCTCCCCGGCATCGAGTACATGATCAACACCTTCGTCACCCTCTTCTGGCGAAAGCGTCTCCTCAGACAGGCGACTGATCGGCTCGAAGACCGAGGCTTCCGCGTGATCCGCCTGGAAGCCGGCCGTTGGAACACGGAGCGCGACATGCACCGCGCCATCGCCGCGGCCCTGCACTTCCCCGACTACTACGGACACAACCTGGACGCCCTCAACGACTGCCTCGGCGACGTGGCCTGCTACGGCGCGTACGACGACGCACCCGAGGGCGCCGGGCTGGTTCTCGCCTTCACCGACTACGACCGGTTCACCGCAGCCTGCCCCAAGGCCGCGCAGGACGTCCTGGACATCGTCGCCGACCAGGCCCGCCAGGCCACCGCCCTTCGCCGCCGCCTGATCGCCCTGGTCCAGAGCAACGACCCACGAATCCGCTTCGAACCCGTGGGCGCCATGCCCGTCATGTGGAACCCGGACGAGTCGTTGGACGCCAGTCGTGGCGCGTAGGGCGGGGCGGGCCATGGCGGCAGACTGCGGGCTGCCCCTGGTCGACATAGCCGAGCCCGCGGACCTGCGCAGCCACTGCTGCGAAACCGGGCCGTGAGCTCAACGAGGTCACCGTCCTGTGTCTCAGCGGCTCCCGCACCAGGATCGCCACTACGGCGTCACGGCCGACAGCCGGCTCACGGTGGTCCTCGGCAAAGCTGATGTACGCGTCTGGGGCGCCGCCGGTGATCCGACTGGTGCAGCGGCCGGCCCGATCGACGACGCCTCAAAGGGGCGAGGGCGCGCCAGTCGGCAAACCTGGGCCAGCAGGCGCCTGGGCGCTCTCGTGGCGCGCTGACGACGCAGGCCACAGGCAACCGCATTCGGTCCGCGCGGTGTTCTCCAGGCTCGGCCGAGCACAGGAGGAAGGCAGCCGTGCCGCCGGACGGACATCACGGCGCACCACCTGCGGTGGCGGCCGGCTCGGCACGGGCCCCGGCGATCGCCGCTCGCGCTGTCGTTCGAAATGAGAGGGAGGACACGTTTCTCCGTGCATCCCTCCGGGTCGCTCGCGCATCTTCTCTGCGCGAGGGCCGTACGAACGTCTCCTCGGCGACGTCAACTCCTATCGAGGGCAGAGCACTTTGATATCCACTCCACTGCGGGTACGCCGGGCCGTGACGGTCGTGGTCACGACCTCGGCTCTTCTGGCCGGAGGCTTCTCCGCGAGCCAGGCGCAGGCCGCGGCGCCGCCGGCGCCGTCCATCACCGCTCCGGGCGGGTTCGTCATGAACAACGGCACGGGTGCCGCGTTGTTCGGGAAGGGCGCGGACACCCGCCGGGCCACCGGCTCCACCACCAAGATCATGACGGCGAAGGTGGTACTCGCCCAGAAAGGCCTGAACCTCGACGCGAAGGTCACGATCCAGAAGGCGTACAGCGACTACATCGTCTCCAAGAACGCCTCCTCGGCCCGGCTCATCGTCGGCGACAAGGTGACGGTCCGGCAGCTGCTCTACGGCCTGATGCTGCCGTCGGGCTGCGACGCCGCCTATGCGCTGGCCGACAAGTTCGGCACCGGTTCGACCAGGGCGGCCCGGGTGAAGTCGTTCATCGGGAAGATGAACGACGAGGCGCGGCGCATGGGGCTGCGCAACACGCACTTCGACTCGTTCGACGGGATCAGCAACGGGACGAACTACTCGACGCCTCGCGATCTGACGAAGATCGCGAGCAGCGCGATGAAGAACAGCACGTTCCGCACCATCGTCAAGACCAAGTCCACGACGCAGAAGGTCACCACCAAGACCGGCGGTTACCGGAACATGTCCTGGACCAACACGAACAAGCTGCTGAGCACCTACAGCGGCGCGATCGGCGTGAAGACCGGCTCGGGCCAGCAGGCCAAGTACTGCCTCGTCTTCGCGGCGACCCGTGGCAGCAAGACGGTCATCGGTACGGTCCTCGCCGCACCGAGCGAGGCGAACCGCGCGTCGGACGTCAAGAAGCTGCTGGACTACGGCTTCGCGCGCTGAGTCCTCCCCTCCCCCCCTCGTCCAGGGGCATCCCCCTGCTCGGGAGGTCCTTGTTCGGGGGGGGCGGGCGGGGGCATGTCGCAGAGTGCCGGGCAGCGGGCAGCGACCGTCAGGCCGGCACGGCAGCGGCGCCCTCACCATCCCGAGGAACCGCGTATCCCGGCACGGAAGGCCAGCGGACCGTCACGACCACGGACTCCTCCTCGGCGAACCAGGAGTGGTCGACGCCCCTCCCCCACACCACGTAGTCGCCCTCGCGCTCCAAACGGACGGTGCGCCCGGGCAACTCGACCCGGAAGCACCCCCGGATGAGCACCAGCAGGGCCGTACGCTCCTCGCCCCTCGTCCATCCGGCCCGCTCGTCGCCCGCAGGATGGACGCCCCACTTGATCTCCACGGCCTCGCTGTGCCGGGGATCGGAGGCGTCCTTGAAGTGGCCCAGCAGCCATCCCCGGTCGAGAACCGCGTCCGCGCCTGCGTTGCCCACGTACACGCTGTCGGTCATGGCTCGGGAACGTACCACTGGGTCTGCCTCTGTGCCGGGATGATGCGCGAGGCCTTCAGTCTGGCGGAGCGGGTGCAGGACGGCTGCTGGCGCCGGGGCAACCCCCTTTCGCTTGCGGCCTCCTCTCGGTTCGGACGAGCGAGGAGTACGGGAAGCCGCGCCGCTGCGACGCCGGCAGCGGCGCCCCTGACCGGCCCGCGAGCACGCTTTCGCCTGTCGTACCAGCGCCGGCTGCAGCGCTCGCGCACGATGGGTTCGTCCTGGGCATGCCGGGCGCAGGGGGCGCGAGGCTCCCCCTCGTCCTGCCCCCGGCCCTGGGTGGAGCCGCCGCGAGCGGACCGAACCCGTCGACCGCCGGCGGCAGGCCGGCTCTTGAGTGCCCCGCTCCGCCCGTGGTCTCCATAGGGCCAGAAGAAGCGATGCCGACCGAGTCATCGGCGGGTTCGTGTACGCCACGGTCGTGCCGGCTCCTGAGGCCCGCGTACTCTGCGCCTTCCCCGAGGGAGAACGGGGAGCTCGCCCCATGCGCGCCGACGTCTCGTCCCCCTCCACGCGCTTATGCCGCTGGAACCAGGCAAGGCGGGTTACCGGGTAACCGGCCGTGACGAGAACGCGGCACGCGCTACCGTCGTCACCCGCATGCATCGGAAGATCACTGCTAGCGACCCCGCCCCGTTCGCCGACGAGGAGCGGAGACGCCCAAGACTTTTCGAGGAGATCAGTGATGGCACGTGCGGAGATGAGCGCGAACCGACGCCAGCGGAAGGTCCGCCGCTGGACATCTTCGCTTTCTCCTGCCGGATGGTCGCGGCCTATGGCCTGGAGAACATCACCTACGTTCCCCAGGTTCTCGCGAGATGTCTCGAGCCGCGCTCGGCCGTCCTGTTGAGCGTGGTAGGACTTCCGCACTCAGAGGTCTTCACTTCCCGGGAATCGGTGCCGTACCCGTATCCGATGGATAGGGATTCCGTCGCCCTGGAAAGGCTGTTCGACCATCATGGCGTTCCCCGCCCGCCAGAGAGCCGAAGGTGGTGGGCGATCGGCTACCTTTTCGAGTCACTTGTGGCGTTGGATCCTGCATCCGGAAAGATCTACGCATTCCCTGGAGGACAGGGTGGGTATGCCGAACTCCATCGGAATATGGATTCTCTGCTGTTTACGCTCATCGAGTTCCGCAAGCTTGAGAGGGATTACGACGAGGGAATGTCCCCGGGGGAAGTCTCAGCACGTTTCACACAGGTGGTGGGGGCCTTCGATCCCACGCCCTTCACCGATGAGGATTCGCCGTGGAACATCGCGCTTGAGGAACTGGAGCACGGGATCTGGTGAACACAGCACCCGGTGACCCGTGAAACGCGAGATATGGCATGTCGCTCAACCTGAGGGCCGGGGGACCCAAAGCGCATTCGGCGCGCTGGGCGCAGAGTTGGAGGGCGCGTCCGTCACGGCGGACCCACGCCGTTCCCGCTCAGGAACTCGTGGGCGCCGCGGAGGCGGGTGTGCAGCCTCTGCTGGGTGGCGCTGCTGTCGAGTCGTACGTCGAGCCCGCCGGGCAGGTCCGTGTCGGAGCGGCGGGCGGAGGGCAGCCGGGCCGGGTCGAGGCCGTCCCGGCGGGCAATGAGCTCGCCGAGCTCGTGACGGCTCACGGCGTCGGGACCGGCGAGGTGGAAGACGCCGGCGGCGCCGGAGCGGGTGATCTCCCACAGGGCGGCGGCCAGGTCCCTCACGTGAACGGGGCAGCGTACGTCGTCCGTGAACAGGGCTCCCTGTCGCGTGCCGGCGGCCAGCGCGTGCACCAGCCGCTCGTGCTCGGACCCGCCCTCGCCGATGATCAGCGACGTGCGGGCGACGGCCGCCCCGGGGCACAGGAGGCGTACAGCCGTCTCGGCGGTCGCCTTCGCGGCACCGTACGGGGTGAGCGGATCCGGGAGGCAGGACTCGTCGTACCAGTGGCGGCCCCTACCGGAGAAGATCGCGTCGCTGGAGACGTGCACCAGGCGGATGCCGCGTTCGGCCGTGGCCTGGGCGAGGCGGATGGCGCCCTCGGCGGTGACCTCCCAGTCCGCTCCGCCACTCGTCGCGTTGATCACCGTGCTTGGGGCCACCGTGTCCAGGACCTGCTCCAGGCGGGAGGGGGCTCGGAGGTCGAGGCGGTGCCATGCCGCGCCCTCGTGGTCGCCGGTGCGGGAGTGGAACGTGGCGGCCGGGCGGCAGCCCTCGGAGACCGCCTGGCGTACCAGCTCGGTGCCCAGGAAGCCGCTGCCACCGATGATCAGCGCAGTCATGCGACCTCACGTTACGGGCGACTGGTGCCGCCGCACGGTGCTTCGGCGGAAACCGCTGATGTCGTGACGGCGCCCGTCACGTCATCAGTGCCGGGGACGGACGGATGGGCTGGGGCTGTGGAAGCGGGCGAGAGCGCGCAAGCCCCGCTGACGCCGCTGGACCCCACACCGGATTCATCTGCGGGAACGGAACGGATATCCGAGCCGGAATCGGACAGCGTCCGGCACGGTTCCGCCAACGTCCGCCGACCTGCTGCGCTCCGGTCGCCTGATCGGCTGCACTGTTCCCCGGCCCCCTCAGATGGCGGCCGAGAACACCGCAGGAAGCGCGGTCGGGGTGGGGGGCGGATATCGCATGATGACGATCAACGTGGCAGTGCTGCTCGCGGTCATCGTGGTGATGCGGTTGCGTCGCAGGACGCAGGCCAGAAGCCGCGTCGAGGAACGCAACACCGCGCTCTTCGTCCTCGCTCTGGGCATCGTGATCGCGCCGACCCCGCTGGGGCAGGGCCTCTTCGACGTGATCAAGCATCTGGTGAGCGGCGTCTCGCAGGTCGGCGTATGAGCCCCCGGCCTCGGTCGGGCACGCGCCGCTCCCCCGCCCCGCGCCGGCGGCGTACGACTCACGCTTCCCGACGCCGACCCGCACCGCGCCGCCGCCCGGCTTCCTACCGCCGCGGGAAGGGTGTCGGTGGGGAGCAGGTCGGTCTGCTTCTCCTGGCGCTCGCCGTGGTGTGGAGCCTGGCCGTCGGAGCGCTGCGGTGGCTGGCCGCGCATCCCTGGGTGCCGTGCGTGCTGCTGGCGCTCGCGGCGGTGGCGGGCGGGGTGTGGGTTCACCGGCGCCGGGAGGCCGCCCGCTGGAACCGGGTCCGGGAGCGGGGACTGCGCTACGCGATGCCGCAGATCGACGCCCTGCACCATCGGCAGTTCGAGGAAGCGGTACGGGACCTGATGCGCCGCGACGGCTGCTCCGAGGCGGTCCGGGTCGGCGGGGCCGGCGACAACGGCGCCGACGTGAAGGCCACGGACCCCTTCGGCCGCCTGTGGGTGATCCAGTGCAAACACCGGCGGGCCGGATGGGCCGGCTCCGCGGTCGGCACCCCGGACCTGCACGTCCTCAACGGCACCGGCCGCCCCGTCCACAACGGCGATGTCGTCGTGCTGGTCACCAACGGTCGCTTCACGGACAAAGCCACCGCCTTCGCCCGCTCCCAACGACTCCACCTCGTCGATCGCCACCTGCTCGCCCAGTGGGCCGCCGGCTCCACCCCTCTGTGGGACCTCTTGGGCGCCGTCCCCTCCCCACGCCGTCCCGCCTCCGGCTCCTGATCGCCGCCGGGCCAGGATGTAGCGCCGGGGCCGCCTCTTCTACCCTCCTCCTGACCAGCGACGACCACGGGCGTGGCAGATCATGCTCGAATCCGATGCTTGAATGGACCGAACGATGTTTCTGTCCGGCGAGGAGATGTGCTGTGCCCCTGGTGTCCGTCGTGATGCCCGTGTACAACTCGGCGGCCACGCTCGGCGCGGCTGTCCGGTCCGTACTCACCCAGACCCACACCGACCTGGAGCTGCTGGTCACCGACGACCAGTCGACCGACGGCTCCATGGACCTGCTGCGCCAGTTCGCCGAGCAGGACGAGCGCGTTCTGCCGCAGCGGGCGCCCGAGCAGGGCGGCGCGGGCCGGGCCCGCAACCTGGCGATCGAACGGGCCCGCGGCGACTACATCGCCTTCCTCGACAGCGACGACATGTGGCTCCCGGAGAAGACCGAGAAGCAGCTCGCGTTCGCGGCCGAGGGCACCGCCCCCCTGACGTTCACCTCGTACTACAAGATGGACGCCGACCACGCCGGCGAGAGCGTCGACTGGGTCCCGAACGGGCGCGTGATCCGCGCGCGCGGGCACGTGGACTACCGCGCGATGCTGGTGCGGGACTACATCGGCGCCCTCACCGCCATGTACGACCGCAGGGTGCTGGGCACGCGGCTGATGCCGGAGATGCGCAAGCGCCAGGACTACGCCCTGTGGCTGTCGATCATGCGGGACGGCGCGGACGCCCGCGGCCTGGCCGAGCCGCTCGCCGTGTACCGGGCGCAGCAGGCGAACTCCCTGTCCTCCAACAAGGCGTCCTTGATCAAGTACAACTGGGAGCTGTACCGCAAGCACGAGCACCTGTCGGTCCCCCGGTCGACGCGGGCGCTCGCCGGCGCGGCGTGGCAGTCGCTGCGCAATTCCCGCATCTAGCTCCGCTCCCTCCGGGGGCGGGTACCGGCGTCCGGCGCGGGTGCCGGCGTCCGGGGTGGGTGCCGGCGTCCGGGGTGGGTGCGGGCGTCCGGGTTGGGTGCGGGCTCCTGGCCGCAATGCGATGCGATGCGGTGCCTCCGGAGCGTGGGGAAACGGTCCGGAGGCGGTTTCGGCTGGGGCGACGGTGTCCGCCGGTAACCGTCGCGGACGCCGGAGGGGATGCGTACCCGTCTCGCGTTCCCAGCCGTGGGGAGGGGCAGGCAGACAGAGGCGTCAGCCACGCCTCGATCCAGGTCCACGAGTGCCGCGGCGGCCTCTCGCGGGGCGACGCCGCGGCGTGCGCGGGATGCGTAGCCTCGGGCGTATGCACATCGTTGCGGTTCTCGCGCTCGACGGGGTGTCGGCCTTCGATCTCGCCATCCCCTGCCAGGTGTTCGCGCTCGTCTCCGGTCCCGGCGGCTTGCCTGCCTACGAAGTCCGCGTCTGTGTCGATCGGGACACGGCGGCGACGGCCGGGCCCACGGCGCCATTCCGGGTCTCCTCGTCGTACGGCTGGGAGGACGTTCTCGGCGCGGACACGGTCATCGTGCCCGGCGTTCCGGCAGAACTCACCCCGGATCCCCGTGCGTTACGGCTCCTGAGGGCGGCGGCGGAGGGCGGAGCGCGTATCGCCTCGATCTGCACCGGCGCTTTCGCGCTCGCGCACGCCGGGCTGCTCGAAGGCCGTCGGGCGACGACGCACTGGCGGTTCGCCGACGCACTGGCCGAGCGGTTCCCTGGCGTCGACGTCGATCCTTCCGTGCTGTACGTGGACGAGGGGCAGGTACTCACGTCGGCCGGGATCGCCGCAGGACTGGACCTGTGTCTGCACCTGGTACGCCGCGACCACGGTGCGGCAGTCGCGGCGAGCGCGGCGCGGATGCTGGTGATGCCACCTCAACGCACCGGCGGACAAACCCAGTTCATCGAGTACCGCACGCCCGAGATGGACTCCGCCGATCTGGGCGAGACGCTGCAGTGGATGCGCCGGAAGCTGGGCGAACCGCTATCCATCGCCGACATCGCGGCGCACGCGATGATGAGCCGGCGCAGCCTGGCGCGGCACTTCCGCGCCCAGACGGGCACCACGCCGCTGCGCTGGCTGCTCGCGCAGCGCGTCCAGCGGGCCCGAGAGCTCCTGGAGACCACGCAGTTGCCCCTCGCGCGGATCGCGGAGGCCACAGGATTCGGGGCGGCCGCCGGAGCTACCGTCGGCGGACGCTTCTGAGTCGGTCTTTCAGCTTGGTCCGGCGGTTGCTGAACAGATCCAGCAGCCTGAGCGCCATGCCGTGATCGTACGAGCGGGCCAGGTCGTGGGCCGTCATGCCGTTGATCTCTGACGCGGGATCGGCACCGTAGGCAAGGAGGATCGCAGTGAGAGCACTCCACCACCTGGTGGGCGGGTGTCCAAGGATTCTCGATTTCGAAGCCGATCACTACGACATGATGCCTGCCTGCCCCGAGATCAGCTGGACGTTTTCCGGCTCCGAACCACGGTCCTCAGCGCTACCAGACGGCGCCGATGACCTCATCAAAGGCGGGGTGCCCGGTGACTCGCGGTCAGCGGCGAACCGATTGAGGGCACGGACGAGGGATTCGACGTCAGGGTGAAGGGGCTGGGGAACATGCCGGTCGGGCCGTCGCCGAGGGCGTAGACGATCCCGGAGTCCGGGTCGAGATCCAGGGTCGTGTCCGTGAACATGCCCCCCCACGAGCCAGGCGCGGCGCTCGTCAGCAGCAGCCCTCCGTGTGCCGTACCACTGTGAACGTCGATGTGATCGTCCGCGCGCAGGCGTCAGGCAGTCCTACGGCGCTCGGCAGGTACGCGGTGCGGGAGTCGAAACGATGGTGGAGCGCCATGAAGCGGGAGCAGGAGGCGACCCGGCAAGTCCGAATGCTGCACGCCCGTCGTCTGCGGCGACGGCGACGTTCGTGATCGGATCTTCTGCCGATGCGATGGACACACGTGGCCGGGAAGCGTGATCGCGGTGTCGATGCGGAAACAGCTGCGCGTCGCAGGAGGCGTAGGGAGCAGGCAGTTGGCAGGTGTACTGCACGATCACCGCCGACAGCGGACCGACGGGGACGGCCACCGGGACGCCCTCGCCACCGACGAGCGTCCGGGCGCCTTGGGTTTACCCCGGCGCCCGGCCCAACGACGTCACCTTCCCGACGACCAGTGCGGATGGGGCAGCGATTCGGCAGGGAACCCGCACCTTCCCGCCCCGTCTGCGAGGGGGGAAGCCAGGAAGCCCCGGCTTCCCCCGGCCGTCGCCGATTCCGTTCCGCACCTCGGGGGTCAGTTGGCGTGGGCGGTGATGTCGCCGTGGGAGGTGGTGGCGTGGATGGTGAGGTCGGCGGTGGTGCCCTTGGCGTTCTGGAGGGTGTTGTGGACGCGGCCGTAGGTGGTGCCGGCGTCGAGGGTGGCGGCGGTGCCGCGGGCGGCGCCGACGGTGATGGAGCCGGAGTGGGTGGTGAGGGTGAGGGTGCCGGTGGTGGCTTCGGTGACGCGGAGGTCGCCGCGGGCGGTGGTGAGGTCGGCGGGGCCGTTGAGGCGGCCGATGGTGATGTCGCCGTCCTGGAGGGTGAGGTGGGCGGTGGCGGCCTCGTCGAGCTTGGCGGGGCCCTGGGCGCTTTCGTAGGTGACGTCTCCGAGGCGGCCGACGCCGCGGAGTTCGGCGGCGGCGGTCTTGGCGCGGACGTGGGAGCCGGCGGGGAGCTGGACGGTGATCTCGACGGCGCCGGAGGGGCCGAAGAGCTGGTTCCCGGGCTGGGGGGCGGTGATGGTGAGGATGCCGTCGGTGTAGGTGACGGTGGTGTTCTCGGCGGCCTTGGTGTCGCGGTTCTTGCCGGGGGTGGCGGGGCGGATGTCGACGGTGGTGTCGGTGCGGTCGGCGGCGATGAAGCGGAGGTGGCCGGCGGGGATGTCGACGACGGCGGTGACGGGGGTGGCGGTGGCGAAGGTCTGCATGGTGACGGCTCCTTGGGGAGTGGTGTGCGGTCGGCGTTTCCGACATGAGAAAAGCTACGTTGCTTTCCAAGGTGCGGCAAGAGTGTTGTTGCACTGGATCAGCATCTCTGCAGGTGGCTGCCGCTATTTCATTGCAATGAACTGTGGGGTGATGCAACGGCATATGCCTGAGCGTTGCAATGGTGGCACGGTGAAACGCTACTTCGGCGCAGCCGAGATCGCGGCTCGGTAACCGCGGCACCCGCACCTCGCCGGTCAGGTCCGTTGCGCCGAATCGCAGCCCGTCGCCCGTCCTCAACGCCCTGAACTCCCCACGGAATCCTCCGACCTGCGGCCAGCCGCCACTCGGAGCGTGTCTCGTTGATCGGCCGGTCAGCCGATCAGATGCACGTGTCCGATGAGTGATCACGATGCGATCTGGGACGGATCGAGCCGCTGACGTCGGCCGATGCGGCCCGCGGCCGGGGCAGGACCGATCACCGCCGAACCCTGAAGGCCCCTCGCGGGATCCGCTGGACACGCTTGGCTCGTGGCAGCGGCCGACGCCGATGCCGACAACACCTGAACGGTCTCGATGGCCTTCACCGTCTACCGCACTCACCAGCACACCTCTGGTGCCGGCCCGGGACATGGGGGCGCCGAACCGGGCCCAACCTGGCAGCCGCGCTTTCGGACGCTTCCGCTGCGGCCTGAGCACGAAAGTTCGCCTCGCCAGCGACGTCAGAGACACCCGGGCACGGCCTCTGGCCCTTCGCGTCACCGCAGCTCAGGCGAGCGACGCCCTGGCCTTCGAGACCGTCACGGCAGGCAGCCGTGTTCCGGAAGCGGACCCGGGAGACCGCGAGCCCGCCCCGATGCCCCGCTGGCGGACCGCGCGTACTCCTCGCGCGTGATCCGGAGTCACCTCCGTCGACACGGGGCCCGCACCGGCCACCTTCCGCACCCATTCTCCGGCCCGCAAGCTGCACAGGAGCGGACCGCACGGTCCCCCGCCCGCCGCCCGAAGGAGTGCACCGGGCTCGAGCGCACGGTGCAGTGCGGCTATTGGAGGCTCCAGCGGTGGGGGTGCCCGGGGTCCGCTGGGCAGGCGAAGATGTTCAGGAGGCCGTCTCGGCCGATGGTGAGGTGTGTGGGGCGGCTGTTGCGCAGGGGCTCGGACACGTCCCGCTCTTCGAGGGGCATCCAGCTGCCGTTGACGCCGTCCCACTCGTGGCTGTCGAGGGTCAGGAGCAGGGCCATCGGCGTACCGCAGGCCTCGCAGTTCATCGGGTGCGGGTCGGTGGTGCGCCAGGAGGGGAACCCGCCCACGCGGCAGCCCTGGGGAATCGACAGGTCATGGTGGTACGTGACCAGGTCCAGGTCGTCGGTCAGGCCGCGCTTCTCCGCCTTGCGTTCCTCCGCGTCCTCCCAGGCGGCGATCCTCCTCCGCAGCCTGACCGGCAGCGAGTCCACGTACGGGTACGTGGCGACCTGCTCGGGGTGCAGCACGCACGGTTCGGCGACCGCGCCTTCGAAGCCCACCAGCGCCGGCTGCGGCGGGGCTTCCAGCGGCACGGTGACCTGGTCGGAACGTCGCCACCGCACGTGCGGGGCGAGGCCATGGCGACTCGGGCCATGTGCCTCGAAGGGGCACCAGAGGACCTGGAGCAGGTCACCGCCGTCCGGGCCCGGCGGGAGGCCGGGAACGTCCCGCCGGTACAGCTGGAGCAGGCCGATCAGCGGGACCGGGTCGGTGTCGGCGATCTCCCGTCGCCGGTGCCTGCGGCCGAGTTCCTTGAGCAGGACCCGCTCCTCGTCGCTGGGGCGGTCTCGGGCCCAGGCGTCGGCGAGCACCTGGCGCCCGCGGCGGATGTCCGCGATGCGGTACCCGCTGCTGCGCTTGTGCGGCTCGGTGCAGACCGGCCACGGTTCGTCGGCCGGCCACAGGAGAGGACCGCCGACCGAGCTCACCCGCACGTCCGGGCGCCCCGGCCGCGGGTGCAGACGCGTCGTCACGCCGCGGAACTCCCCCAGCTTCGGGAAGAGCCCCTCGACGTTCACTGGGCGCGGCGGTGTCGTTCTGGCCATGGCGAAAACCCTAGGCCACGTGCCGCGGGCGTGATCGACCGCGCCCTTCCCCGCCGGGTCCGGTTGTGGTGCGCCTCCCGTCCAGTGGGTCAGAAGTCGATCGCGTCGCGGAGGAGGGGGCAGGTCATGCAGTGGCCGCCGCCGCGGCCTCGGCCGAGCTCGGCGCCGACGATGGTGATGACCTCGACACCCGCCTTGCGGAGGAGGGTGTTGGTCTGGGTGTTGCGGTCGTAGGTGAAGACGACGCCCGGTTCGAGGGCGACGGCGTTGTTGCCGCTGTCCCACTGCTGCCGTTCGGAGGCGTACGCGTCGCCGCCGGTCCCGATGACGCGGAGCTGCGGCAGACCCAGCGCCTTCGCGACGACGTCCACGAACGGGGTGGTGCCCTCGTCGGTGATCTCCACGCCGGGGGCCCTGTCGCCGGGCCGCAGGGAGAAGGTGTGCACCGCGTCCATGATCTTCGGGTAGAGGGTGACGATGTCACGGTCGGCGAAGGTGAAGACGGTGTCGAGGTGCATCGCGGAACGCAGCCGGGGCATGCCCGCGACGATGACGTGCTCGGCGGCGCCCTGCTCGAACAGGGCCCGGGCGACCTGGGTGATGGCCTGGCGCGAGGTGCGCTCGCTCATGCCCATCAGGACGACGCCGTTGCCGACCGGCATGATGTCGCCGCCCTCGAACGTGGCCTGCCCCCAGTCCCGCTCCGGGTCGCCCCACCACACGGTCGCGTCCCTGTAGTCGGGGTGGAAGGTGTAGACCGCCTTCATCAGCAGCGTCTCGCCGTGGCGGGCGGGCCAGTACAGCGGGTTCAGGGTGACCCCGCCGTACAGCCAGCAGGTGGTGTCGCGGGTGTAGAGCGTGTTGGGCAGCGGCGGCATCAGGTACTCGCGGGCGCCCACGCCTTCGCGGGCCAGGGCCACGTAGCCGGAGCGGAAGTCGTCGGGCAGGTCCGCCGTGGACAGGCCGCCGATGAGGTGTTCGGCCAGTTCGCGGGCGGCGAGGGAGTCGAGGAAGGCGCGCGTCTCGTCGACGAGCCCGAGGCCGACCTCGTTGGGGACGATCTTCCGGTCGAGCAGCCACTCCCTGGCCTCGGGGATGGCCATGGTCTCGGTGAGCAGGTTGTGCAGCTCGACGACCTCGACGCCGCGCTGGGTGAGCTTGTTGGCGAAGTCGGCGTGGTCGCGCTGGGCGTTCTCCACCCACATGACGTCGTCGAAGAGGAGGTCGTCGGAGTTGGTCGGGGTCAGCCGGCGGTGGGCGAGGCCGGGGGCGCAGACGAGGACCTTGCGCAGCCTGCCGACTTCGGAGTGGACGCCGAATGCCGGACCGGATGGGGAAGCCGATGAGGCCGGGCGGGTTCCAGGGGTGCCGGTGGTGCCAGGGGTGCCGGTGGTGTCAGGGATTTCAGGGGGCATCGTGGTGGGCCTTTCCGGGAGGGCAGGGAACCAGGGTTCTTGCGGGGCGGCGCGCGTCAGAGTTCGATCCAGCCCGCCGCCAGCGCCACGACGCCGACGACGGCGCCCGCCACCGACACCGCGCAGATGACCGCTTCCTTCGGGGAGAAGAGACGGCGGCCCTGCTCGCGGCGGGCCTTGACGAAGAGCAGGGTGGCGGGGGCGTAGAGGATGAAGGAGACAAGGACGAACGTGAGCCCCGCCGCGTACAGCAGGAACGCCGTGTAGAGGGTCGCGACGGCCGCGACGACGAGTTCGCGCCGGGTGCTCGTCCCCGCCACCCGGTGCCGGCGCGGCCGCAGCGCGATCTTGAAGGCGAACGCGGCGGCCAGGAGGAACGGGATGAGGCTGAGGGCGCTGGTCAGGTCGAGGGCGAAGTTGAAGGCGTCGTCGGAGAACGCGGTGACGACGAGCACCAGCTGGCTGAGCGAGGTGGTCAGCAGCAGGGCGGGGACGGGGACGTCGTTCGCGGTGGTGCGGCCGAGGAAGCGGGGCATGTCGTCGTCCTCGGCGGCGACGAAGAGGACCTCCGCGGCCATCAGGGTCCAGGCGAGGTAGGCGCCGAGGACGGAGACGATGAGGCCGACGCTGACGAAGACCGTGCCCCAGGTCCCGACGGCCGCCTCCAGCACGCCGGCCATGGACGGCTGCCGCAGCTCGGCGATCTCGCTCATGGGCAGGATGCCGTACGACACGATGGTGACCGAGGCGAAGACGGCGAAGACGCTGAGGAAGCCCAGGATCGTGGCCCGGCCGACGTCCTCGCGCCGCTTGGCGTGCCGGGAGTAGACGCTGGCGCCCTCGACGCCGAGGAAGACGAAGACGGTGGCGAGCATGGTGCCGCGGACCTGGTCGAAGAGGGAGCCGGCGTAGTCGGCGCCGCCCCAGTTCTCCGCGAAGACCGACGGTTCGAAGAAGAACAGCGCCAGGATGACGAAGACGACGATCGGTACGATCTTGGCGACGGTCACGATCCGGTTGATCGCCGCCGCTTCCTTGACGCCGCGCCGGATGAGCAGGAAGAAGCCCCACAGGCCCGCCGAGGAGAGCACGAGCGCGAGTGTGGTGTCGCCGTCGCCGAGGGCCGGTACGACGGCACCCGCGGTGGACATGATCAGCACCCAGTAGGTGACGTTGCCGACGCAGGCGCTGGCCCAGTAGCCGAAGGCGGAGAAGAAGCCGAGGTACTCGCCGAAACCCGCCTTGGCGTACGCGTACACCCCCGCGTCCAGATCGGGCCGGCGCACGGCGAGCGTCTGGAACACGAAGGCGAGCATCAGCATGCCGAGGCCCGCGACGGCCCAGGCGATGAGGGCTCCGGCGACGCCCGTCTCCTGGGCGAAGCGCCGCGGGAGCGAGAAGACCCCGGCGCCCACCATGGACCCGACGACCATGGCGGTGAGCGTCAGCAGGGTCAGTTTGGCCGGCGGTGCGGCACCGCCGGCGGCGGGCCCGGCACTCGTGTCGGCTTGGGTCATGGCGTACCTCTCAGACGCGCTCGGCCCGCGGCCGGCGGGGGTGAGGACCGGGTCCGGTACGCGGGACGGCGCCGGTCTCCGGTGCGCGCGGTGCGGTGCGGCGAGGTCCGCGGGGCGCTGTCAGACGCGGGTCGGCCACGGGGCGGCGCGGGTTCGGGTGCCCGGCCTCGCGCACCAGCGGACGTACCACCGGAACGACCCTCGGCGGGACGCCTCGCAGGGCACCCCGAGGCGACGGCTCACGGACCCGCCGTCCGGCGCGGGACGTCTCGTCCGCCTTCACGGTGCCCCACCTCCGGGTACGGCGAACGTCGGCTCCTCGATCGCCTCTTGGAGGCGAATCTAGGACAAATGACACCCCTCGGCCCGCCGTGTGCCGACTCTTCACCCGGGGAGCCCGCTCCGCTGGCGCGACGGACGGCGATGACCGACCGTGCCTCCGAGCCGGTCGGGGTCGTGCCCCACGGGCGAGGGCGGCGTTCGCACGACTGCCGAGACTGCGGTCTGCCGCGAGGGTGGACAGGGCGTGCCTCGCCCCCTACCCTCCGTTGCACCTAATCAATTAATTGAGCAATGAGGAGGCGCCATGCATCCGTTCCGCCAGGCCGTGGAGAACCGTGACGAGGCGGCCATCGAGGACCTGCTCGCCGACGATGTCGTCTTCACCAGCCCCGTCGCGTTCAAGCCCTACCCGGGCAAGGCCATCACCGCCGCGATCCTGCGCGGCGTACTGCGCGTCTTCGAGGACTTCACCTACGTCCGCGAGATCGCGGACCCCGGCGGCCGCGACCACGCCTTCGTCTTCACCGCCACCGTCGAAGGCAAGCAGATCCAGGGCTGCGACTTCCTGCACTTCGACGAGGACGGGAAGATCGACGACTTCACCGTCATGGTCCGTCCGCTCTCCGCCGCCCAGGCGCTCGCCGCCGCGATGGGCGCCCAGTTCGACCGCATCGCCCGCGAGGCCTCGGAGGCGGCCGAGGCGTGACAGATGCCGGCGCCGGCGTCGACATCGGGGCCGGGACCGCCGGCCTCGGCGCCTCAGAACTCCGACTACTGGAAACGGAGTTCCACCGCCACCACCCCTGCACCGCACCTCCACCCACCAACCCCCAGCCGGCATCCGGACACCCCCTCCCCGCCCGCCTGCCCCGAAAGGCACCGCCACTCCGTTTCTGAAAATGATTATCACAATGCTAGGGTCCCTCCGGCCTGGCCTCGCGCCTCGCCGTCCCCCTTCTCCCAGCACCCCGAGGGATCCACCGTGCCCCCCACCCCCCGCTCCTCCCGGATGTCCCGCCGCAGCGTGATCGCCACGCTCGCGGCCGGTGCCGGGGCCGCCGTCCTGACCGGATGCTTCACCGAGAGCGCCGGCACGAGTCGCACCAACGGTGCGAAAGGTGCGAGCGGCAAGGGCGGCCGTCGGATCCGCGTGGCGATGATGCAGCCGCCGCGTTCCGGCCTCTCCCCGCTCTCCGACGACGCGTTCAAGCTGTCCCGCTGGTCGACCGCGGAGACCCTGGTCGTCCTGGACGAGGACGGCGACCCGCAGCCCGCCCTGGCCACGGCGTGGGAGCGGAACGGGAAGCGCTGGACCTTCACCCTGCGGGACGGGGTGACGTTCCACGACGGGACGGCGTGCGACGCGAAGGCCGTCGTACGGTCCCTGGAGCGCGCCGCCACCGCCGCCCCCAAGCCGCGCATCCTGGACGGCGTGGACCTGACGGTGCGGGCGACCGGGGACCGGACCGTCACGGTGACCACCGCCGTGGAGGACCCGCTGGTCCCGCACCGGCTCTCCTCGCCGCAGCTGTCGGTCCTGGCCGCGAAGGCGTACCGGAACGGCAGGACGGTGAACCCGGTCGGCGCCGGGACCGGGCCCTTCGAGCTGGTCGCGGTCCGCGGGACGTCGTCGGCCACCCTCGACCGCTACGACGGCTACTGGGGCGGTACGGCACGGCTCGCCGGCATCGACGTCACGTTCGTGCCGGACGGGACGGCCCGCGCGGCGGCCCTGCGGAGCGGCGCGGCCGACGTCGTGGAGGCGGTCCCGGTGGCACAGGCCGCGCTCCTCGACCAGGAGCTGATCACCGAGGTGCCCATGCCCCGCACCTGCACGCTGTACCTGAACACCGCGTCCGGTCCGTTCCGCGACGCCGGGCTGCGGGCCGCCGCCCGCGAGGCGATCGACGCCCGGGCGATCGTCGACGGCGTGTACGAGAAGCGCGCCGACCTCGCCGAGGGCCTGCTCGGCCCCGCCCTCCCCTGGGCCGCCGAGCTGCGCGGCCCGACCGCCCGTCCCCGCCCGAAGCCGTCGGCCCCGGCGGGCACGCGGATCACCCTCGGAACCTTCACCGACCGTGCCGAACTCCCCGAGGTGGCCCAGCTGCTGCAGCAGCAGCTACGGAAGGCCGGCTTCGTGGTGGAGCTGGAGGTGCGGGAGTACGCCCACATCGAGGCGGACGCGCTGGACGGCGCCTTCGACGCGTTCCTCCTGTCCCGGGCCACCGTGCTGGACTCGGGCGACCCCGTGGCGTACCTCTACAGCGACTTCGCCTCCGACGGCTCCTTCAACCTCTCCCAGCTGGCCGACGCCGGCGTCGACTCCGCCCTGGACACGGCCGGCGCGACCCCGGCGGGCACCGCCCGCCGCCGGGCCGTGCTGCGGAGCGAGGCGGCCGTGCTCACCACCGACGCCGCCGTGCCCCTGCTGCACGAGCGGGTCATCCAGGGGGACGCCGAGGGCGTCACCGGCGTCGCGCACGACCCGCGCGAGCGCGCCCTCATCACGCTCGACACGGACCTGGCATGACGCGGTACCGACTGGCGGCGGTCCGGGCCGTCGCCGTGCTCGCGGTGACCGCCCTGGTCGGCCTGCTGCCCTGGCTCTCCGGCGGCGACCCGGCGCTGCGTCTGCTCCGCGCCCGGTCGGCCGAACAGGAGGCGACCGCCGAGGCGTTGGCCGCGGTCCGCGCCGACCTGGGCCTGGACGCGGGTCCGCTCGGCCTCCTCGGCCGGTGGGCGTCCGGGGCGGTCCGGGGCGACTTCGGCACGTCCTGGGTCTCCGGCGCGGAGGTGCTGCCGTCGGTCCTGTCCGGCCTGCACGTCTCGCTGGCGCTCATGGGCGCGGCCCTCGCGGTCGCCGTGCTCCTCGGTGCGGCGCTCGCGCTGCCGGTCCTGGTGCGGGGCCGCGGCTCCGGCGGCATGCTCGCCGCCGCGGTCGGCGCGCTTCCCGAATTCCTGCTGGCCACCGTCCTGTTGGTCGTGGTCGGGGTGTGGCTGCGGTGGCTGCCGACGTCCGGGTGGACCGGCCCGGCCGACATGGTGCTGCCCGCCCTCGCCCTCGGCCTCCCGGCGGGCGCGCTCCTCGGCCGGCTCGTCGCGGACGCGCTCCCCGCCGTCCTCCAGGAACGCTGGGTGGAGCTGTGGCGCGGGTCCGGCGTGTCCCGTCCGCGGACCTCGCGGGCGGTGCTGAAGCGGGTCCTGCCGCCGCTCGTCCCGCAGTTCGGCATGGTCGCCGTCGGTCTGACCGGGGGCGCCGTCGCCGTCGAGACCATCTTCGCGGTGCCGGGGCTGGGCCGGACCGCCCTCGGCGCCGCCAAGTCCCAGGACCTGCCGCTGCTCCAGTGCGCGGTGCTCGTCCTGCTGGCGCTCGGTCTGCTCGCGGGCGCCCTGTCCGCCGGGCTCCGCCGCCGGCTCCTCGGCCCGGGTCTGCGCGAGGCGGGCCTGACGCTTCCCGCGCCCCGTCCCGTACGGGTCCCGGCCGCCGTGCCCCTCGCGATCGCCGCGCTCCTCCTGGCCGCCGTCGGCTGGGGTCTGCTGCGCGATCCGTACGCCGTCGACCCGGCCCTCCGGCTGGCCTCCCCCAGCGGGGCCCATCCGCTCGGCACCGACGCCCTCGGCCGGGACGTCCTCGCCCGCCTCGGCCACGGCGCGGCGTCCACCGTGGGCACGGCCCTGGCGGTCTGCGTCTTCTCGTACGCCGCCGGCCTCGCGCTCGGCTTCCTGCCGAGCGTCGGCGCCGGGATCGCGGACGTGGCGAACGCGCTCCCTCCGGTGATCGTCGGCATCCTCACGGCCGCGGTTCTCGGCCCGGGCACCGGCGGCGCCGCGCTCGCCGTCGCCCTGATCTCCTGGCCGCCGCTCGCCGCGCACGCGTCGGCGCTGGCCGGCGAGGTGCGGGCGGCCTCCTTCCTCCAGGCCCAGCGGGCCATGGGTGCCACCCGCTGGTGGGTCCTCTCCCGCCACGTGCTGCCGTCGGTCGCCGCCCCGCTCGCCCGGCACGCGGTCCTGCGGCTGCCCGGCATCGCGCTCGCCCTGGCCTCCCTCGGCTTCCTCGGACTCGGCGCCCAGCCGCCGTCCCCCGAGTGGGGCGTCCTGCTCGACGAGTCCGCCGACTACGTGGAACGCGCTCCCCTGGCCGCCCTCGCCCCGGTCGCCGCCCTCGGCCTCCTCGCGGCGCTCGCGGTCTCGCTCTCCCACCTCACCACGTCCACCCGCCCGACCGGATCCACCCGATCGCCCGAGTCCTCCACGCCGGAGTCCCCCATGGGCCGTCGAAGGAAGGGGCACAGCCTTGCGGTCTGATCCCTCCACCGTCCTCACCGTGGACGGCCTGCGGGTGTCCTTCCCCGGCACCGGTGACGTCGTCCGCGGTGTCTCCTTCGCGCTGCGGCCCGGCGAAACCCTCGCCCTGGTCGGCGAATCCGGTGCGGGCAAGTCCCTGACCGCACGCGCCCTGCTCGGCCTGGCCCCGCGCGAGGCCCGCGTCGCCGGCACGGTTCGGCTCCACGGGCGGCCCGTGACCGCCGGCGACCTCGGCCGCCGCATCTCGCTGGTCCCCCAGGACGCCCTCTCCGCCCTGTCCCCCGTCCACCGCGTCGCCGACCAGCTCGCCCTGGCCGCCCGCTCGCTCGACCCCCGGCTCACCCGGCGCGAATCCCTCGGGAGAGCCGGTGAAGCCCTCCTCGCCGTCGGCCTCGACGGCACCCGCGCCTCCGCCTACCCGCACCAGCTCTCCGGCGGCCAGCGCCAGCGCGCCGTGATCGCGATGGCCACCCTCGGCAGCCCCGGCGTCCTCGTCGCCGACGAACCGACCACCGCCCTCGACCCCGAGGTCCGCGCGCACGTCCTCCGCCTGCTCCGGGCGACCGGCGCCGCGCTCCTCCTCGTCACCCACGACCTGGACACCGTACGGAACCACGCCGACCGCATGGCCGTGATGTACGCCGGCCGGCTCATGGAGACGGGCCCGGCCGCCGACATCCTCAAGAATCCCCGTGCCCCCTACACCACCGCCCTGGTCGGCGCGGTGCCCTCCGCCGGCACGCCCCACCGCTCCCGGCTGCCCGTCGTCGCCGGGCAGGCCCCCGCTCCCGGAACCCCCGCCCGCGGCTGCGCCTTCGCGGCCCGGTGCGCGCATGCCGAGGCCACCTGCCGGACCACCGTACCCGCCCTCGTTCCGCTCCCTGGCGACCGTGAACTCGCCTGCCCCATCCTGGAGTCCGCATGACCGCTCCGCTCCTCGACGTCCGCGACCTGGTCGTGCGGCACGGCGACCGGACGGTGGTCGACGGCGTCTCCTTCACCGTCGCCGCCGGGGAGACCGTCGGCCTGACCGGCCCGTCCGGCTCCGGGAAGTCGTCCACCGCGCAGGCGGTGCTGCGGCTGCGCCCGGCCGCCGCAGGCCGGGTCCTCTTCGAGGGCCGCGACCTGCGCACCCTCCCGGAAGCCGAGCTGCGGGCCGTCCGCCCCCGCGTCCAGCCGGTCTTCCAGGACCCCTACGGCTCGCTCTCACCGCGCCGCCGGATCCGCGACCAGCTCGCCGAACCCCTCAAGATCCACGGCCGCTGGACCGCGGCCGAAGGCCCCGACCGGGTCGCCGAACTCCTCGCCCAGGTCGGACTCGACCCCTCGCTCGGCGCGCGGCTCCCCCACGAACTGTCCGGCGGCCAGTGCCAGCGCGTCTGCATCGCCCGCGCCCTCGCCTGCGCGCCGAAGCTCCTGATCCTCGACGAACCCGTCTCCGCCCTCGACCCGTCCCTCCGCGCCGCGATCGCCAACCTGCTCCTCGACCTCCAGGAAGCGCACGGCCTCGGCTACCTCCTGATCTGCCACGACCACGCCCTGGTCCGCCACCTCAGCCACCGCGTCCTCACCCTGGACGCCGGAAAGCTCACCTCGGCGTGACGCCCGCGCACGGCACGGGCGCCGGCCGACTCTCGCCGGCCGGCGCCCGTGGCGCACGCGGTGTCAGTTGTAGACGGGGTGCTCGACGGAGACCTGCTGGCCGTCGAGCTGGATGGTGGGAAAGGCGGGCGTGTCCAGTTCCGTGTACGTGTCGGGGTGGTGGTGGAGCGCGGCCGGGGGCAGGTCGACGACCCGGAAAGAGGGGCCTTCCATGCTCTCCAGCAGGCCGATGGCTTCGCGGGCGCAGCCGTAGGAGAGGCTGAAGCCGCTGCCGCCGTGGCCGAAGTTGTGGACGATGTTGAAGCCGTACTCCTTCTCCACGCAGACGTTCTCCACGCGGTAGGGGCGCAGGCCGGCGATGACGTCGACGTCGGTGTCGGACAGTTCGACGTCCTTCAGCAGTTCGGGGGCGAAGCGCTTGCAGCGGTCGAACATGTCCTTGACGGGCTGGTAGTCCTTGCCGATGTGGGTGTCGTACTCGCTCGGTTCGACCAGGCCGCCGAGGATGAGGTGGGTTTCGCGCGGGACGATGAAGACCATGTCCTGCTGGTGCGCGGTCTTGGAGATGGCGTACGCGGTCTTGGGCCTGCTGGCCCAGCGCGAGACCGGGACCCGGACGAGGGCACCGCGCAGGGGGACCATGCAGGCGCCGGCCAGTTCCGCCGCGCCCATGCCCGTGCAGTTGACGATGGCGTCGACGTCCCAGTCCTTGCGGATCTTCGCGCTCTGCGGGACCAGCCGGTCGGTGATGCGCTTGCCGTAGGTGACGGTGACGTTGCTCTGCTGCTTGAGCTGTTCGCGCAGCCAGCGGGTGTAGATGGGGGTGTCGACCACCGGGACCTGGAGCTGGTAGCCGTCCTTGACGCCGAAGGACGCGGGGACCTTCTTCAGGTCCTCCTGGGTCATGCGGCGGAAGCCGTGGATCTCCTCCTCCTCGGACAGCTTCTCCAGCTCGCGCATCTTGGTGTGCTCGGGCCAGTCGTCCTCGATCTTGACGCCGAAGTAGAAGTTGGACGTGACCATGTGGACGCCGGCCTGCGGGGAGAGCTTGCGGAACTCCTTGTACGACTCCACCGACCAGCGCTTGGACCGCATGATCGACAGCTGGTTGCCGTGCTGGCCGCACACCGCGGGAGGGAACTCCCACAGGGCCCCGGCGATCACGGACACGGTCTTGTCGGCGGGCCGCTCGGCGACGACCTGGACGTGGTAGCGGGGCTTGCCGTTCTCGCGGACCCGGGCCAGTTCCAGGGCGGTGGTCAGACCGCTGACGCCGGCTCCGATGACCAGGACCTTCTCCACGCGCGGCGGGTGGGGCTTCTCAGCCATGGGGTGCACCTCGTCTCGGTTGAGCTCGAAGGGCTTCGGCGCCGTGCGCGGACCGGCGCACGGCGGGCGCCCGGCATGCCCTGGGCAGCGCTTCTCGCCGGCTGTCAGGGCGGACCGGGCCGCCGATGATCACCTTTGACCCGTCGCCGTACCCCTTTCGCGTCCGTGCTCACCCGAAGGGCGGGCGCGCGGGGAGCACTCCCCCCGCGCGCGGGAAGCACACCGTGCCGACGGCATCGTGGCTGCTCAGGGGCCTGTCGGGCCGGGGCGGGGGAGGAAACGTATCTGTGTGTGGCTCCGTCGCGTCTCCGGCGGAGCGGCGGCCCGGAGCGGGATCGAGACAGTGGCGCGGGAGTGGATCTGCGACGAGTTCTGGTTCGTCGCGGCGGCATACGGGGTCGCGGATGCGGACGCGGAGGAGCTGACCGCCGGCCGGGACTGGTGAACGGGGACGGGAGAGCTGCCGCCGTTCGGAGCCGCTCGTTGCTGGGCGTGGGGTGCAGGGCCGTCCTATGGCGGACGGCGATGCCGTACCGCGAGGGAGACGGCGCGGCGGCGGGCGACCGCCACAGGAGCCGTGCTTCTGGCGGTTGCGTGCCGGAGCGGCCTCGTTCGCGATGGTGCGGCGGCCAGAGGGCAGTCGTTCCGGCGGTTGCCCCGACGCGTCCGCGGGCGCCGGGGGCGGCGCGGGGCAGGTCAGGCCAGTGCTTTGACCACCTGGTCGAGTTCCAGCGGCATGACCGCGATGAGGATCTTCCCCGTGGAGGAGTCGCATTCCACGATCCGGCTCCCCGGATTGACGGACATCGCCTCCCGCACGGAGGGCGGGCGCACCCCGACCTGGCGCAGGTCGTCCGGCAGTACGGTCTCCCGCTTGCCGAAGGACGGCTTCCAGACCGGGGCGCCGGCGTCGGCACCCACCAGCAGGCGGCCTGATCTCCGTCGAGAGCCCTGCGCCGTGGCCTTCAGCATGCAGGGCACTCCGGCGGTTCGATCACTCGCGCATTCAAGCAGGCCGCGCACGCGGACAACAGTGCAGGTCGGGCCGAGGCCGACTCCGCGGTCTCCGCAGGTGCGGTCGCATCTCGGCCCGCTCTCTACCCGTCGTCTTCGTCGTGGAGCTCCTCCAGGGTGGCCGGGGCGAATGCCTCGCCGAAGCGGTAGACCTCCAGGCAGTAGTCGAAGCCGGACTCGCGGAAGAGGTCCAGCTCCTCGCTGCCGCAGTGCTTCTGGAGGCCGGTGGAGACGTGCCAGGAGGTGCCGTCGTACCAGAAGACTCCGCCCGCGTAGTGGATCGTGCGGCCCGTCGCGGGGTCGGTGAGGTTCAGCGACTCGTAGTTCTCGGGGCGGTCGCGCACCAGGGCGACGAGGGGTTCCGGGACGCCGTCGTAGAAGGACTCCTGGAGAGCGAAGTCGTCCTCCGCGTACAGGTTCAGCTCCGATTCGTGGTCGAACGTGAGCAGCAGGGCGCGGCCGTCGTCCGTGAAGTACCAGACGGCGGACTGGCCGCCGCCGTCGTTCCAGGCGAGGCGCTGCGCGCCGGGCACGCTCACGGGCGTGATGCCGACGAGGTCGTCGACGAGGGCGGCGCGGCGCCGTACTTCCGGAAGGGGGGTCGCCGCCAGGGCGTCCCAGATCTCGTTGCTCATTCCCGCAGGCTATCCGCCGCCTACGACAGGACGGTCGCGGTCGCCGGTCGCCCAGGGCCGCGGCCGGTCCTCCCGTCCTGGTCCGGAGCGGACCGCAGTCGGAGCGGTGGGGGGAGGAGTACGGCGGGCTGGGCGGCCGAGCGTGAGGTGGGGCTCGGCGAGGTGGTGGTGGGTGGATCCGTACCCGCTCCGCGCCGAAGACGTTGCTTCCCGACCCGACCGGAAGACGGCCCGTGGGTGGGTCCGGGAGGGGCTGCGCGGCCGGTGCCGGCCTGCGGGGCGCGAGGGCGCGCGAAAGACCCGCCCGGTCCGCCGACCAACAAGGTTCGCCCGTGGGGGCGTTCACACGTCTCGTCGCGGGCGCCGCCTGTGCTGTGGCCCTCCACGGGCCCCGACGGCGAGAAGACCGGCAGCGGCCAGTACCCCGCGCTGGACGACTTCCGGTGACCCAGGCGTGACGCGGGGGCCGCTTCGGCGGCCCCCGCCCGCGCGCCGGGCGCCGGAGCCCGTCAGGGGCTCGGCGGGGTCGTGCGGGGTGCGGCCCGGCGGGCCGTGGCGAGGAGGGCGGCCGCGAGGAGGGCGGCGGACGCGCCGAGGGCGGCCACGGCGGACGCCAGGCTGCCCGCGGGCTCCTTGGCCGCCAAAAGGATGAAGGGGCAGAGGAACTCGCCGAGGAAGAAGGCCGCCGTCCACAGGCCCATGCCGCGGCCCCGGTCCTCGAACGCGAGGAGGGACATGGCGCGGGTGACCAGCGCGGGCAGGAGCAGCCCGGTCCCGAGGCAGTTGACGACCGCGCCGGCGACGAGGAGCGGAAGGCCGTCGGCGAGGCCGATCAGCAGGAAGCCGGCGGCGCACAGCGCGAGCGGGACGGGCAGGCCGTGGCGGCGGTGCGGCGCGAGGCGGGTGAAGAGGACGGAGCCGAGGACGGTGGCGGCGCTGGCCACCGCGGTGACGGCGCCGATCGTGCCGGTGGAGTCGGTGCCCAGGTCGTCCAGGAGGTACGCCATCTCGACGGGGACGGTGTAGAACACGACGGCGCCGAAGACCGTGAGGAGGCAGACGCCCGCCATGCGGCGCAGGGGGAACGGCGGCTGCGGGAGGGCCGTCTCCGGGGCGGCGGCGGACGGTTGCGGCGCGCGGGGGGCCGGCAGGACGCGGGCCATGACGGGGGCGATGAGCAGGCCGACGGCGTAGAGCCAGAAGGGGGCCCGCCAGTCGGCGGCTCCGAGGGCTCCTCCGAGCACGAAGAAGAGCGTGGCGGAGGCCGAGGCGCACATGGTCTGGAGGGCCAGGTAGCGGTCGCGGAGTTCGCCGCTGTAGTAGTCGCCGATGAGGGTGGTGCAGGCGGTCATGATCGCGGCTTCGGCGATGCCCACGAGGACGCGGCTGATCAGGATGGCATGGAGGGATTCCAGCCACAGGGGTGCCGTACCGAACACCGCGTAGAGGGCTGTGGCGGCGACAAGCAGGCGTTTGCGGCCGAGCCGGTCGACGATCACCCCGGCGAAGGGGGCGAGGAGCGCGAGGGCGAGCGCGGGGACGGTGAGCACGACGGGGACCAGCGCCGCGCTTCCGGGCACGTCGGCGAAGTGGTCCTGCATGCGCGGAAGTACGGGAGCGAGGAGGACCGCTCCGAGGACGGGCAGACAGCTGCCGGCCATGAGGAGGGCCGCGGGGAGCCGCCCGGCGGCAGCGCCTGTGGATGCAGCTGAGTCGGCGGATGTGGATGCGGACGGCGGTTCGAGAGGGGCTGCGGGCATGGGGGGGCTCCAAGGCGGCGGAAGGGTTCCCGTCGGAGACGGCGCGCAGGCATGCGGGCGGGACGTGCGGACGCGGCGTACGGGCGGGGTGAAGTGCCTCGACTATGCGTGCTGCCGGGCGTGTTGCCCATCCCCCGGATCATCCGCGTTCCCGATGGGTCCGATCCACCGGATGGATGCGCGCGTACGGCCGGGGTGCGCGGGCGCCGTCACGCGTCGGTGAGGGCCACGGGGGGCTTCAGGCGGGTGTCGCGGTGATGCGGCGGCCGACCTTCGCCGCGGTCTCCCGGAGCCAGATGTGGGCGGCGTCGTGGGTGTGGACCGGGTGCCACCAGAGCGCTTCGCGGAGGGGGACGGCCTCGTAGGGCGGTTCGAGGACGCGTACGCCGCCGAGGGGGGCGAGGCGGTGGGCGAGGCGGGCCTGGACGAGGGCGATGCGGCGGGTGCCGGCGACCAGCGCGGGCAGGGCGTGGAAGCTGTCGACGGAGACCTCGACGCGCGGTTCGATGCCGAGCATGCCGAGCTGGCGGACGGCGGGGGCGTCGTAGGTGCGCTGGTAGGTGACCCAGGGCAGCCGGGCGAGGTCGTCCTGGGTGAGGCGGTCCTCGACGTCGGGGTGGTCGTCGGCGACGACGAACACCCAGCGGTCGTCGTAGAGGTCGGTGGCGGGGTATCCGCTGATGACGCCGTGGGGCATCAGCAGGCCGTCGGTGGCGCTGAGCAGGCTCTCGGTGTCGTCGACGACGGTGGCGGGGGTGCGGGTGAGGCGGAGGCGGATGCCGGGCGCCTCCTCGTGCACGGCGCGGGCGAGTTCGACGGCGAAGACGTCGACGGCGTAGTCGGAGGAGACGAGGCGGAACTCGCGGGTCTCGGTGGCCGGGTCGAAGGCGGCCTGGCTGGTGAAGAGCCGTTCGAGGACGTCGTACGCGGTGGCGGTGCGGTCGAGGAGGACCTGGCCGAGCGCGGTGAGTTCGTACTGGCTCCCCGTGCGGGAGAGCAGGTCGTCGTCGAAGTGCCGGCGCAGCCGGGCCAGGGCGGCGCTCATGGCGGGCTGGCTCAGGCCCACGCGCTGTCCGGCCCGGGTGACGTTGCGCTCTTCGAGGAGGGCCCGCAGGGCGACGACGAGGTTGAGGTCCAGGCGGGCCAGATTCATCGCGGGTGCACCGAGTCCTTCTGCGGGGGCCGAGCAGTGATTATTCATGGCGCGGATGACACGCATCCACGGAATCTATTTCCCTGATCGCGTGACGCGGGTCCAGATTAGTCGCACCGCAATCAGGAGGACATGTCGGTGAAACCTGAACCCCTTTCCGGACCCTTCTCCGGACCTTTCGCGCTCGGTACCCTCTCGGCGCCCGACGGCGCTCCGTTCCCCGCCCTCGTCGATCGTCGGGAGCGGGTCCACGACCTGCGGGTGGCGCTCGGCGTCCCGGCGCTGACGATGCGGGGCGTGCTGGAGCGGTGGCCTGAACTCCTGCCGCAGTTGAGCGTGTTGGCGGAAGGCGAAGGCGCGACCACCGCCCCGCGTCCGCTGGCCGAGTTCCGGGTGCTCGCGCCGGTGGAGCCGCGGCAGGTGTTCCAGTCGGGCGCCAACTATCGGCAGCACGTCATCGACCTGCACGTCGCGCACCGCGCCCCGGGCGACGAGCGCCCCGAGGAGGAGCGGCGCGCGGAGGCCGCCGCGATCATGGACCGGCGGGCCGCCGAGGACCTTCCGTACGTGTTCATCGGCCTGCCGAGCGCCCTCACCGGCCCGTACGACGACGTGACGCTGCCGGCATGGGCGGAGAAGCCGGACTGGGAGCTGGAGCTGGCGGCGGTGATCGGCCGGCCCGCGTACCGGGTCGCGCCGGAGGAGGCCCTGGAGTACGTCGCGGGGTACACGATCGCCAACGACCTGACCGACCGGGCCACGGTGTTCCGCCGCGACATGCCGCAGATCGGCACCGACTGGCTGCGCAGCAAGAACGCCCCCGGCTTCACCCCGCTCGGCCCGTGGATCGTGCCGGCCGAGTCCGTCGCCGACACCGGCGCCCTGCGGCTGACGCTGAAGCTCAACGGCGAGGTCATGCAGGACGAGTCCACCGAGGACATGATCTTCGGCGTCGCCCGCATGGTCGCGTACGCCTCCCAGAGCGCACGGCTCCTGCCCGGCGACCTCGTGCTCACCGGCTCGCCGGCCGGCAACGGCATGCACTGGGGCCGGCTGCTGCGCGACGGCGACGTCATGGAATCCACCATCACCGGCCTGGGCACGCAGCGCACCCGATGTGTCGCGGAGGCGCCGTGAACCCCGCCGATCCCGAGGGCTCCATCGCCCGGGCCGCCGAAGCGTGCTCCAACTGGGGCCGCTGGGGCGACGACGACCGGCTCGGCACCGTCAACTTCCTCGACGAGGGCAAGCGGCGCGAAGGCGCCGCGCTCGTCCGGCGCGGGGCCGCGTTCTCGCTGTCGCAGCGCTTCGACATGAACGGCCCGCAGAAGGGCTGGCGGCGGCGCACCAACCCCGTCCACACGATGCTGGACACCGGCACGGACGCCGCGCTCGGCAACCAGGGCTTCCCGCACGGCATCGGCGGCGCCGACGACGTGATCGCGATGCCGCTGCAGTGCTCCACCCAGTGGGACGGGCTCGGCCACATCTTCGACCACGGCAAGGCGTGGAACGGCCGGCCGGCCGAGCGGGTCGTCACCTCGGACGGCGACCTCGTCACCGGCATCGAGCACCTGGCCCCGCACGTCGCCGGCCGCGCCGTGCTCCTCGACGTCGGACGCGTCGTGGGCGACGACGGCGAGCTGCCGGACGGGTTCGCGATCACCGAGGAGCACCTGACGGCGACGGCCGAGGCGCACGGGGTCACGGTCGGGCGCGGGGACATCGTCCTCGTACGGACCGGGCAGCTCGCCCGCGTGCGGCGGGACGGGTGGGGCGACTACGCCGGCGGGCCCGCGCCCGGACTGTCGTTCACCACCGCGTCCTGGCTGCACCGCAGCGAGATCGCCGCGATCGCGACCGACACCTGGGGCTTCGAGGTGCGGCCCAACGAGTTCGACCACGCCTTCCAGCCGCTGCACCAGGTCGTCATCCCGCACATCGGCCTGCTGATCGGCGAGATGTGGGACTTCGAGGCCCTGGCGGAGGACTGCGCCGCCGACGGCGCGTACGCGTTCTGGCTCACCGCCGCGCCCCTGCCCATCACCGGCGCCGTCGGGTCCCCCGTCAACCCGGTCGCCGTCAAGTAGCCCCCGGGTCCCCACCAGTCCGAGGAACAAGGGAGTTCCCTCTATGAGCAGCACACCCCGCAGAGTCCTGGTCGTCGGCGGCGGCGCGGCCGGCAGCGCCGCGACGATCCTGCTGCGCCGCGCCGGGATCGACGTCGACCTCGTCGAGGCGAAGGACGACTGGAACGCCACCGCCGGCTCCGGCATCACCCTCCAGGGCAACGCCCTGCGCGTCCTGCGCGAACTCGGCGTCTGGGACGAGGTGAAGGCGTCCGGCTTCACCTTCGGGTCCGTCGGCATCACCGCGCCCGACGGCACCGTCCTGCACGTCCAGCGCGACCTGCGCACCGGCGGCGACGACCTGCCCGCCACCGTCGGCATGCGGCGCCCCCGCCTCCAGCAGATCCTCATCGACGCCGTGCGCGCCGGCGGCGCCACGGTCCGCCTGGGCACGACCGCCACGATCCTGGACCAGGACGCCGACGGCGTCTCGGTCCGGCTCAGTGACGGCGGCGAGCACCGCTACGACCTGGTGATCGCCGCCGACGGACTGGGCTCCGCCACCCGCGCGCAGATCGGGATCACCGACAGGCCCGAACCGACCGGCATGGCCATCTGGCGGGCCGAGGCGCCGCGTCCCGAAGCGGTCCGGCGCACCGATCTCGCCTACGGCGGCCCGGCGTTCATCGCCGGGTACTGCCCGACCGGCGACAGCACCCTGTACGCGTACGTGGTGGAGGAGAACCGCGACCGCGCGTCCCTCCCGCCCGCGTCGTACGCCGCGGAGATGGTCCGGCTCGCCTCGGCCTACGGAGGCGCGTGGCCCGAGATCACCGCGACGCTCACCGATCCGGCGAAGGTCAACTACACGTGGTTCGACCGGCTGCTCGTCGAGGGGTCCTGGCACCGGGGCCGGGTCGTCCTCGTCGGAGACGCCGCGCACTGCTGCCCGCCGACGCTCGCCCAGGGCGCCGCGCTGTCCCTGGAGGACGCCTGGGTCCTCGTACGGATGCTCACCGAAGCCGACGCGTGGGACGACGCGCTGTTCCAGGCGTACTACGAGCGCCGGATCGCGCGCGTCCGGCCGGTGGTCGAGGCGTCCGTGCAGATCGGGCGGTGGCAGCTCGACGGCGTCCGGGACGCGGACGTGCCCGGCCTGATGGCCCGCACGATGACGATGCTGCGGGAGCTGCCGTGACCCCACAGCCCGCGACCTCGCAGCCCGAGACCACGCCGCTGACCGCACAGCCCGGGACCGCGCCCACCGTGGACGTCCACGCCCACGTCCTGCTGCCCGAGGTCGACGCGCTCGTCGCCGGCCTGCCCGGGCACGCCGAGGCAAAGGCGCTCGACGCCCGCCGCAACGGGCCCGACGCGCTCGCCGTCAACGGTCCCATGGTCCGCGACCGGATCCCGGCGCTGACCGACCCCGCCGTCCGGCTCGCCCGGATGGACGCCCAGGGCGTCGACGTGCAGCTCGTCAGCCCGTCCCCTTCCCACTACCACTCCTGGGCGGACGCCGAGACGGCCGAGAAGGTCTGGCGGCTGGCCCACGAGGCGACCGCCGCGCACTGTGCCGCGGCGCCGAGCCGGCTGCGGGGGCTGGGACTCGCCCCGCTCCAGCACCCGGAGCAGACCGTCGCCGCCCTGGACCACGCCCTGGAACTGGGGCTCGCCGGGGTGGAGATCTCCAGTCACGCACCCGGCCGCGAGCTGTCCGATCCGGCGTACGAGCCGCTGTGGGCGCGCGCCGAGGAGACGGGGGCGATCGTGTTCCTGCACCCGTTCGGCTGCACGCTCGACGCGCGCCTGGACCGCTGGTACCTGTCCAACACCGTCGGCCAGCCCACCGAGAACGCCGTCGCCCTCTCGCACCTGATCTTCTCCGGCGTCCTCGACCGGCACCCCGGCCTGACGGTCGTCGCGGCCCACGGCGGCGGCTACCTGCCCACCCACATCGGGCGCAGCGACCACGCCTGGCGGGCCCGGACCGACGCGTCCGCCGGCTGCGCCGAGCTCCCCAGCAGCTACCTGAAGCGTCTGTACTTCGACTCCCTCGTCCACGACCCGGCCGTGCTGCGGGCGCTGGTGGAGGCGGCGGGCCCCGACCGGGTGCTGCTCGGCTCCGACTTCCCCTTCGACATGGGCTCCGACGACCCCGTCGGCGCGCTGCGCGCGGCGGGCCTGCCCGAGGCCGACTTCCACGCCGTGCGCGGTGCGAACGCCGCCGCGCTGCTCCCCCTCTCCCCCCGCCTGAGGAGGCATCCGTCATGAGTGCTCCCCGCCTGCTCACCCACCTGCGGCACGTCGACCTCGCCGTGCCCGACTACGACAAGCAGCTCGACTTCTACGCCGGCGTCTGGGGCCTGACCAAGGTCGCCGAGGACTCCGGCATCTCCTTCCTCGCCGCCGAGGGCAGCCCCGAACAGTACGTCGTCCGGCTGCGCAAGGCCGACGAGAAGCGCCTCGATCTCGTCTCGTACGGCGCCGCGACCCCGGCCGACGTCGACACGCTCGCCGAGCACCTGCTCGCCGGCGGCGTCCAGCTGATCTCGCGGCCCGGCACCGTCGACACCCCCGGTGGCGGCTACGGCTTCCGGTTCTTCGACGTCGACGGCCGCACGATCGAGGTCTCCGCCGACGTGGCGGTGCGCGAGCACCGGCAGATCGAGGAGAAGGAGTCGATCCCGGTCAAGCTGTCGCACGTCGTTCTCAACTCCCCCGATCTGGACCGCACTCGGGAGTGGTACGAGCGGCATCTCGGCTTCCGCCTGTCCGACACGCTCAGCTCGCCGCGCATGGGCGACGTCATGCACTTCATGCGGATCAGCAGCCAGCACCACTCGATGGCGCTGGCGAAGGGCCCGCACACCTCGCTGCACCACATCTCCTTCGAGATGCGCGGCATCGACGAGTACATGCGCGGCACGGGCCGGGTCCTGCGGGCCGGCCACACGAAGATCTGGGGGCCGGGCCGGCACATGGCCGGCGACAACACCTTCACGTACTTCCTCGACCCGCACGGCAACACCGTCGAGTACACCACCGAGCTGGAGAACCTCGACGAGGACACCTGGCACCCCCACGTCTACGACTTCTCGCGGCCCGAGGTCACCGACCAGTGGGGCACCGCCAACCCGATGAACGAGTTCGTCGCCAAGGAGTCGTTCAACGACCCCGACCGCGGCTGCTTCGTCGCCCCGCCGGTCTAGGCCCCGGCCGCCCCGTCCCCGGGAGCGCGCCGGCGGTGTCCCGCCCTGACCCGCGCCGCCGCGCTCCCGGCCCCGGCCCCGTACCCCTCACTCCCCCGTCCTCCACCAGGGAGCCGCCGCACCATGCGCTTCGCCTCATTCACCGACCGGAACCAGAACCCGCACCCGCACCTGAGCCGCGTCGCCGTCGTCGACGACGACGGCACCCTGTTCCCGCTGCCCGGGGTCACCGGGCTCACCGAGCTGATCCGCGCCGCCGGCGGCCTGCCCGGCCTGCTCGCCGCCGGGGCGGCCGCCCTGGACGGGCCGCCCGGGCCGCACGTCTCCGAGGTCCGGCTGCTCCCGCCGCTGCGGCCCGCCTCCGTCAGGGACTTCGTCACCTTCGAGGAGCACGTGGAGGGCGTGCGGCGCTCCGTGGACGGCGCCGCCGGGGTGCCCGAGCAGTGGTACGAGGCGCCCACGTTCTACTTCACCAACCCGCACGCGATCTTCGGGCCGCACGACGACGTGCCCGTGCCGCCCGGGTCGTCGGTGCTCGACTTCGAGCTCGAAGTGGCCGCCGTCATCGGCCGCGAGGGCCGCGACCTCACCCCGGAGCGGGCCCGGGACCACATCGTCGGCTACACGGTCTTCAACGACTGGTCGGCGCGGGACCTGCAGTCCGCCGAGATGAGGGTCGGACTCGGCCCGTGCAAGGGCAAGGACACCGCGACCACGCTCGGGCCGTACCTGGTGACCGCCGACGAGCTGGAGCCGTACCGCGACGCCGACGGCTTCCTGCGCCTGGGCCTCACCGCCGAGGTCAACGGCGAGCGCGTCGGCAGCGACTTGCTGTCCCACATGAGCTGGACGTTCGAGGAGATGGCCGCCTACGCCTCGCGCGGCACCCGGATCGTCGCCGGCGACGTCCTGGGCTCCGGCACCTGCGGCAACGGCGGCTGCCTCGCCGAGCTGTGGGGCCGCTCCGGCGAGCGGGTCCCGCCACCGCTGACGCCGGGCGACACCGTCACGCTCACCGTGGCCGGCATCGGGACCCTCACCAGCCGGATCGTCCCCGGAGCGGAGCCGGTCCCGCTGCCCAGGGGACGGCGCCGCGACCGGGAGCGGCCGTGAGCGGCGGGCTGCTCGCGGGGAAGGTCGTCGTCGTGACGGGCGCGGCGCGCGGCCAGGGGGCGGCCGAGGTGGCGGCGCTGGAACGCGAGGGCGCGACGGTCATCGCCACGGACGTGAACAGCGGAGAAGGCGTCCGCCGGCTCGACGTCACCCTGGCCGACGACTGGACGAACCTGGCCGACCATCTGCGCGGCACCTACGGGGTCGTCCACGGCCTGGTCAACAACGCCGGCATCACCTGGCGGGCCCGGCTGACCGAGGTCACCGCCGAGGACATGAGTCGCGTCCACGCCGTCAACGTGCACGGTCCGCTCCTGGGCATCCAGCACCTGGCGCCCCTGATGCCGCCGGGCTCGTCCGTGGTGAACGTCGGCTCCTCCGCCGCGCTGACCGCCCACTACCCGGTGGCGTACACGACGAGCAAGTGGGCCCTGCGGGGGCTGTCGAGGACCGCGGCCCTGGAGCTCGGGCCGCGCGGGATCCGGGTCAACACGATCCACCCCGGGTTCATCGAGACGGAGATGACGGCCTCGGCAGCGCCCGCCTTCCGCGAGGCGAACCTCCGTGAGACGCCCCTGGGCCGGGTGGGCACGGTCGAAGAGGTGACCCCGCTGGTGGTCTTCCTCCTCTCCGACGGCTCGTCGTTCCTCACCGGCGCGGACATCCCGGTCGACGGCGGTCTCACCGCGCACGGCGGCGTCAAGTCCGTCTCGGACGCGATGCCGTGACGCCCGTACCTCAGCGGGGAGCCGACGGTCGCGCTCCTCCCGCAGGGCTCCCCCGCCGAACGCCTCCGCGCCCTGGGTTCGCCGCGAGGAGTTCCGCCAGCAGGGTGCTGGTCGCCTGGTCGGCCGGGAGGAACGCTTCGAGCCTCAGTTCGGCGACGGTCACGTCGATCGCGGTGCCGAAGTGGGTGAGCGTGGTGATGAGCGTCAGCTCCCTGTCGTCCTCCGGACCGGGTGCCCGGAGGCGCAGGGGGACGGCGAAGCCGAGGTGGTGCGGCGACTCGCGCGGACGCGGGGGCGCCAGGGCGGTCAGGTCGGCGGCGAGGCCCCGGAGCCGGTCGTCCGGGTTGCGTACGCTCTCCGCCTGGAGGCGGTCGATGATGTGCCACGCCCATTCGTCGAGGTTGACGATGCGCGGGGCGAGGCCCTGCGGGTGGAGCAGGACCCGGGGAACGCTCACCGGTGGTGCGAGCAGGTGCGGGGCCACGTCGGCGGTGAGGACGTGGAAGGCGGTGTTGGCGGAGACCAGGTCGCCGTGACGGTCCACGACCACCGCCGGGTACGGCAGATGGCCGTGCAGGATGCGGTCGAGGGCGGTGCGGACGGGTTCGAGCCGGGGATCGTCGAGGGGGGTCCGCGGGTAGACGGGGGCGAAGCCGGCCGCCAGGAGCAGGGCGTTGCGCTCCCGGATCGGCACCTCCAGGGACTCGGCCAGCCGGATGATCATGGACCGGCCGGGGGTCGACCGGCCGCTCTCGATGAAGCTGATGTGCCGCTGGGTGGTGCCGGCTCGGGTGGCCAGTTCCAGCTGGCTCACGCGCCGCCGGGCGCGCCACTCGCGCATCGCTGCGGCGAGGCCGCCTCGGGTCGATTCGCTGCTCACGCCCCTGGTGTATCCCGGCCGGCCGCCGTTCCGCGATTCCCTGTGGGGAATTGCCGGGCGGCGGCCGGTGGCGGCACGGTCGTCGCCGCAAGCCGACCGTCACGACCGAGGGGACCCGACCCGACCATGACCGACGTCGATATCAGCACCACCTTCGACAGCACCTTCGCCGTCCAGCAGCTCACCGACCGGTACGTCGCCGTGTGGAACGAACCCGATGCGGAGCGCCGCCGCGCCGCGGTCCGCGGCCTGTGGTCCCCCGACGCCCTCCACGTGCTGCAGCCGCCCCAGGAGATGCGGGCGAACGCGGAGGGGCTGGGCTTCCGCCGTCTCGTCCTGGAGGCGCGCGGGCACGAGGCCCTGGACTTCCGGGTGACGCGCGCCTACGAGGAGTTCGTCGCGCCGGGCACGTTCGTCTTCCGGTCGCGGGGTGACGTCGACCGGCTCCACGACGTCGTCAAGTTCCGCTGGGAGATGGTGCCGAGGGACGGCGGGGAGGCCGTCGGCGTCGGGCTGGAGGTCCTGGTGCTCGGCCCCGACGGCCGCATCGTGAGCGACTACCAGTTCATCGAGGGCTGAGGGCGATGACGCTTCCCCCGAAGGTGCGCGGGTACGTGCTCGGCGCCGCCGCCGGCGCGGGTGTCGGCGCCGGCCCCCGTACCGCCGTCGCCCGCCTGTCGCTGCGTACCCACGAACCGCGCACGCCCGGGCGCGGAGAGGTCGCGGTGGCGGTCCACGCCGCCTCGCTCAGCTTCCGCGAGCTCCTGGTGCTGCGGGACGCGTACGTGCTGCCCGTGAAGCCGGATGTCGTCCCGGTCTCGGACGGTGCCGGCGAGGTCGTCGCCGTCGGGCCGGGGGTCCGGCGGGTGCGCCCGGGTGACCGTGTCACCGCCGGAGTGTTCCCGCACTGGCTGGACGGGCCGCTGGAGCCGGCGTACCTGCCGCAGCTGGGCGGTTCGCTCGACGGCATGCTGACCGAGCTGGCGGTCCTCCCCGAGGACGCGCTCGTGCACGTCCCCGACCACCTCTCCTACGCCGAGGCGGCGACGCTCCCCTGCGCCGCCGTCACCGCCTGGAACGCCCTGACCGGCGACGGCCGCGGCATCCGGCCCGGCCAGACCGTCCTGGCCACCGGCTCCGGCGGCGTCTCGCTGTTCACGATCCAGTTCGCGAGACTCCTGGGCGCCCGCGTGATCGCCACGACGGGCCGCGCGGAGAAGGAGCGGCGGCTGCGGGCCCTGGGGGCGGACCACGTCGTCAACTACCGCGAGACCCCGGACTGGTCCGGGGTCGTCCGCGAGCTGACCGGCGGGCGCGGCGTCGACCGCGTCGTCGACACCGCCGGCACGCTGGAGCAGTCGCTGCGCTCGGTCGCCGTCGACGGCCACCTCGCCTTCGTCGGATCGGTCTCCGGCGACTGGCCGCCGATCGACCCGCGCGTGCTGTTCGGCGTGGCGGCGACGGTCCGCGCCCTGGCCGTCGGCAGCCGCGCCCAGTTCGTCGCCATGAACGACGCGATCGCGGCGCATCGGCTCCGGCCGGTCGTCGACCGGGTGTTCCCGTTCGAGGAGGCGGCGGCGGCGTACGCGTACTACGCCTCGGCCCGCCCGTTCGGCAAGGTGATCATCAAGGTGAGGTAGACGGGGAGCCGGGAGGCGAGGTGGAAGGTGAGGTGGAGGTGGAACGTGAGGTGGAGGTGAGCCGGAGGGTGAGGCAGGCGGCCGAGGTGACGGACTGAGAGAGGCGCCTGTGCGGGTGATCGTTCTTGTGCGTACACTCCGCCTACACATCCGGGGGGGGGTGTTCGCCGCCCGCACGGGCCCGTCGTCCGGCGGCCGTGCGGGGTGTCGCCGACCCCTCTTTCCGGTCCTCGTCCACGTTCCCCAGGGGGGGGATCTTTTGGGTTCCGCTTTTTCCCGGCGTGCTCGGCGTGTCACCACCTGCACCGCGCTCGCCGTCTCCTCCGGCATGCTGCTGGCGTCGCCGGCCGTCGCCGACTCCGTTCCGCTGCCCGATCTGCGGCGGCCGCTGACCGAGACCTCGGCGGTGCCGGCGCTCGACGAGCCGGCGCCGGGCGGCGGCACGGCTCGTACCGCCGCGGCCACGGCCGCGGGCAAGCCGCGCTTCGACGTGACCGGTGACGGCAAGACCGACCTGGTCCACCGCACGCGGAACGGCTTCACGTTCGTGGCGCCGTCCTCGGGCGGGGCGCACGTCGAGTTCGTGACCGACGGCACGAGCACCGACTTCGACCTCGTGCCGATCGGCGACCAGAACGGCTCGGGCTCGCCCGAGCTGCTGTCGGTGTCCGCGACCGGTGCGCTCCGGCTGTACGCGGACGCCTCGACCACCTGGGGCGCGCTGCGGTGGACCGGGTACGGCTGGAACGTCTACAACAAGGTGTTCTCGCCCGGCGACGTCGACGGCGACGGCCGGGCGGACGTCATGGCCCGGCAGCACAACGGCGACCTGTACTTCTACCGGGCGACCGGGACGCTGTCGGCGCCCTTCGCCGGGCGTGTGAAGGTGGGCCCGGGCTGGGACGACTACGACCAGGTCGTGGGTCTCGGCGACAACGACGGCGACGGCAAGGGCGACCTGCTGGCCCGTACGCCGGCGGGCCAGGTGTACTTCTACGGCAGCACCGGCGACAAGTCGGCGCCGTTCAAGCCGCGGAAGGCGCTCGCCACCGGGTGGCAGGTCTACAACCAGATCGTCGCCGTCGACGACCGCAACCTCGACGGCCGCGCCGACGTGTTCGCGCGCGACCTGAACGGCACCCTGTGGGCGTACTACGGGCGCGGCAACGGGACGTTCACGGCGCGGGCGCAGACCGGCACCGCCTGGAACAAGGTGGACCAGTTCGGCGGGGCGGGCAACGTCCCGTCCCTCGGCAGGACGCTGTTCATGGCGCGGGACAAGGCCGGGACCCTGTTCTGGCACCGCGGTCTGAACAACGGCAAGCTCGCTCCCCGTGAGCAGCTGAGCTCCGACGGCGGCTGGGCGGGCGCGGACGTCACGCTGGCCTACGCGCTGGACGGCAACACGATCCCGGACCTGCTGTTCGTCCGCGACGGGTACCTGTACAACACCTCCAACAAGCACGTCTTCGGCGGTGGCTGGGGGGTCTACAACCGGCTCGTCGGCCCGGGCGACCTGTCCGGCGACGGCAAGTCGGACCTGCTCGCGCGGGACAGGTCGGGTGTCCTGTACCTGTACCAGGGCAACGGCGCCGGTACGGGCTTCGCCTCCCGCGTCCGGGTCGGCTCCGGGTGGAACGCGTACAACCAGATCCTGGGCGCGGGCGACCACACCGGCGACGGCCGTACGGACGTCGTGGCCCGCGACGACTCGGGCAACCTGTACCTGTACCGGGGTACGGGCTCCGCCAAGGCCCCGTTCGCGGGCCGGCTGCTGATCGGCGGCGGCTGGGGCGCGTACGCGAAGCTGGTGGCGCCGGGCGACATCAGCGGCGACGGGCGGGCCGACCTGCTCGGCGCGACCGCGTCGGGGGACCTGTACCGCTACCTGGGCACGGGCACCGACGCGGCCGTGAGCGCCCGCGTGAAGATCGGCTACGGCTTCCAGACGTACGGCAACCTGTACTGAGCGACGCCGCCGACGGCGGCGGGCTGAGGGGCGCCCCGCACCGGAGTTCCGGTGCGGGGCGTCGCGCGTTATTCCTTATCTTGACATACCTATCTCGACATACCTAAGATGGCGGCATGCCCGACCTCAGCCCGCCCCCGCGGAACACCGACCACCTGGCCGCCGGCCTCGTGGCGTGCCTGCCGGCGCTGGCCCGGGCCTTCGAGCGGCACCTGGACCAGGAGCCGCTTCCGTACCCCAAGCCCACCGAGGCACAGCTCGCGCTGCTGCGGCACGTCCACGACCACGACGGCGTCACCGTGCGCGAGAGCGCCGAGGCGCTGCTCATGAAGCCGAACAACGTCAGCGCGGTGGTACGGCAGCTGACCGATCAGGGCCTGCTGGAGCGCCGGCAGGACCCCGCCGACAAGCGCGTCGCGCACCTGCACCTCACGGCCACCTCCCGCCGGGAGCTCGCCGAGGTCAACCGGCTCATGGGCGCCCACGTGGCACGGGCCCTGCGCACCCTGACCGAGGGCGAACTCGACGCCCTCGGCTCCGCTCTGGGCGCGCTCGTGTCGCTCAACGAGAGCCTGCACCGCCCCGCCGCTCACTGAGCACGGACACCTCTCCTCCCTATTTCTCTTCATCTCGTTTGGCGTTTCGCGTTTCGCGTTTCCGCGGACCTGGCGCTGCCGGTCCGCGCTTTCCTCATGACGTACGAAGGACACCAAGGCACAGTCATGCCCTCCGACATCCTCTCCTCCCCGGCGTCGACGCCGGCCGCCCCGGCCTCCGCCGCCGCCCCGCCCGGCGGGCGGCGCGCCAACCCGTGGCTGACCCTGGTCGCCGTCGGTAATAGAGACTAGAGGTAAATGCTGTGGATACAGTGCGACCATGCCTGTCTCCCCTGAGTACCTGCACCTCGTCTACCCCGAGTTGGCGCCCTTCCCGGCCCTCCTGTACGGGCGAAACTCGGTCGACCACACCGGTGAGGGCTCCTCCGTCGCCGACCAACTCCACGACGGAGAGGTGCTGTGCGCAAAGCACGGTTGGCCTGTCGTCGACACCTTCCAGGATGCCGGCGTGTCTGCCAGCCGACACGGCAAGAAGGCACGGAAGGACTTCGACGCCCTGATCGAGGCCATCCAGGAGCAGCGCGGCCGGATCGTCGTGGCCTTCGAGGCCAGTCGGTACTACCGGGACCTTGAGCAGTACGTTCGCCTCCGCAAGGCGTGCCAGCAGGCGAACGTTCTCCTCTGCTACAACGAGACCGTCTACGACCTGAGCAAGCCGGTTGACCGCAAGTTGACGGCCCAAGACGCTCTCGCGGCAGAGGCGGAAGCCGACAGCATGCAGGAGCGCAACGTGCGAACCGGGCGCCGACTCGCCGAGCAGGGGAAGCCGAACGGCAAGCTGCTCTGGGGCTACCAGCGGAAGTACGACGAGAACACCGGTGCCCTCATTGGCCAGTTCCTGCACCCCGTTCACGCTCCGCTGGCACGCCAGGCGTGGGTGGACCTGGACTCCGGCAAGACTCTGCACTCCGTGGCCAAGTGGCTGCGGGAGCTGGGCGATGAGGCCGCACGCGCCAACGGCATCCCGTGGAAGGCCCACCACGTGCGCGCCATGCTTCTCAACCCTGCGTACTTGGGGAAGCGGACGTTCAAGGGCGAGATCATCAGGGATGCGCAGTGGCCGGCGATCCTCGAAGGCCCGGAGGGGGAGGCCCTGTTCTACCGGGTGAAGCAGAGGCTGGAGGATCCGTCACGGTGGCACGGCCAGGACTCGAAAGTGCGCCACCTTCTCTCGCGGATCGCCCTTTGCGGGGAGTGCGGGGACCACGCGCTACTGGTCATGGGGAAGCGCTACGCGGACAAGATCTTCGCGGTGTGCTCCGTCAAGAGTGACACGGCCCTTCGCAAGGAACGGCTGGAGGCGTACGTCGAGACCGCCGTGTTGGAGTGGCTGTCTTCGCCCGCCGCGCGGGCCGCCTTCTTCCCGGAGGACGACGGACGGGCGGCCGAAGCGGAGGAGGCCCGTGCCCGCCTGGAGAAGATGCGCGCTCAGTTGCACGAAGCCCGAGAGCTGGCCACGAAGTTCGACGAGGAGACCGGCGACTTCTTCCTGTCTGCCATGGCTCTGGCTCAGTTGGAGCGGACGCTGGTGCCGAAGATGAAGCAGGTCGAGCAGCAGGTGAAGGACCTTACTGCGGGGGTTCCTCAGACTCTCCAAGAGCTGATCCTGGGGTCGGACCCGTGGGTCACGTGGTTCGGTGATGGGGATGGAAAGCCCGGGTTGTCGCTGGAGCAGAAGCGGGAGGTGCTCAGGAAGATCGTCACCGTGCGCCTCTTCAAGGCATCGGTCCGGGGGGTCCAGAAGATCGAACCGGGACGGATCACGTTGTCGTTCGCCGGCCAGCCGGGGTTTATCGAGAGGCCCATCTCGCTGAAGGAGTACGCGCGTCAGCAGCAGGAGGCTGCTGTGGTGGCGTTGACGACGGCGGCGACTCGCTACCGGAAGGCGTCCGAAAAGCACTGAGGGGCGCGCGACGCACGTGGTGGGCTACGCGCCCCTCGGGCAGGGCCTGAAGGGCCGTCAGGGAAGGCCGAGTTGCTGAGGTCCGCTGGTCCAGCCGAGGAGGCCGGAGCCGGTGAGGTGGCCGAGGACACCTGCGAGATCGTCGCGGATCCTCTCGGGGGTGGCTTGAGGGTTGAGCAGCAGGGTGAGGAGGCCGCCTTCCCCTACGGCCGCGGCGAGTCCCACGCCTCCCGGCAGTTCCTCCAGCTCGACTCGTACGCTCGCCTGCTGCGGCGTGGTGACGCCGTTCACTCGGCCCCCCTGACGTGGTTGCGGTTCTTCTGGAACGTGGTGCGGTGGTGCGTGTGGGGCCGCGCGGTCGGCTCGGGCGGCCTGGGGCCGGTTAGCCCCAGCCGGTGTCGTTCGTGGTGACCGGGGTGGTGGCGGTCGGCGTGGGGGTGGGGGTGGGGGTGGGGGTGGTTTCGGTCGGCTCGGGGGCGGGGCGGCCCCAGCCGGTGTCGGCGGCGGCCGTGGAGGCGGTGGTGATGGTGGCGGCGCCGGCCAGGGTGGCGACGGCCAGGGCTGCTGCGGCGAGGGCCGCGCGGGTCTTGTTCCGCATGGTGCTTCCTTCGATCCGTGAGCACCCGTGCTCGATTCTTTGTACGAGCACGGCTTACTGCATGTACGCTCCCTGATTCACAGGGTTACCCGCAAGGCATATGCCTGTGCAGATATGCGCAGCTTCTGGTATGTGCAAAGATGTGGGCGGAGTCACGCCCGAGGAGGATGCGCAATGACCAGCGAGAACACGGACTACGACCTCCCGGAAGGCGCCGACGAGACATACCGCCTGGTCATCGAAGAACGTCAAGTCCCCGACGATGCCCCCGGCCTGCGGGAACTCCTCAATCTCGGACTCATCTCACCGAACCCGGTCCGCCCCGGCCGTTACACCGCACTGGATGGCCAGATCGCCATCCGGCACCTCATGGCCACCGAGCAGGCCGCCCTCCACCGCACGGCACGCCGAATGGCCAGCATCACAGCCTTGGAGCGCCTCACCAGCCAGCACGACCAGGCCCGATTCTGGGGCGGCCCCGGCAGCGAGTTCCTGCCCACCCCTGACCTGGTGAACGCACGGATTGCGGAATCCGTCTCCCGCGCCAAGAACGAGGTACTCACCGCCCAGCCCGGTTACCGCCGACGCAGGATCATCGAGGACGTGATGGACCGAGACGTCGGCCTGCTGCTGCGGGGCGTCACGATGCGGGTCCTCTACCACGCGAGCACGCGGGAGAACCCGAACGTCAAGGACTACACACGCGCCATCCAGGAGCACGGCGGGGAGATCAGGGTCTTGCACGGTCCCTTCTCGCAGATCATCATCATCGACAGCCGAGAAGCGTTCATCCGCAACGTCGCCAGCGAAGACGAGGGCGACCTCTCCGGGTGGCACGTCCGAGACCTCGCCGCCGTGACGTACATGCGAGAGGCGTATCTCACCGACTGGATGCGGGCGGAACCCTGGGGCGGCGACTCCACCCCCCAGCCCACCGGTTGGCTCACGGAGCGGCAGCGGCAGATCCTCGCCCTGATGGCGGAAGGGTTCGAGCTGAACCAGATCGGCAAGCGGCTGGGCGTGAGCCCCCGCACGGTCGCAACGGCCGTCAGCACCATGCGCGAGCGAGCAGGGGTGACCACCACGCTCCAACTCGCGGTCTGGTGGGGCCAACAGTTGGCAGCAGCGAAGGGCGGGAAGCGCTAGCGCTTCTTCTTCGGGTTGGCCGCCACGAACGCCCTCAGCATGGCCACGATCTGCTCCTGCTGCTCGGGGTCCACTTCCTCCAGCTCCGGAATGAGGAAGGCTGCCGTGGACTCGCGCCGGGTCGTGACTCCGTGGAACTGGAAGCCGGCGGCATCCTGGATGACCCGCAGGGGCAGTTCGAGGCCCATGGCGAGCGCCTTGAGTTCGGGCACCCGCGGCGGGGTCAGGGTGGGTACGTCCTTCTCCAGGCGCTCGATGTAATGCCGGCTGAGGGTGGTACCCGCCTCCGTGTCGACAACGCAGCGTTCAGCCAGCGTGCGGGTACTGAGCCCCAGCTCGTGGCGGCGATCGCGTACGACTTCGGACAGGGTCCTGAGCGCGCTCTGATCCTCGGTCATAGTGATCATCCTGCCACTCCTGGCGCGGTCTAGGGACGCGGGTGTCCATGAGTCCGGCGGGGTGCCGGACGCATATGCCCAGGTCGACCCCGCCGGATGAGTTCTGTCGTGGACAAAGTGTCCACGGAATTGCCCGCTCCCGCCAGTAGGGGTTGGCGTTTCCAGGGACCACCTCGACCCGATGGCGCACAGAAGCGCCACGATGGCGCACAGGATGGACAAGCTGTCCATGACGTGCCATGCTCATCTCGTTGGCGCACAGAAGCGCCAAACTGGAGCTCTGAAGTTCCGGATATGCCTGCCTGCTGCGAGGTGAACATGTCCTTCCCCCTGCCGAGGTACCGCCTGGCCGTCGACCCTGAGCTGGTCCGCTCGCTCATGAAGCGCACCGGGACCGGCGCCAGGCTGACCCTCCGCGACCTCGGCGAGATCGTCGGCATCCCCCACACGACCATCGGAAACGTGCTGACGGGCGACCAGGAGTCGGTCGCTGCGGAAACCGCCCAGGCGATCGCCGCCACGATCGGCGTCGACCTTCTGATCCTGTGGGAGCCCGTAGAGCGCGCTGCCGAGATGCAGCCGGCCACCGCCGTGGTCCCCGCTTTGGTCGCCGCGTGAGCCGCGCCGACGAGATGCGCGAGCGGTACCGGCAGATCCTCGGCGACGACGTCGTCGCGCACATCAAGGCTGAAGTCGCCGCCGCCCCGCCGCCGTCGCCTGAGCTGATCGCCGTCCTCCGCCGGATCTTCACCCGGCCCGCCGGCGAGGTCCCCGCGGCCGTCCCGGCGCCCGCCGCCCGCGCGGCCTGAGAAACGAATCGGGGCCGCCCCGGACCCAGCCCGGTCCGAACGCAGCCCCTCCGGACACCCGACCCATGGAATCGGAGTACCCGTGACCACCAACTCTATCGCCCGCTCGCCGCACCCGGCGCAGCCGGACGCGAGCGAACCGCTCACCTCCCCCACGAACCTCCCCGCCGGCGACCGCCGCCCGGCCCTCGTGCTCCTGCCGACGCCGCGGCCGACGACCGTCCCGGCGGTCCTGCTCGCCGCCGCCCGGATCATCGAGACCAACGGCTGGTGGCCCACGGACTGGGTCGAGGACGCGTTCGACCGCCGTCTCACCACCCCGCACGCCTCCCGCCGGATGAACATCGTCGGCGCGATCCGCTGCGCCGTCTCGGGCGACCCGCACCGCGAGTCCCAGCTCGCCGACACGGCGATCGGCTACGTGGCGCTGTCCCTCGACCCCGAGTGGACCGACGCCTACAGCCTGCGGGCCCACGTGGACGACTGGGCCCAGGAGCCCGGCCGGACGGCCGCCAACGCGGTCGCGCTGCTGGAGCACCTGGCGACGGCCCCGGAGCGTGCGGCGTGAGCGCGCGGACGTGGATGCTGGCCCGGCTGACGGGCGCGATGGTCTCGCCGAAGCGGGCCACGGAGGAGCTGGACGCGTACCGCGACGAGGTGCGCACGGAGGACGCGGCGACGATCGCGGCCCTGCGGGCGCAGGTGGCGGAGCTGCTGGTGGAGCGGCACTCGACGAACGAGGCGCTGTCCGAGGCGGCCGAGGCGCTGCGGGTGCAGCGGGACCGGATCGCCGCGCTGGAGAACGAGCCGCTGGCCTGGGCGGCCGACCTGGACGCCAAGTCCCTCGACAGCTTCCTCGGCGCGCTCGGCGCCTTCACGGAGCACGAGCCGCAGGACGAGGCCGTCGACCGGATCCACGAGCTGCTGCGGTCGTACCGCGACGCGACGCAGAACGAGGACGACCGGGAGCCGGACGTCGACGGTGCCGGCCGGACGTACGCGGAGTACTACCCGGAGGCGCGCCCGCACCCCGAGCGGCGCGAGAGCGGGGTCTACCCGCAGGGCACGCCGGTCCGCGTGCAGATGGCGCGCGCCCGCCAGGTGACGCCGTGAAGGCGCCGTCCGCGTGCCGCTGGTGCGGCATCGAGGAGCGCGCCCACTTCCAGCAGTGGACGCAGTCGGCCGGCTGGCACACCTACGAGCCGCCGACCCAGCAGCAGATCAAGGCCCGCATGACCGCCCGTCGCAACACCCCCGGGAGCGCCCAGTGAGCAACGACGACCGCACGCCCATCACCGGGCCCATCCCCATCTACGTCGAGACCACCCCCACCTCTGTCGTCCTCGACATGCAGGCCCTCACCCGCCTCGTCGTCGCCGACGTCCTCGACACCCTCCTCAAGGGCGACGACACCACCGCCTGGGACCGGCTCCACGAGCTGGCCGAGGGCCCGACGGCGACCGACGGCCGGCTGCCGTTCGAGGAGCTGGTCGACCAGCTCGCGGACGCGGCCTCGTCGCGGGTGCCGCTGTACGGCGCCCGGCCGCTGGAGCTGGCGCAGCGGCTGGCCCGCGCGGCTGGTGTGAAGCCGTTCCCCCGGCAGATGCGGAGGGCGTCGTGAGCATTCTCGACGTCTACCGCGGCCCCGCCCGCGACCTCCTCACCACCCTCGCCGGCAGCGCCGCGCCCGAGTGGCGCGTGTGCTTCAGCGAGGACGGCACCGACGAGCCGACCGGCGTCGCGCCGGTCTGCACCGACGAGGGCCACGACCCGGACGACGGCAGCGTCTACGCCTGCTGCCCCGAGCCGGTCATCGAGTGCCACTCCATGACGTTCGCCGACTACCTCGCCGCCCTCCTCAACTCGGACAGGAGCCAGAGCTGATGACCGTCACCACGATCGAGCTGACCGGCGTCGTCCTCGCCCGCCGGGACTGGCTCCTCTCGGAGATCCGTCTCCGGGGCGGCGTCTGGACGGCGATCCGCGCGGAGGAAGCGCTGCGTCGCAGCCCCTGGCCGACGTCCGGCCGGAACACCGCGCGGAAGGACCTGCGGGCGTTGGCGGCCCGCGGGGTCCTGATCGCCCACGACAACGAGATCACGAACCGCCGCACGTACACCGCGCGGGTCTTGAACCTGAGGAGCGCCGCATGACCGGGCCCGAACACTACCGCGAGGCCGAGCGCCACCTCAGCGCCGCCTCCTTCACCCACGGCCCCGGCGGCGCCCCCGTCCACCCGACGGCCGCTGCGCACCACCTGGCCGTGGCCCAGGTCCACGCGACGCTCGCGCTCGCCGCCGCCACCGCCCTGTCGGCGCCCGTCGAGGACGACCTCGCTGGGTTCAACGTCGAGGACCGCGAGGCGTGGTTCAAGGCCGCGGGCGAGAAGCCCCGCCAGGTCGGGGGCGCCCGATGACAACGACCGCGCAGGCTGGGGCCGCTCAGGCCCCGGCCGCCGGCCGCCGGGTCACCCCCACCGGCCGCCTCATCCTCCCCGCCGACGCCGACCGCGACGTCTGGCTCCGCGCCCGCCGCGCCGGCCTCGGCTCCAGCGACATCGCCGCCATCCTCGGCATCAGCCGCTACGGCAACGCCCTGTCCGTCTACCACGACAAGACCGGCGGACTCCCCATCGACGGCGACGACTCCGAACCCGCCCTGTGGGGCCGCGCGTTCGAGGACACCGTCGCCCGCGAGTGGGCCCGCCGCAACCGCAGCGTCGTCCGCCGCGTCGGCCTCGTCCAGAACGTCGACCGCCCCTGGCAGATGTGCACCCTCGACCGCCGCGTCCTGGAGTGCCCCCTCGCCGACGGCCGCGAGAAGTGCGCCGTCGAGATCAAGTGCCGCGACAAGATGAAGGCCGGACAGTTCCGGCGCGGCGTCGCCGATGACGTCCTCGTCCAGACCCTCTGGCAGGCCGACGTCTGCGGCTACGACCACGTCCACGCCGCCGTCCTCATCGGCGGCAACGACTACCGCCAGTACGTCATCCGCGTCGCCGACCACGCCGACCTCATCGCGGACCTCCGCACCGCTGGGGCCCGCGCCTGGGAGCAGATCACCACCCGCCGGCCGCCGTCCGTCCCGGGCGACGCCGACCCGGACGTCCTCCTCGACCTGTACGACCGGCTGTACGCGGACCGCGACGGCGAGATCGACATCACCCGCGACGTCGACACCCAGGACGCGGTGGCCGACTACCTCGACGCCCACGCCGACTACGCCGCCGCCGAGAAGCGGAAGAAGGCCGCGAAGGCCCGGATCCTCGCCGGTCTCGGCGGCGCGCAGGCGGCGACCGTCCTCGGCGTCCGCCACGTGTCCCTCGACGAGCAGCACCGCGAGCACTGCGACGTGAAGCGGCTCGCCGAGCGCTGGCCGGAGGCGTACGCCGACTGTGTCGAGGACCGCGTCTCCCACCGTCTGACCATCCCCCGCTCTGTCCGTGAGGAGCACGCAGCATGAGCACGATCCAGGAGCGGGCCGCGGCTGCCGCCGGCCGCGCCGCCACCGGCGCCGAGCAGCAGGGTGACGTGGCCCTGCCGACCGAGTTCGTCGAGCAGTTCCCGGCCGCCGACCCGATGGCCGACTACGAGCCGGGCGACGACGACCCGGAGATGGTCCCGGTCCACCTCGCGTGGATCCGGGTCCGTAAAGAGATCCGGGCCATCGCCAAGGGCGAGCAGTACAACGGCGGCGGCACCCGCTTCAACTTCCGTGGTGTCGACACCGTCGTGAACACCTTCGGGCCCGTGACGCTGAAGCACGGCGTCAACGTCTTCCCCATCCACGTCCAGGCGACGTACCGGGACACCACGACGTCCAAGGGCTCGAAGATGCGCGAGTGCACGGCCACCGTGACGTGGCAGATCGTCGGCCCCCGTGGCGACACCCTCACCCTCCAGACGCAGGGCGAGGCACTCGACTCGGCCGACAAGGGCACCGCCAAGGCGCAGTCCGTGGCGCTGCGAGTCCTGCTGCTCTCGGCCGGCCTGACGCCGACGCACGACAAGGACCCGGACGCGTCGTACATCGAGCGCGGCAACGAGGCCCCGGCGCGCTCGGCGGAGTCGTACCGAGACGAGATCCTCGACAAGAACACCTCCCAGGGCCGCCTCCAGCAGATCGGCTACGAGCTGGGCAACCTGCGGATGCTGAACCGGAAGGTCCAGAACGAGACCGGCGAGCTGGAAACGCTCGACAGCCTCGGGCGCCGCGTCTACGCCGAGCGCGCAGGCGGTGTCCAGTGAGCTGGCACAACGGCCGCATGTGCGGCTTCGACCTGGAAACCACGGGCGTCGACGTCGAGCAGGACCGCATCGTCACCGCCACCGTGGTCCAGTGCGGCGGCAACCAGCCGACCATGCCCGCGAACTGGCTCGCCGACCCCGGAATCGAGATCCCCGAGGGCGCCGCGCAGGTCCACGGCATCACCACCGAACAGGCCCGCGCCGAGGGCAAGCCGGCGGCCAAGGTCGTCGCCGACGTCCTCGCCGCGCTCGGGCAGGTCATCGCCTCCGGCATCCCGGTCGTCGCGATGAACGCCCGCTACGACCTCACCCTGCTGGACCGGGAGGCCGCCCGCTACGGCCTCCCGCCGCTCCCCGCCGGGCCCGTCATCGACCCGCTCGTCCTCGACAAGCAGATCGACCGCTACCGGCGCGGAAAGCGCACCCTGACCGCCCTGTGTGACCACTACGAGGTCCCGCTCGGCACCGCGCACACCTCCGACGCCGACGCCATCGCCGCATGCCGCGTCGCCTGGCGCATCGGCACCCGGCACGACCGGCTCGCCGGCATGACGCTCGCCGAGCTGCACACGGCGCAGGTCGGCTGGGCCGCCGAGCAGGCCGCCAGCCTCCAGCAGTACCTCCGCAAGTCCGACCCGGCCGCGTACTGCCCGCCGCAGTGGCCGCTCATCCCCCGCCAGCAGAACGGAGCCTGACCATGCCCGTCACCCGCCGCACTTACAACGGGCTCCAGGCCCGCTACGAACTCGCCCTGGAGCAGCGCGACGAGGCCCGCAGCAGCCTGGACGTCTCCCGCACGATCGCCGCCGAGTACGCGGAGCAGAACGACCGGCTCCGCGCCGCCCTCGCGGGCAGGAACCCCGGCGCCGTCACCGTCGCCGACCACGCCCGCCTCAAGAGCGCGTACGCCGCCCTGGAGCAGCAGCTCCTCACGCTCCAGGCCGCCAACGAGGCCATGTGCCGCGAGGCCCGCGAGAAGGCCGAGGCCACGCTGTGACGCTCACCGACACGGAACTCGACGGCCTGATCAAGGCCATCGGCCTGAAGCGGCCCCGGGGCGGCAGCTCCCTCAAGCCGATCGCCCACGGCACCGCCCGCGGCTACAAGCAGCACACCTACCGCAACGACCCGCCCTGCGACGAGTGCCGCCAGGCCGAACTCGCCCACCAGCGCGAGCGGTACGCCATCCGCAAGGGCCGCACCGGCCAGCACGCCCGAGGAGCCTCCCAGTGACCTCCACCGAGACCCCCGCGGCCGGGATGACCCGCCTCCCGGCCGCGGGCACCACCCGCCCCCTCGTCGTCGGCCTCGACCTCTCCCTCACCTCCACCGGCATCGCAGGAGAGGGCTGGACCGACCACATCCGCACCAAGACCAAGGGCGACTTCCGCCTCCACTACCTCGCCGGCCAGATCGGCGACTTCATCAAGCAGGCCGACCTGGTCGTCATGGAGGGCCCGTCGTACGGACACGCCGCGCTCGGCGGCCACGAGGACATGGCCGGGCTCCGCTGCATGGTGCGGGTGTTCTGCCACCGGCGCCGTATCCCGTACGCGGTCATCGCGCCGTCCTCGCTGAAGCTGTACGCGACCGGCTACGGCAAGGCGAACAAGGGCGAGGTACGCAGCGCGGTCGCCGACCGGTACGGCATCCACACCGAGGGCGCCGCCCGCTACGACGAGGCCGACGCCTACATCGCGATGGCCGCCGGCATGGACTGGCTCGGCTACTCGCTCGCCACCGTCCCGGAGAAGAACGCCAGCGCGTTGAAGGGCGTCACCTGGCCCCAGCAGATCCCGGCGGTAGCGGCATGAAGATCCGCCAGGACATCGCCGACATGCTGCACGCCGGCCACTCGGTCAGCCACATCGCCCGGGCTCTGGGAGCCGACGCCGGTGAGGTACGCCGTATCCGGGACCGCCTCGGCATCCCGGTGCACGGCCCCGGCCCCACGCCGAGGACGATCGAGCAGTCTTTCCGTCACCGGGCGACGCCGACCGCCGATGGTCACCTGCTCTGGCCGAGCAGCGACCTCCGCATCAAGAGCGCCGACGGCACCTCGTTCAGCGCAGCCCGGTGGGCCTTCCGCCAGCGGTACGGGCGCAGCCCGGTCGGCAAGGTGCTCCCCGGCTGCGGCACCCCGCGGTGTGTGCATCCCGACCACGTCGAGGACCAGCCCATGCGTGAAGCCCTCGCCGCCCAGCTCTCCAACATCTTCGGGAGCGCCGCATGAGCGAGACCCGTGGCATCGCCACCGCCCAGATGCCCAACTGGCGGACTCTCGCCGCCTGCGCGGACGTGGTGGACCCCGACGTCATGTTCCCCAAACCCAGCGACGCCGCTGGCACCGCACGGGCCAAGGCCGTGTGCAGCCACTGCCCTGTCCGGGACCTGTGCCTCGCCGACGCCCTGGCCGACGAGGGCGGCAAGACGAAGGACCGCCGCCACGGCGTCCTCGGCGGCCTCACCCCGGCCCAGCGGTACGGCCTCTACAACCGCCTCCGCATGCGGCAGAAGAAGCAGGCCGCCGCATGACCGGCCAGCGGGTCACCAGTGCCCTGTTCATCGACTGCGGCGAGGGCCGCGAGATCTACCGCGGCGCCTTCGCCGGACGGATCCGCTGGACCCGCATGCCGAGCGCCCGGTTCGAGTGCCTGCTCTGCCAAACCGCCGAAACCCCCGTCGTCCGGCCCGGCGAGCCCATCCCCGCGGCCGTCGCCCGGTTCATCGCCCACATCCGCACCACCCACCAGGCCGTCTGCACGGCCGCCACCGAAGGAGCACGAGCCGCATGAGCACCCCCATCCGCATCGACGCCGACGTCAAGCTCGACTCGAAGATCCTCACGGACGTCGCCGAGGCCCTGGAGCCCTACGCGTCCGCCATGTTCAAGCAGCGCGCCGGCCGGTGGATGGCCGTCGTCGAGCTGTCCCACACCGAGCGCACCGAGCCCGGCCCCGAGGAGGACAAGAACCCCTCGGTGAAGGTCCGCGTCACGCAGATCGAGGTCGCTGCCGACGCAGTCACCGAGGGACGCCTCCGCGGCCTTCAGCGCGAGATGTACCAGCGGCGCACCGACGCCGGAACCCTCGACGAGCACGCGGCCTGATGCGCCGGCCGCGCGCGTCGGGCGCCGCCGACTCCCGGTGCCCGGCGTGCGCGGCCCCGGTCCTCACCCAGTGGGTCGGCAATGTCGCCGCTCTCCGCGTCACCGCCGACCTCCGGCCGCTCACCCCCGACCAGCTCGCCGCCCTGTGGGAGCCCAACCGCCTCGCCTGGTGCCTGTACCGGGCGAGCGCCCACAGCCCGCCCCGCCTCCGCTGGCTCACCCCCAGCCACCCGCCCGACTGCCACCACCAGCACGTCATCGCACACCGCTGCACCACCGAGCCCAGCACCCTGTTCTGAGGAGACCGCACCGTGGAGAACATCCGCCACTTCCCGCACCAGGCGGACCACGACGGCCTCACCATGAACGCGCCCCGCGACCTCGAAGCCGAGGAACTCGTCATCAGCGCCGTCATGCACAGCGCCGACGCCTACCGCGAGGCCGCCGCCGTCCTCGACCGCGCCGACTTCTACAAGCCCGCACACCTCCTCATCTGGGACACCGTCAGCGGCCTCATCGCCGCCGGCACCCCGCCCCACCCCATCCTCGTCCGCGCCGAGATCGAGAAGCAGAACCGTCTCCGCGAGGTCGACAACGGCCACCTCGTCATCCGCCTCGGATCCGACGCCGTCTCGTGGACGATGGTCGGACACTTCGCCAAGCAGATCGCCGACAAGGCCCGCGAGCGCCGCTACGACGAGCACGCCACCCGCCTCAAGATGGCCGTCCAGAACGGCGCCACCGGCGACGAACTCAACGAACTGGTCGCCGAGTTCCAGCAGGCCGAGCGGATGCGCGAGGCCACCGGGCAGGGACCCGAACACCTCGTCTCCACCCTCCTCGACTGGGGCACCTTCTTCGCCACCGACTTCGGCAGCATCCAGCTGCTCCCCGGCAAGCTCATGGCCCCCGGCCAGCAGATCACCCTCGTCGGCGACGGCAAGGCCGGCAAGAGCCTCCTCATGCAGGAAATCGCCTGGCGCACCGCCACCGGCCAGTCGGTCCTCGGCGACAAGCCGCAGGACCCCGTTCGGATCCTCTACCTCGACGCCGAGAACGGTCAGGAGCAGGTACAGGAACGCCTCCTCAGCTTCGGCGCCGGGCCGCTGAGCATGGGCGAACTCCGGTACGCGTCCTTCCCGCCCGTCCGCCCCCTCGACACCGCCGGCGGCGGCGACGACCTCATGAGCATGGTCAAGGCCACCCGCGCCGAACTCGTCGTCATCGACACCGTCTCCCGGTTCATCTCCGGCCCCGAGAACGACGCCGACACCTGGCTCTCCCTCTACCGCCACACCCTCCTCCCGCTGAAGCGCGACCGCATCGGCTCCATCCGCCTCGACCACCGCGGCAAGGACTCCGAGCGCGGCGCCCGCGGCTCCTCCGCCAAGACCCAGGACGTCGACCACGTCTGGGAACTCTCCGCCCTCGGCGGCGGCACCCTCCTCATGAAGCGCACCCACACCCGCACCGGCATCGGCCCCGACCAGATCAACCTCGTCCGCCAGGCCCGCCGCGACGGCGACAACTGGGCCCACGGCGGCACCCGCCACGTCCTCATGGAGTGGGACGCCGAACCCACCGGCCACCCCGCCGTCCCCGGCACCGTCGAGCACATCATCGCCAGCCTCGACGCCGCCGGCCTCCCCGACGACGCGGGCAACCGAGTCGCCCGTCAGGCCCTCGCCGACCGCCAGATCCCCGGCTCGAACGACAAGATCGCCGAGGCCGTCCGCCGCCGCAAGGCCCGGTCCAAGAAGTCCGATTTCGACGTTTCCGGAAACCGTTCCGGGGACCGTTCCGACGGACGTTTCCCGGAAACGTTTCCCGGAACACACCCCGGAACGGAAGAAACCGCAGGTCAAACGTTTCCCGGAACGGTCGCGGAAACACCCGGAACGCCCCCCGTTCCCCACGTTCCCCCCTCGAAGAGGGGGAACGGGGAGGGAACACCGGACCAGCAAGACCCCGAAACCCCCTCCTGCACCGTCTGCGGAGACCCCCTCCACGGCTACCGCCTCGAACGCGGATACACCACCTGCCTCCAACACGACGCCGCCTGAACCCACCCAGGAGCACCCCATGGGCTACTACCACTCCACCTACTTCGCCTACGGCCTCCGCATCCCCACCGAGGCCCACCCCTGGCACGAGGCCGACCGCATCGACACCGTCCTCGCCACCGTCAAGGACCGCTGCCCCAACGTCAGCCACCTCCAGGCCGGCGACTACGACCGCGACATGCTCTTCCTCGTCACCCAGGCCAACGAGATCCCCCTCGGCCAGTACGGCCGCGCCACCCTCGCCACCGCCGAGCAGCGCGCCAACTGGGACACCCAGCTCGCCAACGCCATCCACGCCCTCGGCTACGCCCAGCACCCCGACCTCGAAGCCCCGGGCTGGATCTGCATCCCCGACCTGAGCTGACCCGCGCGGGCACTCGGTTCCCCCGGACCTCGCGCACAGGACACCCACCACCCCAAGGAGCACCCCATGCACCGCGCCATCCTCACCACCCGCCTCAACACCGTCCTCCTCGCCGAAGCCGTCGCCGCCGAGCTGGACGTCCCCGTCGCGGACGGCCGCGCCGCGGTCCAGGCCGTGTTCGACGTCATCGCCCGCGCCGTCGCCGGCGGCCACCCGGTCGCGATCACGAACTTCGGCACCTTCCTGCCGATCGCGCAGCCGACCCGGATGCGGCGGAATCCGCAGAACGGGGTGTTCGTGGAGGTGCCGGCGCACCAGGACGTCAGGTTCCGGGTGTCGCCGGGGCTGCGGATGACGGTCCGGGCGGCGGATCCGGCCCGGGCGACGATCCGGAAGGCGCCGAAGACGATCCGGACCGCGGCGGACAGCGAGGCCGCGGCGTGATCACGTTCGTCGACATCTTCTGCGGCGCCGGCGGCAGCAGCACCGGCCTCGTCGCCGCCGGCATGGAACTCCGCCTCGCCGCGAACCACTGGCAGCGCGCCATCGAGACCCACGCCGCGAACCACCCCACCGCCGACCACCTCTGCGCCGACGTCAACAACTACGACATGCGGCGCCTCCCGAAGGCCGACGTCCTGTGGGCCTCCCCGATCTGCACCGAGATCAGCCCCGCCGGCGGACGCAAGCGCACCCGCGGCCAGCTCGAACTCCTGGAGCACGGCTCCGTCCCGGACGCCGCCTGGGAGCGCACCCGGGCGACCGCGTACGACGTCCTCCGGTACGTCGAGGTCCACCGGCCCCGCGTCGTCATGTGGGAGAACGTCCCCGAGTTCGTCACCGACTGGGAGCTGTTCGACTGGTGGTGGGGCGGCTTCGACCTCCTCGGCTACGAGGGCAAGGTCGTCTCGGCGTCGTCCGCGCACCTCTCCGGTGTCGACAACGACGCCGCCGCCCAATGGCGGAACCGCGCGTACGGGGTCCTGGTCCGCAAGGGCACCCCCATGCCGGACCTGGAGGTCCGCCCGGAAGCCATCTGCCCCGAGTGCGGGCCCGTCCAGGCCCGGCAGGTGTGGCGGAACCCGAACCGGCGCCGCGCCGGGAAGTGGGGCGTCCAGTACGACTACCGCTGCCCCAACCGGCAGTGCGGCCACCTCATCCTGGAGCCGATCGTCCGCCCGGTCGCCGACATCATCGACTGGTCCCTGCCCGGACGCCGGATCGGCGACGGCCGCCCGGACCGGAAGACGTTCGCCCCGTACGCCGCCTCCACCCGGGCGCGCGTCGAGGCCGGCCTCGCCGCGTACGGCACGGACCCGCACGTGGCCGTCCTGCGCCGCAACGGCACGGCGGTCCCCGTCACCGGGCCGATCCCGGGCCTGTCCGCGCAGGGCCGCCACCACGCGCTGATCGTGCCGAACGGCCGCAAGGGCGCCGTCCGTACGACGGCCGAGCCGGTGACCACGATCGCGACAAAGCCTCACCACTCCCTCGTCCGGCCGGCGGCGACGGTCGACGACTGCACCCTTCGGATGCTCACCCCTCGCGAACTGATGTCGGCGCAGCGGTTCGGCACCGACTACGTCGTCCACGGCAACCAGGCCGAGCAGATCATGCAGGCCGGCAACGCCGTCTCGGTGAACGCAGCGCAGTGGCTCGGCGCCCGCGTCCTGACCGCCCTCGCCTGAACGCACAGCAGGGCCGCCCGCAGGGATATTGCGGGCGGCCCCACCACCACCATACCGACCATCAAGGAGCACCCCATGACCGACCCGACCGGCGACCAGTTCACCGAGGCCGCCATCCGCCGCGGCGCCTACCTCGACGCCGCCGCCGAGGCCGACGATGCCGCCAAGCTGTTCCCCGACAACCTGGAGTGCGCCCCCACGATCGGCGCGCTCCAGGGCCTCGCCCAGCGGCTCCGGCGCCTCGCCCAGCACCACACCACCGCCGAACAGCCCGCCGGCCTCACCTGGGAGGCGCGCGCCGACCACGCCGTCCGGCTCTACGCCCGCACGGCGATCGAGCTGGAGGACGCCCGGGCCGAGAACGCCCGGCTCCGAGCCCGGATCGCCGAGCAGGAGCAGCCGGCCGCCGCGCCCCAGGCCGTCACCGTCGAGCACGTCGAGACCGCCCTCCGCGGCTGGCTCGCCCACTTTGAGTACGACCTCCACAAGGCCACCGAGTGCGGCGAGGACGACAGGGCCGACACGTACCCGGACGAGGCCGCGGACTTCTTCGCCCGCCTGCTGGCCGCCGCCGGCCTGCCCGCCTGACCTGACCGCCACGGGGCCGTCCTCCGGGACGGCCCCCACCACCAGGAGCCCACCATGACCTTCGAGTACCGCGACGCTTATGGCCGCGTCCTCACCGCCGACCACGGCCTGGACGACGACGACAACCCCATGGCCGTCTTGTGGGCGCGCGGAGAGTTCGGCGCCAGCCTCCCCGTCCGCATCCCCGCCGACCGTGTGGAGGAGGTGGTGGCCGGGATCCGGGACGCCGCCCGCACCGCCGCCATTGTCGAGGCTGAGCGGGTCTGTGCCCTGCCCAACTGGGCCGACTGCTCCTGCAACCACCTCACCGGCTGCGAGCACCCCCGACCCAGCCGTACCGCCGCCCGCCAGACCACCGGACAGGACGACACCCAGCCGGACCCGGCCGTCGTCGACCGGTTCATCCAGCACATGGCCACCCAGCACCCGGCCGCCACGCACTGCTGCACGAACTGCGACGGCATCGACCCGGACACCTGCCTCACCAACCCGCACCGAGCCCCCGCTGTCGGGCAGCCGGCCGAAGCACACGACACCGAGCCCGCACGCGTGCGCATCATCAACCACCCCGGCGTCCTCGCCACCGCCGACACGGAGATCGCCGCTCTCCTCGATGCTCACGCCGCCGAGGTGCGCGCCACCGTCCTCCGCGAAGCCGCCGACGCCATCGACGCGGAAGCCGCCACCGGCAACCTCAACGCGCCTGAGTACGGATCCCACGAGAACGTCCTCGACGCGTCCGCCCTGCTCCGCCGCATGGCCGAGGAGACCAGCCGATGACCCAGACCGCCCTCGCCGCCGTCGCCCTGGCCCTTGCCGCCGGCTACCTCACCGGCCGCATCCGCCCCGGACACCGCGCCTCCGACTGGGCCCACTGGCTCACCTACCGCCAGAACCCCGTCACCCGTCGGGAATGGCGCTGGTGGGCCGCGCAGGCCGTGTTCGCCGTTGAGATCGCCGCGCTCCTCGCCACCCACCCCCGGCGCACCCTGCACAACTGGCGCCACCGCAACGACCCGCCACCGCCACGCAGCCCCGCGCCCCGGATCACCCGGATCGGAGACCAGCCGTGACCCTGCTCCTCGCCGTCCTCCTCGTCGCCCTGGCCGTCCTCGCCGCCGCCGTCCTCCTCGGCCACCCCGCCGCCCGACACCACACCCGCCGCCAGCGCTGGCGGCACTGGGCGCACCGCACCGGGATCCTCTACCCCCCCCGTACTGCATGGCGCCGTACGGCACCCGCCGCCACCGGGCGCAGCTCGCCGCCGGCCTTCCCCTCCAGCGGCCGAGCATCCGCGCCCGCGCCCGGATCGTCGCCTCCCACGCCCGCCGCGGCCTCCGCGCCGAGTGCCCGGCGCAGTGCGGCGAAGCCCACACCCACCGACGGCCCTGCGCCCTCGCACCCACCCGGAGCACCCGATGATCGAACCCGGCCAGACCTACCGATCCGCCGACCCCCGCGAAACGATCCGGATCCGGATCACCCGCTACACCCCCGGCTCCGCCCGTGCCCACGTAGTCGACGCCGTCACCGGCAAGCGCCCCCGCCAGATGCTCGTCAGCTACCTCCACGACAGCCCCACCACGAAGGCCGGCCGCCCGCGGCGCACCGGCTACATCCTCGAAGGCCCGGAGACGAGCCGATGAACCAGCCCACACCGCACCCCAGCGAGCACTACTGGGTGCTCGACGGCCCCGACCGAACCTGGGAGAAGTGCGCGCACCCCGGCTGCGACGCCCGCCGCCACCGCCCGCTCCGCGACACCGACGCCACCACCTGCCCCCGCACGCCCGACGGCGAGCACCAGTGGCAGCCGCTCTCCTTCGTCTTCGAGACCCAGCTCCTCGACACCGCCGGCCGGGTCCGGGTGCGCCAGCCCGACCTGGACAAGGGACGCGTGTACGCCGTGTGCATGCCGTGCCGCTCGCACACCTACGTCGAGACCGCGTGGGTCGGCTACTTCCTCGGCTACCCGTTCATGGAGGAAGAGCAGGAGCACTACGACGGGGCCGACGAGGAGGACAAGACCTGATGACCCGCACCATGGCCGTCCGCAAGCAGCGCGCCGCCGACCGTGCCAGCCGGCGCGCCACCCTCCGCATCCTGTTCAACCGCCTCGACCGGCTCACCGACGCCGAGGCCGCCGTCCTCCGCGAGTACGTCGAGGCCGAGATGACCGAGGTCGATCAGCTGCGGGAGACCGGCCGCGGGCAGGACCGCGCGTTGAAGAAGCTGCACGAGCGCCTGGCGGCGGCCGAGGAGACGATCCGCGAGGTCGAGCGGGACCGTGACGACGCGCGCGAGGAGCTGGCCGCCATCAGGGCGTACGACCGCGCGCTCAGCGAGGCCCTCGGACCCGCGCGGCCGTCCACCTTCGCCGTCGGCGGCACGGTCTGCGGGACCTGCCGCGCCTGGATCCCGGAGCGGACGAGCCTCCCCCACGCCTGCCCGCCACCGGCCACCGTCGTCGTAGAGCTGCTCCGCGACGAGACCGGCCAGCCGATCTGCACCTGCACCCACAATCAGCGCTGCCCCGCGTGCCTCGGCGCCACCGGGCATCAGCCGACCGCCACGAAGGAGAAATGACCATGGCCACCATCTCCGTCCACGCCGTCATGCTTGCCTGCGACGGCTGCAACACCCGTCTCCGCCACGGCGAACAGTTCCCCAGCGTCACGGACGCCCGAGGTGCCGCCTACGGAGACGGATGGCGCTTCCCTCCCCAGCTGAGCAAGCGCACCGGCCAGCCGCTCACCAGCAGTGCATCTGACGTGTGCCCCGAGTGCCAGCCGGGTTGGAAGCCCCAGGTTCTCCACGGCGGCGGGCGCGGATACCAGCGGCAGGACGGCTCGGTCCGTCCGGAGTAGAACTCGACCACTCGCGAAAGGGGCTGACCATGCCCACGATCACCCGCTACTTCATCTCCTGCCACGGCTGCGGAACCCAGACCATCGGTGCCGGGCACGACAACCAGTTCGAGGCCCGCGTGGCCGCGTACAGCGCAGGCTGGCGCTTCCCCGCCCGCATCAAGGCCGACGGCGAGGCGAGCAAGGAAACCGACGACGTGTGCCCCACCTGCATCACCGACTGGAAAGCCCGCCCCGCCGTCAGTCGCTGGGCCAACCGCCGCTGAGCATGAGCGAGGGGCGCGCCCACGACCTCCCCAGGACCCAGGCACGCCCCACCGGTGCGATCACCGTACCCCCAGCACACCCCACGGAGCGCACCATGAACCGCACCACCACCCAGAACCTCCAGCACATCCTCGACCGCTGGGACGACCTCGCCGAACTCCTCGACACCCAGGACGCCAGCGCATGGCCCCCCGCCCGCCCCGGCGTCGAGTACCTCCGCGCCCTCGACCACCAGGACGCCGCCGAAGCTGGCGGCTACCGCACCCTCGCCGAAGCCCTCGCGCACGCGCTCCACCACCCGCAGAAACTGCGCACGATCCGGCACCCGTCCGGCCAGCTCTACTACCAGTGCGCGCACTGCGACCACGTCGGCGACGGCTACACCCACCCCGTCCGCGAAGACCGCGACCCCGCCCAGCTCGGCGACCGCCCCGTCCCGATCCGCCTGCACGTCGCCGACGCCCGCCGCGCCATCACCATCGCCCTCGTCACCCTCGCCACCGACCTCGCCAGCGCCGACGCCGTCGACCCCACCGACTGGTACGGCCAGGACCCCGCCCGGAAGACGACGCCGACCGCGGCCCGCTGGCTCCTCGCCCGCCTCCCCCACGCCACCCCGGCCGAGGCCGCCCGCATTGCGTCGTACGCCCGCGAGGCCGCGGCCCGCCTCGACCGCGTCCTCGGCACCAGCCGCACGTCGGCGCCGATGCCCGGCCGGCCCTGCCCATGGTGCGGCGGCGAGCTGGTGCTGCACGCGGAGGCCGGCACGCTGGTGGCGATCACGTGCTCGACGGGGCTGGTCAACTGCGCGGCGCCGGCCCCGTTCGACATCGACGAGCGGGCGCGCGTGTGGAAGACGCCTGAGCAGCTCGCCGCGCTGCAGCGGGCCCTCGACGCCGCGGCGCAGGCCAAGGCGGAGGCGGAGCGGCGCGCGGGACGGGCGGCGGCGCGGCGGGCGCAGCGCGCGGCAGCCCGGGACCGGGCGGCGGCGGCCTAGTCGGTGGGCAGCCGGCGGGTGTCTGCGACGGTCTCCGGTGGCCCCACCGGAACGGTGAGAAGTGGCTCCGCCAAGCGTTCGACCGGCGGGCCGGTGGGTGGCCCGCGCACAAGCGCAGCCAGCGAGAAGAGGCCGTCAGGGGTCCGGGTGAGTCGTCGGCTACCCGTTCGAGAGGTGGGGCCACTTCCTGCCGTTCGCCTGGGTCCAACGGAAGCCGTTCAAGACACGGCGGGCGAGGTCGGCGGCGAGCTGGCCCGCGGCGCGCCCCTCCTCGCTGTCGTCCTCGAAGTGCAGCAGCAGATCTACGAGCTGGCGCGCCTCATCGAGCGTGAGCAGCGGCACGCGGTCGGCCGAGGAGAAGGTGCCGGTAATCGGCTCATCGGTGTCCACGGCTCGTGAACGGCGGCGGAGGACAGACGGTAACGGCCGGCTCGGCCAGACATCGGCGCCGCCGCCGCGCCACTCGACCGGCGGCCACGACCCGGCGACGAGCCAGCCGGCGCGCCTGAGGAGCCCGGCGACGTGGCCGAGCGAGTACGCGGTTCCGGCGAGCTGTCCGTCGATCCGGACCCGGCGTCCGCCCTGCTCATCGGGCGGATCCACCACCACGTGTGGCTGCTGCTGGGTCATGCTGTCCACCCTGGATCCGGACGGGTCCGGCCGCATCCGGACGGGTCCGGACAGTCGAGTGTGACCTGTCGCACCCTCGTCCTGGGCCTGCGGACCAGACCGCCCCGGCCGGCCGTCGCTACGTTGCCCGTACCCGCCCCCGGCTGAAGGGACCCCGTCATGCCCCAGCAGCGCACCGGCCTCGGCCGCCTCCTCCGGACGCTCCACACCACCTACCCGCACTGGCTGCTGTCCGGCGCCGCCGGCCGCCACGGCCTGATCGTCCGGGACACGGCGACGCCCACCGTCTGGTCCCGCACGTCCTACTGCGGGAGCATCGCCGACGCGACCCTGCGCGCCGCCATCAGCGGCGGCTACGTGCTGCTCGGCTCCCCCGAGCCGGTGCCGGAGTACGACCACGGCCGCGGCCCCTGGCGGTACGAGGACGGCCGGCTCGGGCGGCCGATCGCCCTGGCCGTGGCCGCCCGGCGGATGACCCTCGGCAAGCTGCCGAACTGACGGAGGCAGACGACTGCCCCCGCCGGACGGATCCGGGCGGGGGCCGAGGTGTAGGCGGGTGCGGCTACGACCGTCACTCCTCTGCGGCTGCCCGCTTGGCCTCGGCGTGACGCTGCATGATCTGGCGGATCTGCTCGCGTGACCACTCCGTGCGGCGTGCCACTTCGGCCTGGGCCCCGCGCTCCTCGTTCCCGTCCAGCAGGGCCACCACTTCGGCGGTGAGTTCGGCGCGCGCCTTGTCGAGTGCTGCCTCGGCACGCCGGTAGCGCCGGGCGGCTGCGTCAAGGGCGGTGGTGTCCATGGCGGACATCATGCCACGCGATCAGGCAAGCAGATAGGCCAAGTCACTTGACAATCGTCAAGGCGATTGGCCAAGCTAGTTGACGTAGGAAGGAGCCCGAGATGCCCGCTCGACGCGAGTGCTGTGACCACTGCATGTGGTACGGGCCCGTGAACAAGGACGGCGGGATGCGTAAGCACCGCCCGGCCACCCGCGACGACAAGTGGGGCCGCCCCAACAAGGTCCAGGACATGACGGCCGGCCACTGCCCCGGCAGCAACAAGGCTTACGCCCGCTTCGGCAACGACGCGCAGGCGACCAAAGACGCCCAGACCTCCGAACAGGAGAAGCCCGTGAACGCCACCATGACGACCTGCGCCAGCCACCACGTGCCGGACAAGCGAGGCGCCCACACCGTCGAGCTGCCCGTACCCCGCTGCGAGAGCGGCGTGACCTACGGAGTGTGGGACGAGCTGGCCGGAGGCTTCATCTACGCCGGCGACTGCGCCACGGAGGTCGCGAACTGGGCGGCCGAGGCCCTCGCCGGCGACGCGGACAACGAGTTCTTCATCAAGGCCATCTGCCGCGACCACGAGGACGAGCCGCACGACAGCTGCACCAACTGCCTCGCCTGAACCGCAAGCGGCCCCGGCCGGAGTTCGCACCTCCAGACCGGGGCCAGCCCACCCCTGACTCAACCAGGAGAAGGCCATGCCCGAGCGTAACGGCGCCACCAGCGCGCCCACCAGCCACCTCACCCAGCCCGACGAAGCCCTCCGCCAGGTCCACGCCCAGGCCCTCCACAACCTGATCGGCACCATCGCCACCCTGATCGCCGACTACCTCACCGAGACCCGACCGGCCGACCGCATCATCGAGGCATCCCGCAAGTGCCTCGCCTCCAGCTACGCCACCGACCGCACCGGCCACGACCCCGAGCACGCCACCGAGGTCGTCTCCGCACTCCTCCGGCTGCTCCCGGCCCCGCGCCACGCCGAGACCCGCGGCGAGTACGCCCTCCGGATCCGCGCGATCGTCCGGAGGGCGCACGTCTGATGGACACCCCCACCTACGAGCCGCCGGCCGAGCCCGACCGCACCCCGCGGCCGAACCCGATCCTCGCCGAGCCCGCCACCCCGGCCGCCTGCGCCCGCGACTACGAGGCCGCCGCCGCCATCCGCGCCACCATCGACAAGCAGCAGAGGGCCTGATGCGCACCCGCACCATCACCGAGACCCGCAAGGTCCCCCACACCATCGACGGCCGCACCGTCCTCGTCGACGAGCCGTACACCATCCGCGTCCCCGTCCCCCCGCGCGACTGGGACCGCGCCGTCCGCACCGGACTCCTCGCCGTCGCCGGCATCGTCGGCGCGGCGGCCGTCGCCTGGTCCACCGTCAGCATCGGCGCGCTCCTCCAGGCCGACGTTCCCGCCGGCGCCGCGTACGCCGCCGCCGCCACGTTCGACCTGCTCTGGATCGGCTGCATGGCCCTGGAGTGGCTGTCCCGCTACGACCCCGCCCGCGCCGCCGCGCCCCGCCGCGCCGGGTGGGTCGCGCTCGCCGTCGCCATGGTCGCGATCACCGCGCACGGCCACGCGGCAGGGTCGTTCACCATCGGGCTGATCGGCTCGGCCGTCTCGGCCGGCGCGAAGACGCTGTGGTGGCTGACGCTGCGCTCCTTCACCCACCGGCTGAACTCCCGGACGCAGCAGTGGGTGGACGCTCAGCGGGCCGAGGCCGAGGGCCAGCTGGCGCTCATCCCGGTGCGCCGCGAGCTGGCGCGCGCCCGGGGCCTGGTCGCGGCGGAGGAGACCGCGCGCCGCACCCCGGACGCCGATCCGGACCTGGTGGACGACGACGAGGACGGCCCGGACGCCGACGTCGTCACCATGCCGACCATGCCCGTCACCACGAAGGACGCCGTACAGCTCGCCTGGGAGCACGGGATCCGGGACCCGCATGCCGTGCAGCGGTACGTCAGCGAGGTGCAGGGCCGAGCCGCGCCCCCCGACACGGTCAGCCGCTACCTCCGCGCCTTGAAGGGCAGCCCCGCAGCGAAGAAGGGCGCCTGAGATGAGCGACCGCCCCGTCACCCCGTCCCACATCGTCCCCGGCGGCGCCCCGCTGCCCGGCCACCCGCCGGGCCCCGGCGACCTCCCGCCCTGGCGCACCCCGCCCGCCCCAGCGCCGCCCGCCGAACCGCCCAGCTCGATCGAGGTCCACGTCCGGCTCCTGCCCGACGACGAGGAACAGCCCGAGCCGACCCGCCGCGAGCGCGCCTGGACCTACATCACCGGCATCGCACCCCCCTGGAAGATCGCCGTCGCGCTCCTGGCCGCCATGGTCCCGATCCCCGGCGTCGGCTACAGCCTCGCCAGCGTCTGGGCCTACACCGTCGGCGAGACCCGCACCGAGGTCGGCGCCCCCTGGGCCTACGCCCTCGCGATCGTCCCCCTGCTGCTCGCTGCCCGCGGCCTCTACCGCACCGGCGCCCTGCGCTACCTCGCCGCCGCCGCCATCGCCTTCGTCGGCCTGGTCTTCGGCGCGCTCGACCCCTACGACCTCGTCACGATCACCACCGGAGTCACCCGATGAACGCCCCCCTCACGCTCGCCGGCCTCGCGCTCACGGCCGTGATCCTCTGGGCCAACCTCCGCCCCTGGTGGACCAGCAACCGCGACCCGAAACTCCTCGCCCCGTTCGGGAAGGGCGCAGCGCTCGGCGTCGTCGGCGCGATGTGCGCCGGCGGACTCCTCGGCATGCTCGCCGGATGCGCGCCCCAGGTCGGCAGCACCGCCGGCTCGAAGGCCGTCGGGGCCGTGACCGGCACGCAGTCGAGCACCGCCCTTACCCGCGGGTCCCTGTCCGGCAGCCTCACCGAAGAGGGCGCCGTCGTCGTGTTCCTGATCGCGGTCGGCGTCGTCTTCGCCTGGCGGAAGGCCGGGAAGGACGACAAGAAGCGGATGGCCGGCGGCGTGTTCTGCGGCGCGTCCCTGTGCGCGACCGCCGGCGTCGCAGGCGCGCTCCAGTTCCTGCCCGGACTCGTCAACCAGACCGGCGACGCCGTGCGGGCCGCCGTCGAGAGCGCGGGGATCCTGTGATCCGCCGCATCGCCGCCGGGAGCGCGATCGTCGCCCGCCACCGCTCGGAGGCGCTGGCCGCGTGGGTCGCCGCCGGCCGCCGGGCCGACCTCTCCGGCTGGGCCGCCGCACTCGGCCCGGTCGCCCGCCTGGTTGCCCTTGCGGCCGTCGCGTACGGGGCGCTCGCTGTGCTGCGGTCGATGCCCTGGCTCATGTGGCTGCTCACCGCCTGGTGGGTGCGCGCCGCCTGGCGCGCCACCGCCCCGGCCGACGGCGCCGACGAGGAGCCGGCCGTCGCCGAGGAGCAGCCCCCGGCCGCCGACCCGGCCGAGGCCGCCGTGGCGCTCCTCCGGGAAGTCCTCGGCGGGCACCCGGCGGTGCACCTGTCGACGGTCCTCGCGCACCTCCAGCAGCACGGCCAGTGCGAGGGCTGGAGGGTGGCCGATCTGCGGACCCGTCTGGAGGCTCTGGGCATCCCCGTCGACCCCAAGGTGAAGGTGGGCGGGGTGCCGACCCGGGGGGTCCGCGCGGCCGACCTGGACCGCCTCTTCCCCACCGAGGAGACGGCCCCGCCTCCCGCGCAGGTAGACGCGGCCTGACCTGCACTTTCTCCCTGCCCTCTCCCACCGTCTCCCGGGCATCTCCCGGGCCGTCTCCCCTCAGGAGGACCCTTGTACGACGACGACATGACCACTGCCGACGTGTTCACCGCTGCCGAGCTGGCGGAGATGGACCGCGATGACGAGTACCGCCTGGACGCCGCCGACGAGGCGCGCTGGGCCGCCGAGGACGCGGCTGCCGAGTAGGCGCCGAGCCCGCATCCGCGAAAGCCCCCCGCGCCCGGGACCGAGGGCGGGGGCTTTCGTGATTCTCGGACTTCTCCCCGCACACCCACTTGCAAAGTGTGGGTCTAAGCCTGTAATGTAGGTGTTGTCGGAAGGGGCGAGCACCCCGGAAGACGCAGCAGATTCCCAACTCAAAAGAGGTAGCCGTGACAGACGGAACCCTGTCTCTCGCCGAGAGACTGAACATCGTCTACCAGCGCTTGAACGCGCTGCCACCGGCAACGGGAGCGAGGGACGCCCTCCGCCAACTCTCCGAGACGCTGGAAAGCGTGGAGGACGACTACAGCGGAGTCCCGAAGAACCCGAACCCCGGACTCGCCTTCGACGGCCGGATGTACCCGCCCCGCGCGGACTACATCACCGAAGAGGACGACGGCAGGCTGATCGCAGTCACCAGAGGCAACGTGATCTACGCGGAGCCCGACGGAACGCTGAGGATCACAAACAAGCGCACCGGCGAGGAGGTCTACAGGCGAGCAGGAGGCCGCTAGACCAACCGCCCGCCCCGGAGCCACCGGGGCGGGCACCCACCTCTCCCACGGCTTCCCCAGACCCCGGAGCGACCCAGTGATCAACGACCTGATCGTCCTCTACACCGAGCGGCTCGACGCCTGCCGCGACTTCTACAGCGGACTCGGCCTCACCCTCGTACGCGAACGGCACGGCACCGGCCCCGAGCACTACGCCGCCACGCTCGCGCACGGCGCCGTCCTGGAGCTGTACCCGGCCAACCGAAGGCCGGCCACCGGCTACCTCCGGCTCGGCCTGACCGCGCCGGCCCGCGCCGCCGACACCCCGGCCGGCCGCCAGACGCTGACCGACCCGGACGGGCGCACCGTCGTCCTGACCACCCTGGAGGAGAACACCATGCCCACCGAGCAGACCGCCCGCGCCGCCATCGCCCGCATCCTCGGCGCCGACGCCCACACCACCGCCATCGCGTTCCCCGCCGGGAACCTGTCCCTCGTCATCACGATCGGAGACCACACGATCACCATCGACGGCCACGACACCAGCGGCTGGGGCTGGACCATCGGGCCCGGCACCGACGACGGCTTCACCGGCCACGAGAACGTGGCCGACACCCTGGAGACCGCCCTGACCCAGGCCCGCGAGCAGCTCGGCACCTGACACACCAACGGCCGACGGGGCCCAGTCCGAAGACCGCCACCCGGAGGGTGGTGAGCAAGCCCCGTCGGCCAGCAGATTCCCCAAGAGGAGAACCACCGCCATGGTAGCCACCAGCGCCCCCGCACCCCCGCCCGGGCGGACCAGCGTGACCTTCGCCGAGATCGCCGCGCACTACGGCAAGAGCCCCCGGTACGTCGCCGAGAACCCGCGCTGGGGCCGACACCCCGACTGGCCGGCACCCACCGGCAAGCGCGGGCGCAGCCTGGAGTTCGCCCCGGCCGCCGTGGCCTCGTTCGTCGACGAGCACCACACCCGCGACACCGTGCAGCTCGCCCCCGACCGGCTGTACACCGTCGCGGAGATCGCTGAGGCTACCGGCCTGCGTCCCGACTCCATCCGCGCGGACATCAGCCGGGGCCGGTGGCCCGCGCCCGACACCGAAGGCGAGGGACAGCCCAGCCTGTGGACGGGCTCGACCGTGGCCGAGCACCTGGCCAACAGGCGGGCGTACCGGCGCGCGACGTAGCGGAGAGCGCGCGGTTATGCACCTAGTTGCAAAACCGTGGCGCGTGTCGCATCATGGACGGCAGTCCGGCGTGCCCGGATTCAGAACGGAACGCACGAAGGCCCTGACCACCCACCCGGTCGGGGCCTTCGGCATGAACGGCCTCAGATGCTCGCGAGGATCGCTGCCCGACGGTCCTGGTACTCCGCCTCCGAGATCGCGCCCGCGACCCGCAGCTGATCCAGCGTCGCCAGCCGCGACGCCACGTCCGGCGCACCAGCAGGCGCCTGCACCGCAGCGGGCGCAGCCGCGGCCGGCGGCGCGGAGATGACCATCCGCAGCCGCGACGACAGCGCTTCACCGTGCTGCTTCGGCACGCTCTTGATGTCCGCCCGGTTCCCCGACGCGTACACCGACAGCGTGCCCATCAGCATGCCGGCCGACCACTGCACCGAGCTGATGTTGCCGAGGGGGAAGTCCTCCAGGGCCTGCGACATGATCCCGTGCTTCAGGAACAGCAGCCGGCGGTCCGTGAGCGCCACCAGGCCGACGCCCCCGCCGTACGCGCCGGTCGCGAGCATGTCGACCATCTCGCCCTCCCACAGCACCGTCGGCAGATGCTGGATCTCCCGCTTCGCGCCGATCGCCGGCTTCACCTTCTGAGCAGCCGCCTCGATGTCCGGCCGGTCACTGAACTTGCCCATTCCCACCCCTTCTTCTGGTGGTCCGGATCGTATCCGCCCGCCCTGTCTCCCTGGAGGTGAATCGTGGCGAACGCCCAGCGCCCGCGGCCTGTGACCGAGGAGGACGAACAGGCCGTACGGGACCTTCATGCGCAGGGCCTCGGCCGGAACGAGATCGCGAGGCGCCTCGACCGCGGCACCCGCACCATCTCGGTCATCGCCGCCCGCCTGAACCTGGAGTTCGAGTGCACGCGGACCGAGAAAGCCACCCAGCACCGCAAAGCGCAGCTCGCCGAGAAGCGGGCGATCCTCGCCGACGCCTTGCTGGACGACGCGCTCCGCCTCACCGAGCGGCTGTGGGAGCCCGCGAAGGTCTTCAACATCGGCGGCAAGGACAACAAGTACACCGAGCAGGACGTGCCCGAGCCGCCGGCGGCCGACAAGCGGGCGCTCATGGCCGCCGCCACGGCCGCCGCCGCCCAGTCCCTCCGCCTCGTCCCGCCCGAGACCGACACCCAGGGCCTCGCCGCCGTGGACGCCTGGCTCCGGGGCATGATGGGCGGCGGCGAGGCCCCGGCGGAGTAGACCGGAAGGGGGCCGCGCCATGTACTCCGCCCTCGCCGGGAAACAGCTCCGCTCGACGATGCTCGCCACGGCGCGCGGGAACCTCTGGGAAGGCGCCGTCCGCTCCTCCAAGACGATCTCGTCGATCCTGGTCTGGCTGCGGTACGTCCGCACCGGTCCCGCCGGCCCGCTGCTCATGGCCGGGAAGACCGAGCGCACGCTGAAGCGGAACATCATCGACGTGATCGTGGCGATGGTCGGCTCGGCACGCTGCGTCTACAAGGCCGGCGCGGGTGAGCTGATCCTCTTCGGCCGCACGATCTACACCGCCGGCGCGAACGACGAGCGGGCCGCCGAGAAGATCAAGGGCTTGACCCTGGCGGGCGCGTACCTCGACGAGGTGACGACGTTCCCGGAGTCGTTCTTCGCGATGCTCGGCACCCGCCTGTCAGTACCCGGCGCCCAGTGGTTCGGGACGACCAACCCGGAAGGCCCGAACCACTGGCTGAAGAAGAAGTACCTGGACCGCGCCCGGCTCCACCTCCAGCGCGACGGCCAGCTCGCCGAGTCAGCCGACCCAGCGGCGATCGACCTGCATCGCTTCAGCTTCAGCCTCGACGACAACCCGTTCCTCCCGGCCCCGTACGTGGAGGCGCTGAAGCTGGAGTACACCGGCCTGTTCTACCGCCGGTACGTGCTCGGCGAGTGGTGCCTGGCCGAGGGCGTCGTCTACGACATGTTCGACGAGAAGCGGCACGTCGTCGACCTGCTCCCGGAGATGGCGCACTGGATGTGCGTCGGCCTGGACTACGGCACGATCAACCCCTTCGCCGCGCTCCTCGTCGGCGTCGGCGTCGACGAGCGGCTCTACGTCGCCAGCGAGTTCCGGCACGACTCCCGGCTCGCGCGCCGCCAGCTGACGGACGCCGAGTACAGCGAGGGCCTGCGGGGCTGGCTCGCCTCGTACGAGCACCGAGGCGGCACGGGGGTCGCCCCGCAGTGGGTGTTCGTCGACCCGAGCGCCGCGTCGTTCATGACCCAGCTCTGGTCTGACGGGATGCCGGGCGTCGCGAAGGCCGACAACGCGGTCCGCGACGGCATCCGGTCGGTGTCCGTGGCCTTGGGCCAGAACCTGCTGTCCGTGCACCGCTCGTGCGCGGGGCTGCTGGAGGAACTGCCGGCGTACGCGTGGGACGAGAAGGCCGCGAAGAAGGGCGAGGACGCCCCGATGAAGGTCAACGACCACAGCGTGGATGCGCTGCGGTATGCGCTGCATTCGACGGTGCACCAGTGGCGGCACCTGACCCGCACGAACCTGGAGGTAGCGGCGTGACCACCATCGAACTGCCTGTGCGCGTGCGGGTGGGCGACGCACCGGAGGCCGAACTCGGCAGCATCACCGTCACAGGGAACGGCAGCACCGTCGACCAAGCCGCCCTCCGCGCCGAGCTGGTCCGCTTCTACCGCGCGCTCGCGGACGAGATCGAAACCATGCAGGAGGTGCCCGGTGCCGCTGCCTGAGAAGAACACCCCCTGGCCGCCGGTCAGCCCCATCATCGCCTCCGACCTGGAGGACTGGGCCGCCTGGTACGCCGCCAGCCCCGACCTGCTCACTTACCGCTACCGCACCCGCCGCCTCTCCGGCCGCCGGTACGGGCTGCCGGACTCACGCCCGTCGCAGTACCGCGGCGGCATCGTCGGCACTCTCGCCCGCTGGTTCTGGGGCGAGCCCATCCCCGCCGGCGAGAAGCGCTCCAACCTCCACCTGCCGCTCGCCCGCGACCTCGCGCGCACCTCCGCGGACCTGCTCTTCTCCGAGCCGCCGACCCTGGTCACGAAGAACAAGACGACGATGAAGCGCCTGGAGGACATGCTCTTCAAGGAGGGGCTGCTCCGGACGCTCATCGCGCAGGCCGAGATGACCGCCGCCCTCGGCGGTGGCTACCTGCGAGCCATGTGGGACCTCGACATGAGCCCGACCCCGTGGGCCACGGTCGTCCGGGCCGACGGCGCCGCACCCCGCTTCTACGGCGGCCGGCTGCGCCAGGTGACGTTCTGGAGGGTCATCGCCGTCGAAGGGCAGAAGGTCGTCCGGCACCTGGAGCACCACGAGCCGAACCTGATCCTTCACGGCGTGTACGAGGGCAGCGAGGACAACCTCGGCGGTCCCGTCGACCTGGGCGCCTACCCGGACACCCAGGGGCTGGAGCCGGTCATCCACCTGCCGATGCTGAAGGGCCGTCTGGCCTGCGTGTACATCCCGAACTCGATGACGGCTCCGGACTGGCACGACGTGCCCGGCGCCGCCGGTCTGGGCACGTCGGACTACCAGGGCGCCGAGACGTTCCTCAGCGCCATCGACGAGACGTACACCAGCTGGATGCGGGACGTCCGGCTCGCCCGCTCACGGATCATCGTCCCGGCCGGCTACCTCCAGTCGAACGGTGTCGGTGAGGGCGTGTCGTGGGTGGACCGCGAGGTCTACGCCCCGATGAACATCCCGCCCACCGGCGACCAGGGCATCACCCTGAACCAGTTCGCCATCCGGCACGAGGAGCACCGAGCGACGATCGAAGACCTCGTCTCCCGCTGCATCCGGAACGCCGGGTACGACGGCGGCACGTTCGGCGAGAGCGAGGGCGGGCTGAGGACCGCGACGGAGGTCAAGGCGGACACGGCGCGCAGCATGTCCACCCGGGCCCGGAAGTCGGAGCTGGAGTCCGTCGGCCTCTCCGAGTTCGTGGAGACCCTGCTGATCCTGGAGAACTCCGCGCTCTTCCCGGACGCCCCGCGGGTCGAGGTCGAGCGTCCCGAGGTCCGGTTCGCGGACTCCGTCCAGGACGACGTGAAGACGCTCGCCGAGTCGGCAGACCTGCTGCGCCGCGCCGAGGCTGCGTCCACCGAGACCTTGGTGGCGCTCGTCAACCCCGGTATGCCGCTGGAGCAGCAGGCCGAAGAGGTCGCCCGGATCAAGGCCGAGTCCGGCCGCGACACGGCAGATCCGACGCTCACCGGCGCCGAGTAACACGGCCCCGGCCGGGCGGTGAGGAGGTCGCACGATGCCCGTCTCCCCCGCCATGGCCGAAGACCTCGCCGCGGCCATCGCCACCCTGTACGCGGACGCCGAACTCGCCTTGCTGGAGAAGCTTCGGGCCGCCCTCATGGAGGGCATCGACAGCCCCCTGTGGGCGGAGATCAAGCTCCGCTCGATCGGCGACCTCCGGGCCGCCGTCGAGGACGTCACCACCGCCCTCCAGCAGGACGCGGACGGCGCCGTCGGCCGCGCCCTCGCCGAGGCGTACGGACGCGGCAGGCAGGCCGCCGTCGCCGAGCTGGGCGCGCTCGACATCGGCCGCGAGCTACAAGCCCGCGCAGTGCTCCCTGGCGCGCCGGCCGTGGACCGGCTCGCGGCGTCGTACGCGCAGGACACCCGCCCGCTGTACGTGCGGATCACCCGTGCCGTCCTCGACGTCTACCGGTCGGTCGTCGCCCGCGCGTCCTCGTCCACGCTGCTCGGCAGCCTGACCCGACGGCAGGCGACGCAGCGGGCGCTCGATCAGTTCGCGCAGCGCGGGGTCACCGGGTTCGTGGACTCGGCGGGCCGGTCGTGGGAGCTGGCGGCGTACGCGGAGATGGCCGTCCGGTCGGTGACCGCGCGTGCCGCGGTCGAGGGACACATCGACGCGCTCGCGGAGCTGGGCGTCGGGCTGGTCATCGTGTCTGACGCGCCGCTGGAGTGCCCGCTGTGTGCGCCGTGGGAGGGCGAAGTGCTGTCCCTGGGGCCGGAGCGGGGGCCGCGGACGGTGCGGGCGGAGAAGGCGATCCAGCCGGCGGGGCTGCGCGCGGCACTCCGGCCGCCGGAGACGGTCGCGGTGCACGTGGCCGGCAGCCTCACCGAGGCTAGGGCGGAGGGCCTGTTCCATCCGAACTGCCGGCACTCCCTGTCCGCCTACTTGCCCGGGGTGACGACTCGGCCGCCGCATCAAGCAACACCGGGGACGACGTACAAGGACACCCAGCGGCAGCGGGAGATCGAGCGGAACATCCGGGCGTGGAAACGGCGTCAGGCTGCGGCGACGACGGACGCGGACCGACAGCGCGCGGGGGTGTTCGTGCGGCGGTGGCAGGCGCAGGCGCGCGCGAACGTGGCCGCGCACCCGCACCTTCGCCGGAAGCCCGCCCGGGAGCAAATCGGGCAGGCCCACTGAACTACCGGCGGTTGTCCAGCCGCTGGTCAACGTAGCCGCTCGGCGCCGGAAGCTCCGGCTTGCGCTTCACCTCGGAGATCGCGGCATACGCCTGCGCGAGCTGGAGAGCACGCTCCCCAAGCCCCTTGTTCGCCGCCTCCTTTACGGCGATCAGGAGTGCGGTCTTGGCCTCGCTCGCGAGCTGCTGCTCGCTCGTGTTGTCGGTCATGCCTCGACGGTAACCCCCGCCTCCGACATCACTCCCCCTGTCTTCCCTCCGCCTGGAGCGGAGGGAGCACCACGGCCCGCCTGGAGCGGGCCACCACACCACCCCTTCCTCAGGTCGGCCAGGCGCCGACCCATCCCCTACGCGCCCCAGGAGGGCACGACCATGCCGAAGCGCACCCACGCCCGACACCGGCTCCGCCTCGACGGCGGCGGCTGGGCCCACCCCTACCCCACCGGCCCGTTCGACGCGTACCTGTACGCGGACGGCGGGGACGACGGCGGATCCACTGCCAGATCCGACACGGACACGTCCGGCGGACAGGCCGCTGACCAGGGCGGACAGCAGTCCGGACAGACGGACAGCATCGGATCCGGCGACGGACAGCGCTCCGGACAGCAGTCCACCGTCACCGGCGGCGACGACCAGGCCGCGGCCGTGAAGCGGCTGGAGAAGGAACTCGCGGACGCCCGCAAGGAAGCCGCGAAGGACCGCACCACCGCGAAGCAGCAGGCCGCCGACGAGGCCGTCAAGGCGCTCACGGAGAAGCTGGGCAAGGCCCTCGGCCTCGTCAAGGACGACGTGCCGCCGGACCCCGCCGCGCTCGCCAAGGCGATCGAGCAGAAGGACGCCGCGCTCACCGAGCACGCCGCCCAGCTCCGCGCCAAGGACGTCGAACTCGCCGTCTGGGCCCGCGCCGAGAAGGCCGGCGCCAAGGCGGGCGCGCTCCTCGACTCCCGCTCCTTCGCCCGCACGCTCGCCGACCTCGACCCGGCCGCGAAGGGCTTCACCACAGCCCTCGACGACGCCATCAAAGCCGCCGTGAAGGAGAACCCCAGCTTCGCCGTCCAGCCGGCCGCGACCCGCTCCGGCGGCGACCTGTCCGGCGGCACCGGCGAGACCGGCGCCAAGAAGCGCTCCGGGTCCCTGTCCGGCGCCGTCTCGCACCACTACCAGACCTGACCCCACCTGAGGAGACCCTCATGCCCATCACCCTTGCCCAGGCGCAGGTGAACACGCAGACCGACGTGGACTACGCGGTCATCGACAACCTCCGCCGGTACTCCTGGCTGCTCGACCAGATCGTCTTCGACGACACGGTCAACCCGGGCACCGGCGGCGGCACGCTGACCTACGGCTTCACCCGACTCACGGCCGCCCGCGCCGCCGCGTTCCGCGCGCTGAACGCGGAGTACACCGCCGGGCAGGCCACCCGCGCCCGCTCGACCGTCGACCTCAAGCCCCTCGGCGGCAAGTTCGACATCGACCGCGTCCTCGCCCGCCTCGGCGCCGCGCAGACCAACGAGATCACGTTCCAGATGCAGCAGCTCCTCACCGCGACCCGGACGAAGTTCCAGGATGAGCTGATCAACGGCGATGTCGCGGTCGACGCGAACGGGTTCGACGGCCTGGACAAGGCCCTGACCGGATCCAACACCGAGTACCTCCCCGCCAACGAGGGCGTGACGGCCGGCTACCTCGACTGGACCCGAGGCACCATCGACACCCAGGCCGAGGCCATGGCGCAGCTCGACGTCGTCGACGACTGGCTGTCCCGCATCGTCCCGTCGCACACCGGCGGCGGCGACCAGGGCGAGCCCGGCGCGCTGCCCCCGGGCGTCAAGGGCATCCTCGGCAACACGCGCTCGATCACCCGCCTGCGGGCGCTCGCCCGCTGGGCCGGCATCTACACGCAGGAGCGCGACGACCTCGGCCGCGTCCTGGAGCGGTACGGGCCGTGGGTGCTGGTCGACCTCGGCGACAACGCGCTCGGCACCGCCCCGATCATCCCGATCGAGACCCGCGACGCCGACGGCGCCGGGGCGGGCGGCAACATCACCGGTCTGACGGACCTCTACGCCGCCTCCTTCGGCCTGGACTCCCTGCACGGCGCGTCCGTCGCGGGGGTGCCGCTGGTGCAGACGTGGATGCCCGACTTCGAGCACGCGGGCGCGGTCAAGTCCGGCGAGATCGAGATGGGCCCGGTCGCCATGGTGCTGCGCAACACGAAGGCGTGCGGCGTCCTGCGGAACCTCAAGGTCCAGTAGCCCGGAAGGGAGCAGCACCCCATGACCACGTACCACGTGACCTCTCCCGACCCCGGGTTCAGCGGCGAGTCCTGCGGCGTCCTCTTCGACGAGGGCGCCGCGGTCGTCTCCGACGAGGACAAGGCCGGCCGCCAGGCGATCGAGTACTTCCGGCGGCGCGGCTACGGCCTCACCCCGGCGGCCGACGCCACCGAGCCCGGCCCGCAGGACGGCGGCCTCGGCGAGGGCGGCAAGGCGTTCGACCCGGCGGCGCACGACGCCGCCGAGGTCATCGAGTACCTCAACGACCTCGACCACCAGGCCGACCCGGAGCAGGCCGCCGAGTTCGCCCGCGTCATCGACGCCGAGCGCACGGGGAAGGCCCGCAAGACCGTGCTCGCGCTCGCCGAGGAGGACTGACCCATGCCGCTCACCGCCTCCATGTCGGTGGCCGCAGACGCCACCCTCACCAGCGCCCTGGACCTGGCCACCGCGTCCGCGCCGGTCACCGTCCGGGCCGCCACCACGTGGCAGTCCGGCACCGGCGCCGGACAGGCCGACCGCGCCTGGTCCGACCGCCGCACGCTCGCCGCGTCCGCGACCGAAGACCTCGACCTCGCCGGCGTCCTGCTGGACGCGTTCGGGGCCACGGTCACCTTCGCCCGGATCAAGGGCCTGTACATCCGGGCCGCCGCCACCAACGTCAACAACGTGATCGTCGGGGCCGCGACCGCGAACGCGTGGGCCGCGCTCCTCGGCGCCACCGGCACGCTGACGCTGCGCCCCGGCGCCGCGATCGGCCTGACCACCGGCGCCGCCGACGCCGCCACCTACGCGGTCACGGCCGGCACCGGCGACCTGCTGAAGGTCGCCAACAGCGGCGCCGGGACGGCGGTCTCGTACGACATCGTCATCATCGGCGCCAGCGCCTGAGGGAGGTGGTCGCCATGGCTCGTGTCTACGCGACCGCCGCCCAGTACGAGGCGTACACCGGCGCGCCGGGGCCGGCCGACATCGACGCCCGGCTCCGGCGCGCCAGCGCGTTCCTCGACGCGCACGTCTTCCGGTACTGCCGCTACGACGTCGACGGCGCCGGGCTGCCCTCCGCCCTGCCGGTGGCCGCAGCGTTCGCCGACGCGGCGTGCGCACAGGCGGAGTGGGGCATCGACGTCGGCGACACCACGGGGGCCGCCGGCGTCGGCTGGGGAAAGGTGGAGATCGGCTCGGTGCGGCTGGAGCGGTCCCTCACCTCAACGTCCGGGGCCGACGCCCCGGGCCGCCAGGTGGCCCCGGCCGTCTGGGATGCGCTGCAGGCGCCGGACATCACGCCCGAACTGCTGCTGCTCGGGGTGGTGGTCGCGTGCTGACGATCCCCGCCTGGGCGCTCATCCACCGCGTCCAGGTGGAGAGGTACCTCGGGACCGGACCGTCCGGCCCGGCGTACGGACCGGCCGTCGAAGTGCGCTGCCTGGTGGAGGACAAGACCAGGCTCGTCCGGTCGCCGTCCGGCGACGAGATGGTATCCACGACCACCTTCTACTCGATGCCCGGCACCGTCGCCCCGCCGAAGTCCCGCGTGCTGCTGCCGTCCGGCCGCCGTACGAATGCCATCGCCTGCTACGACCGGGACGGCGGCCAGCTCGGCACCCCCAACCACACGGAGGTGCAGCTCGAATGAGCCCGCAGCATGCCCGCATGTCGTGGCAGGGCGACCGGCTGTGGACCCAGCGCGGTCGGCGGGTTGCCTCCCGGGGTCTGGAGCGCGCTCTGGAGCACGCCCTGGGAGTTTCCAACTCCAGGGTGCCGCTGGACGAGGGCACCCTGGAACGCTCCGGCCGGGTCAACATGATCCGCGAACTGGAGGGCGTGATCACCTACGACACCGTGTACGCGGTCCGCCAGCACGAAGAACTCAGCTGGAAGCACCTGCCGGGCCGCCAGGCGAAGTACCTGGAGTCGGCCATGAACGATGGGCGGGACGTGATGCTCCGGCTGATGGCCGTCTCGCTGCGGGACTGGCTCCGCGGCTGACCCCCGACCACCGACAGCCCGCCGGCGAGCGGGCCCTCACCCATGCCCTGGAGGTGACCGGTGGCCTACACCCGAGACCTTCTCGGCGGGGCCGCGCTGCTGCTCGCGGCAGCGGGGCTCGGCGTCTACCGGCCTGGCGGCGTCTACGGCCCCGACGAGGCCATCACCGCCATCGGCTACGGCACCCGGCCCGAGGCCCCCGACCGGATCCTGTGGCTCAACCCCTACACCGTCGAGGACTCGGACCTGACGGACGCGGTGACCGGCCTCCAGGTCTGGATCCGGACCGGCCCCGACCCGCTCGACACCGCCGACCTCGCCGACGGCGTGTTCGCCGCCCTCCACAACCGGCAGGGCTTCTACCTCGGCACCACCCACGTGGCGCTCGCCTGGCGCCAGTCCCAGGCGCTCCTCGGCCAAGACCCTCACGGGCGCCAGGAGATGACCGCGAACTACTACCTCCGGGCCACGCGGCCCGCCCCGCATCTGATCGACTGAGGAGGACCGCGTCATGTCGACGCCGACCGAGACCGCGCTCGCCCGCAGGTGGCGCATGGACATCAACATGGGCACCGACGAGGCCCCCGACTGGCAGCTGTGCCCCGGGATCACCGAGTTCCAGCCCCAGTTCCCGCCGAACATCGAGAACAGCTCCAGCTACGACTCCAGCGGCTGGGCGGAGAACACCAAGACCGCCCAGGAGTGGTCCGTCGAGACCACGTTCAACCGCAAGTCCAGCCCCGACTCCACCACGTACAGCCCCGTCCACGAGAAGCTGCGCCTGGCCTCGTTCGCCTACGGCGCCGCCTCCAAGGTCGGCGTCCGCTGGTACGACCGCAACGGCCTGCCCGAGGCGTACTCCGGCAAGGCGCTGGTCACCTGGGAGCCGCAGGGCGGCGAGTACACCGCCCTCGACCAGGTGCAGGTCACCCTCACCGGCGACGGCGTCCTCAGCCTCATCGCGAACCCGGTGACCCCCTGATGGCCGGCTTCAGGGTCCTGGAGGAGTTCCTCGGCGACTCCCTCGACCTCCCCGTGAAGTGCAAGGACGGCCAGGTCCGCACCTTCCACATCGAGGGCCCGTCCGCCGAGGACGGCCTCAAGGTAGAGAAGCTGATGGAGACCGGCATCAAGCTGGCCGCCGACCCGGAGGCCGTCCCGGACGCCACCGCTCTCGACGACCTCGCCGAGCTCAACCTCTACCGGGCCGCGCTCGGCGCCACGTACGACGACGCCCTCGCGCAGCTCGACTGGTCCCGATTCCGCCACGTGGCGCTCACCGCCGTCCTGTGGATCAGCCAGGGCCTCGACGCCGCCGAGCAGTTCTGGAACACCGGCGGCGACCCTTCTCAGGCGGGCCCGGCGAACAGGGAGCAGCGCCGGGCCTCATCCCGTGCGGCGAAATCGACCCCGTCACGGGCCTCGCGGAGTGGTACGAGCACCCCGCCGGCTACCGCCCGCGGCCGGAAGGCCACCCGGACCTGACGTGGGGCGCGCTGCTGGAGCAGTGGGCGCTCATCGAGGCCGACCTCCACGAGGTGTACGGCCTCGACCTCTCGACGCCCGGCCTGCTTCAGCAGCGCTCCTGGCGGTGGCTCCGCGTCCGGATCCTCGGCCTGCTGTCCACGGAGTGCCGGATCCAGCGGCACTTCGCACCACCTGAACCCAAGACACCGAAGGGGGTGCGATAGCCCATGGCGCTCACGGTCGGCGAGCTGGTCGGCATCATCCGCGCAGACGACTCCGGCTGGCGCTCCGGGCTCGCCGCCGCCCGCCTGCGCCTGCGCGGCCTCACCACCGACGCCGAGGGCCAGCTCCGAGACCTCCGCGGGCGGTTCATCTCCGAGGGCGAGGCCGCCGGCCGCGGGCTGGCGGACGGCATCCGGCACTACTCCGGCGTGGCCGTCAACGCGCTGAAGAAGATCGGGCCCGCCGCCGCCAAGGTCGGCATCGGCATCCCGGCGGTCGCCGCGCTCACCACCGCCATCGGCGGCCTGGCCGCCGGCGCGGTCGCGGCGGGGCTGGCGGTCGGCGCGTTCCAGCTCGCGATCAAGCCGCAGATGGCGCAGATGAAGGACGCGTCCGCTGCGGCTGACGCGCTGGCCAAGGCCGAGGAGGACGAAGCCCGCAAGGCCCAGCTCGCCGCCAAGCTGAAGGCGGAGGGGAGCGACCTGGCCGGGAAGGCCGCGAAGGCGTACACCACCGCCCGGCTGAAGACCCGCGACGCCGAGCTGGCCTACATGCGGCAGACCGCGGGCCTGCCGAAGGCGACCAGGGACGCGGCTCTCGCCCAGGCCAAGCTCAAGGCCGCACACGAGGACTGGTCCGCGTCCCTCTCCAGCACGACGATGCCCGTCTTCACCAAGGGCCTGAACATCCTGCGCGAGCTGCTGCCGACCCTCACCCCGTTCGTGAAGGCCGCGGCCGGCGCGCTGGACGACATGCTGACCAAGGTCGCCAAGGGCATCAAGTCGGCGCGCTTCAAGGAGTGGGCGGCCGACATGGCCGAGGCGTCCGGCCCGGCGCTGTCCAACTTCATCACGGTGCTCGGCAACCTCGGCCGGGGCTTCATGGGCCTGATGCAGGCGTTCCTGCCCACCTCGAAGGGCGTGACCGGCGGCCTGGTCGGCATGACCGACGCCTTCGCCGACTGGGCGCAGGGCCTCAAGGGCAGCGAGGGGTTCGAGAAGTTCCTCGACATCGCCCGCGAGGGCGGCGGCGCGCTCGGCCAGCTCGCGCTCGCGGCCGGCAACCTGCTGGTCGCGCTCGGCCCGCTGATCGGGGTGACGGCCGAGATCGCGCTGGCCATCGCCAGCATCATCAACAGCCTGCCGCCGGACGTCCTCGCTGGCCTCGCGGCCGGCGTCACCGCAGTCGCGCTCGCGTTCAAGGCGTACCAGCTGTACGCCCGGCTCGCGGCGCTCGCGTCCCTGATGCTGGAGTCGCGGCTGTGGATGCAGATCGGCCTGTGGTTGGCCGCGGCCCGTACGGCAGTCGCGTCGATGCTCGCCATGGCCCGCGCGGCCATCGTGCACGCGGCCACGGTCGCGGCGGCCTGGCTCGGCGCCGCGCTCCGGGCGGTCGGACAGTTCGCCCTGGCGGTCGCCCGGGCGGCCCTCGCGGTCGTCGGGCAGATGGCCATGATGGCGGCCCGCGCGGTCGCCTGGGCCGCGACGATGGCGGCACAGTGGCTGATCGCCATGGGCCCGATCGGCTGGGTCATCATGGCGGTCGCCGGCCTGGTGGCGCTGATCATCGCGTACTGGGACGAGATCAAGGCCGCGACGAAGGTGGCGTGGGAGTGGATTTCCCGCACCGTCACCGACATCGGCAAGGCGATCGTCAACTGGTTCATGTCCTGGCCCATCTGGCCCGCGATCGCGAAGAAGTGGCAGGAGGTCAAGGCCGGCACCAAGGCCATGTGGGACGGCCTGACGAACTGGATCCGGCAGCTCCCCGGCCGGATCCTCGGCTACTTCGCCAGCTGGACCATCGCCACCACGATCTCCCGGCACTGGCAGCGCGCGAAGGAAGGCGCAGTCCGCCAGGGCCGCGCGCTCCTCGACTGGATGCGGAACCTCCCCCGGGAGATCGGGCGCGCCGTCGGCAACCTCGGCTCGCTCCTCGTCGGCGCGGGCATGGACGTCGTCCGCGGCCTGTGGAACGGCATCAAGTCGATGGGCTCCTGGCTGAAGTCGCAGGTCAGCGGCTGGGTGCGGTCCGTCATCCCTGGGCAGATCGCCGACAGCCTCGGCATCCACAGCCCGTCCCGGGTCACCGCCAAGCAAGGCGAGTGGATCGCCCGCGGCCTGGTGGTCGGCATGACCGGCAGCCTGGGCCAGATCCGGTCGACGGCGCAGCGGATGGCGAACATCATCATCGACGCCACCGAGGTGACCCTGAAGCCTCTCCTGAAGCGGAAGCCCCGCAAGGAGAAGAAGGAGGTCAAGGGCACCAAGGCGCAGCGGGAGCGGATCCGCGAGCAGAACAGGGAGATCGACCAGCAGAACCGCGAGATCGACCGGCAGAACCGGAAGATCGACGAGCAGAACCGGAAGATCAAGGAACAGAACAAGCTCCTGCTGCAGCGGTCGAAGGACAACCGCGACAAGGCCATGCGGATCCTCAACATCGGCACCGCCAGGCTCACCACGCTCGCCAAGCGCGAGGAGAAGGTAGCCGCGAGGCTGAAGGACGCGACGGCCAAGCTCAACGACCTGATCAAGGCGCGGAACAAGCTTGCCGAGGACGTGAAGAAGGGCGTCCTGGACGCCGCGAACATCACGAACGACCAGGGCGAGGGCGGCACCACCGCCGCCAGCATCCTCGCCAACCTCCAGGTCAACCTCGCCAAGGCGAAGAAGTTCGCCGAGGACCTGGAAAAGCTCCGCAAGAAGGGCGTCAGGGCCGACCTGATCGCCCAGATCGCGCAGGCCGGCGTGGAGCAGGGCAGCGCCGCTGCTGCTGCGCTGGCGTCCGCTTCCTCGGGCCAGATCAAGCAGATCAACGACACCCAGGCCCAGTTGGTCAAGGCCGCCACCCAGGCGGGCAACACCGCTGGCGACGCCATGTACGGCGCCGGCATCCGCGCTGCGCAGGGCCTGGTGGAGGGCCTGAAGAAGGAACAGGCCGCGATCGAGGAGCAGATGGTGCGGATCGCCGTCGCCATGCAGAAGGCCATCAAGCGGGCCCTCGGGATCAAGTCGCCGTCGCGGGTGATGGCCGCGGTCGGCCGCTTCATCCCCGCGGGCCTGGTGCGGGGCATCGAGTCCGGCCGGTCGGCGGTCGACGCCTCGATGTCCAGCCTCGTCACGGCGCCGACGCCCACCGTCGCGGCCGGCGCGTATGCGGGCGCGGGCGGCCCGGGCGGCTCCGGGGCCCGCCGGGAGCCGGTACAGATCGTCATCAGCTCCGACGGGCGCCGGCACTCCGACTTCCTCGTGGAAGAGCTGCGGAAGTCGATCCAGGCACGCGGAGGCGACGTGCAACTCGTACTCGGACAAAGGAGGTAGACCGTGGCGTTTCCCGAGGACCCGCTCGGCGTGCGAGTGGGTCTCCAGGCCGGCGGCGTCTGGACGGACGTCACGGCGGACGTCTACACGCGTGACCCGATCAACATCGCCCGCGGCAAGCCGGACGGATCCGCCGTGGCGGATCCGTCCCGCTGCACCCTCACCCTCAACAACGCGGGCGGCAAGTACAGCCCCCGGAACCCGCTCAGCCCCTACTTCGGCGCCATCGGCCGCAACACGCCGCTGCGCGTCTCCGTCCCCGGTGCCACCCGTCACCTCTTCCTCCCCGACGGCTTCGGACGCGCCGTCACCCCCGACCACGCCGCCCTCGACATCACCTCCGACATCGACATCCGCGCCGACTTCGACCCGACGCAGTGGCTCGACGTTGGCGCTGGCTACGAGATCGCGATGAAGTGGGACACCGTGGGCCAGCGGGCCTGGCGCTTCATGATCACCGGCGAGGGGCAGATCCTCATCGGCTGGTCCACCACCGGCTCCAACATCATGGAGGCCCGCTCCTCGCGTCTCACCGTGCCCCGGCGCCGGTACTGCGTGCGCGCCACCCTCGACGTCAACAACGGCCTCGGCGGGTGGACAGCGACCTTCTACATGGCCGAGACGATGGCCGGCCCGTGGGTCGAGATCGGCCAGACGGTGACCACCTCGGGGACGACCAGCATCTTCGCCTCCACGGCCGCCCTGGAGGTGGGCGACGCCGCCAACCTGGTCTTCACCCGCATGGAGCGGCGGATCTACTCGGTCGAGGTCCGTTCCGGCATCAACGGGACCGTCGTCGCCAACCCCGACTTCACCGCCCAGACGCCGGGCACCACCGGCTTCACGGACGGAGCAGGCAGGGTCTGGACCATCGACAACGGCGGCATCATCAGCGATCGCCAGTACCGGTTCTTCGGCGAGGTGTCGTCCTGGCCGCCCCAGTGGGCGCCGTCCGGCGAGGACATGTGGACCAGCGTCGAGGCCGCGGGCGTCCTGCGGCGCCTCCAGCAGGGCCGCAAGGCGCTGCCGTCCACGCTGCGCCGCCGCGTCCCCTCCTACCTGCCGCTCGCCTACTGGCCGTGCGAGGACTCCACCGGCGCCACACACGCAGCGAGCGCCCTCGTCGGCGGCAGCCCCCTGGCCGTCTCGGGGTGGGACATGGCCCAGGACGACACCCTCGGCGGCTCCTCCCCTCTGCCCTCGCTCTCGCCAGGCGCCACGATGCGGGGATCGGTGCCTGTGCCGTCCGTGGCGACGAACCAGTGGGCCCTGTGCATGCCGTACCGGATGGACGGCACCGCGCCTGCCGCCGAGCAGGAAGTGCTGTCCTGGACCACCACCGGCACCGTCCGCCGCTGGCGCATCACCATGGGCGCCACCGGCACTCACGTCTACGGCTACGACTCGGCCGGGGCGCTCGCGGTAGACCACCCGATCGCCACCGGCGTGAACCTGTTCACCGGCTGGTGGCGGCTGGAGTTCGCCGCCGCGCAGTCCGGCGGGAACATCGCCTACGAGATCCGCTGGACGAACATCGGGAGCGGCGCCGCATCGGTCCCCGGGACCGTCGCCGGCGTGGTCGGCCGAGTCACCCAGGTCGACACCTCGTTCGGCCCGGCGCTCCCCACCTTCCACGTCGGCCACATCACCGTGTGGGGCACGGACAGCATCTCCAGCGCGTACCACTCCGCGGACCACGGCTTCACCGCCGAGGCCGCCACAGATCGGCTCGTCCGGCTCGCGCGCGAGGCGCAGAACGGCCGGATCGGCGTGTTCAGCGCCATCGGCCAGCCCTCCACCCCCATGGGCCAGCAGCGGCCCGACACCCTCATCGCCCTCATGCAGCAGTGCGCGGACTCGGACCTCGGCATGCTCACCGAAGACCGCGCGTCCACCAGGCTCACCTACCGGGCACGCAGCACGCTGTACAACCAGCCGGTACGGATGACCCTCGACTACTCCGCCGGCGACCTCGCGCCACCGCTGGAGCCCGTGGACGACGACCAGGCCACCCGCAACGACATCACGGTGAACCGCATCAGCGGCTCCTCCAGCCGCGCCGTGCTGGAAACGGGCCCCATGTCGGTCGAGGCGCCGCCGAACGGTGTCGGCCTGTACGACACCACGTCGGACCTGTCCCTCGCTACCGACGACCAGCCCCAGCACATCGCGGGGTGGCTGCTCCACCTGGGCACCTGGGACGAGTCCCGCGTGCCTGTCGTCCACCTCGCGCTGCACCGCACACCCCACCTGATCGAGGCGTTCCTCGCGCTGGAACTCGGCGACCGCATCCAGATCACGAACACCCCGCCGTGGCTGCCGCCAGGGCCGATCGACCTGATCGTCCAGGGCATCAGCGAGACCCCCGGCATCCGCACCTGGACGGCCACCCTCACCTGCGTGCCCGCAGGCCCGTGGACGGTCGCAGTCACCGACGATCCGGTGCGCGCCCGGCCCGGAACGGACGGCACCACCCTCGGCACGGCCGTGACCCAGGCAGCCACCTCGATGTCGTTCGTGTCCAGCCCCGGCCCGGCCTGGACCACCACCGGCCCCTTCCCCATCGACGCGCTGATCGGCGGCGAGCAGATCCGCATCACCGGCATCACGGGGACCGGCCTCACCCAGACCGCGACCGTCGTCCGGTCCGTCAACGGCATCTCGAAGCCCCACGCGGCGGGGGCACCGATCCAGGTCCTCCAACCCGCCACCGTCGCCCTCTAGGAGGCCCCACGTGCCCTACTACGCCTTCCTGGCAGGCGAAACCCTGACCGCTGCCAAGCTCAACACCCGCCTGATCGAGGAGGTCATGGAGTGGACCCCCCTGGCCAACCTCGGCACCTTCGCCACCGGCATGACGCCGAACGCCGCCAAGGTCCCCCGCATGCGCATCCTGCGGATCCTGGGCACCGAGGTCTGGGAGTACGAGGGCCGGATCAACACGGCCGGCGGCACGCTCGTGAACACCACCCAGACCCTCTTCACCTTCAACTCGCCGTACCGGCCGTCCGTCGAGCACGGCACTGCCGCCTACGCCGCCAGCAGCGCGCATTTCCCGGTGCGCCTCGGCCTGATGACGTCGGGGGCGCTCACCGCCTCCGTCCCGACGGGCGGCGCGTCGCCGACCACCGTGTGGCTCGACAACGTGCGCTTCACCAACCCCCTCTGACCTGCCGTTCCACCGCCTGCCCTGTGCCGTCTGGCCGGGGCTTTTCTGCTTCCTGGAGGCCCGCATGTCCCATCCGACCCCGGCCGTTGGCCGGATCGTGCACTTCGTCAGCTACGGCACACCGGGCGGCGAGTACACCTCGCAGTGCCGCGCCGCGATCATTACGGCCGTACACGGACCGTTCCTCGTAGACCTCGCCGTCCTGAACCCCGAGGGCATGTTCTTCAACCGCGAGGTGACCCACGGAGAGCCGCGCGCCGACGGTTCGTACGAGGGCGGCTCCTGGCACTGGCCGGAGCGTGTGTGATGGCCGTACCGATCACCCCCGACGAGTGGATCGCCGCCCTCCGCGCGGAGGGCGTCACCGACATCGTCGAGATGAAGGGCTGGCGCACCCACAACCGCAACGGCCGCGGCGCCTGGGGCGACGTCCACGCCAGCATGGTCCACCACACCGCCGGAGAGGGCCCTGGCCTTGCGGCCTGGTGCTACAACGGCAACGCCGACCTCCCCGGCCCGCTGTGCCACGACTTCCTCGCCCGCTCCGGCACCCTCTACCTCGTCGGCAACGGCCGCGCGAACCACGCCGGGAAGGTCGCGCGCAACGCGTACGAGGCCGTCCTGAACGAGCGCGGCGAGCACCCGGCGCCGGGCCCGGACGAGATCGATGGCAACGCCGTCAGCTACGGCCTGGAGGTCGAGAACAGCGGCGAGCCCGGCCGGGACTGGACGGCGAAGCAGTACGACGTCGCCGTCCGCGTCCAGGCCGCCCGCTGCCGGTTCCACGGCTGGTCCGCCGACTCGGTGTGGGCCCACAAGGAAGCCACGACGAGAAAGCCGGCCGACCCCCGGCTCGACATGGACGACTTCCGCGCCGACGTCGCCGAGCGGCTGCGGCACCCGGCGTCCTGGAACCCCGGCGACAAGCCCGCCCCGCCCCCACCTCCGGCCACGCCGAGGCCCACCCCCGAGAAGGAGCCCATCGTGGCCCTGACCCGAGACGACATCACCCGCGTCGCGCTCAGGATCCTGGAGTACCGCAACCCGGCCGCCGACGAGAAGTCGAAGAAGGCCGGGCGCCGCATCCCCGACTTCTACGGCTACGTCGTGCGGACGTACGAGGCCGTCGTCGCGCTCGGCGCGAAGGTCGACCGTCTGAACACCCTGCTCGCCGCCCAGAAGGAGAAGTGACCATGTCCGACGCCGCCAAGCGCACCGCCCGCACCGTCCTTCAGACCGCCCTCGGCTTCGCCGTCGCCCTCCCCGCGATCGTCAGCGCCTCCGGGATCCCCGAGGCCCTGCCCTGGGTCGCCGGCGGCCTCGCCGTCGCGGGCGGCTTCGCCCGCACCATGGCCCTGCCCGGGGTGCAGGCGCTGCTCCCGTCCTGGCTCCGTACCGCCGAGCCGGAGCCCCGCCGGTGACGCCGGCGGAGTCGGGGCAGGTGCTCCTCGAACTGGAGCGGCTGCGGGGCACGCTGGACGCCGGCTTCGCGCGGGTGGACGGCTCGCTCGCGCTGCTGGTGCAGCGGTCGGACCAGACCGACAAGCAGCTCGCCGACCACGAGGCGCGTCTCGACGCGTTGGAAAAGAACAGGTGGCCGCTGGCCTCGATCGCCGCGCTGACCGCCGTCGCTGGTGCGGGGCTCGCGTTCTGGGAGCTGGCCGGCCGCTGAAAACACATCGCCCCCTCCAGCGCCTCATGCGCAGGAGGGGGCAGTTTTCTCATGCCTGGGGCGGCTGCTGATTCAATTCGACAGGCACTTCACAATAGACAAACCAAGGCTTCTGCCCTTTTGCGCGGCACTCGATCTTCATCCGCACCTTTTGAAAGAGGTACTCCTGACGCCAACGCTCCTCCGCGTCTGCATCGTTCCACCAGAAGGGCGGCCTGGTTCTACGCATATCCAGCCGCTTGAGGTCATCCCGCTCAAGGGCAAACGAGGGTGTCGTCCGACCGGGCTCAGCTACGTCGTCGATACCTGGGGTGAACTGGTAGGGCCCCCAGATTTGCCCGGCTACATCAGCGGCCGTCGGCGGCGGAGCCGTCCGTGGAGTGCGATCAACCTCGTCGTCGCGAATGGTGACGACAACACTTTCCAAGCGGTCCAATCCGATGGGGCCGGTTAGCTTGAGACGGAACCAAGCACGATCACCTAGCGGCGGCCGAATCACTTTCACCTCCAATTCTGGGGTGAGTTCCCTGTGCCATCGTTCGCGCTCGATACCTGCCAGAGCCTCCGCCGTATCGCTGGCCCGGCTTGTGGCCGCCCACGACGCCAGGGCTGCGAGAAGCGCGCCTCCCGCCACCACGACATTGGCGTCATCGACCTCAAGCCAGTCCGCCCGTATCGTGACAACGGCGGCCAGCACCAGAAGCACCGCGGCAGCAATCGGCCATACGCGCCTGATCGTCTTCCTCGACATGGCTGGATGCTACGGCTAGGTCAGGCGGCGTCGTACCCGTGCTTCGCCAGCACCAGGGCCCGCCAGTGCCGCCACTGCGCGTCCCACCGCGCATGCTGCTCCTCGGCCCAGCCGCCCGGCTGGGTCGGTCGGCCGTACTCCTCTTGGAGCCGCAGCAGCGCCGCGTGCGCGTCCTCGGGGGTCTCGCCGGTCACGTTCTCGTCAGCCACAGCCGGGATCGTACGCGGCCGGTCTGCCGGGACGGCGCCCGGGCACGCCGACTCAGTCGAGCAGGCCGAGTTCCGTGTCCGGCCGGCAGATCGCGCACGCCGTGGGGCCGCCGCCGGCGAGCACGCGGAGTGCCTCCTCGCGGGTCAGAGGCCGGGTGTGGCTGCTGGTCATCCGGCAGTCGCCAGTGTGCACGGAGTCCGGCACGGGCCTGCCCCCGGCGCGCAGGAAGGACAGCACGAACGGGGCCGGCTGCCGTGGCGGGCGAGCGGTGGCCGCGGCCCGCTGCTGCTCTTGGCGGGAGATCTCGGCGCGGACCCGGTGGAGCTGTAGCTCCAGCCACGTCTCCAGGGTCTGGAGGCGCGGCAGATCCGGCGGCAAGTCGTTCACGTGTTCGATTCTAAGAGGGTGAGGCAGACGACTCCACCCCGACCCCCTACGCTCCCCTCCCATGACGATCAAGACCGTGGCGCTGGACATCGGCGAGACCCTGACCCGAGACGATCGATACTGGGCCGCCTGGGCCGACTGGCTCGACGTCCCCCGGCACACCCTCTCCGCCCTCGTCGGCGCCGTCGTCACCCAGGGCCGCGACAACGCCGACGCCCTCCGGCTCGTCCGCCCCGGCATCGACCTCGCCGCCGAGTACGCCGCCCGCGAGGCCGCCGGCCGCGGCGAGCACCTGGACGAGACCGACCTGTACCCCGACGTCCGCCCCGCCCTCGCCCGGCTGCGCGCGCTCGGCGTCCGGGTGGTGATCGCGGGCAACCAGACCGTGAAGGCGGGCGAGCTGCTGCGCGCCCTGGACCTGCCGGCGGACCTGGTGGTGGCGTCCGCCGAGTGGGGCGTCGCAAAGCCGGAGCCTGGCTTCTTCGCCCGTGTGATCGAGGCCGCGGAGGCCAAGCCGCACGAGACGCTCTACGTGGGCGACCACCCAGCGAACGACGTCTTCCCCGCCCGGGCGGCCGGACTGCGCACGGCACACCTGCGCCGCGGCCCCTGGGGGCACTACTGGGCGACCGACCCCGACGTCCGCGCGGCGGCCGACTGGAGCATCGGCTCGCTCGACGAACTCGCGGGCGTCGTCAACGAGTAGGTGACGAACCGGCACTTCACGGGGCGGCGCGCCGGTACCGTCAGAGCATGTCCGCCGACAGCCCGCGCGAGGTCGGCGAGCGCATCGCCGCACGCCGCCGCGCACGCCGCCTCACCCAGACCCAGCTCGCCTCCGCCTCCGACGTCTCGTACGCGATGGTCCGCGCCATCGAGCGCGGAGCCCGCCGCCCCAGCGACGACGTCCTCGAAGCGATCGCCGGCGCGCTCGCGGTCGACGCCTCCCAGCTCCGCACCGGCCACGTCGGCACCAAGCGCCGCGTCCACCAGGCGCTGCCCGAGCTGTCCGCCACGATCACCGGCTACGACATCCCCCAGGGCCCGCCCGGCCGGACACCTGACGAACTCGCCGCGGCCGTGTCCACGGCTGTGCAGCACCGCCTGTCTGCCCAGTACGGTCAGCTCGCCGCGACGATCCCGGCCGTGCTGGCCGACGCGATCCGCTACGTCCACACCGCCCCGGCCGCCGAGCACCCGGCCGCGGCCCGGATGCTCGCCTCCGCCGCGAGGAGCGCGGACGCCATCGCGTTCAAGTTCGGCGCCCGCGACCTGTCCGCCCGCCTCATCGACCTGATGCGCTGGGCCGCCGACCGCTCCACCGACCCCCTCGTCCAGGCCGTCACCGCCTACGTCCGCACCGAGGTCTTCTTCGCCGCCCGCGCGCACGCCGTCGGCCTCACCGCCCTGGAGCAGGCCCTCGACACAGGACCCGCCCCCGACGTCCGCTCGGCCGCCGCCGCCCGCGGCGCACTCCACATGCGGGCCGCCGTCATCGCCGGCCGCGACGGCAACGCGGACGCCGCCGACCTCCACCTCACGCACGCCCGCCAGCTCGCCGCCGCCCTTCCCGAGGGCACCTACCTGGGCACCGCCTTCGGCCCGGACTCCGTCCGCGCGCACGAGATCGCCGTCGCCGTGAGCCTCGGCCCGGAGCACGTCGACCGCGCCCTCGCCGTCGCCACCGCCTGGAAGCCGAGCAGCGCCATGTCGGCCGAGCGGCGCAGCGGCGTCTACATCGAACTCGCCCGCGCGCAGACCTGGGCCGGCCTCCACCGGGACACCTGGGAGAGCCTGTGCGTCGCCCGCGCCGCAGCCCCGCAGCACACCCGCGAACACCCCTGGGCCCGCGAGGCCGCCGCCGACCTCCGCCGACACCACCGCGCCGACGCCGAGGCCGTCACCCGCTTCGCGGAGTGGGTCGGCGCCGTCTGACCGACTGCTACAAGCTGTAGCAGTTGCGCCACCCGCGGCGCTGCACCATCTCCCTGCCCACCACACCACGGACAGGGAGGAGGCACCCGCCATGGCACTCGTACTCGTCGACGGCCAGGTCAGCATCGCCCGGCTCCACGGCCGCGCCTGCTGGCACTGCGGCGCCGTCACCACCACACTCGCCCCGGCCGGGACCGTCGTCCTGGCCGGCAGCCCCGACCTCTGGGACATCGTCTCCTGCGGCTGCTCCCCGATCCCGGCGCAGCGCACCGAGGAGGCCCGGTGACGGCCCCGGCACCCGCGCGGAACTGCACGTACTGCCTCCGGCCCGAGGCGGACGCATGCGTGCGGGTCCAGGGCGACGGCACCCACGTGTACGGCCACCGCCGTTGCGCGCTGGAGCGCGGCGTGCGCCCCCTCTACGTCTTCACCAACGAGGGGGGCGACCGCCGATGACCACTGCTCTCCGGCACCTGCTCTGGCGGATCAAGCCGGACCCGGCCCGGCAGGCCCCCATCCGGTACGTGCAGTGCCGCGACTGCGAAGAGCGCTCGCCCGTCGAGGGCTCCCAGGCCGAGGGCGACCTCTGGGCCATGGACCACGCCGGACGCACGGGCCACCGGCGCTACCGCGAGTTCGCGGCGACCGACCTCGTCGCCGAGCCCCTGCGGGGCCCCCGATGACCGCCCCCGCCCCGCCAGCCGCCCGCTGCCCGGCCTCAGGCGACCGGCCGACGCCCCGGATCGTGCTCCGGACCGGACAGCGGATCGTCCGCGGACCGCTCCGGATCACGGCGGACGGCATCGCGTATCCGGATCCGCGCCCGGACGACCGCGACGCCGAGGGCATCCTGTGGCCGCGGATCGCCGGCGAGGAGACCGGAGCGCCGCTGTACGCCGACATCAACCCGCGCAAGCAGCGGGCCGCCATGGAGGACCCGCAGCGGCTGCTGTGTCAGGTCGGCATGGGCCCGGCCACCGTGACCCCCGACGGGGTGCTGTGGATCGTCCCGCGCCCCACGGGCAGCCCGACGGATCCGGTCCGGACTGGCTGGCCGACGGGCCGGACGTCGGAACCGCCCGTGTGCGCCGCGCACGCGCCGCTGGCGGCCCGCTGGTGCCCCCGGCTCCGGCTCGGCGGGCACGCGGCTCTCCTGGTCCGCCGGGCGCCGCTCGTCGCCGTCGAGGGCACCCTCTACCGGCCGACCGGCGACGGCCGGGTGGAGGCCCGACAGCGGGCCGTGTTCGACCTGGACGAGCACGACGGCCACCAAGAGGGCGTCGACGCGCGATTCCTGCTCGGCGAGTACCTCGTCCGCCAGTTGGAGGACGTCACACCGGTCGACCTCCGGGACCCGGAGCTGTACCGGGACGCCGTGCCGTGCGACGCCGGCCACTGATGTCCCGCCCGCGGGTGTGCGCCTCCGGGCGCTGCCGATCGCTCGCGGGCGGGCTACTCCACGAGGTTGGCGAGCGGCATGTCGAGGGCCTGGGCGATCTGGAGCAGCAGGCTGAGACTCGGGTCGGACGTGCCGTACTCGATGCGGTGGATCGTCTTGTGGTCGACGCCGCAACGGTCCGCGAGGGCGAGCTGGGAGAGGTTCGCGTGCTCGCGGGCGGCGCGGATCCGGGCACCGATCGCCTGTCGGCGGCTCAGCACCCATGCAGGCAGGTCGGAGGGCATCCCTCCAACTTCCGATGATCATGGACCCACGTCTTTACCTGACCAGGTAAAAAGTTCGATCATGAAATGCCGGGGGTACGGCCGCTTCATACCCCTCATGCAGGAATGAGCTCAGCACCATGCACGACATCCGCTGCAAGAACTGCGGCGCGGCAGCATCGGCCGACGGCTCCCCCATCATGCTCGTCAACCTCGTGGACGGCGAGCCGGTCTACGCCTGCACGGAGCACGCTGCCGACCTCGCCGCCCCGCCGGGGGACCTCGCCGTTGCCCTGGCTCAACTCATGGACGTCTTCCGGCGCTTCTACGACGCCTGACCCTGCCCCTCCGCCGCAGTCGACATCCTTTACCTCTATTCGTTGTTACCGGTCGCCTTCGGCCTCTTCATGGTCGGTCTCGACGGCTCGGTCGTCGCCATCGCCAATCCCGCGATCGGCCGGGACCTGGGCGCCTCCACCGCCGACCTGCAGTGGGTCACCAACTCCTACCTGCTGGCCCTCGCGGCGGCGCTGATCCTCGGCGGCAAGCTCGGTGACCGGTTCGGGCGCCGTACCGTCTACCTGACCGGCGTCGTCGGCTTCACCGCCGCGTCCGTGGCCATCGGCCTCGCCGGGTCCATCGAGGGCGTCATCGCCTTCCGCGCGGTGCAGGGCTTCTTCGGCGCCCTGCTCATGCCGAACACCCTGGGGCTGCTGCGTGCGGTGTTCCCGCCGAAGAAGTTCGGCATGGCGGTCGGCATCTGGGCGATGGTCTCGTCGGTGTCCACGGCGCTCGGCCCGATCGTCGGCGGCCTGCTCGTCGAGCACGTCACCTGGGAGTACGTCTTCTACATCAACGCGCCCATCGGCGTCGTCGCGTTCGCCTTCAGCGCCTCCGTCCTGCCGCAGAGCAAGAACACGGCCGCCGCGCAGGAGCGGTTCGACGTCCTCGGCGTCGTCCTGCTGGCGCTCGGCCTGCTCGCCGTCGTCTTCGGCGTGGTGAAGGGCGAGACCTGGGGCTGGACCTCGGCCGGGACGCTGAGCGCGATCGGCGCGGGCCTGGTGATCCTGCTGGTCTTCGGCGTCGTCGAGACCCGTGTCGCGTCGCCGCTGCTGCCCATGCGCCTGTTCCGCAGCCCGGCGCTGACCATCGGCACGGTCATCACCGCGCTCAACTTCTTCGTCCTGCTCGGCGTGATCTTCTTCGTCATGCTCTACCTGCAGAGCGTCCGCGGTTTCGGCCCCGTCGAGGCCGGCGTACGCACCCTGCCGCTCAGCCTCGCGTCGGTCGTGGCGTCCCCGCTGGGGGCGGCGCTCACGGACCGGTTCGGCCCGCGGCTCACCATGCCGCTGGGCATGGCCCTCCAGGCGGTCGCCTGCTTCCTGATGCTCGGCTGGAGCCCCGACTCCGCCTACGCGGCGATGTGGCCGCCGTTCATCGCGCTCGGCCTCGGCGTCGGCATGGTGATGGCGTCCTCCTCCGAGGCCATCGTCGGCAACGCCCCGGTCCAGGACGGTGGTGTGGCCGGCGGCCTCCAGGCCACCGCCCTCCAGATCGGCGGCGCCCTCGGCACCTCCGTGCTCGTCTCCCTCATCAGCAGCCGCGTCGGCTCCACGCTGACCGGTGAACTCACCGCCGCCGGAGTCCCCGCCGCGGCGGCGGCCGGACTGCACGAGGCGAAGGACGCCGTCGCCATGGGCATCGCCCCCGTCTCCGACCAGATGCCCGCGCAGCTCAGGGCGGCCGTCACCGAAGGCAGTCACCTGGCCTTCATGAACGGCGTGCACACGGCGGTCCTCGTCGCCGGCCTGCTGTGCGTCGCCGGCGCGGTGCTGGCCGCGCTCGGGGTGCGGCGGGCGGCCTCGGGGACGGAGGGGCGGGACGACTGACGGTTGCCGGTCGTCGATCGTCGGTCGTCGGCTGACGGCTGACGGCTGACGGCTGACGGCTGACGGCTGACGGCTGACGGCTGACGGCTGACGGTCAGGGCTCGTTCTTCACGGCTGACAGCTCGTGGTGGGTGGCGGGGTGGGGCTTTCCGGCCGCCCCGCCACCGTGCGTACCGCTGCGAGCCGACGGGCTTCGGCCATGACCTCCGCGTCGATCTCCCGCACGCTGCCGCCGTACTCGAGGATGCCGTACTCGTCATCCAGCTCGGCCAGCCGTCGCGTCAGGGCCAACCCATGTCCGTACCGGCGATGGATCCGGAAGGTGAGCTCCCAGGGCTTCAGCTCGTCCGCGAGCAGCTGCCGCACGAGCGCACGTACGGCGGCTTCCTGACCGGCCGTACTGTCGGCCGGCTGGAGGGCGAGGCCCAGCTCGTCCAGCGCCGGGGGCAGCAGGTCGTGGACGTCGTAGTCGGCCTCGGCGCGGGTGCAGGCGGCGAGGATGCGCAGGGCGGGGGTGTCGAGTCCGGCCACGAGCGCGTCGCACGCGGCATCGACGACCTCGCTCGCCCTCGCCTCGCCCACGTTCCAGAGGGCGGCACGGTCGTGGAGGGCGAGGGCGGCTGCTTCGGTCGGCGTCACCCGGCCATGATGACGCCCGGGGCCTGTCCGGGGCGAGGACGTTTTCGGGGCCACGGTCGAGGTCGCTGCCGGCACCGGGGGCACGCGCGGCGAAGGTCGAGCAGCGAGCCCGGCGCGACCGGCGGGACAGGCCGCTCGGTCGCCCCTGCCGTCACGCGTCGACGTACTGGGCGGCGTACTCCTCGCTCGGCGGGACGACCGTGATCACGTCGATCAGCACGCCGTCGGGAGCGGCGAGGATGAAGTGGCGCTGGCCGAACTCCTCCGTGCGGAGCGGCAGAACCTCGCGCAGGCCCGCCTCCGTGACGAGCCGCCGGTGCTCGGCGTCGACGTCGTCCACCTCGAAGTTGAGCAGCAGGCCGCCCTGGAGTGCGGCCCGGCGGGTCGCGGGGACGGAGGGGTGGGCGGGGTCGAGAAGGGCCAGCTCGTACTGCGGGGCGTCGGGGCGGCGCAGGCTGACGTACCAGTCGGCCTCGAAGGTGACGTCGAAGCCGAGGTGACGGGTGTAGAAGTCGCGGGAGGCCGCGACGTCCCGGGTGGCGAGCACCGGGTAGAAGCCGGTGAGCCTGTTCTCGGGGGTGGCGGTCTGGACGTCGTTCGTCATGGTGAGCTCCTCTGCAGCCCTCGCGCCCCGTTCACATACCCAGGGTATGTGAATCTCGGCGTCAGCACACCCTCGGTACGCGAAACGGGAAGGGTCACTTCGACAGCAAGGCCGGACTCTTCCGGGCCGTCGTCGGCGAGGTGCAGCAGGAACTGGGCGAGCGGGTCGAGGCCGAGGCGGAGCGGCACGAGGACCTGTGGGAGCAGCTACGGGCGGGCTGCCGGGCCTTCCTCGCGGCGGGTACCGACCCTGCCGTACGGCGGATCCTGCTGGTCGACGCGCCGACCGTGCTGGGCTGGGACGAGTGGCGGGCCATGGACGAGGAGTCGTCGGCCCGGCACCTCGCGGAGGCGCTGGCGGCGCTCGTCGACGCCGGGGTGATCGCCGATCAGCCGGTGGAGCCGCTTGCGCGACTGCTGTCGGGGGCGATGAACGAGGCAGCGCTCTGGATCGCGCGGGGCGGAGACCCGCGGGCAGGGGAGCAGGCACTCGACCGACTCCTGGCCGGGCTGCGCACGCCGGACTGACCTGCCTGCGCCCTGGGCCCGCCCGGCCGGCGTTCAGGACGCTTCGGGTCGGTGGTCGGCGTCGTACGCGTCGCGGTTGCGGCCGATCTCGGTCTGGTGCTCCTGCACCCAGTGGACGAGCCCGGCGACAGCGTCGCTCAATGACCGCCCCAGGGGCGTGAGTTCGTACTCGACGCGCGGCGGCACCTGACGGTAGGGCGTGCGCTTCACCAGGCCGTCGCGGGTCAGCGCGCGCAGGGTCTGGCTCAGCATGCGCTCGGAGACCCCGGCGATCCGGCTGTGCAGCGCCGTGAAGCGGAGGGGCCCGTCGGCGAGCGTGGTGACGACCAGCACCGTCCACTTGTCTCCGACCCGGGCGAGGAGGTCCCGCACGAGGACGATGGTGGACGCGCACTCGGGCGTGACGCCGGCGGCCTCCAGTTGCGAGCGCAGCGCCGATCCCATGGTCCTGCCTGTTCCCTTCGGGTGCGTGACTGACTTCGAAGTGCGTAAGCGGGAGATCTCGTCCGCGGCCACCGCACCCGCGTTACATACGGATCGTAACCACCGGCGGCCGCCGGCCGACCCGCCGCTCTGCTGATCCGCCTGAACCGTTGCGAGGAAACATGCCCGGGAGACCCGCTGTGCTCGACCCGACCGCCGACCACGGTGCGGTGCCCGCCGCCGTACGCCATGACACGTTCACCGTGGAGACCCGCCTCACCACCGCCCCGGGCACGGTCTTCAGCGCCTTCGCCGATACGCCGGTGCGGCGCCGCTGGTTCCGGCTGCCGGGCCGCGAGGTGTCGTACGACCACGCCTTCGCGGTCACCGGCGGCGAGACCGTCACGAGCGTCTTCTCGGTGCCGGGCGCCGCGCCGGAACGGCTCGCCTACACCTCCCGGTACGTCGACATCGTGCCGGACGCGCGCATCGTCTACACCTACACGGCGGCCGTGGACGACGTTCCCCGCTGGACCTCCCTGGTCACCGTGGAACTGCACCCGGAACCCGACGGCACCCTCCTGCGATGGACCGAACAGGCCGCCTTCCTCACCCCCTCCGACCGTCCGGCAGACGACCTCCCTCACCTGCGCGGGGCAACCCGCCTGCGACTGAACGGCCTTGCCGTGGCGATGGCGACCGCGCGGTGAGAATCTGGACGGAACACCCTTCCCGGACGGACGTCGAGGCCGCCGTCCACCGCTACTTCGACCTGCTCCGAGCCGGGAGAATCCCCGAGGCGGAGCAGCTCATCGATCACCATGCGATGCGCCATGTGTTCAAGGCCCTCTGGACCGGGTCCGTCGAAGCAAGCGCAGAGGGAAAGGAGGCCGACGGAAGTCCTGCTGCCGACGCGTGGGAGCAGGATCTGTCCTGGCTGGCGGAACTCCGTCCCGCGGACTTCCACTGGGGCGACACCGGCAGCAGCGTCTACGTCGAGATCACCTACCGCGCGCAGCTCATCGAGGTGGCGCTGAGCTTCTGGGTGAAGCCCGTCGACACCGGCTGGGTCCTCACGGGCCCGGCCACCCTCTGGTAGGGCAGATGAGAGGGCGCGGTGTGAAGTGGCTCCACCTCGCTGCCCGTACGGCGAAAGGGAGGGCAGAGTATGAACCGAAAACTGTCCGGACTGGCATGCACACTGATCCTGGCCGCATCGGCGAGTGGGACCGGCTGCGCCGCCCAGTACTCCCCCTGCCCGGGGGCCGGCCAGCGGCCAGAGGGACTCAGCCCGAGCGAATTGGTCGGCACCTATCAAAGCTCGGTCGGACGCTTGGCCCTCGACAGCGTCGGGACGTTCACCGCCGTCGGGTGGCCCGCAGATCTCGACGGAGCCACCGGCGAGACGCGGGGCAGAACCGGAAGCGGAACGTGGAAGTTGGCTGCCGTCAACGACGCCGACTGGCCCCTCTCCTTCAGCTTCCACAAGATCAGCGGCTACTGGGACAGCGATGTCAACGGTGGGTCCTACGGAGACGGTCTCTACGTCAGCGGCAGTCGCGAGAACCCCCACCTCTACAGATACGTCGGCGACCCCGACAGCTGCGAACTCGACACCTTCACGCGCACCAGCTGAGCCGCGTTCCCCGCCAGCCGCCACCGTTGCACCTGAACGTCGTTGGCACGTGACGTGGTACGTCGGCAGCGGACCCCCGATACTGGCTGAGTGACCGCGACCACGCCGACGGCCCCCGGACCGCTCACCCGCGAAGCGCCTGCGCACCGGCACGGCGCGCGGCCACGGGTCGCTGCGTCATCACGAGCATCGAGCCTCACGGACCACACCCGGCACAGCCACCAGCCGCGACACAACCGCGGGGAGGTGACGCGCCCTTCTCGCGCAGGCCCCTGGAGCGCGCGCCCCCCGTCAGCGGCCGAGCTGCTCGCGCACATGGGTCAACGCGGCCTCCAACGTGTCGGCCACCTCCTCGTGGCCGGAGAAGCCCTCGTCGGTGCCCGGGTCGACGGTCCAGCCCCACCCGCTGGAATCGTGGCCGTCGACGGTGGCGGTGTGCTCCCCGGCCGTGATCCGGATGGCCAGGTTCCCGCCGGGGAACGAGGTGACGTCGGCATGGGCGTCGGCGCCGAGAATCCGGGTGATGGCGTCGCGGGCGTTCTGCTCGGTGGTCACGGTGGCTCCTCCAGGGTCGTCAGCACGACGGTACGGCTGCCGGGGCCGGTCGGCATCCGCCGCAGGGGCGGCGGGACGACGGGGCGGCGGGGCTGTCACTGCCTCGGGGGGCGGTGCCAAAGGCGGCCGCTAGGGTGATCTGCCCCTGGATCGGCGGATCGGTGCGACGGTCGACGGCGCCGTGCCGCGACTCAGCGACGAGGACGACTCCGCCCGGCGGCGCGTACGCCTCACCTCGGGCGAGACCGCGTGGGCGTACCTGGACGCGCGGGCGCTGCGCGCGGCGGCCCGCATCGTGATCGTCGGCGACAGTGTCGCCTATGGGCGCTGCGATCCGCAGGGCGGCTGGGCGGCGCAGCTGGCGGCGGCCCACATCGCGGCGAACGGGACCCGGCACCGGGCCTTCAACCTGGCGGTCGCCGGCAGCACCCTGACCGACGTCGACGAGCAGACCCCGTCACTGCCGGCTCGCCGCCTCCCCGACACGCTCGTCGGCGCCGCCGGAATCAACGATGCGGACCTGGTGCGAGGACCAGTACGTCGACTTCCTCGGCATGTGGGAGCCGCTGCGGGACCGGCCCGACCTGTTCGGCAAGGCGACTGAATAGATCGTTCGTTTTAGCTTGTGGATCTCGCGAGCACCGTGCTAGCTTGCCGCTTGTTAGAACGTTCTTTTTAGTCGCGGTGCCGCACAGCCCGCGAGCTACGGAGAGGGACATGGACATGAAGTGGAAGCACAAGCACGTCAAGGTCAACGGCCTGGACCTGGCGTACGTCGAAGCGGGCGAAGGGCCGCTCGCCCTCATGCTGCACGGTTTCGACACGCCGAAGTTGTACCGGTACCTGATGCCGGCGCTCGCCGACGCGGGGTACCGCGCCGTCGTGCCCACCATGCGGGGGTTCGCGCCGTCCCAGGTGCCGCCCGACGGGAGCATGCGGCTGCCCGACCTGATCGCCGACGCCAACGGCCTGCACGAGGCGCTCGGCGGCGGTTCCGACGCGGTGCTGATCGGGCACGACTGGGGCGGGTTCACCACCTGGGGCGCCGCCGCTGCCGCGCCCGAGCGGTGGGCCAAGGTGGTCGTCAACGACGTTCCGCCGCTGCGGTTCTACGACCGTGGCGCCGCCGATCCCGAGCGGATCGAACGGTACGTCCACTTCTACTTCTTCCAGATGGCCATAGCCGACCAGCTGGTCGCCGCCGACAACCTGGCGTACCTGGACTGGCTCTGGAACCACTGGACGGGAACGGTCGCCGGCTACGACTCCACCGAGGACCGCAAGGCGATGAAGGAGGGACTGAACACGCCGGAGCGGCTGCACCTGGGTCTGGAGCTGTACCGGCAGAACTTCCCGGCGGCGACGTTCGGCACGCCCGACTGGGAGATGGTCCGCGTGCTGGAGAAGCTGCCGTCCCAGCCCACCCTGTACCTCCACGGGAGCGAGGACCCGGTCGTCGACAAGGCGACGCTCGCCGACCTCCTCGAGCTGCTGCCGGAGGGCTCGGACGGCGCCATGATCGAAGGCGCCGGCCACTTCCTCCTCACCGAGAAGCCGGAGGAGGTCAACGAGCGCATCCTCGCCTTCCTGGCGGCCCGCTGATCCACCGTCGCGGGGCGGCGGCCGGTCGGCTGCCGCGCCGCGGCGGGGCGTCAGAGCCCGTCGGCCCACCCGAAGGTGAGGTTGTACGCGCGCTGGAGCGCGTGCCGGCCGTGGTCCCCGTCGACGTAGGTCCAGACGAGCGCGGCACAGAACCAGACAGCGAACATGCCGCCGACGACGGCCACTGCGACCGTCTTGCCGAACCAGCCGAGCAGCACCAGGGCGACCGCCACGATCGCCGCGCCGACATGGGCCATCCCGGAGTCCAGCACCGCGGTCCTGCGCGCCTCTCGCGCCGCGGCTCGCTGCGCGGCGAGCCGCGCGTCCCGAACGGCCTGCGGTTCGTTCTCGTCGAAGTACATCTCCCACCCTCTCCCCCACCCGGCCGCCCAGGGCGCCCAGAGCGCCGATCATACGCAGCGGGGTCAGAGGCCCCCCTTCTCTTCCCCCTCAGACCGCCAGCGGCACCGGGACCGCCTCCGCCCGCCCGTACCCGAGCACGCGCCTGAGGACTTGACGGAAGGCGGCGATGTCCTCATCGGGTGCCTCGATGACGGCCTCGATCTCACCGTCGTCCAGGCGCAGGCTCTCCAGCGACTCCGGATCGAGCACGATGCGCAGGACGTTGCCCTTCAACACGGCCTCGCGCACGCAGCCGTACGCGGTCCCCTGGTCGGCGGTGACCAGGCAGTGCGTGTCCATGCCCAGGGCGGCCTCCTGCGCGTCGGGCTCGGCCGCGTCCGCCATGAACATCAGGATGAAGCCGCTGCCGTCCTCGTCCTCCGCGAGCGCGGCCTCGATGAAGCCGCCCTCGGGGTCGATCTCGGTGCAGGCGATGCGTGCGGTGAAGCGGAAGGTCATGGCGGTGTTCTATCAGCGCGCTCAGGCGTTGTCGTAGCCGCGTGGTAGTCATGTGCCATGAGCCAGTTCCGCGACTTCAATCTCAAGCTGCTCGTCATCGAGGAGCTCATGTACGGCCCCGCGCCCGTCCTGCCGGTCTTCAGCCTGTCCGCGAAGCTGGCGGAGCGCGGGATCGACGACCCCGTTGACTACGTGCTGGAGAACGGCCTCCACGAGGAGGTGCTGCCGGAGGCGCGGGCGCATTTCGAGGCGCTGGAGATACCGGCCGAGCTGCTGGCCGGCGTCGAGGAGCTGTGCTTCGACGCCGGGGCGGACGTCTTCCGGCACTGCGCTCCCGCCTGGGACGGCGAGGACGACCTGTTCGACGTGCGGTCGCTCGACGACCTCGCACTGCTGCCGAACCTGCGGGAGGTCACCTTCGCCGAGGACGGCGTCCTGGCCGTGCCGGACGCCGCCGAGATCTTCGCCGCGCGCGGCATCGACGCCGACTTCGACTGACGACACACGCGCATCGGCGCCTTCGGCCGTCAGCCGTGCGTGCGGCGGAGGGCGAGGAGGGTGACGTCGTCGGAGCGGTGGGGGCCGTCGAGGCGGGCGATCAGCTCGTCCGCGTACGACTGGAGCGTGGTGTGGTCATGGAGGGCCGGGTGGGTGTGCAGGAGCTGCTCGGCGGTGGTGAGCAGCCGGGCGGTGTCCTCGTCGGGGTCGGTGTCGCGGCGTTCGACGAGGCCGTCGGAGTAGAGCAGCACGATGTCGCCGTCGGCGAGGGGGGTTTCGGCGGCGGCGTACGGGACGTCGGGCAGGACGCCGAGGGTGAGTCCGGGGCCGCCGGGCGGGGCGGGCAGCAGGGTGGCGCGGCCGTCGCGGAGGAGGACGGGCAGGGGGTGGCCGGCGCAGGTCCAGCGCAGGACGCCGCGCTCGGGGTGGTAGCGGGCGATGACCGCCGTGGCGGTTGACTCGGCGCCGTCGTCGCAGGCCATGTCGTTGAGCCAGTGGGTGAGTTGTTCGACGGGGGCGTCGGTGTAGGCCAGCCCGGCGAGGGCGTACCGGAGTTTGGCCATGAGGGTGACCGCGTCGAGGCCGTGGCCGCGGGCGTCGCCGAGGGCGAGGAGGAGGCGGCCGCCGGGCAGCCGGCGGGCCTTGTACCAGTCACCGCCGACGCCGGAGCGGGTGGAGTCGGGCCGGTAGACGACGGCGGTGTCGATGCCGGAGGAGGCGAGTCCGCCCGGCGAGCGGGGGACGACGGCCTCGCGCAGCGCGTCCGCGACGTCGGCCAGCGCCTCGGCGCGGGCGCGCTGGCGGCGGGCTTCCGCACGCGCCGCGTCGGCGCGGGCGCGGCGGCGGGTGTCGTCCGTGATGTCGACGAGGACGGCGCGGACCGCCCAGACGGGCCCTTTGCGGGGACGGACCGGTTCGGCGACGACGCGGATGACGCGTTCGTACGGCCCGGGGAGCGTGACCGCGCACTCGGAGCGGCGCTTGTGGAAGAAGATGTCGTAGAGGAGACGGTAGAGCTCGGTGAGGCTGGCGGGGGCGAGGAGGTCCGCGAGGTCGAGGAGGTCGGCCGGGACGGGTGTGTGCGGGGCGAGGCCGAGGACGTGCCGGAAGCCCAGCGAGGGGGTGACCGTCGCGTCGGCGATGTTCCACTCGGCCCAGCAGGTGCGGACGAGTTTCTGGGCGGCGAGGGCCATGCGGACGGGGTGGCCCGGTTCCCAGGTGACGAGGAGGTGGTCGCCGCAGGGGGCCACGACGACGTCGTTGCTGATCCGGGCCGGCGGCCCGTCGGGGCGGGGGATGAACCACTCCACGATCTCGGGCCCCTGCGGCGCCCGCTCGTGGTGGGCGTCGGCGAGCATGCGGGGCAGGCCGGTGCCCTGGAGGAGGGGGAAGCGGTCGAAGAGACGGACGGGGCCGCTCCAGCGGGGTACGGACGCGGCGGGGACATGGGCGCGGGCGTACGAGACGGCCCGGGTGTTCTGCGTGAGGTACAGGAAGTCGGTGATCCGGCCGCCGTCGTCCGTCTGGGGTGCGACGAGGAGCGCCGCCATGGGCAGCGCGTCAAGGAGGTCCTGTACGGGGGCGGGCACGGGCTCCGGCGCCGTGGCGGGCGGGGCGGCGGGGGCGCGCGGCGCCGGGCGGTGGGTGCGCGCGTACGTCTCGATGCGGTGGCGCTGGGCGGCCAGCAGCTCGCGCAGGGCCTGGTGGTCGAGGGCCGATCGAGGGTCCTGTCCGGTGGGGGCGTGCTCCATGGGGCGGGACCTTTCGGTGGCGCGGGGGCGGCAAAGAGGGTGGTGCGGGGCGGCGGCGGAGTGGCACCTCAGGGGAGCGGAATCTCCGGGGTTACCGGCGCCGGAACTGGCGCAGGGACTGGCGCCGAGGTCTGGCGACTGCGTCCGGCCGGGGTCTGACGGCCGCGTTTCACGCCCCCGATGCGGCGGAGTACGGCTCCGTTCCCCGAGGACTCCCCCAGGGACGCCCGCGTTTCCACGCCCCGACGCCGCCCTCGCGCTCCGGACGGGTCACGAGAGCCACTGGCGTTCCGGACCGGAGGCCACCGCTGGAGGGGCCCTTCGTCCCGGTGGGGAGATCCACATCACACTGTAGTCTGCACTATATGTCCGAAATGTCCGAAAGAAGACGCGGTCCTGTCGACAGCGGGCAGGATCCTGACGGCGCGGAGGCCGCCCCCCTCGCCGGAGCCCGTATCCTCCTCGGCGAAGCGGACCCGGCGACCGCCGAACGTATCGCCCAGGCCCTGCGCGAGCACGGAGCGTCGACCGTCCACACCGTCCGCTCCACGGACGCCTTCCTGGAGGTCGGCGCCGCCCCGCCCGCGCCCGTACGGTTCTGGGACGCGGCCGTGTGGCACACCGGCCTCGCCGAGACCGAGACCGAGGCCGAAAGCGGGGCCGGGCGCGAGTCCCGCAGCGAGGCCGGCGGCGGGGCCGGAAGCCATGAAGCGCTCCTCCGGCTCCTCCGGCGCTGGCGGGACCGGCATTCCGGCATCCCGGTCGTCGTGACCGACGACGCGCCCACCGCCCGCCTCGCCGTGTCCGCGCTGCGCGGCAAGGCCGCCGACCTGGTCGAGCGCTCCGATCCGGACGCGCTGGCGGCGGCCGTCGCCCGGGCCGTCGCGGAGCGGGCCGATCCGCTCGGCGTCGAGGGCTCCGGGCAGGGCTCGCTGCGCATGCTGGTGGTCGGCGCCCACCCGGACGACGTGGAGATCGGCCTCGGCGGCACCATCCACCGCCGCGCGCACAGCGGCTGGGACGTCACGATCCTCACCATGTCCGGCGGCGGGAACGGCGGCGACCCGGCGCTGCGCCGGCGGGAGGCCCACCGGGCCGCCGAGGTGCTGGGCGCCCGGCTCGTCATGGAGAACCTGCCCGACGGGTCGATGGCCGACGACCGGGTCACCGTGGAGGCCGTGGAACGCGTCGTCGCCGAGGTGACGCCGGACGTCGTCGTCGTCCACTCCGAGAGCGACACCCACCAGGACCACCGGGCCGTGCACCGCGCGACGCTCGTGGCCTGCCGCAAGGTGGCGCGCCTCGCCTGCTACCAGTCGCCCTCCGCGACCGTGGCGTACCGGCCGAACCGGTTCATCGAGCTGAGCGAGGTCGACGTGGAGGCCAAGCTCGCCGCGATCGCCGCGCACCACTCGCAGGCGGCGAGCCGCTGGTACCTCGACGAGGACCTGCTGCGCTCCACCGCCCGCTACTGGGGCCGCTTCCCCCAGACCCGCTACGCCGAACCCCTGGAGCTCGTCCATGAACGCAACGCCGTCCTCCTCTGACCCCTCCCCCGCCTCCGCCCCCGCCTCCGCCCCGGTGCCGGACCTCTCCCTGCCGCTCGGCAGACCGCCGCGGGTCCTCGTCACCGGCGCCGGCGGGCCGTCCGGCGTGTGCTTCCTCCGGGGCCTCGAAGGGGCGGCCGAGCGGTACGCCGCCGACCTCGACCCCAACGGCGCGGGCCTGTACCTCGTGCCGCGCGCCTACCGGATGCTGCTGCCGCCCGGCGACGCCCCCGGCTTCGCCGAGGCCGTGCTGCGGCTGTGCCGGCGCCACGCCATCGACGTCCTGGTGCCGACCGTGGACGTGGAGCTCGTGGCGCTCGCCCGCGTGGCCGCCACCTTCGCCGACGCGGGCGTGCGGGTGCTGGTCTCCCCCGCCGAGTCGCTGGAGGCGTGCCTGGACAAGTGGCGGCTGGCGGAGGCGTGCCAGGGCGCGGTACGGCTGCCGGACACCCTGCTCGTCGGGGCGTCGGGCCCGGTGGAACCCGAGGGCGGCTATCCGGCGGTGGCGAAGCCGCGCAGCGGTTCCGGTTCGCGCGGCATCGTCGTCGTGCGCTCCGCCGAGGAGGTGGCCGGGCTGCCGCAGGACGGGTCGTACCTGCTCCAGGAGTTCCTGCCCGGCACCGAGTACTCCGTGGACGTGCTCACCGACGCGGGCGGCCGGGTCGTGGCCGCCGTGCCGCGGGCCCGGGACAAGACGGACTCCGGCATCGTCGTCGCCGGCCGCGTCCTGGACCTGCCCGAGCTGTCCGGGCTCGCCGAGGACACCGTCCGCACCCTGGGGCTGCGCGGCGTCCTCAACGTCCAGCTGCGCGAGGACCGGTCGGGGAAGGCGGCGCTCCTGGAGGTCAACCCGCGTCCCCCGGGCGGTCTTTCGCTGACGGTCGCCGGCGGGGTGGACATGCCGAAGTGGGCCGTGGCCTCGCTGCTCGGCGTCACCCTCCCGGAGCGGATCGCGCACCGGGAGACGGCGGTCGTCCGGCACTGGCAGGACGTCGTCCTCGCGCCGCGTGAGCTCGGCGACATGGGTGACGTGACGGAGGCCGGCCGGCCCGCCGCCGAAGGGGCCCGGGAGGCGGCGGCGTGACCGGCTCGCCGGCGCACGGCGCGGTCCCGGAGGGGCCCGATCCGCTGCGTACCGACCTCCACACCCACACCGACTTCTCCGACGGGCACGACACCCTGGACGCCGTCGTCGCCTCCGCCGCCGGCGCCGGACTCGACGCGCTCGTCCTCACCGACCACGTCCGCGCCGACACCACCTACCTCCCCGGCTACGTCCAGGCCGTCCGCACGGCCCGCCGCACCGCGCCGCTGACGCTGGTGTGCGGGGTGGAGGCCAAGATCCTCGACACCGAGGGCGGCATCGACCTCCCCGGCGACCTGACGGGCGTCGAGCACGTGGCGCTGGCCGACCACCGGTTCCCGCTGCCCGACGGGCCGGCCCACCCCGACACCGTACGCGCGCTGCTCGACGAGGGGCGGCTCGCGCCGGACGAGGCGCTGCGGCTGCTCGTCCGGGCGACGGCGCGGGCCGTGGAGCGGGTGCCGGCGGGGATGACCGCGCACGTGGCGCACCTGTTCAGCGTGCTGCCGAAGGCGGGTCTTGACGAGGCGTCCGTCGACGCGGCCGTACTCGCCCCGCTGGCCCGGGCCTGCCGCGCGCGGGGCGTCACCGTCGAGCTGAACGAGAAGTGGCGGTGCCCGTCCGTCCGCACCGCCCGGCTGCTGCGGCGGGCCGGGGTCCGGCTGGGGGCGGGCAGCGACGCCCACCGGGCGGAGGCGGTGGGCCGGTTCCGGTGGGTGGCGCCCGCGCTCAGGAAGGCGGCGGACGCGACAGACGCGACGGACACGACGCGGAAAGCAGAGGCGGGAGAGGCGGCGGAGGCGGCGGAGGTGCGGTGGACGTCCTGAACCAGATCCTGCACGTCGTGGCGACCGTCCTCGTCTTCCTCGGCGCCGTGCCGCTCGTGGTCGCGATCGTCCAGTTCCTGCTGATCGGCCTCCAGCGCTTCCGGCACCTGTACGAGGACCGGCCGCCGCACCTGCCGCGTACCGCCGTCCTCATCCCGGCCTGGAACGAGGCGCCGGTCCTCACCGCGTCCGTCGAGGGCCTGCTCGCCCTGCGCTACCCGGCCGACCGGCTGCGGATCGTGGTCGTCGACGACGCCAGCACCGACGAGACGCCGGAGGTCATGCGGCGGCTGACGGGCCGCCACCCCGGGCGGGTGGTGCACCTGCGGCGGGAGGACGGCGGCCAGGGCAAGGCCCACACCCTCAACCACGGCCTCGCCCACGTCCTCGCCGACGACTGGGCCGAGGCCGTGCTCGTGATGGACGCCGACGTCGTCTTCGACCGTGACGCGCTGCTGCGGATGACCCGCCACCTCGCGGACCCGCGGGTCGGTGCCGTCACCGCGTACATCAAGGAGGGCAGCGGGAAGCAGGGCAACTACCTGACCCGCTACATCGCCTTCGAGTACATCACCGCGCAGGCCGCCGCGCGCCGCGCGCAGAACGTGCTCGGCGTCCTCGCGTGCCTGGCCGGCGGCGCGCAGCTGCACGCCCGGGACAGCCTGGAGGCGATCGGCGGCCGGATCGACACCTCCACGCTGGCCGAGGACACCGTCACCACCTTCGAGACGCAGCTGACCGGCCGCCGGGTCGTCTTCGACGGGTACGCGACCGTGCTCGCCGAGGAGCCGGGCGACCTGGCGGGCCTGTGGAAGCAGCGACTGCGGTGGGCCCGCGGGAACCTCCAGGTGACGCACCGCTACCGGCACGTGTGGTTCCGTCCCTGGCGACGGCGGCAGGGGCACCGGCTCGGCTCGGTCCTCTTCGGCCTGATCTGGTACGCGCTGCTCCTCACGCCCGTGCTGCTGACGGTCTGCTCGGCGGCGCTGCTCTACCTGTACTTCACCGCCTCGGACCGTTCCTGGCAGCTGTTCCAGTGGCTGTGGGTGGTCAACCTCGTCTGCTATCTGCTCATCATCCTGATGGCGGCGGTCGTGGACCCCGGCACGTTCCGGCGCTGCTGGCGGGAGGCGCTGATCTATCCCGGGCTCGTCTCCACCTGCATCCTGGTCGTCACGGCGCTGCCCGCCGTCTTCCTGCCGCTCCTCGCCGACGCCGGCCTGTTCACGGACGACGGCTCGCCGCAGCCCCTGATGATCGTGGTCTACGCGTGGATGGGCCTGAGTCTGCCCCTCGCCTGGGTCGCGAAGCTGCTCACCGGGACGCGGATGCGGTGGTGCGCGCCGGTCCTGCTCCACCTGGTGGGGTACGGGTCGCTGCTCGCGGCCTGCCTGGTGGCGGCGTGGGTGCAGGAGCGGCGGAACGCGGACCTGGCGTGGGACAAGACGGAGAAGACCGGGAAGGTGGCGGCGGGACGATGACGGCGGCGGCAGCGGACCCCGGCGGCCCGGGCCCGGAGAGGGACCCGCGGCGGGCGCCGGCGGCGGACGCGGACGAGGAACTGGCGCGGTACGCGGCGGAGCTGACGGGCGGCGACCGGCGCCGTGACCGGCGGCTGCTGTGGTGGGAGCTGCTGGTGGTCCTGCTCGTCGCCGCCGCGCTGACGGCCAGGGCGCTCTGGCTGACCTGACCGGGGTCAGGAGAGCACGAACGGGTTGGCGCCCTGTGCGGCGAGCGCGAACCAGGCCGTCGTACCGGTGTGCAGGCTGGCGTACAGCGTGTCGCCGTCGCCGGTGCGCAGCCCGTCGGAGGACGCGGCGACGATGCCGTACCCGTCGGCGTGGGGTGCGCGGGCCTGGGCGGCGCGGAGGGTGGCGAGCAGCTGGTCGGCCTGCTCCCGGTCACGGTCCCGGTCCGCGCCGTCGGCGTCGTCCGCGCCTTCGGCGCCGGCGCGGTGGCGGAGGGCGGCGGCCATGTGGGCGGTGCCCTCGAACCACACCTTGGAGGTGTCGGCGTCGCTGACCGACACCCCGCGGAATCCGCCGTCCTCGGCGGCCAGGCGGCGCAGGGCCCAGTCGAGCGATCCGGCATGCCGGGCGTTCCCGGTAGCCAGGTAGGACCAGCTCTGGGGGTCCTCCGGGACGGGCGAGCGGTTGACGGTGGTGCCGTCCGTGCCGGTCCCGGTCCAGAAGTGGGGGCCGTCCGGGTTCCACAGCGCGTCGAGGAAGCCGGTCGCGACCGCTGCCCGGTCGGCCCACGTGCGGTCGCCGGTGACGTCGGCGAGGCCGCGGAAGAGGGCGGCGACGTCGGTGTTGTGCTCGGTGGACTTCCAGGTGAGCGGCGTGCCGGAGGCGGGGGTGCCGCCGGTGTGGCCGGCGACGCCGGCGGTGGACGCGGTGTGGTCCTGGATCCACGCGCCGAGCCGCAGCGCGCCGTCGCGGTACGCGGCGCCGCCCGTCGCGCGGTGGACGTGGAGCAGGGCGAGCCCGGTCCATGCCTGCGCGCCGGTGAACGCGTCGGCGGCGGCGACCGCCGGCAGTCCGTCCGCCGCGGTCACCTTCCCGGAGGTGTACGACTGGCGCACCCGCCCGTCTCCGGCGGCGTCTCCGGCCTGGAGCGCCAGCAGCGTCCCCGCCAGGGCCCGGGCCCGCTTCAGGTCGGATGCGGTGCCGCGGGCGCAGTAGGCGATGACGACGAGCGCCACGTCGTAGGTGAAGGCGATGGTCGAGTGGTGCGTCTCCATCCACCCGCCGGTGTAACTGCGGGGCAGCCCCTGCCGGTTCCCGCCCGCCGCTTCGTCGACGCGCCGGTCGAGGAACGTGTACGCCCGCTCGATCGCTTCCTCCTCGCCCACGCCGCTCTCCCCCGCCGCACCCGCGCCTCCCGACGCGCACCCGCCGAGCGCCACCACCACACCACCCACCACCGCCGCCGCGAACGCGCGCCGGCTCACCGCCCCGCGACCGCTCTCCCAGGAACCCATGGCTCCTCACTTAAACGCTCCGGACGGCTCCCCGGACCCAGACACACCCGAACAGAACGAACATTTCGCACGCTTCAGGGGGGGCGAGGGAACCAAGGGCTCGGCCGGACGCTCAACACCAGGGAGAGGAAGGGTGGGACCGTATGTCCGACGAGGTGACGGCCTGGCTGCGGCGGAGCGCATTACCGCTGGACCGCGTCACCGCGGGCGGATCCACGGCCGATCTGCAGCCGCTGAAACGGGCTCTCGACGGGGTGCGGGTCGTGGGACTGGGGGAGGCGACGCACGGGACGCGGGAGTTCTTCCGGCTCAAGCACCGGCTGCTGGAGTTCCTGGTGACGGAGCTGGGGTTCTCGGTGCTGGCGATGGAGGCCAGCGCCTCGGCCGGTCCGGCGGTCGACGCGTACGTCCGCCACGGTGCCGGGGACGCCGCGCGGGCGCTCGACGGGCTGGGGTTCTGGACCTGGCGGACGCATGAGGTGCTCGACATGATCGAGTGGATGCGCGCCTACAACCAAGGGCGGCGCGACGACCGGAAGGTGCGCTTCGCCGGCATCGATCCGCAGCGGTGCGGCGGCTCTCTCGACGTCCTCGCGTCCTTCCTCCGCCGGACGGCGCCCGACCGCGCGGCCGGCCTGCTCGCTCCGCTGCGCGTGCTCGCCACGGCCCATCCGGGGTCGCGGCCCGATCCGCGGCAGCGGCTGGTGCGCGACGCCGAGGAGGCGCTGGCGTACGTCCGCCGCCACGGTCGCGAGGCCACAGGCTCTGCCGACGCGCTGCGGCACGCCGAGATCCTGGTGCGGGCCGCCGATCTGGTGACGCGTCCCGGGCACCACGAGGACCCCGAGCAGACCGTCTTCGCCGCGCGCGACCGCGCCATGGCGGACGCGGTCGGGGCGATCCTCGAAGACCCTGAGGCCAAGGTCGCCCTCTGGGCGCACAACGGGCACGTCACCAAGGGCCGTCACGCGGGCGCGGTGCCGACGCTGGGCCACCACCTGCGCGCACGGTACGGCGACGCCTACTACGCGCTCGGGCTGCTGTTCGGCAGCGGCGCCTTCCGGGCCCGGCGGATGCGGCCCGGCCCGTGGTCCCGTCCCCGGCCGACGCCCGTCGCCACCCATCCGGTCGGGCCGCCCCGCGCCGGCACCGTCGAGGCCCGGCTGGCCGCCGCCCACCCGGGCGACCACCTCCTGGACCTGCGCGGCGCGGCCGACGCGCCGCCGGCCGTCCGCGCATGGCTCGGCGAGCGGCACGGGACGCGCAGCTTCGGCGCCGTGGTGCCGCGCTGGACGTACCGGCTCCACCTCCTCCCCGCCTCCCTGGCGGAGGAGTACGACGGACTGGCGTACGTCGCGCGCTCGTCCGCCTCCCGGCCGCTCCCCGGTTCGTGAACGCCGGCGCGCACGGGACGCGTGCGGCGGGCAGGGGGCCGGGGTCAGGCGGCCAGGGCCTTGCGCAGGTGCTCGGCGAAGTCGGCGGGGTGGGTGGTGAGGCCGACGTGGCCGCCGGGGAAGTGCCGGAAGTCCGCGCCGAGGGCGTCGGCCAGGAACGCCGCCGTACGGTACGGCAGTTCGCCGCGCGAGTCGTGGCCGCCCGCGAGGACGAGGCGGGCCGCGTGCGCGCGCAGGCGGACGAGGTCCGGGACGTAGGCCATGAAGCCGGGCACGACGCGGCCGAGGAAGTACGGGAGGTCGCCCAGTGTCTGCTCGCGGCGTGCGGCCGCCTGCGGGGGCAGTTCGGCGGCGGCCTCCGGCGCGGCGGGCGCGGGGGCCACGCCGTCCGCCCGCAGCCCCGCGGCGAATTCGCCCATCGCCGGCCCGAGCCCCCGGGTACGGAGCGTCGTCTGCACGCGCGCGAGGAGGGCGCGGTGCACGGCGGCGTCCGGCAGGACCTCCGGCACCGGCGGTTCGTGCGCCACGACGCGTTCGACCCGGTCGGGGTGGGCGGTGAGGAGGTGGAGCGCGGTGACCGCTCCCGAGCTGGCGCCGAAGACCCGGGCGGGCGCGGTGGGCGACAGCTCGTCCAGCAGACGCAGGGCGTCGTCGGCGTGTTCGGACACCCGCTGCGGGGCGTCGGGGTCGTCCAGGGTGCTGCCCGCCATGCCGCGCGGGTCGTAGGAGGCGACGGTGTACTCGGCGGCGAGGACGTCGGCGATCCCCGCGACGCCGGCCGCGCCTCCGGTCCCGCCGGGGATCAGGAGCAGGAGCGGGCCCTGGCCGCGTACCTCGTGACGCAGGGTCGCTCCGGGGACGCGCAGGTGCGCGGTGGTCGGTTCGGTGGTCATGCGGATGCTCCTTCTCCGGTGGTGGTGGGCCAGTGCTCCAGGAGGGTGTGCAGGGCGTCGAGGGTCCGCTCCCAGGACCGCTGCGGGGTGCGCGCGTGCGCGAAACCGCCCGCCGCCTCCAGGGCGACGAACCCGTGGAACGTGCTGCGCAGCAGCCGGACCGCGTCGGTCAGATCGGGCTCGGTGAGCCGGTAGCCGCGCAGCATCCCGTACGTCAGCTCGACCGCGCGGCGCGGTCCGGGCGCGTCGGCGGCGAGCGCGGGGTCGATGTCGACCGGGGTCTGCGTCGCCGCGTAACGCCCCGGGTGCGCGTGGGCGTACGCACGCCACGCGTCGGCGAACGCCACCAGCGCGTCCTTGCCGGACCGCCCGGCCATCGCCTCCGCGATGCGGATCGTCTTCTCGTCGGCCGCCGCGAGCGCGATCCGGCCGCGGAGGTCGTCCAGGTTCCACACGTGCGAGTAGAGGCTCGCGTCCTTCACGCCCAGCCGCCGCGCCACCTGCGCCATGGTGACCCGCTCGAAACCGACCTCGTCCGCCAGTTCGGCGCCCGCGGCGGTCACCCGCTCCGCCGTCAGCCCGGCCCGTACCATCGCCCGCCCTCACCCCTTCCCTGGAACCCTAGGACCCCTAGGCTAGACCTACGCCCCCTAGGAACGTCCACCGGATTATGCGACGGCGGCGCCCGGAAGCGCCGGGGCATGGCCGGCGGTCAGCCGATGCGCTCCGCAAGGGCGACGATGATGCCCGACGGACCGCGGAGGTAGCAGAGCCGGTAGACGTCCTCGTAGGTGGCCACGTGGCCGAGCAGTTCGGCGCCGTGGGGGCGCAGCCGGGCGAGGGTGTCGTCGAGGTCGTCGACCGCGAACATGACCCGGTGCAGACCCACCGTGTTCGGCGGCGGGGCGTCCGACCCCGCGCGGATCGCGGCGGGGGCGTGGTACTGCGCGAGTTCCAGCCGACCGTGACCGTCCGGGGTCCGCATCATCGCGATCTCGCTGCGGACGCCGTCGAGCCCGACCGTCCGGTCCGCGAACAGGCCCTCGATCGGCATCCGGCCTTCGACCTCCATGCCCAGCTCGGTGAAGAACGCGACGGCGGCGTCCAGGTCCTCGACGACGATGCCCACGTTGTCCATACGCTGAAGCGCCATGATCCTGCTCCTCCCGCGCCGCACGGTGCGCCGCGCCCCCCGGTATACCGAGCGCCCGCCCGACGACCCGCGCACGACACCCGCGAACACGCCGCGGCGATCCCCCGGCCGACGCCGGAGTGCTCAGACCGGGGGCAGCAGGTCGCTGGGGCTGAGGGTGTAGGTGAGGGGTGGGTAAGTGAAGTCGGGGTCGTCGTTCTCGCGGCGTCGCAGGCGGTAGAACGCGCGGCTCTGGTCCTCGTCGGCCAGGGTGAGGCGGGTGCCGTCCGGGAGGTGGGCGTGGCCGTCGCTGAAGCGGATCCGGGTCTTGGAGGTGCGGAAGGTGACGCCCAGCCACCGGTTGTCCGGCTCGTGGCCGGGGGCGTCCCAGACGATGCGGTGCTTGAGCCGGCGGTTCGCGGCGACGGAGAACGCGACGACGCTGTGGTGGGTCAGGGGGATCTCGTAGGGGTCCTCCTCGCCCTCTTCCTGGCCGTCCTTCACGGTGAAGACGAGCTTCCGCTGGGGCGCCGCTTCGGGGTGCTCGTAGCAGGAGTAGACGGCGATGTACCCGTCGTCGCGCAGGTCGAGGGCCTGGTCGGAGTGGCTGCCCATCTTCTTGTAGGCGTTCGTGTAGCACTCCACGAGCGCGTTGTCGAAGCCGACGGGAAGGCCCGCGTGGCGCTGGACGTCCCGGGCCAGGCGCGTGTGCACCGGGCGGAAGCGCTGCGCCGGTTCGGCGTAGCGCGTGGTCGTGCGGACGAGCGGTACGCCGCCGGAGGCGTCGACGTCGCACAGCACCGCGCCGGTCCGGCCCTTCCCGACGCTCTCCAGGCGCGTCGCCGCCGACAGCTCCGCGAAGGGGTCACCGGCGGCCGGCAGCGCGCACGAGACGACGAGCTCGTCCCAGGCCCTACGGTCGAGGGGCACGGTAGTCCCCCGTGTTCATGCTGAAGAGGAAGCCGTCGCCGTAGTCGACGTACGCCGTCGTGCTGTTCTCCTCGGCGTACAGCCTGCGCAGCTCGTCCATGCCGGCCGGGGTGGGTGGTTCGAGCTCCACCAGTCCTCCGGCCCGCTTGAGGTAGGTGCGGCCGTCCTTGTGGACGGCTTCGGTGCGGGAGCAGCGCACCACGTAACCCAGGCGCGTGGGGATCGTCCCGGCGTCCAGTGCCGACGGGCGGATCTCGTGCGTGTACAGGCGGTTGGTGGAGAGCGGCATGAGGAAGACCGAGCCGGGGTGGAGCGTCACCGTGAACCGGTCGGGGAGCTCGGTGACTTCGGCCTCGTCCGTCCGGTTCTCCTTGCGGCGGAAGCGGAGCCGGGTGAGGCCGCTGACGCCCTTCACGCCGTAGTCGAAGGGGTCGTCCGGCAGCGGCTGGAGCCCGTCGAGGCCGTCGTAGAAGGTGCAGAAGGCCATGATGCCGTGGGCGGGCATGTCCTTCGTCTTGTCGGCGTGGGCCGCGATCTTCGCCTTGGACTGCTTGCGCTCCGCCGTGGCGCTGGTGTTGTGGTAGATCTGCGCCAGGACGTGGTTGAGCGGCGGGTGGTCCCGGAACACGGCCGCCGCCTCGCGGTTCAGGTCCGCGACGATGCGGGTGTCCGTCGGGCCGAAGCCCTCCGTGGGACCCGAGAGGTTCGTGGAGCAGCGGAGGAGCCTGAAGTGCCGTTCGTCGCCGCGTACGTCGACGGGCGTCAGGTAGATGCCGCTGCGGTGGGCCGCGCCGGGTTTGGTGGACTCCGTCAGCGACTGGAAGGCGTGTTCGGCCCGTATCCGCCCGAAGTGACCGGCGTCGGGCTCGAAGAAGCGGCGGTAGTGGACGCCGGCGCCATGGACGCGGACCGGCACCCGGCCGACGTCGACGACGGACCACGGGCAGGCGCCCGCGCCGTCCTCGTCCCGCCCGTGCGTCAGCTGCCGGACGACGAAGACGCGCGCCGCCGCGGCGAGTCGGCGCGTGAGGCCGCTGATCTCGGCTGCGTCGCCGCACAGGTAGACCGTCTTCCCCGCGAGGTCGAGCGCGCCGGAAGCGGCCTCCTCCGGAGTCGCCTTGGTCCCGAAGAAGTCCCGCAGCAGCTTGTCGTCGTGGAGGTGCCGGGGAGCGACCAGGACACTCCTCGTCTCGTCGACGCGGGCTTCCGGCGGCTTCGTTGCGGACATCACGCGCTTCCTGCCCTGTACTGCTCGTCACGGGAACGTCGGATGCCGATGCTCTCACGGGGCTTGGCGGCGATCAACGGAGGTCCCGGCGTCACACCGTCCCAGGCCGGCCGCGCCCCCGGGCCGTTCCTCAGCCGTGCAGAGCCGCGTACGCCGCCGTCCAGCCGCCGCCGATCCGGTCGCCGCGCGTGAAGACGGCCGCGCCGCGGCGGCCGGCCGAGGGGTCGGCGGGGGCCGCGGGCGGGAACGGGAGGGTGGTGTCCTCGCCGTCGGACGTGTGGGCGGCGGTCGCGGCGCGGTCCCACAGGTGGATCACGGCGCCGGGCGGCGCCCACACCCGGACCGTGTCGCCGTCGAGGTCGAGCCGGGCGCCCGTGGCGCGTTCGGCGAGCAGGGCGCGGTACCGGTCCGGGGGCAGGGCGCAGTCACCGGGTGGTGTGGTGCCGGGCCAGTCGGGGGCGTCGATGCCGCGGGCCCGGGCCGCGTGCCACAGGCGCGGGACGAGCTGGGGCGCGAGCGGGGCGGTGGCCATGCGCTCGCACATCCAGAGCAGCCGGCCGGCGCCCCGGCCGGGCCCCAGCGCGCGCCAGCGGATGCGCAGGGCGAGGTCGGCGGCGACGACGGCGACCCAGGGGTGGACGGTGCCGAGCGGGCCCTGCGCGCCGAGCCACGCCAGGTAGCGCTGGGCCTCCTCCAGGATGCCGGCCATGGAGTCGACGGGGATGCCGAGGACGTACGCGGGACGGCCGCGGAAGAGCGCCGGGCGGGTCGCGGCGAGCAGCAGGACGGCGCGGGCCAGGTCCCCGGCCTGCGGCTGCTCCTCGTCGTCGTCGGCATCCGCACCGGCGCGGGCGCCCTTGGCGGGTTCCTTCACCGGGCCGATCCCCCAGGGGTCGTCCCCGGCCGTCTCCCACCCGGTCCCCCGTTCGAAGTCCGCCGTGCCGTCCGGCCGCTCGGTCTCGCGCAGGACCCGGCGCAGGGCCGCCTTCGCCCGGTCGGTGAACGGCGCCTTCTCCAGCGCGGGCAGGCAGGTGCTGAGCAGCGCCGCGAGCACCTGCTCGGCGGCGAGCGGGTCCTCGGGGACGGGTGCCGTGCGCAGGGCGGTCGCCAGGTCGTCGGCGAGGGTGGCGTCGACCATGAAGCGGCTGGTCAGCCGGCCCAGCGCGGTGGGTTCCAGGCGCTCCCCGCCGTCGCCGGCGCGCAGGCAGCCGGTGTCCGTGAGGTACCGGGCCGCCTCGTGCAGCGGCTCGACGCTGTCGTGGCCCTGGTACGCGGCGAAGGTGCCGGCCCACCACCGCTCGGCGTCGTCGAGGGTCGCGACGCGTTCCTGGACGGCCTCCGCGAGGAGGTGGTCGGCCAGGGACTCGTCCAGGCGCGACCGCACGGTGTATCCGGCGGCCAGCCGGGCCTGCCAGTGGGCGCGTTCGGCCGGGTCTGCGAGGAGGAACGCCCAGCCCTCGCGTTCCCCGGCGCCGATGCGCCCGGCGCGGCCGAACATCTGCTGGACCATCGACACCTCGACGCGGTCCAGGCCGAGGGTGGTGTCGCGGACGACGACCGCCCGCGCGGGGAGGTTGACGCCGGCGGCGACCGTGGAGGTGGCGACGAGGATCTCCGCCTCGCGGGCGCGGAACGCCTGCTCGGCCTCCCGCTTGTACGGCCAGTCGCGGTAGTGGAGCCGTACGCCCGCCTTCGTGCAGAGCCGTTCGACCTGTTCGGCGTCGTCGGCGTCGACGCCCGTGGTGGGCACGCCCCGGTCGGCGGCGAGGGCGAGCGCCGTCGCCCGGACACCCCGTTTGCTGCCGCAGAAGACGAGCACGCTGCCGCCGTCGTCGGTGACCTGCCGGGCGATCCGGACGGCGGCCTCGGTGCGGACGGCGACCCGCCCCGCCCAGTCGGTCTCGTCGACGGCGGGCAGGTGGGGCAGCTGCCAGGTGAGCCGGGTGGGCCGCCAGGTGGTGCGGACGAGCCGGGCGCCCAGCCAGTCCGCGACCTCGTCGGCGTTGGCGACCGTCGCGGACAGGCCGACGATGCGGGTGCCCGCGCTGTCCTCGCGTACGCGGGCGAGCAGCGCCTCCAGAACGGCCCCGCGCGTCGGGTCGCCGAGCAGGTGGATCTCGTCCACGACCAGGCAGCCGACCTCGCCGAGCGCGTCCCGCAGCGAGCCGGCCCGGCAGATCGCCTCGAACTTCTCGGTGGTCGCCACCCACACGTCGGCGGACCGGATCAGCTCCGTGTCCACCGCGGCCTCTCCGGAGAGGCGGACCACGCGCAGCCCGTGCCGGCGCCACAGCTGGAGCTCGCGGTCGAGTTCGTCGGTGAGCGAGCGCTGCGGCACCAGCCAGGCCGCCTTGCGGCCGCGGGCGTGCGCCGCCAGCGCCGCGACCATGCCGATCGGGGTCTTGCCCGCGCCCGTCGGCGCGACGACGACCAGATGGCCGGTGTCCTCCCGTACGGCGGGGACGGCGGCGGCCTGCACCGGGTTGAACGACGGGTGCGGCAGCAGGCCGGCCCAGTCGGCCGGCACCAGCTCGCCGACGGGCACGTACGCGTCCCGTCCCGCGTCCGGCAGTTCCTCCAGGGCGTCCCACTGGGCGGCGAAGGCGTCCCGGGCGGCGACCGCCCAGGGCCCCACGGCCGACGCCGCGCCGTCCGGACCGGCCGCGACCAGGTCCGTACGGCCTCCGGTGTCGCCGACCGTGCCGACCTGCCCGCCCTCCTCCCAGTAGCGGCTCACCCGGTACGGGACGTCCCGCTGCTCCAGCCAGGCGCGCAGGTCCGCGTACTCCGCACCCTCGGGGAGGATCACGCGCACGTCCTCGGCGGCGGCGAGCGCGGCGTCCGCCGGGCGCCAGGCCGGGTCGGCGGTCTTGCACCACAGCAGGGCGCGCCGTTCGGTCGCGTCGGGCACGGCCAGGTCCACCGGCCACGCCGCCCCCTGGTCCGGGCGCGGCCCCGGGAGCCGGACCCGCACGGTCACCTTCACCTCGGGCCGGCGCTCCTGCCGGGGGGCCTCGCGCGGCGCGGGCGCGGAGGGGCGGCGGCCGGTGGTGCCGGTCAGCTCGTCGTAGCGGCGGGCACCGAGGTCCGCGAGCGTGAAGGCGGCGGGGCAGGCGGGGCAGACGAGCGCCGTGTACCGGTAGGTCCGGCCCTGGGACTCGTACGGGCGGCGCAGCGCGTGCAGGGTGCCGGAGCAGGCGGGGCAGCGGCGCGCGACCGTCTCCTCGTAGCTCCACCCGGGCTCGGCGAACCGCGCGGGCAGCTCGCCGTCGCCCAGCGTGATCTTCCACCGCTCCCGGGCCAGGTCGGCGACGGTCCCCTGGCCGACGGTCTCGTCACTGCGCATGGCACGACTCTCCCATCCCAAGATCACCGCGCGCTCGGAAATCACGCGAATGCCGGTTTTCCCTCCGGGATAGGGTGTGGCCGCGACTGCACGCCCGTTTCAGGAGGTCACGAGTGGGGCGGGAACGCCTGGCGATCCGCGTACCGGTCGGCGAGGGCTCCGCCCGGTGGGCGAGCCGTGCCGTGGAACGCCGGGTCCTGCTGGTGGTCCACAACGTCACCTCGGCCGGGCGGCTGCTGGACCTGGTCCCGCTGTTCCACGACGACTTCCGCGTCCAGCTCCTCGTGACGTGCACGGGCTCCTCCCCCTTCCAGGGCGGCGTCCGCGAACTCCTCGACGCGCTGCAACTGCCCGAACTGCCGTGGGAGCAGGCGCTCGCGACCCCGGTGGACCTGGCGATCTCGGCCAGCTTCGGCGGCGAACTCGACCTGATCCAGGGGAAGTTGAGCGTGGTCTCGCACGGTGTCGGCTACACGAAAAAGCTTGGTAAGCAGGAGGACGGGAGCCGGGAGCCGACGTTCGGGTTGTCGGCGGAGTGGTTGCTGGGGGCGGACGGGCGGCCGTTCGCCGACGGGCTCATGCTGTCCCACCCCGAGCAGCTGGAGCGCCTGGCCCGGGCGTGCGCCGAGGCGGTGCCCGCGGCCGTGCTCGCCGGCGACCCCTGCTTCGACCGCATGCTCGCCGCGCGCCCGTACCGGGAGCGCTACCGGCGGGCGCTGGGCCTGCGCCGCGGGCAGCGGCTCGTCGTCCTCAACTCGACCTGGAACCCTGAGGGGTTGTTCGGGACCGAGGGCGACGGCACGGACGTCCTGCCCGCGCTCCTCCCCCGGCTCGCCGCCGAACTCCCCGCCGACGACTACCGCCTGGCCGCCGTGCTGCACCCCAACATCTGGTACGGGCACGGCCCCGGTCAGATCCGGGCGTGGCTCGACCGCGCCCGCCGCGGCGGCCTGACCCTCGTCGACCCGGTGCACGCGTGGCGGCAGGCCCTGCTCGCCGCCGACCTCGTCCTGGGCGACTTCGGCGCCGTGTCGTACTACGCCGCCGCCCTGGGCACCCCCGTCCTGCTGGCCGCCGACGGGAAGGGCGTCCTCGACGCCGAGGCGCCGCTCGCGGACTTCGTTCGGCGCGCGCCCCGGCTCGACCCGTACGCCGCCCTCCTCCCCCAGGTGCGGCGGGCGATCGGCGGCCACCGCCCGGATCCCGCGCTCGCCGGGTTCGTGACCTCCGAACCGGGCCGTTCGGCCGCGCTGCTCCGCCGGCACTTCTACGCGTTGCTGGACCTGCCCGAGCCGCCGGGCCCCGCGTCGCTCGAACCGCTCCCGCTGCCCCCGTACGCGCCAGCGAGGGCGACGGCCCCGCTGCACGTACGGACCCGCGTGGAGGGGACGGACATCGCGCTCGAACGGTCCGCGGGTCATCCTCCGGACGCCGCCGGTGAGGCGCATCTGGCGGTGCACGAGGAGACGCGGCACGCCGCCGACCTCGACGTGGCCGACGTGATCCTGCGCGACGGACGCGCGGACGACCCGCGGCTGGGCGGCCCCGGGGCGTGGACGGACGAGGTGCTGCGGCTGCACCCCCAGTGCTGGACCGCCGTCTACGTGACGGGCCCGCACACGTGCGTCGTCCGCGGCCGGAAGCACGGCACGGCGTTCCGGCTCACCGCCGACCCCGCCGCCGGCGCGGACGCGGACCCGGCGGCGTACGCCTCGGCCCTGCACGCCTGGTGGGCGTACGGCGGCACGGTCCCGGCCCGCGGCGTGGTCCTCCGGTTGCACACGGCCGGCGGGGCGCACCCGTTCCGCGTGGAACCGGACGCCTGAAAAGCCCACTCGATCGAAACCCTCAGCTGCCGGAGGGCGGATACGGGGCTTCCTTGAGGCGGCGGGCGAGGTGGGCGGTGTTCACGGCGAGGGTCCTCGTGGTCGCGGCGGTCTTCTCCGGGGTCGTGTCGAGGTCCTGGTAGTCGGTGCCCTGCATCGCCTCGCCGACCCAGTAGGTGACGGCGTTCGGGGCGAGGGAGAAGCCGACGTCGTTCAGGCCCTGGAAGAGTTCGGCGCTGACGTGGTGGGCGCCGTCCTCGTTGCCGACGACGCACACGGCGGCCACCTTGCCGTAGGTGAGCATCCGCCCCTCGTCGTCGCTCTCGGAGAGTTCGGCGTCGAGGCGTTCCAGAACGCGCTGGGCGAGGCTGGAGGGGTGGCCGAGCCAGATGGGCGTGGCGAGGACGAGGATGTCGCTGTCCAGGATCGTGTCCCGGATCCCGGGCCAGGCGTCGCCGTCTCCCATGTCGACCTCGACGCCCGGTTTGACGTCGTGGTCGGCGATGCGGATCACCTTTCCCGTCACTCCGTGCTCCGCCAGGGCCTCCAGGGTCTGCTCCGCCAGCAACTGGGAACTGGACGGCTTCGGCGACGGCGCGAGCGTGCAGACGAGCGCTACGGCGCGCAACGGCGTCCCTTCGGAGGCGGCGGAAGCGGCGGAGGCGGTGGTGGTGTGCGGGGTGGTGGTCGTGGTGTCCATGGGCTCCGGCTACCCGATCGGCCAGGCCGTATCCGTCCCGCCGCACACCCGGTCCCGGCGCGCGCCCGGTCCGGCTGGGCACCCTGTCCCGCTGGGCACGCGGCGGAGCGGAGGGCGGCTACTCCTCCCCCGACCCGGGTTCGGCCATCCGGCGGTGCCCCTCGGCCTTGAGCCCGTCGGGCAGCACCTTCACGGCCATCCCCTGCGCCCGCGTCTTCAGCGATCCGGCGACGACCTTGTCCTCGCCCGCGAACAGCGCGTCGAGCCCCTGGGCGGCCACCTGGACCGGGTCGTCCTTCGCGCCCCGCCCCACCTTGGTGTCGAGCATGTCGGCGCGGCGGAAGAAGTCGGTGTCGGTCGGGCCGGGCATGAGGGCGGTCACGGTCACCGGGGTGTCCTTGAGCTCGTGCTGCACCGCTTGCGCGAAGGACTGGAGGAACGACTTCGACGCGTTGTACACGGCCTGGTACGTGCCCGGCATGGTGGAGGCCAGCGACGACGTGATCAGCATGCGTCCCCCGCCGGCCGCGGTCATCGTCCGGAGCAGCCGTTTCGCCAGGTGCACCGTGGACCGCACGTTGAGGTCGATGATCTCGAACTCGTCCTCCAGGTCGATGTCCAGGAACGCGCCCCCTCGGCCGACGCCCGCGTTGAGCGCGGCGACGGCCACCGGCCGCCCCGCGGACACGACCGTCTCCACGAGGCGCTCCGCCTCGTCGTAGTGGCGCACGTCGGCCGGCACCGGGTGCACGACGGCTCCGGTCTGCCGGGTGACGGCGTCGGCGGCGGCCCGCAGCCGCGCGGCGTCGGCGGAGTTCACGATCAGGTCGAAGCCGCGCTCGCCGAGCTGCCGGGCGAGTTCGAACCCGATGCCGCTCGACGCGCCGGTCACGACCGCGAGCTCTCTTCTCTCGTCCATGCCCGGCGGCTACCCCGCCGCGCCGCCTCCTACCGTGGCCGCGCGGCCGCCTCGCAGCGCCGGCGGAGCCGGGCGAGGTACGCGCGGTGCGGCGCGGCGTCGGCGGGCAGCAGCGCTTCGGCCTCGGTGATCGCCGCCAGGGCCGCCGTCTCGTCGCCGGCCTCGTGCAGGGTCTCCGCGAGGTCGGTGAGGGCGCGGGCCTGGTTGTACGCCTCCGGGGGCGCGCCGGTCCGTCCGGCGAAGAAGTCCACGGCGTTGCTCAGGCGCCGGCGGGACTCGTCCAGCCTGCCCATGCCCCGCAGCGCCCTCCCCCGGTGCCGCTCGATCAGGGCCAGGGCCCTGGGGAGGTCGGCCGCGCCCTCCTGGCCCGGCCGGATCCTCCGGTAGACGGTCTCGGCCTCCGCGAACCGCTCGTACGCCTCCTCGTACGCCCGGCGGTTCAGGCTCAGCAGGCCCAGCAGTTCGACCGCCGACGCCTCGCCGCGCAGGTGGCCGGCGGCCCGCTCGTAGGTGACCGCGGCGCGGGCGGCCCGGGCGGCCTGCTCGGGGCGGCCGGTCTCGCCGAGGCAGTGGGCCAGCTGGAAGTGGAGGGCCGCCGCCGTCCGCTCGTCCGCGCGGTTCTCCTCGGCGCAGCGCGCCGCGTCCCGCAGGGCGGGAAGCACCTCGTCCCAGTACCCCGCCTTCAGCTGCAGCGGCCACAGCGAACGGGCCAGCCACAGGGCCGTGCCGGTACGCCGGTGCTCCTCGGCGACGACGACAGCCCGGGCGACGTTGGCGACCTCCTCGGCCAGGACCGCGATGCCGTCCGCGACCTCGGCGACGCCGTCCTGGTACGCGGGCGGCAGCTCGGTGCGCCAGCTCTGCGGCAGCGCCGCGCGGGAAGCGTGCAGCACCCGCCGGAGCAGGGCGTCGAGCGTCCGGCCGACGGCTTCCGCGCACGCGTCGAGGCCGTACGCGGCGGCCGCGGTCTCGGCCAGGTGGCGCCGGATCTCGGGCCGGAAGCGGTACCGGCCGTCGGGCAGGGCGTCCAGGAGCCCGACCCGTACGGCGTCGTCGAGGAGCCGGGCCGCCGTCGCCTCGTCCCCGTCCGCCGCGGCTGCCGCGAGCAGCGGGCTGACGGAAGGCCAGCCGCCGAGCGCCACGAGCCGGCACAGGCGCAGCGCGTCCGGGCCGAGGTGCTGCGAGGCCAGGTGGACGGCCGTGCGCACGGGAGGCTCCGACGGCGCCGGGGTCACGGTCCCGGCGGCGGGCCGGGATGCGTCGCCTGCCGGCTCGCCCAGTGTGAGCAGCCGCGCCTCCGCGTGGAGGGCGAAGGCGTTGCCCTGGCAGCGTGCGAGCAGTCCGGGCAGGTGCGCCTTGACGCGCGCCGCGTGCTCGGGCCCGGCGACCTTCCGGACGAGCCGCTTCGCGTGCCGGTCGCTGAGCGGCGGTACGGCGACGCGCTCGGCCTCCAGCAGCAGCGGCGGCCCCGAGACGACGACCAGCAGGAGGACGTCGGGCGTCGCGGGGACGAGCCCGCGGACCTGCGCCAGCGAGGTGGTGTGGTCGATGACGACGAGGGCCCTGCGGTCGGCGGTGAGCTGCCGGTAGAGCCGTGCGCGGCCGGCCTCGGTGGCCGGGATGTGGTCGGCGTCCACGTCCATCTCGCGCAGCAGCCGCAGCAGGACCCCCGCCGCGTCCGGTCCGGTCTCGCCGGGGGCGTCGCGCAGGTCGACGTAGTACCGCCCGTCGGGGAACCGCTCGCGGGCCTCCGCCGCCAGCCGCAGCGCGACCGAGGTGGAGCCGCTGCCCGCGGGTCCCGACAGCAGCACGACCCGGGGCCGACCGTCCCAGGGGCGTTCGGCCTCCCGCGTCAGCTGCTTGAGCACCTTCTCCTGGTTGGTGAACGCCCACGGGGCCGGCGGCATCGCGCCCTGCGACGGCTCGGGGGCGCCGTCCGGCGCGCTCTCCAGCATCAGCGCCCATTCCCCGGCCCGCCGCGGATCGCCGCTCAGGCGCGCGTGGACACGTCCGGCCAGGGCCCGGCGCTCGTCCGCGGCGGCCGGCAGCGGGGTCTCGCGGCCCAGCGTGCGGCGCACCAGGGCGCCGGCCGACAGGGTCAGGTTCTTGCCGATCTCCCCGGCGGCGCCGTTTCCGACCCCCAGCAGGAACGTGGTCAGCGCACTGAGCGCCACGACCTCCAACACGTCGGCCCCTCCCCCTGATCACCGGCCTGCTCCCGCCGGACTGTACCGCCGCGTCTCGCGATCACGGAAACGCCCGCGCCCCGGTAACTGCCCTTCCTGGCGCGATACATGTGCGCGCCCGGCACTCTGTCACCTCGGCGCGGGGCGCATCGCCTCCCGGAGCCGTGGACTCACCACGGTGCCGGTCGGATGGAGTTGCCCGCACCCGAGACAGGCGCCGCGCAACTGCCCTACGGTAGAGGATCGTTGAACGATTCTACCGACTGAGCAAGCCCTGACAGACGACACGCACCCGCACCCGAACCCGCACCCGCACCCGCCGAGGAGGAGCACCATGGTGACGACGACGCTGGAAGGTTCACCGGGACCCGGTCCCTGGTATCTGTGGCTCGCCGCGCCGCTCGTCGCCGCCGCGCTGGGAGCCGGCTTCGCCGCACTGGGCCGGCGCGGCGCCTTCGTGAAGTCGGTCCTCGGGACGCTGGCGCTGTTCGGCCTGGCGGTGTGGCTGGACGCGGGAACGGCGCCGGCGCTCTGGACCGTGCTGTACGCGGCCTGGGCGGGACTCCTGGCGTGGGCCCTGATACGCGCGCTGCGCCGCCCCTCCCCCACCGGCTTCACCCCGCCCCTGCCCCAGGAACGCCGGCGGGCCCTGGTCGCCGCCGGCCTGGGCCTCGCCCTCGCCGTCGGCGGCCTCGCCGGTCTGCGGTTCGCCGCCGACACGCGGCTGGCGGAGGGGGACGCGGCGCAGCTCGCCGGGGACTGCGCCACCGCGCTGGAGCGCTACGCCGGCGTCGAGGGCGCACTGAACGAGTACACCCTCGGTGCGGCGCCGGTCGCCGCCCGCACCGGCAGGTCCGCCTGCGTCCAGACGCTGCTGGCCGAGCGCGCCGACGGGACGGGCGACCACGAGGGGGCGGAGAGCGCGTACCGGCGTGCCACCGTCGCCTTCACGGCGCGCTTCGGCACGGGTGCGCCCCGGCTCGCCGCCCTGCGCCTGGCGCACGGGGACGCGATGGTCACGGCCGACCGCCGGCGGCTCGCGGCCGCCGACCCGGGCGCGGTGGGCCGCCCCTGGTTCGACGCCGAGGCCGTCACGACGTACCGGTCGATCGTCCGGGACACCCCGCACACGCCCGAGGCCGCCCTCGTGCCGGCGCGGATCGACACGCTGTACGCGCAGATCACCGGCGACGCCGCGAAGCGGCCGTGCGTCGGCCTGGGCCGGCTCCTCGGACTCGCCACCCTCGACGGGGCGAAGGAACCGGGTGCCGAGCCCGTCACCGCCAAGGCCCGCGCCGCGCTCCCGGAAGTCCGCTACGCCTGCGGCGCGTCGCAGTACCGCGAGAAGCGCTATCGCGAGGCGCGCGCCACGCTCAAGGAGGTGACCACGGGGCCGTACGCCAAGAAGGCCGCGGACCTGCTGATCGCCGTGGACGTCGCCGACGCCGCGCAGGGCATCGCGGGCGCCCTCCCGCCGCCGGCCACCGAGGGCCCCGCCCCCGCCGGCACCACCGAACTGGTCGTCGCGAACGATTCCACCAAGGCCTTGGAGGTCCTGTACGCGGGCCCGGAGAACGGCACCGCCGAGATCGAGGCGTGCGTGACGTGCACGACCCGCCGCACCCTGCCCACCAGCCACCTGGGCGGCCGGTACGACACCTGCTCGTCCTCCGCGAGGACGGTCACGCTCCGCCTCAAGCCCGGCACGTACGACCTCGTGGTGCGCGGCGCGGGCTCCACCGACGTCCGCCCCTACACCGGCAGGTGGTCCCTGAAGCCGGGCACCGCGTATTCCAGTTGCTTCTACATCAGTTCCGGTCTGTACTGACGCGTTGCATGACGCCGGCGAGCGAGGGGAAGAGCATGGCTCTGGCGGAACGTCCGTCCCGTGCGTGGGAGATCGCGGACCTGGTGCGGGACAGGCTGTTCGTCCTGCCGAATCCGCTCGCCGCATGGGACAGCGACCCGTTCTGGGTGTCGGTCTGGGACTCCGACCCGGACCGGGTGCGGGTCTCGCTGAACGTCCCCCGGGAAAGCGCCGCACACTACGTCCAGTTGATCGTCTCCACGCAGGTGACGGCCGATCCTCCCGGGCTCCAGGCCGACCGCATCGTCGCCGCCCTCCGGGCCCCGCACCCCCTGGACGGCGCCGTCGTCTGTGGCGGCTATCCTGCGTGCGCCGCGTCGTACGGCTACGCCTGGCCGCCGTCGCTGGACGAAGCGCCGCTCGACCTCCCGGAGTAGCCTCCGCGTCCCCGCCGTGCGCCTACCAAGCCCCTTGCCCGAGCCACCCGGTGGCGGTGACGACCTCGCGCGCGATGTCGTCCACGGTGCGGCCGTCGGTCGCCACCCACACCGTGTCCGGGGGCGCCTGGTCGTCGAGGATCCGCGCCTTGCGGGCGCTGCTCTCCCATTCCTGCTCCAGCTCCGAACCCCGTTCCCGGGCGGTCAGCCGCTCGCGGGCGGTGGCGTCGGAGGCCGTGAGCACCACCCGTACGATCCTGACGTCCGCGCCCATGGCACGCCGGAACGTGGCCTCGCTCTCCGGCAGAACGCTCACGGTCTGCGTGTAGACGAGGCGGCGGTACCCGAGCGCGGCGTAGTTCGACCAGAGCGCCGTCAGATTGCGCTCGGCGATCTTCCTGCGGCGCGGGTCCCCTTCCGGGGCGGGGTGGGCCTGGCCCATGAAGTCGCCCTCGATCACGCAGTGGGCGACCGCCGCGGCGCGCAGGCGGGCTGAGACCTCCCATCCCATCGTCGTCTTGCCGACTCCGGCACGCCCTCCGATGAGCAGCACCTCGGCGTGGTCCTTCACCGCGCCCTCCCCCTCCGTCACCTCGTCCCCGCCCGTCAGGCCGTGGCGGAGAGCAGGTCCACCACGAAGACCAGCGTGGAGTGCGCCGGGATCAGTGACGACGGCGACTGCTTGCCGTAGCCGAGGCGCGGGGGTACGACGATCTCGCGCCGGCCGCCGACCCTCATGCCCCGGATGCCCCGGTCGAAGCCCTTGACGGCCCGGCCGCCGCCGAGGGCGAACTTGAACGGCTCGTCGCGGTCCCAGGAGGAGTCGAACTCCTTGCCGGAGGCGAAGGTGACGCCGACGTAGTGCACCCGGACCACCATGCCGGTCTTCGCCTCCGCGCCGTCGCCGACGACCAGGTCCCGGACGGTCAGCTCGGTCGGAGCGTCGCCCTCCGGGACGTCGACCTCGGGCTTCACCGGTTCGCTCATCGCGCCTCATCACTCTCGGCCGGACGCCCCCGCGAGGGCCGTCCGGGTCCATGGACCGTCCATGTCTCTCGGCAGACGATCACGCTAGCGGGGACCGGGCGCTCCTGCGCGGCGGGGGGCCGCTGGACGGTGATCCCCGCGTTCGTGGGCCTCCAGCCACCTGCGCGCCCGCGGGTCCGCGCCCGCGCCGCACGCCTCGCACCGCATTCCGGCCCGCCGGGTGATCATCGGGCGGAGCCGTTCCCAGTCCCGGGGGCTCACGCAGAAGCGGACGTTGGTGAACCAGCAACCGGCCGGCACCAGGTCGACGAACAGTACGCGCCCCGCCCGGGCAGGGAGAGGTCCCGCAGGGGTCTGGCAGGAAACCTTCCCGACCCACTAGCATCCCCGCAGCGGCTCGGCGCGGCGGCCCCACGGGAGGACGTGACGCGCTCAGCGAGAGCTCTGACCCGGCCGCCGCGCACCGCCCCGCTCGTCCGTGGCGTGGTGCGCGTGCCGGTGTCCAGCTCTCAACGCCCCAGGCCAGGGAGCCCAGGCATGCGTCCGTTCGCATCCGTCCCCATCCGCCGCACCATGATTCCGCACTCCTCTTCCCTCCTCCTCGCCGTCGTGCTGCTGCTCGTCGGCGGGCTCGCCCTCGGTCTGCCCGACCGGGCCGGCGCCGGTGTCGCCGCCGACTCGCTGATCTCGCAGGGCCGTCCGGCCACCTCGTCCTCCGTCGAGGACGGCACGTTCGGGCCGGAGAAGGCGTTCGACGGCGTCGCGACCACCCGCTGGGCGAGTGCCGAGGGCGTCGACCCGCAGTGGATCCGGGTCGACCTCGGGCCGTCCGCGACCGTCTCGCGCGTCAAGCTCGTGTGGGAGGCCGCCTACGCGAAGGCGTACCGCGTCGAGATCTCGTCCGACGGCACGACGTGGACCCGCCTCGCCACCGAGACCGCCGGGAACGGCGGCACGGACGACTGGACCGGCCTGACCGGAACCGGCCGCTACCTGCGCGTGTACGGAACCGTCCGGGGCACCCCGTACGGCTACTCGCTGTACGCGGTGGAGGTCTACGGCACCGCCGCCACCACGCCCCCGCCCGCCGGCGCGTTCACGGTCGTCGCGGCCGGGGACATCGCCGCCCAGTGCACGGCGTCCAGCAGCTCCTGCGCGCACCCGAAGACGGCGGCGCTGGCGCAGCGGATCGCACCGTCCTTCTACCTCACGATGGGCGACAACCAGTACGACGACGCCCTGCTCTCCGACTTCCGCGCCTACTACGACAAGTCGTGGGGCGCGTTCAAGGCGCAGACCCGGCCGGTGCCGGGCAATCACGAGACGTACGACCCGGCGGGGTCGCTCGCCGGCTACAAGGCGTACTTCGGGGCGATCGCGTACCCGCAGGGCAAGCCGTACTACACCTACGACCACGGCAACTGGCACTTCGTCGCCCTCGACTCCAACGCCTTCGACGACCCGGCGCAGATCCAGTGGCTGAAGGACGACCTCGCCCGGAACACCAAGCGGTGCGTGGCCGCCTACTTCCACCACCCGCTGTACTCGTCCGGCGGCCACGGCAACGACCCGGTGTCCCGCCCGGTGTGGAGGATCCTGTACGCCGCGAAGGCCGACCTGGTCCTCAATGGCCACGACCACCACTACGAGCGGTTCGCCCCGCAGGACCCGGACGGGCGGGCCGCGGCCGACGGCATCGTCGAGATCGTCGGCGGCATGGGCGGTGCCGAGCCGTACGACATCGAGACCGTCCAGCCGAACAGCCAGAAGCGGATCAGCGGCACGTACGGCGTCCTGAAGCTGGACCTCACCGACACCACGTACACCTGGCAGTACGTCGGCACCGACGGCCAGGTGAAGGACTCCGCCCCGACCTACTCCTGCCACTGATGTACGTCGCGACCACCGGTCGCCCGGACGCGCCGCCCGACTCCCCGGGGGTCCGGCGGCGCGTCCCCGGCACCGTCCTCGCGCTCGGCACGGTCAGCCTGGTCACCGACGTCTCCTCCGAGATGGTGACGGCCGTCCTGCCGCTCTACCTGGTCCTCGGACTCGGTCTGTCCCCCCTCCAGTTCGGCCTGCTCGACGGTCTGTCGACCGGCGCGACCGCGCTCGTGCGGCTGCTGGGCGGCGCCGCCGCCGACCGCGGCGGGCGGCACAAGACGGTCGGCGGGTTCGGCTACGCGCTCTCCGCCCTGTCCCGGCTCGTTCTGCTCGCCGCGGGCGGCGCGACGGGCTGGATCGCGGCCGCCATCGGCGCCGACCGGATCGGCAAGGGCGTGCGCACCGCGCCGCGCGACGCGCTCATCACCCTGCACAGTCCGCCCGGGGAGCTGGGGCGCGCGTTCGGCACGCACCGCGCGATGGACACCACCGGGGCGCTGCTGGGGCCGCTGGCGGCGTTCGTGCTGCTGTGGGTGACGGCCGACGCGTACGACGCCGTCTTCGCGGTCAGTTTCTGCGTGGGGGCGTTCGGGGTGGTGCTGTGGGTGCTGTGCGTGCCCGGCCGCCGCCGCAGCGCCGCCACCACCTGCGCCGGCGGGCCGGTCGGTCCGGCGGCGCGGCGCGTGCGGGGCCGGCTCCTCGCCGGGCCGCGCTCGCGCGGGTACCGGCGGATCGTGCTGTGCACGGCGCTGCTCGGGGCGGCCACGATCGGCGACTCGTTCCTCTACCTGCTGCTCCAGCGGCGGCTGTCCTTCGACGCCACCTGGTTCCCGTTCCTGCCGCTGGGCGCCGCCTGCGTGTTCCTGCTCCTGGCCGTCCCGGCGGGCCGGCTCGCCGACCGGTTCGGCCGGAAGCGGCCCCTGCTGTACGGGCACGGGGCACTGTTCGGCGCGTACGGGCTGCTGCTGACGCCGCTGCCTGACGGGGTCGTGCTGGTCGGCGTGCTCGCGCTGCTGGGGATGTTCTACGCGGCGACCGACGGCGTGCTGATGGCCCTGACCGGCCCCTACCTGGCCGAGGGGCGGCAGGCGGGCGGGCTCGCGCTCGTCCAGACCGCGCAGGCGCTCGCCCGGTTCGGCGCGGCGGTCGCGTTCGGCGCCCTGTGGACGGTGACCGGCCCGGAGACCGCGCTCGCCGCCGCCCTCGTGGCCCTCGCCGCCGCCGTCGGCTGCTGCGCCCGTCTGCTCCCGCGGGACGACAGCGGCCCCGCCCGGCCGCACGCCGCCGAACCGTCCGGCTCCGGCGCCCCGGAGCCCTCCGCGCCGCACGCCCCCGACGCCTCCGAGAGGACCCCCTGACCCATGCCCGCCCTGACCGCCGCCTCCACCCGTACCCGCGTCTGGATCATCGTCCTCGCGCTGCTGCTGCTCGGCGGCGGAGCGACCGCCTACACCCTGCGGGCCGCCGCGGACCGTGGCGCCGCCGCGGGCTCCGGCGGCGCCGACGCCGGTTTCACCCTCGCCGGCGCGGACGGCGGCGCGCTGTACGTGCGGGACACCGCGACCGGGCGCGTCGCCCGCGTGGACGGCTCCGCACCGGGCGGCCGGGTGGCGGGCGGGCCCGTGTGCGACCGGTTCCACGCGGCCGGGGGCACCGCGCTGTGCCTGCGCCGCCGTGCGGGTGTCCCCGCCCGCTCGTACGTCATCGTGCTCGACCGCCGGCTGCGCGAGGTGCGCCGGATGAGCCTGCCGGGCATCCCGAGCCGGGCCCGGGTCTCGGCGTCCGGGAAGGTGCTCGCGTGGACCATGTTCACGACCGGCGACTCGTACGCGCGCTCCTCCTTCTCCACCCGCACGTCCCTCCTCGACCTGCGCACCGGCTACCTGGTGAAGAACATGGAGCAGATCCCGCTGACCCTCGGCGGGCGCCGCCACCACGCGCCCGACGTCAACTACTGGGGCGTCAGCTTCGCGGCGGACGACAACCGCTTCTACGCCACGGTGTCCACGAACGGCCGCACCCACCTCGTCGAGGGCGACCTGGCCGCCTGGTCGGCCCGGGCGCTCCGCGAGAACGTCGAGTGCCCGTCGCTCTCCCCCGACGGCACCCGGCTCGCGTTCAAGAAGCGCGTCTCCGCCGGCCCGCGCGAGCCATGGCGGCTGTACGTGTACGACCTGGCCACCGGCCGCGAGCACCCGGTCGCCGAACGGCGCGGCATCGACGACCAGGCCCTGTGGACGGATCACAGCACTCTGGCGTACGGGCACGGCGGCGGCGTCTGGTCGGCACCCGCCGACGGGACGGGCGCGCCCCGGCTCCTCGCCGACCGGGCCTCCTCGCCCGCGGGCGGTGCGGCGGCGCGGGTCCCGCGCCGCTGAACCTCACTGGGCCGGGTCCGGCTCCGGCCCGGTGACGCCGGGGTGGTGGGCGGGGACGAAGGGGGCGGTCAGGTGCGGGGTCGCCAGGTGGAGGGTGTCGGCGGTCCGGCCGCGGAGCAGCCGTTCGCGCGAGGCGCGTGCCTGGACGGGGTCCGTCTCGTGGGCGTAGGCGAGGGCGGGGTGCAGCAGTTGAAGGGCGTGCACGAGCACGTCGCCGGTGACGGCGAGCTGTTCGCGCCCGGAGGTGACGAGCAGGCTCTGGTGTCCGGGCGTGTGGCCGGGCGTGGCGATCACCCGCTCGCCGCCGCGGAGGGAGGTGTCGCCGTCGAGGAGGCGGAGCTGCCCGGTGGCGCGGAGCGGGTCGATCAGGCGCGACCGCAGCTGCGGGTTGACGGTGTCGAGTGCGTCGAACTCGGCTTCCTGGAGCAGGTATCGCGCGTTCGGGAAGTACGGCCGGGCGTGCTCGCCGGCGCCGACGACCGCCCAGCCGACGTGGTCGGTGTGCAGATGGGTGAGCACCACGGTGTCCACGTCGGCGGGATCGATGCCCGCGGCGGCGAGCGAGTCCGGGAGCACCCCGGGGACGGGCGCCCAGGAGGCCGCCGGGCCGTCGGCGGGTCCGATCCCCGCGTCGACCAGCGTCACGCCCCGCTCGCCGCGGACGGCGAAGGCGCGGAACCGGAGCCACCAGCGGCCGTCGGCGGTGACCGCTCCGGGGTCGAACCGGTCGGCTGCCGCCCACTGGTCGTCCGTGGCGTCGGGGAACGCCTCGGACCGGGCGGAGAAGAAGGGGCCCTCGCCGTCGGGGAGGGCGGTGACGGTGAAGGGGCCTATGCGGCGGGAGGGAAGCATGCCGGGGATCCTGCCACGCTCGTCATCCGGCCGCCCCGGGGGTTCCGGTGGTTCCGGTGATCCCGGCGGGGCTGAAGGCGTCGAGGGACTCGGGGACGGTCTGGCCTCCGTCCACGGTGAGCGTCTGGCCGGTGATGAACGCCGCCTCGTCGGAGGCGAGGAAGGCGACGGCGTGCGCGATGTCGGCGGTCTCCCCGATCCGGCCCAGCGGGATCGAGGCCGTCATCCTGCGCACGTACTCCTCGCCCAGTGCGGTCAGGCCCTCGGTGCGGATGTTGCCGGGGAGGACGGCGTTGACCGTGATGCCCAGCGGCGCCAGTTCGAGGGCGGCGCCGCGCAGGAAGCCGAGCTGCCCCGCCTTGCTGGCCCCGTAGTGTGACCAGCCGGTGTAGCCCGTGGTGGGGCCGGTGATGGAGGAGGTCAGGACGACGCGGCCGCGGCCGGCGCGTTCCATCGCGGGGAGACAGGCGCGGACCGCGAGGATGGAGCCGCGGAGGTTGACGGCGAGGACGTCGTCGATGTCGGCGGCGGTCATCTCGCGCAGCGGCTTCTCGGGGAAGACGCCGGCGTTCGCGCACAGGACGTCGAGGTGGCCGTGGCGTCGTTCGGCCTCGGCCGCCAGCTCCTCGACGGCGTCCGCGTCCCGCAGGTCGAGGCCCAGCCCGGTGACGCGCCCGCCGGTGGCCCGGCCGATGTCGGCGGCGACGGCGCGGGCGGTGGCCTCGTCCCGGCCGGTGAGCACGACCGCCGCGCCGTGCCGGGCGAACAGTTCGGCGATCCCGCGTCCGATGCCGCGGGTTCCGCCCGTCACGACGACGGACCGCTCCTGCCAGGGGGTGGTGGTCATGGCTGCTCGTTCACCTCGTCGCGCACCGGCCGTCGCCGCGGCCGGGCCGGCCGCGGCCGCTCACCGTACCGGAGGTGGATCCCGGCCGGTCCCCGGTTCACCCGATCGGGCAACTCCCCGCCCCGGGACGGCAGAAGAGCGAGCAGGCCGGCGTCCGGTGCGGGCCGCGAGCGCGTCGCGGTGCCGCGGCCGTGGTCCGTCAGGTCGTGCCGGTGCGGCAGGTGGTGCGGGGCGCCTCGTCGACGTGGAGGGTGAAGACGTCAGGGCGGGCGTAGTGGCCGGTGATGTCGAGGTCGAAGCGTGCGCGGGCGAGGTCGTCGAGGTCGAGGTCCGCGGTCAGGATGCCCTCGCCGTCGCGCAGCGGCCCGGCGAGGACGTCGCCGAGCGGGGAGACGATGACGGAGCCGCCGCCGATGAGCACGGTGTCGGGCGCGTCGCCCTGGACGGGGTGGAGGTCGTCCGGAAGGGCGTCCCGGCGCAGGTACTGGCAGGCGCTGAGCACGAAGCACCGTCCCTCCAGGGCGATGTGACGCATCGTGGCCTGCCAGGCGTCACGGTCGTCGACGGTCGGCGCGCACCACAGGTCGACGCCCTTGGCGTACATCGTGGTGCGCAGCAGCGGCATGTAGTTCTCCCAGCAGATGGCCGCGCCGAGGCGGGCGGTGCCGGTGTCGACGACGGGGAGGGTGGAGCCGTCGCCCTGGCCCCAGAGGTAGCGTTCGGCGGCGGTGGGCACGAGCTTGCGGTGCAGGCCGAGGTAGCCGCCGGGGCCGAAGAAGAGCGCGACGCAGTAGAGGGTGCCGCCGCGCCGCTCGACGGCGCCGACGACGGCGTGGACGCCGAGTTCCCGGGTGACGTCGGCCAGGGCCTCGGTCTCCGGTCCCGGGACCTCGACGGCGGCGGCGTGGTAGCGCCGGAAGAGGTCGCGCCCGGCCGGGCTGCGGCTGCCGACGGTGATCCCGAAGTCCAGCCCCTTCGGGTATCCCCCGAGGAACGCCTCCGGCAGCACGACCACGGCCGCTCCCCGCGCGTGCGCCTCGCGGATGAGCTCGCCGGCCCGGGCCACCGCGCGGGGCGTGTCGAAGAGCGGGGCGGCGGCCTGGACGACGGCGACGGTCACGGTGCGGCCGGACTCGGCGGGACCGGCGGGGATGTCGGTACGGGAGGTCGAGGTCATGCCCCGACGCTAGCCGAGAGCCACGCGGCGTCGGCAGCCACGGCCACGGCCACGACCGGGACCACGGCGTCAGACGCGGCGGGATCCGGCGGCCCGGTACAGGGCGGCGTAGGGGTCGGGCTCGCCCGTGAACGGATCGAGCCCGGCCGCGGTCCGTCGCTCCTGCTCCCGCCAGCTGACGAAGGTGCCCGTCCGCTTCCAGAGCGACGCGTCACCGAGCGGGCAGTCGTCGAATCGGCCCAGCATCATCCGGGTGAGGAACTGGACCATGGTGCAGTCGAACAGCGCCCACGGCGCCTCGCCCCAGTCGTGGTGGCGGCGCCAGGCGATGACGGGCCAGCGGTCGGGATCGGGGTCGTTCATGAGCCAGCCCAGCTCGTTGGCGTTCATACCGGTCCCCCAGGGCAGGACGGCGTCGGCGCCCGACGTCACGCCCGGGACTCCTCCGCTCCCCTCCCACAGTTCCCGCAGTCCGGCCGTCCGCGCCCCGATGTGGCAGGCGCCCCACCCCGTACGTGTCCAGCAGCGCCTCGTAGTCGCCGGGCAGCCGCACGCCGAGCGCGGCCTCGGCGGCGGCCCAGTCGATCCGCTCACCGCCCGCGAAGTCGTCCGGCACGAGGTCGAGCAGGGCCGCGACGTCGGGATGCGCGCTCATGCCGAAGAACCCCCGGGAGGCCGGTGACGGAATCCCGGACACCCTAGACGATCATTCCCCGGCACGGCCCGCCGGACTGCGGGGGGGGGAACTCTCAGGCTCCGGGGTCGACTTCGGGATGCGTGAACCGCACGGGCTTGCCCAGGGTCCGGGCGTAGGCGATCTCGGCGCGGGTGCTGTCCCCGATGTGGTCGCCGACCACGAGCACGTCGTCGGCGAGCCGGATCTTCGCGCGGTGCAGATGGTCCAGCCGGACCTTCAGCGCCTCGGCCTCGACGGGGTCGGACCAGAGGGCGTGGGGTGATTGCAGGTCGCAGCCGGGTTTGACGACGATCTTCCCGGCCATGGTCTCCCGCAGATCGGCCTCGGCCATCTCGGCCATGAAGCGGGTGGAGCCGCAGATCACGACGATGCCGGGCAGGTCCAGCTCCTTCTTCGCGTCGGCGAGCTTGTCGTCGGGCGCGGGCCGCCGGGGGTGGGACACGGCTGTCTCCTGGTGACGTTCCGATGCGGAGGGCTCCTCGGGCACCAGGACTCCTAGCCGAGCCAGACGATGCTGAGGACGGTCAGGTGGTGCAGGGGCCTGTTCACCCAATACGTGAGGGACAACCGGCCGACGGAGGCGTAGCGGACGTCCTGGCCGTCGGGGTCGTCGGCGTTCCACCGCCGGAAGCCCCAGGGGTTCGCCGCGGCGGCGTCGAGGACGTCCCAGACGGTGTCCTCGACGCGCGGGGGCAGGGTGTCCAGGACCTTGGCCGCCGTCGTGGAGAGCCGGACCGCGTACGGGGCGGTGCCGGTCACCGGCGCCTGCCCCGCAGTTCCGCCATGTCGATGGCGTCGCTGTCGTCGTAGCCGGAGGTGACGAACGCGTCGACGGCCGACGCGTGGGCGAGCCGGCCCTGCCAGTCCCGTACGACCTCGTACAGCCCGGCGAGGGAGAACGACCGGCGGGACTCCTCCAGCGCGGCCGTCCAGTCGCGTTCGAAGGCCACCACCCAGCGGTCCGCTCGGTCGCTCGAGCGGAGCCGGGCGAGGAGTTCGGCCGGCGCACCGGGCGCGGGTGCCTGGGGAGGGATCGGGGCGGGGTGGTCGGGCTCCGCGCTCATCGGCACCTCCAGCGGGGACGTGGTCTCGCCACTGTACGCGCGGGCCCGCCCCGACTTCCCGCGAACGCGCGGGGATTCACCGTCCCGCCGGCTCCCCTCCCCCGGGTCTCGGGGTGGCGCGCGCCGTCCTCCGTTCGGCAGGATCTCCGGTCATGGGGATGCGGCGAGTGGTGCGGCGCCGTCTGCTGTGGTCGGGGGCGGGCGCGATCGCGGTGTGGCTGCTGGTGCTGGGGTTCCGGGGCGGGTGGGACGTCGCGGATCCCGTCGCCAGTGTCGTGGGGGCGCTGGCCGCTGTCACGGGGCTCGTGTACGCGCTGGACGCGGAGCAGCTCGCCGAGCGGCTGGCGGGCGAGGTGGTGCGGCTGGAGCAGGACGAGTACGTGCGCTGGCTGGACGGACGGGCCGGGGCGCGCATCGACCTCGCGTACTCCGTGCGGGTCCACGGCCAGGTCGAGGGGGCTCCGGCGGAGGGCCGGCTGAGCGAACTGGCCGCGATGCACGCGCGGTTGTCGCCGCCGCGGCTGGTGATCACCGGCGCGGGCGCGACGGACGACGCGGGGACCGGGAAGTCCCTGGCGGCGCTGGCGATGGTGCTCGACCTCGCGCGGGACCGGCAGTCCGGGCAGCCCGTGCCCCTGCGGCTGGCGGCGACCTCGTGGACGGGCCAGGACCTGGAGGACTGGCTGGCCGGGCACGTGGCGACCGTGTTCGGCGTGGGCCGCGGCCCGGCGCGACAGCTGGTGGAGGCGCGCCTCGTGCTGCCCGTCGTGGACGGCCTCGACGAACTGGATCCGCCGGGCACCGCGGCGTACTCCAGCCGGGCGGCCGGTCTGCTGCGCCTGCTCGACGACTGGCGGCACGGGACGCAGCCGGCCGGCGTCGTGGTCACCTGCCGGCGCGGCGTCTACGACCGTCTCGTCGAAGTGGAGGCGCATCTGCGGGCCGCGGCGGTGGTGCGGCTGGCGCCGGTCGGCGTCGAGCAGAGCGGCGCGTTCCTGCGGGCGAGCGTCGCCGACACGGAGGCGGGGCTGAGGCGCTGGCGGCCGGTCCTCGACGCGCTGGCCGGCTCCGCGCAGGGCCCTGGGGCGGAGGCGCGGCGCCGGTTACGGGAGGTGCTGGGCACTCCCTGGCGGCTGTCGCTGGTGACGGCCGTCTACCAGGAGCGGACCGCGGACGGCGGCTATCGCCGTGACCCCGCCGACCTCCTCCCGCTCGCCGCCGCGGGCACCCTCCACCGGCACCTGCTCGACCTGTTCGTCCCGGCGGCGCTGGCGGCGCGGGGTGACGGGTCGGTCGCCCCCGACGGTCCGGCCCGGAGCCGGCTGGCGGCGCTCGCCTCGTACCTGGACGCCAACCGGGAGGGGCGGCGGGCGGAGGGCCGCACGCTCTCGTCGACGGACCTCGTCCTGCCCGACTTGTGGCCCATGGTGGGGGCGCGGCGCACCAAGCGCGCCATCCGGTGGGCCTGTCTCGGCTGGGCCGCCACCGCCACCCTCGCGGTGGTCGTGGGGGCGGCGCTGACCTCGTGGGACCTCCTGGCCTTCGCCTTCTTTCCGCTGTTCGGGCTGATGTTCGCGTTCGAGCCGGATCTGTGGGAGGGCGAGGAGCGGTTCGTGCTCCGGCCGCGCCGCCTGGTGCTGGGGGGCGTGCTGGGTGCCGGCCCGTTCGTCCTGCTCGGGCTGCTCCTGCCCACGTCGGACGGGCCGGCCGGGTGGATGGCGGGCGCGGTGGCGTTCGGGCTGCTGGCCGGCAGCGTGACGGGCACGGCCATCGCGCCCGACGAGCGCCGCGACGGGCCGCGTTCCGTGGTCCGCGCCGACGCCGTGACCTGGGTGCTGTTCCTCGGCGTGCTGGCGGCCTTCTTCGGTCTGCTGGGCTACACGGGGGCCGGCCCGCGCGGCCTCCTGATGGCGCTCGGGGTGCTCCTGGCCTTCGGCCCGATCGTGTTCCAGACGCTGTCGTTCCGGTACGTGGTGTTCCTCGTCCTGGCGCGCGGGGTGCTGCCGTGGCGGCTCGGCCGCTTCCTGCACGCGTGCCACCGGGCGGGGATCCTGCGCACGGCGGGAGCGGCCTACCAGTTCCGGCACCAGGAGCTCCAGGACCACCTGGCGGGTCGGCCCATCGGGTGACCTCCGCCGCCGGCCGCGCATGCCCGCCGGAGGGGTGGGCAGGCGACCGGGGAGAGGGAGTCGGTGGTGGCAGGGCCGGGGCCGCCGGCCTGGTGGTGCGCCCCGCCGGCCCCGGGAGGCGATCATGGGATTTCCGCTGCCCGACACCGTCGAGGAGCTGAAGGCTCTCCTCACGGAGGAGGTGGCCGGCCTGCGGTCGGCGGTCCGCCGTGCCGCCGACCGGCCCGCCGCCCCCGTGCCAGGCGAGGAGGTGACGGCGTCGGTCCGATCACTTTCGACGGAGCCGAGCCTGCCGGTGCGGGGGGATTCCGGCGCCGGCTGCCTGTGCAGCACGCACGAACCGGGCGCGAGCGGTACGTGCGCGATCCTCGACGCGATCCCGGCCTCCGCCGTGCTGCTGGAGGCGATCCGGGACGCGACCGGGGCGGTGCGCGACTTCCGTATCGTCGCCGGCAACCGGATCCGGTCGGCCGAGTGGCTGGAGGCGCCGGACCGGCAGGTCGGGCAGCGGTTCCTGGAGGCCCGGCCGGGCGCGGCGGCGAGCGGGCTGCTGGCGGGGCTCGCGGACGTGGTCGCGGGCGGCAAGCCGCTGGAGGGGCGGGTCGTCGACTACACGGAGCAGCGTCTGGGACGGCTGCACCGCGCCCCGCTGCTGTACTCGGCGGCGCGCTGCGGCGAGCAGGTCCTGGCGACCTGGCGGCCGGTGCAGAGCCAGACGGAGCTGCTGACGATCGACGCGCAGTACCTGGCGTCGCTCGGCTGGGGGAACTGGGACCTGCTGTCGGGGAAGGTGACCTGGTCGGAGGGGCTGAGCCGGATCTTCCACGCGGAGATCCGGATGCCGTGGACGCTGGAGCAGCTGTGTGACGCGCTGCTCCCGGACGATCTCACCGCGTTCGCGGAGTTCCTGACCTCGGTGCTCGCCGGGGAGGAGCCCGCCTGGACGCGGATCCGGTTCCTCGTGCTCGGCGAGGTCCGCACGCTCGACCTGCTGGGGCGGCCGGTCGCCGGGACCGACGGCCGGCCGTGGGCCGTGAACCTCGTGGCCCGCGACCTCACCCCGCAGATCCGCAGCCGCCGCAGGCTCGCCGACACGGAGCGCGAGTCGGACCGGCTGCGGCGCCAGGCGCAGGCCGAGCGGCGGGTGGCCGACGCCCTGCGGGAGGCGCTGCTGCCGACGCACTCGGAGGCGCTGGCGGCGGTCGGTCTGACCGTGGCGGCCTCGTACGCGCCCGCCGAACCGGACGCGGCCGTCGGCGGCGACTGGTACAAGTGCCGGCTCCTGCCCGACGGGCGGGTCCTCATCGCCATCGGCGACGCCGCCGGCCACGGTCTGGAGGCGGTCGCCCGCATGGCGCAGCAGCGCCACGCCCTGGCGGGCCTCGCCCAGACGGGGGCGGCGGCGGGCGAGATCACGACCTGGCTCAACGAGCTGGTGTGCAGCGACCCGGCGGAGCAGACCGCCACCATGGTGACCGGCCACATCGACGCCGACCACCAACTGCACTGGGCCGACGCCGGGCACCCGGCGCCGCTGCTCCTCCGCGACGGCCGGGCCCAGCCCCTCCGCACGGACGACCGCGGCCCGCTGCTCGGCGCCCTGCCGGGGTACTCGTACCAGACGACCACGACGCGGCTGCGCCCCGGCGACCTGCTGCTGCTCTACACGGACGGCATCGTGGAGCGCCGGGGCGAGGACGTCACCACGGGCATCGAACGCCTCGCCGACCTCGTGACCCGCATCCCCGACACGGCACCCCGGGCCCTCATCGACGCGATCCTCGCCGACCCGGAGCAGCAGAAGGGCCACGAGGACGACGCCTGCATGCTGGCCATCCGCATCGACTGAAGTCCCGCCGGGGCGGGATCGTGGCGAATCGGCTCCGCGCGGGGCGCACCCCGGATCTCGCCGCAGGTGCCGTCGGTGGCGCCCGGCCTGAGGGCTGAGGCCCGCCCTGAAGTATCAGGCCTGGCACGCATGCGCAGACCCGGCCTGAGGGCTCAGGCCCTGACGCGGGTTCCGGCGTCGAGGTGGGCGGCGATGCGGGCGATGGTCCCGGCGTTGTCCTCGAAGAGGTGGGCCCGCATGCCGGCGGCGTGTGCCGCCTCGACGTTGGGGGCGGCGTCGTCGACGAACAGGCAGTCCTCGGGCCGTACGCCGAGGGCGGCGCAGGCGGTGTCGAAAGCGCGCGGGTCGGGTTTCTCGACGCCGATCTCGTGCGAGTAGACGATCTCCTCGACGAGTTCGTCGAAGCGGTACAGCGCCGTCTCCCGTTCGCGGGCGCCGACGAAGCTGTTGCTGAGGATGCCCAGTCGGCAGCGTCCGCGCAGTCCCCGGACGTAGGCGATCAGTTCCTCGTTCGGGGTGCCGAGGTACTCCTCCCAGAGGTCGGCCATGAACGCGTCGGCGTCGGCGGCGTCGAGGCCCAGGCGTGCGGCCACCTGTTCGCGCACCTCCCGTTCGCCGATGGTGCCGACGCTGCCGGCGCGCCAGACGTCACCCATCCGGGCGTGCACGGTCCCGCGCGGCAACTCCAGCCGCTCCTCCCACCGTTGGACCCACCCCGTGTCCGGGGTGTGCTCCAGCACGCCGCCGATGTCGAGCAGGACGCAGGTGTCGGTCATGGGCATCTCCGTTCGTGACGGCGGGCGTTGTTCCCGCGGGCGACAGGCGGCCGCCGCACCCACTAACGTACCCGCGAGTAGGAAGTGCGGGGCGAGGGGAGCGGGCCATGGACCGGCTGTGGAGCCTGGAGGAGAGCGTGGTGGTCGACGCGCCGCCCGTGGTCGTCTACGGGCTGGTGGCGGACCTGCGCGGCATGGGTCGCTGGAGCCCGGAGTGCCGGGCGGTGTGGGTGCTGCGGCCTCCGGCGCGCGCGGGCTCCCGCTTCGTCGGGTTCAACCGGCGCGGGCCCTTCCTGTGGCCGACCGTCGGGCGGGTGGTCCGGGCCCGGACGGACAGCGAGTTCGTCTTCGACGTCAGCGCGTTCGGGCTGCCGATCGCGCGCTGGGGCTACCGGTTCGAGCCGGAGGGGGCGGGCACGCGGGTCACCGAGTTCTGGCAGGACCTGCGGACCGGCGGGCCGCGCGGCCGGGCCGCCGAACTCCTGGGTACGGTGTTCGCCGGCTCGGGCCCGGCCCGCCGGGTGGCCCTCAACCGCGCCGGCATGCGCACCACGCTGGCGCGGATCGCACGGGCCGCGACGGCCGGCACCTGAGCGCGGCGCCGTCGCTGCGCGCCGGCCCCACCCCCGTGGAGGCCGGCGCGCCGCGACGGTCCTATCCGCGCCCGGGTTCCGCCGGCGGGGTGTCGGCGCAGGTCGGGTCGGCGATCGCGGTCACGGTGTACGGAGGCCGGCCCGGCGGCTCGTCGAGCTGGCTGTTGACGACGTAGAGGCGGCAGCCGTGGCGCGCCAGGGTGGTGGGCAGGTCGAAGGGCTCGTCGGTGACGCGGTGGGTGACCGTGCCCGTGCGCAGCTCCTCGTCGAGCCGGGCGACGTAGACGCCGTGCGGGGCGCCGTAGTTGAGGACGGCGTACAGCGTCCGCCCGTGCAGCACCATGCCGTCGGCACCGAAGGACTGGTCGCCGAGGTCGAGCCGGCTGACCTCCTTGCCGGCGGTGGCGATCCGCCAGACGGCCTCGGTGCCGTTCGACGCCACGAGGAGGGTGCCGCCGGACGCGTCCGCCACGATGCCGTTCAACAGCCAATAGCGGGCCGGGAACTGAGGGAACGCGGCACGGATGTCGAGCCACGGTTCGAGGGGACCGAGCGTGCCGCCCCGGAGCTCCGCCCGGTGGATGACGGGGTTGGCCCAGTCGGTGACGTACACGGCGTCCTTCGTCACGGCCAGGTCGTTGAGGCGGGGCGCGCCGAGCGGCCCGTCCTGGGCCGTGCGGGTGGCGAGGAGGCGGCCGTGGCGGTCGTGGACGGTCAGCGTGGCGCCGCCCACGGACAGGACGCGGCCCCGCCGGTCGGTGTGCACGCCGAGGGTGCTGGGCCGGTCCGCGAGGCCGCGCGCCGGGAACGGCTCCAGCTCCGGGTCTCCGATCCGGCCCCGGTAGAGGGTGCCGAGGCCGTCGGAGGAGACGTACATCGTGCCGTCCGGGGTGACGGTGATCCCCTCGGGCAGCACGCCGGCGTCGCGGGAGACGACGTACGTGCCGGGCAGTTCGCGGGCGGCGGCGGGCGCGGGCGCGCCGGCGAGGGTCGCGAGGAGCAGGCCGGCGGCGAGACACGCGGCGCGGGCGGGGCGCCGGGCGGGAGTACGGGCGGGAAGGGGGACGGGGGTACGGCGCATGGGTACGGCCTCCGGCGGCTGGTCGGCGCTGGGGTGAGGGGCGGTCGACAGGAGGGTGCCGCGCCGTCGTCCGGAGCGCACGGCCTTTCATCCCTGGGCGAAAGGGTCCGCCGGGCGGATAATCGGGCCGCATGATCCGTCTTCACTTCACGGCCGCCGATCTGTGCCGGATCACGCTCGCTCCCGCCGCCAACGCGCTGGCGGAGACGGCGCTGAGCGTGCGGGTGACGCGCCGGCCGGGCCCGGGGCCGGGGGCCCCGGGGCGGGGTGCCGGGGAGCTGTACCGTCCGCGGGCCGCCGCCCGGGAGTGGCACCGCGCGCTGCCGGGCGGCGCGGCGGCCCGGGCGGGCGTGCTCGCCGAACTGGCGACGGAGGACGGCTTCGTCCCGGACTTCCTGCTGCAGCCGGCCGCGCCCGGTTTCGCCGACGGCCTCGCGGCGGCCGTGGCGACGCCGGCGGACCGGCTGGCGGTGGACCTCGGCATCCCCGAGGTGTCCGGCTGGAACGGCGGCCTGGCCCGCCCGGGCCGGTGGGCGCACGAGCTGGCCCAGGGGTCGCCGGCCGCGGCCCGGGCCCTGCGGGACGACGTCCGCCGCTACTTCGAGACGACCGTGGAACCGCTGTGGCCGCGGATCCGGCGCGATGTCCTCGCCGATCGCGCGCTGCGGTCGGAGATGCTGCTGCGGGGCGGTGTCGACGCGCTGCTGACGACGCTCGGTACGACGTGGCGGTGGCAGGCGCCCACGCTGCACCTGCCGTCGGCGTCGACGTACGACATCCCGCTGTGCGGGCGGGGGTTGCTGCTGGTCCCCTCGTGGTTCGCGGCCGGCCCGCTGGTGATGTACCGGCCGGAGGCGGCGACCGTGCTGGTCTACCCGTTGTACGACTCCGGGGACGCGGCCCCCGCCCCCGGCGAGCGGCCGGAAGCGCTCGCGGCGCTCCTCGGCCGCACCCGGGCCCGCGTCCTCGCCCTGCTGCGCTCCCCCGCCACCACGACGGCGCTCGCCGAACGCGCCTCGGTGTCCCTGGCGGCGGCCAGCCAGCACGCGGCGGTGCTGCGGGGCGCGGGCCTGGTCGAGACGGTGCGGACGGGGACGGCGGTACTGCACAGCCTCACCCCGCTCGGGCACGCGCTGCTGGCGGGGACGGCCGCCTGAGGCTCAGGCGAGGGTCACGCGAGGGCGGTGACGAGGAGGGTGAACGCCGCGACGATGACGGCGACGCGGACGTAGTGGAGGCGGTCCCAGCGGTTGCCCTGCTCCTGCCAGTCCTCGGGCCGGTTCTCGGGCGTCCACGTCTTGCTGCGGTTGTTGATCGGGACGAGCAGCAGCAGCGACATGACGACGCTGAGGACCAGCAGACCGACGGCGGTGACGACGAGGCCGGTCCCGGGGTCGTTCCGGCCGGCGACGGCCCAGACGGCCGCCAGGACGACGGAGCCGATGTACCAGAAGGGCATCAGCGCGCCGAGCATCCGTCCGCCGTGGGCGCGGCCGAGGACGCGGCTGTCCTCGGGGAGCCCGTCGAGGATCGGGTTGAACACGAAGGCGACGGCGAACTCGACCCCCACCATCAGACCGACGACGACGGTGGTGACGACCTCAAGAGTAGTGAGCATGACGATCCCTCCCAGGCAGATCTAGCGGCGCTAGCTGGCGAATCAACGCTAGTACGGCCATCGCTCGGATGTCTAGCGGTGCTAGCATCGCGGTATGTCGGTACAGGAACGCAAGCAGCGCGAACGGGCGGAACGCGAGCGCCTCATCGTGTCCACGGCCCGTGAACTCGCCGAGCAGCAGGGGTGGGACGCGGTCACGACCCGCCGGCTCGCCGAGCGCATCGAGTACAGCCAGCCCGTCCTCTACAGCCACTTCCGCGGCAAGCGCGAGATCATCGGCGCCGTCGCCCTGGAGGGCGCGACCGAGATGGCCGCGGCGGTGCGGGCGGCGACCGCCGCCGCGGACGGCCCGCGCGAACGGGTCGCGGCCCTCGCCCGCGCCTACCTCGACTTCGCCGTGCGCCATCCGGCGGTGTACGACGCCCTGTTCCAGCTCGACGGCGGCCTCGCGTACGCGCACGAGGACACCCCCGAGCCGCTGAAGGACGCCTTCGCGGCCCTGCGGGAAAGCCTCGGCGAGGTCGCGGGGGACGGCGTCGCCCCGGGACTGTTCACCGAGACGTTCTGGGCGGCCCTGCACGGACTGGCCACCCTGACCCGGTCCCGGCGGCTCCCGCCGGAGGACACCGAGCGCAGGGTGGCGCTGCTGGTGGACCGCCTCGCGATCGTCTGACGACGACCGGCCGCCGCCACTCGCCGGCGGCCGGCGCCGGTCAGTACGGGAGGTGCCCCGTGGCCATCAGCAGAACGACGACACCGACGTTCACGACGGCCGTCGCCACGACCGCCCCGCCGGGCACCTGGACCCGCTCCCCCGGCGGCGAGCCGAGCGCGCCGGCCGTCCGCGCCTGCCGCCAGAGGTACGCGGCGAGCAGCAGGACGGCCGCCGGCAGCAGCACCACGTGCCCGGTGAAGTGCGGGACGGCGCCGCTCACGCCGACGACCCCGGCGGCCCCGAGCAGCACGCCCCACCCGTCGAAACGGAGGCCGGCGCGGCCGGGACGGTCGTACGCCAGGACCGCCACCGCGACCGCGGCGGCCACGGCGAACGGGACGCCGGCGAAGAGGACCGCCCGCCAGCCCGGCACCAGCGGCAACGACCACGCCACCGCCAGGCCGAGCGCCGGCCCGGCGACGCCCGCGACCACGACGTACCGCCCGAACGCCCTGCGGCGCTCCTGCACGCCGGGGAAGGCCGCGGAGACGAGCGCGGGCGCGGCGGACGACACCAGCGCGGCGAAGGCGCCCTGCAGGGCCCGGGCGGCGGTCCAGACGCCGGACGACGGCGCGAGGCCGGCGAGCGGGCCGCCGCCGCGAATCCCACCAGCCCGACGACCAGCATCCGCTTCCGGCCCATCAGGTCGGCGATCCGGGCCCCGCACAGCAGCGCCATGACGAACCCCAGCGCGTAGCCGAGGGGCATCACCTCCAGGTAGACGGTGGACGACACCTTCCAGCCGTCGGACACCCCGAGCTCGTGGGCCGCGCCCGTCCTCGTCATCGCCGCGTGGGAGAACGCCGTGTCGAAGAGCACGACCGCCTGGGCCAGCGCGACCGCCACCAGCCCCCACCGCCGCCGGGCCGGCGGAGCACCCGCCGCCCCTGCCCCGGAACGCGCCGGCGCCATCGGCACATAGGCGGGCGGCGCCGAGGCCACCGCCGCCCTGGCGGCCGGCACCCGCGGGTCCGGCGGCACGGCGCCCCCGCCGCTGCCACGGGTGACGGCCGGGGCGTAGTCGAGCAGCTGGGCGGCGCGGCGCCCGAGCTGGGCGAGTACGGCCCCCGGCAGCCACTCCCCCTCCTGACCGGACGCGGTGCGCGCGGCCACTTCCGGGGCGTGGGCCGCTTGGCCGGGTCCTTGTCGAGGCAGGCGCGGACGAGGTCGACGAGCGTGTCCGGTACGCCGGTCAGGTCCGCCTCCTCCTCGGCGATCCGGAAGAGGTGGGCGTTCAGGCCGGTGTCCGTGGCACCGAAAAGGAGCTGTCCGGTGGCCGCGTACACGAGGAGCGCGCCCAGGCAGAACACGTCGGAGGCGGGGGTGAGTTCGAGACCGCGCACCTGCTCGGGCGACATGAAGCCGGGCGAGCCGATGAGCATGCCGGTGCGGGTGTGCAGGCTGTCCCCGGTCAGGCCGTCCCTCGCCCGGGCGATCCCGAAGTCGATGACGCGCGGGCCGTCGACGGTGACCAGCACGTTGGACGGCTTGAGGTCGCGGTGGATCAGCCCCGCCTCGTGCACGGCCTGGAGGGCGAGGGCAAGGCGGTTGGCGAGCACGCGGACCGAGTGCTCGGGCAGCGGCCCGAAGTTCCGGGCCACGACGGAGGTGAGGTCCGGCCCCGGGATGTACTGGGTCGCCACCCAGGGCACGGCGGCGTCGGTGTCGGCGTCCAGCACGTCGGCGGTCCACGCCCCGCCCACCCGCCGCGCCGCCGCCACCTCACGAGCGAACCGCCGCCGGAACTCGTCGTGTTGGGCGTACTCGGCCTGCACCACCTTCACGGCGACGGTACGCCCGAGATCGGAGCGCCCCAGATAGACGAGGCCCATGCCGCCGGCCCCCAGCCGAGCGATCAGACGGTACGGACCGATGTACGCGGGGTCCTCCCCGGTCAACTGCTCCACGACGACCTTCAGCCCTCCCGCCGCAGGACACCCGGACCCTCGCCCAAGGCGAGCGCGCCGGACACGACGAGGAACGAGAAAGCTGACCGAAGCACATCACGGCCCATGAACGGCGACCCCCCTGAACGCATACAGAGACCAGAATCTGGAACACCATTCCAGAACGCCCGCCGCAACACCAACTCACCTCCACTCCAGGCGATTTCCCGCCCCAGACTCTCCCCCTCCTGGGCACCACCCGCTCCACCGGGACAACCCGGGCAGCGACCGCGCCAGGACGGGCGCCAGGACACTCCCGACTCCGCCCCCGGCCGGCCGTCACGGCCCGCCCCACCTCACCCGGCGAGAGCCCTTTCCGCTCACGAGTCCCTACGAGTGGGAGGAGGACGGCGAGGAGCTGTCGGAGCAGGAGTACGAGGCCCGCTGGGAAGCCGCGGTGACCCACGGCTCGCTCCTGCTCGGCACCGACGGCTGCGGCATGGACTGGCACCTGATCGTCACCGGTCCGCAGCGCGGCCACGTCTGGCTGATCGACGAGATCGGCGCGATCCCCTTCGGCACCTCCCTGATGCCGGGCACACCCGGATTCACCAGATGGGCGGCCCACTGGCGCCGGGGCCACTCCTGGTTCGCCGACACCCCGGCAGGCAACCAGCAAGAAGCGCCCTAGTGGCGCTGCCGCAGGCCGATGGCCGCGGCCACGGGCATGTCGCAGTCGACGGTCTCGCGGATCTGGTGGGCGTCAGCCCTGGCACCGCACCGGAGAGGCGTTCGGTCTGTGCGTGGACGAGAAGTTGCCGATCCAGGCCCTGAACCAGTCCGACTCAGGTCACCAGAGCTCCGCCCGCGACCCGCCGGACAGGATCTACCACTTGACCTGATGAAAGGCCATCGTGCCGAAGGTCGCGATGTCCATCGCGTAGCTCCACAACGCGTAGACCTGCTGATCGGCACGGCGATACGTCTTGCCGAAACCGTTGTCGAGAATCTCGGTCCAGCCGTCGCCCTGTCCGTAGTGCGCGAACAGTCGCTCATTGCGCCGCGCCGCGTCCTCTCCGGACTCGGCCGGGGTCTGGTAGATCACCTCATGCAGCCGACCGCGCCAAAGAGTGAGAAGGAGCCGGCCGCCGTCGACCACGTATGCGTCCACTACCGCGTCGGGAGCGTTCCGGTGAGGGAGTGACGACTCCAGTTCGCCAGGGACCCGTACTTCGTCAGCAGCGCACAGCAACTCCAGCAGCGGCAGGTCATCGATGAAGGGGCCCATGATCGGCAATCCTAATGATCCAGTGGCCCTCGGCTCACTCCAGCACGATCCGCGACCACTGAGCCCGGGCCTGGGCGGGTGCGGCGGCGTAACCAGCCCTCCCACACCGCCCGCTGGGCATCTGTGACCGACAACCGCGGAGCCTTCGGAACCGGACGACTGACCCCCGACTAACGACGAATCTCCGACTCACGCCCCTGGTCGTCATCGGCGCGGCCTGCGCCCTCGTAGGCGGCCTCGTTCGGCGCGTACGAGGAGGCGAAGGTGAAGGCGCGCGGGGACGGGCCGTTCGCGCGCAGGTCCGCCAGCCGCTCCAGGGCCTCGTCGATGGTCGGGACGTGGCCGGCGGGGATCCACCAGAGCACGAGATGCGCCTCGACGTGCCGCGCGAACCAGTCGCGGCGCTGCCGCATCACCTCCAGGTGCCCGCTGCGGTAGGTGAAGTCCCACAACGCCTCCTGGGACTCCCACACGGTGAGGTTGACGATGACGTCCTCCCCGGCCGGGCGCAGCCCGGTGGCGTCGGCCGTCCCCTCCTCCACGAGCCGCCACACGAAGCCGGGCGCGCGGTCGGCGGCGGCGTTGACCGGGTCGAGCATCTCGACGAAGGGCGCGATGCGCGGGTCGTCGATGGGGTGGAGGAGCGTGGCGACGTTGAGCTGGGCGAGATGGACGGCGGGCGCGCCGGGCACGGAGGAGGTCATGGCCTCATCCCAGCACGGCCCGCTTTTCTATGTCAATGCTCATTGTTTTTAGAACCCACTCGGAGGCCCTCGGGAGCCGGCTCCGCCGCTTCGATCACCACGCAACACTCCCCCGGCCGGGCGTCCATGCGGGCCCGGACCGGACCACCGGCACCGATCAGCCCCTCCAGCAGGGCGAGGTTCATGCCGCACACGAGGGGCGGAAAACGTTCGGCGACGGCATGGAACGGGCAGTTGCGCATCCGCACGACGGCCGCCGCCTCACCCTCCCCGGCCACCCCCCCGTCGGCGGCGGGTTCGGCGAGGTGCGGCTCGTAACCCCGCTCGGCCAGTACCTTCATGGCCTCCGCGAGGCTGGCGCACGGCGCGTCCGAGCCGCGCAGAGCCTCGCCGCGCCGGCGGGCGGCCGCGTTGAGCCCGGCATCCAGGCCGGCCTGCTCGGCGGCCTCGGCGAGCAGTTCCGCGGCGGTGCGGTAGTCGCGCCCGGGCAGCGACACCGACCGCTCACCCTGGGCCCGCGTATACACCTTGGCAGGCCGCCCCGCCCCCGGCCCCGAGCGCCCGGTCAGCCGCCGGCTGCCGCTCTCCAGCAGCCCTGCCTCGACCAGCCGGTCCAGGTGGTGCGCGGCGAGCGTCCGCGCCACCCCCGCCCCCTCGGCGGCCTCATTACGGCCCACCTCACGGCCCTGCGCGACCACGTACTCGTAAAGGCGGCGGCGCACCGGGTCCTGCAGCACAGCGATCGCATCGATGTCCTTCATCAGGACATTCTATTGACAATCCGGATAGCACATAGAAGCCGCCCGCCTCCCCGACGCCGTGGACGCGCAACCGCTACACGACGGGCGGCACGGCAGCCCCGGCGTCGTACTCCGCCACCGCCCACGGCAGCACCGCGCACGCCAGCAGGAACCGGGGGTCGTACCGGCGCAGGTCCCAGCCGTCCACGGCGAACCGGAAGCCCCGGTACTGCTCCGCGTACCGCTCCTCGAAGCGTCCGACGGCCTCGCGCAGCCCCTTCTCCGTCCCGAGGTCCACACCGTCTCGCCCCCCGAAGAAGAACGCCTCGGCGTCCTCGGCCAGCCCCTCGTACCGCGCCGCGGCTCCGGCGACGGCCTCCCGCACGTACGCGGACGCGCGCTCCTCGCCGTAACCCACCACCGCCTCTGCGACGTTGGCGTCCAGCATCGCCGCCGCGTCCGCCGGGTCGACGCCGTCCTCCGCCACGGCGGGTCCCGGGAAGCGATCGAACATGTCCTCGGTACCGCTGAAGGCCCACACGCCCCACTCGCCCCGCAGGACCAGCACGTGCGGCCAGGTCACGAGCTCGCACTCCCTCCAGGAAGCCCTGGGAAGCTCGTACCGCGCGTGCCGATAGACCCCGTCCCGCCTCAGAACGGACACCGTCGCGCCGCCCGCCTCCTCGGCGAACTGCGCCCGGATCTCCGCCACTTGCCGCCGCGTCTCCTCGTTCGCGTCGATCGTGCCCACCTCTGTGCTCCTCTCGTCCGCCCCCGGCACCGCCAGGGCACCGTGGGGTCAACGAGACGACCGCGCGAAGGGTACGGCGCCCCACCAGGTTGACGCGTTTCCCCCGGCCCCGAACCCGCACCCGCACCCGCACCCGGCCCACACCGAACCCACCGCACCGGGCGCAAGTAGCCTGCCACCACGTGCAGCAGAGCTCCCCTGCGGGCCGAGCCCGTCCCGGGAGGCCGCCCGCTGGGCGAGGAGACGTCGCTGGCGGTCAAGCACGGCGCCCAGGACGCCGAAGACCGCGTCGCGGCGTACTGCGGCTCCCTCGGCTTCGAAACGCTGGTCGGCTACTGAAACCGGCCACGCCCGACCGGCCCCGGACCAGGCGGACCGGGCGGGCCCGGCGGCCGAGGAGGGACGGGATGGGTCGGAGGCGCCGGCCGGGGCTCCGACGGGTCGGTCGGGTCGCCGGGGCCGGGCGGGTCATCCGGCCGCGGCGGGACCGGGCGGGTCGGCGGCCCGGTGCCGGAACCGTTCCCCGGATCACGTTCCATGACGTCACACTCCCGTCACGTCGTCAGCTTCTCGGTCACGACGGCGTCAGCTTCTCCGTCAGGCCATCATCAGCGCCTCCGTCACGCCATCGTCAGCGTCTCCGTCACGACGCCATCAGCGTCTCCAGCCGCCCGCGGGCGGCTTTCAGCGAGCGTCCGCGCGTCAGCTCCCCCTTCCAGGGATCGTCGCCCTCCAGGCGTTCGCCGAGGGTGGTCACCGTCCAGCGCCGCGGCGTCAGGTCAGGATCGTCGAGTTCGGCCCAGCTCAGCGGGGTGGCGACGGGGGCGCCGGGGCGGGCGCGGACGGCGTACGGGGTGACGGCGGTCTGGCCGTAGCCGTTGCGCTGGACGTCGAGGTAGAGCCGGCCCTTCCGGGCCTGTTTGCGCGCCGCGGTGGTGAGCTGGTCCGGGTGCCGGGCCGCGAGCACGTCGGCCACGTCGCGGGCGAACGCCCGTACCTCGTCGAAGCCGGCACGCCGGTCCAGCGGGACGACGACGTGCAGCCCGCGCGAACCCGTGGTCATCAGCGCCGCCGGCAGCCCGAGTTCGTCCAGCAGACCGCGCAGCAGCCCGGCGGTCCGCCTGACGAGTGCGAAGTCGTCACCCGCGGGATCGAGATCGAAGACCAGCCGGTCGGGGTGGTCGGGCCGGTCCGCCTTGGACAGCCAGCGGTGCGGCGTGACGCACGCCTGGTCGACCAGATACAGCAGCGACGCCAGGTCGTCGCAGACCGGGTACGTGACGGTGCCGCCCTCCTTGGGCAGTTCCACTCGATGGAACCAGGCCGGGAAATGATCGGGCGTGTCCTTCTGCATGAAACGCCCGCCGCCGATGCCGTCGGGATAGCGCTCCAGCATCAGCGGGCGTCCGCGCAGGTGCGGCAGGATGCGCGGGCCGACCCGCCGGTAGTAGTCGGCGAGGTCGGCCTTGGTGATGCCGTCGTCGGGGAAGAGTTCCTTCCCCGCGCGCTTGATCGCGACGGTCCGGCCGCTCGCCCGGAAGTCGGCGGTGCCGCTCCTGGTGCCGGTGGGGCTCATGGGGTGCCTCGCTCGCGGATGACGTCGGTGGGCCGCTTGTCGTCGCGCAGCCCCTTGTAGCGGGGGTGGCGGAGCCGCCCGGCGCCGGTCCACTCGGTGAAGTCGATGTGGACGACGAGCTCGGGGCGCACCCAGTGCACGGCGCGCTCCCGGACGTCGTCGGCGAACGGCGAGTGGTCCTGCTCCAGCCGGTCCAGACGGGCGCGCAGCCGCCGCAGGGTGTCGGTGCCGTAACCGGTGCCGACCTTGCCCGCGTACCGCAGCCGCCCGCCCTCGTAGTGGCCGACGAGCAGCGCGCCGAACCCGACCCGCTCACCGGCCGGTTCGGTGAAGCCGCCGACGACCATCTCCTGGCCGGCGGCGCACTTAAGCTTGAGCCAGTCCGTGGAACGCCGGTGCAGATACGGCCCGTCGGCCCGCTTCGCGATCAGCCCCTCCCAGCCGCGTCCGCACGCGTCGGCCAGCAGGTCCCGGCCGTCACGGCCGACGCGGTGCGGGGTGAAGCGCAGCGGGAGGCGGTAGGCGAACGCGTCGCGGAGCAGGGACTTGCGGGTACGGGCCGGGAGGGCGGCGGTGCTCCGGCCGTCCAGCCGTACGAGGTCGAACAGGTAGTAGCGGACGGCGACCCGGCTGGCCCGCACGTCCTCCGCCCGCGTGAGCTGCATGCGCTGCTGCAGCAGGCCGAAGTCGCTGCGCCCGCCCCTGACGGCGGTGATCTCGCCGTCCACGCAGAAGTCGGGGCACTCCTGCACGGCGAGGGCGTCGACGACCTCCGGGTACGTGCGGTCGAGCGACCTGCCGGTGCGGGAGAGCAGCCGTGGCCGCCCGCCGTCGCGTCGCGTGGCGACGACGCGCACGCCGTCCAGCTTGCGCTCGAACAGCATGGCGTGGTCGAAGGTACGCCGATCACTGAGCACGGCGAGCATCGGCTGCCGCTCGCGCACCCCGTCCTCCGCGACGCGCAGCCGCGCGCGATCGGCCTCCGAAAGCCGCTCCAGCAGACTCACGCGACCTCCGCCTCCCGCTCCCAACCCCTGGCCCCTTCACGGAAGCGCGTGAGCGCCCGGTCCCCGCCCAGCCTGCGCCCCACGAGCCGGAATGAGTCATGACCGGCGTCCAGCGCCTCGGCAAAGGGGACCGCGCGGCCGCCCTCGTCGGCGCTGCGGTTCTCGTACCGCCCCTCGCCCCAGACGATCAGAGGATGGTCCTCGGTGGGCATGGCCAGCCGTCTGTCGTGCCGATCACCGGAAGGCCTCTTGGGCACGGACCACGACCCGAGGACACCGTCCGCCTCCAGCCGAAAGTCGAAGTGCGTCCTGGCGGCGTCATACGCGCCCAGCACCCGCTCCGCTCCGCCCCTGCCCATTCCGCCACCCCTCCTCCCGTCCCCTTCACACGCGACCCCCGTCACCGTCCGCCCCGCGCCTACCCACCGATCCGCCGAGGACACCCGTGTGAGCGCCACCCGAGCCGGGCACCCGCCCGGAGAGAGACCCACAGCGCACAAAGGGGCGGGAAGGGGCACGCCCTCATGACCACATCCACCACCACGTCGAGACTGCTCTCCGAGTACGGCCACACCTACGCCCAGCAGGCCGGCATCACCCTCCGCGACAAGCCCTCCCCGCTGTACCGGCTCCTGGTGCTCACGGTCCTCTGCTCGATCCGGATCAGCGCCGACACGGCCGTCGCCGCCGCCCGCGAACTCTCCCGAGCCGGCCTCCGCACCCCGCGCGCGATGGCGGACTCCCGCTGGCAGGACCGGGTGGACGCCCTGGGCCGCGCCCACTACGTGCGGTACGACGAGAGCACCGCCACGGCCCTCGGCGAGGGCGCGGACCTGGTCCTCGCCCGCTGGCACGGAGACCTCCGGCGCATGGGCGAGGAAGCCCACGGCGACGCGCGCGCCCTGCGGGAACTGGTCCAGGAGGTCCCGCGGATCGGCCCGGTCGGCGCCGACATCTTCTGCCGGGAGGCGCAGGCGGTCTGGCCGTGGCTGCGCCCGTACTTCGACTCCCGGGCCTGCGCGACGGCGGCGGACCTGGGCCTCCCCCACACGCCACGCGGCCTCGGCCGTCTCGTACCACCGGAGGACCACGCACGACTCGCCGCCGCCCTCGTCCGCGTAGCACTCTCCCAGCACGCGGCCCGCGAACTGCAGCCCGCGTAACGCCTCGCCCCCCAGCCCAAGACGTCACCACCGGACGAGCACCGAAGCCTCGGGTGCCCGCCGCCGCCACTCCTCGGTGAGCCGTACGAGACGGGGGCGCGCCGCGATCCCCCGCACGATCGCGATCTTCCCGTGGGCCAGATCGAACGTCACCGACCCGACGACCTGCTCGCCGCGCCCCTCGCCGTCCCGATGACCGCCCCCGCCGCCGGCGCTCTCACCGACGACGAACAGGAAGCCCGGCCCGCCGTTGATCACGGCGTAGTGGAGCGTGGGGGTGCCGCCGGCCAGCCGCCGCTTGGCCGCCGACGGCGTGAGGCCGGCCCGGGCGAGGGTGGCGATCCGCTCCGGGGTGTCGAACCGCAGCAGCTTCGTGGCCAGACCCGCGCCGTCGGAGAGCGCGACCGCGTCGTCGGTGAGCAGCGCCACCAGCCGGTCGGTGCGTCCCGAGGAGGCGGCGGCCAGGAACTCCTCGACGACCTTCCGCGCCGCCGCCGGGTCGATCCCGCCGGCGCCGCGGCGGCGCTCGTCGGCGACCCGCCGCCTGGCCCGGTGGAGGTGCTGCTGGCTGGCGGACTCGGTGACGTCGAGGATCCCGGCGATCTCGGCGTGGCTGTACGCGAAGGCTTCGCGCAGCACGTAGACGGCACGTTCGAGGGGCGAGAGCCGTTCCATGAGCGTGAGCACCGCCAGGGAGACGGACTCGCGCTGGACGAAGGTGTCGGCGGGCCCGAGCAGCGGGTCGCCGTCGAGGAGCGGTTCCGGCATCCAGGCGCCGGTGGTGCGCTCGCGCCGGTGGTGCGCCGAACGGAGCCGGTCCAAGCACAGGTTGGTGACGACCTTCGTCAGCCATGCCTCCGGCACCTGGATCCGCTGCCGGTCGGCGGCCTGCCAGTGCAGGAACGCGTCCTGCACGACGTCCTCGGCATCGGTCGCGGAACCGAGCAGCCGGTAGGCCAGGGAGGCCAGCCGGCCCCGGCTGGCCTCGAACCGGCCGGTGTCGAAACGATCAGCGGCGATGCGGTCCACACGGATCACCCTAGACATCCCGGCCGCTCACGCGGCGGCCTTCCGCTCCACGGACACCGTAAGCTCCCCGACGTACGCGTCCGGCGTGGCCGACACCCGGTGCCGGCGCCGGGGCAAGCCGAACGTCGGGTGCACGCTGGCCCACAGCGACATCCGGACGATGGCGGCCTTGATCAGCGCGGCCTTCCGCCCGCCCAGACAGGCAGGCTTGGCCCGCCCCTGCCGGTCGACCATCTGGATGATCCCGTCCCGCCGGCCGAGGCTGATGTGGTTGGCGACGTACACGAGCTTGGCACGGGCGACCTCGCCTCCGGTCAGCCGCCCCACGATCGCCTGTACGGCCTGCATGCCGGTCGCCCCGGCGGAGGCGCAGGACATCGGCAGCGGCAGGCCGTTGTCGCCGATGGCGTACACGCTGTCGCCGACGGCGTACACGTCCGGGTGGGAGATGGACCGCATGGTGCGGTCGACGACGATCCGCCCGTGCTCGGTGACCTCCAGCCCGGAGGCGGCGGCAAGAGGACTGACGGCGAACCCGGCCGTCCACACGACCGCGTCCGCCGCGAGAACGGTGCCGCCGGCGCACCGCACCTGGTCCGCCTCGACGGCCGTGACCTCGGTGTGCTCGACCACGCCGATACGCAGCCGGTCGCACGCCCGGCGGAGGTGACCGCGCGCCCCGGCGGAGAGCCGGGCACCCAGCTCGCCGCGGGCGATCAGCGTCACCGCGAGAAGGGGCCGTGACTCGGCGATCTCGGTGGCGGTCTCGATGCCGGTCAGCCCGTCCCCGACGACCACCACCTTCCCACCCCCACCGCGCGCTTCGAGCGCCGCCAGCCGCTCGGACAACCGCAGCGCGGACGGCCGCCCACCGACGTCGAAGGCGTACTCGGCGACTCCAGGAACCCCGTGCACGGCACCATGGCTGCCCAGCGCGTACACGAGCGTGTCGTACCCGAGTTCGCCACCCCCGTCGCCATCCGCCACGGCCACGACCCGCCGCTCGGGATCGATCCCGATGACCCGCCCGAGCCGCACCCGCACCGCCGTCCCGGCGAAGACCTCAGCGAGCGACGGAGCGTCGATCTCCTGCCCCGCGGCCACCTGATGCAGTCGCAGCCGCTGAACGAAGTCCGGCTCGGCGTTCACCAACGTCACCTCGACGTCCCGCACGGACAACCGCCGAGCGAGCGCCCCGGCGACGTGGGTACCGGCATATCCGGCCCCGAGAACGAGAATGCGATGCTTCATCACCACTCCCTGCCGACCTGTCGGCCTGTCGATGGACACGCTGTCGACGGACTGAGCGAAACACCCACCCCATCCCTGACAGCCCCCACATGTGACCTCCACCACAATCCGGCCGACCACACCAGCCGCCCCTTATGCCCAGGGACGCGGCGAGCGCACATCGGTTGACGGACGCCAACGGCGTCGTCGACACATGCCTGTCTGCAGCTGCGCAAGCAAGAGGCACGACCAATCCACAACCCTCCACCTGATCGCCGAGGCCGCGATCAGCCGACGCGGTGGCAGCCCCGAGGTGACGGCAGCCACGCTGGGCAGGACCGATCCGGCTTGGGGCAGACGGCTCCGCAGCGGCGGCCTGGACAACGCGGAGCCGGTCGAGGCATGCGGCCGCGACCGCTGGATGGCCTCGCCTGGATCGCAGATCCAGGCGCGAACAGGGCCCGTACACGACACTCTCGTTCTTCCGCACGGCGCCCGGGCAACCCGCCGACGCCGAACAACTGACGCTGCTCTACGGCGCCGCTCCCGCCCAGGTCGCCGGCCGAAAGCACCTGGCTGACAGCGACTTCCACATAGACCATCTACACCTTGGACTACATGCGGAACGGCCGCCGCGTCGACGACGACTGGGGAATCCCGAAACTGATCTGATACGAGCGCGGCCGCGCGCCCTACCTCTGGGGCCTCAAGCTGGACCTCCTCAAGCAGGCACTACGCCGCGCCGAACTCGACCACCCCGAGCGGACCAACACCTACGAGCTCTCCTGCGAGCCGCGTACTGGGCGAAGGCATCCAGACTGCTCGATCAATCCTCCGGCTGAAGCCTTTGCCGAGCGGACTCAAGTCGCTGGTGGTAGTCGGAGGCGAAGATCTCCGGAAGCGCCACGTCAAGCGTGCCGGCGATCCGATGGATCGGAGCCCAGACCGCCGGATCGTCGACGACACGACCAAGGTCCGTCATCTGAAGCTTCTCCAGCCAGTGCGACAGCACCAGCGCCTCATCGCGCGTGAGCTTGATCGTCACCAGTCCCTCACCCATGCACACCCCCACGGCCCTCAACCTCACCGAACATCCGGACACCTCACGCTTCTCACCCGTCAAGCCGTTGGGACAGGCTCGTCGAACACGGCACGACAGTAGAGCCGGTGGCCCACTCATGGGCATTCGGGGCCGGCTTGGTCTTGAGGACCGTCTTGGGGCCCGTCTCGATCCCCGAAACGCAGAAAAGCCCCGCACCAGAAGGCGCGGGGCTTTCCCACAATGATTGTTCGGCGGCGTCCTACTCTCCCACAGGGTCCCCCCTGCAGTACCATCGGCGCTGAAAGGCTTAGCTTCCGGG
>NZ_JBHVMF010000010.1:0-266061 GCF_042797055.1 Streptomyces sp. NPDC057854
CGCCGGAGCCGGGGCGGCGGGAGCGGCCGGAGCCGGAGCGGCGGCCGGGGCGGCCGGGGCCGGGGCGGCGGGGGCGGCCGGAGCGGCACCCGCGGCACCGATGACGGCGAGCTTGGCGCCGACCTCGGCGGTCTCGTCCTCACCGACGACGATCTCCAGGAGAACGCCGGAGGCGGGGGCCGGGATCTCGGTGTCGACCTTGTCCGTCGACACCTCCAGCAGCGGCTCGTCGGCCTCGACGGTCTCGCCGACCGACTTCAGCCAGCGGGTGACGGTGCCCTCGGTGACGGACTCGCCGAGCGCGGGCAGGACGACGTCCGTGCCCTCGGCGGAACCGCCGCCGGCGGCGGCCTCCGCGGTCGGGGCCGGGGCCGGCTCCTGGACCTCGGTGGACGGGGCGGCCTGCGGCGCCGGGGCGGCCGGGGCCTCGGCGGCCGGAGCCGGAGCGGCCTCGGCCGCGGGGGCCGGGGCGGCGGCCGGGGCGCCGGAGCCGTCGTCGATGATGGCGAGCTCGGCGCCGACCTCGACGGTCTCGTCCTCGGCGACCTTGATGGAGGCGAGGATGCCGGAGGCGGGGGCCGGGATCTCGGTGTCGACCTTGTCGGTCGAGACCTCGAGCAGCGGCTCGTCAGCCTCGACGCGCTCGCCCTCGGCCTTGAGCCAGCGGGTGACGGTGCCCTCGGTGACGCTCTCGCCGAGCGCCGGCAGGGTTACGGAAACCGACATGGTTTCAGTTGCTCCTAACGAATTGCGGAAGTTGGTCGTCGCGCCCTGTGATGACGTGAGCGTCAGTCGTGGGAGTGCAGAGGCTTGCCGGCCAGGGCCAGGTGGGCCTCGCCGAGCGCCTCGTTCTGCGTCGGGTGGGCGTGGATGAGCTGCGCGACCTCGGCCGGCAGCGCCTCCCAGTTGTAGATCAGCTGCGCTTCGCCGACCTGCTCGCCCATGCGGTCACCGACCATGTGGACGCCGACCACGGCACCGTCCTTGACCTGGACGAGCTTGATCTCGCCCGCGGTCTTCAGGATCTTGCTCTTGCCGTTGCCCGCGAGGTTGTACTTGAGGGCGACGACCTTGTCCGCGCCGTAGATCTCCTTGGCCTTGGCCTCGGTGATGCCGACGGAGGCGACCTCGGGGTGGCAGTACGTCACCCGGGGCACGCCGTCGTAGTCGATCGGGACGGTCTTCAGACCGGCCAGCCGCTCCGCGACGAGGATGCCCTCGGCGAAGCCGACGTGCGCGAGCTGGAGCGTCGGGACCAGGTCGCCGACCGCGGAGATCGTGGGCACGTTGGTCCGCATGTACTCGTCCACCAGGACGTAGCCGCGGTCCATCGCGATGCCCTGCTCCTCGTAGCCGAGGCCGGCCGAGACCGGGCCGCGGCCGATGGCGACGAGCAGCACCTCGGCCTCGAAGGTCTTGCCGTCGGCGAGGGTGACCTTCACGCCGTTCTCGGTGTACTCGGCGCTCTGGAAGAAGGTGCCGAGGTTGAACTTGATGCCCCGCTTGCGGAAGGCGCGCTCCAGGAGCTTCGAGCTGTTCTCGTCCTCGACCGGCACGAGGTGCTTCATGCCCTCGATCACCGTCACGTCGGTGCCGAAGGACTTCCACGCGGAGGCGAACTCGACGCCGATCACACCGCCGCCGAGGATGATGGCGGACTCCGGCACACGGTCCAGGGTGAGGGCGTGGTCCGAGGTGATGATGCGGTTGCCGTCGATCTCCAGGCCGGGCAGGGACTTCGGCACGGAACCGGTGGCGAGGAGGACGTGGCGGCCCTCGACCCGGCGCCCGTCGACGTCGACGGAGGTCGGGGAGGACAGACGGCCGGTGCCCTCGATGTAGGTGACCTTGCGGGAGGCGACGAGACCCTGCAGACCCTTGTAGAGGCCCGAGATCACGTCGTCCTTGTACTTGTGCACGGCCTTGATGTCGATGCCCTCGAAGGAGGCCCTGACACCGAACTGCTCCGCCTCGCGGGCCTGGTCGGCGACCTCGCCGGCGTGGAGCAGGGCCTTCGTCGGGATGCAGCCGTTGTGCAGGCAGGTGCCGCCGAGCTTGTTCTTCTCGATCAGTGCGACGTCCAGGCCCAGCTGCGCTCCGCGCAGCGCCGCGGCGTAACCGCCGCTACCGCCGCCGAGGATCACTAGGTCGAAAACGGTGCTGGCGTCGTTCGCCACGTCACGTCCTCCATGCATGTGCGCTCGTCGCCGGTCGTCGATGACCAGGCGGCGGCTCCGGTGTCCGGCCGCATTATTTCGGCCCTGTGGTGGGGGCCCTGTCCTGCCGAGAACCCATCTTCGCACTTGTTGACGGACAGCGGGACGCGGGGCCGGTGGATGAGACCGGGCGATCGTCCGTACGGGCGCCCACCAGGGCGTACGAAGATACGGATTTCGTCGCGGGCGAACAGCCGCCCGGCGGGCCCGGGCCGCCCCGGGCACGGGGAAGGCCCCGGAGCCGGGGGCGTCCGGGGCCTTCCGTCGCGGCGGCGGTCCGTCAGAGCTCGCCGGCCGCCGTCAGCTCGGCGAGGCGCACCAGGGTGCGGACCGAGGAGCCGGTGCCGCCCTTGGGGGTGTAGCCGTACGGGGCGCCCTCGTGGAAGGCCGGGCCCGCGATGTCCAGGTGGGCCCAGGTGATGCCCTCGCCCACGAACTCCTGCAGGAAGAGACCGGCGACCAGGCCGCCGCCCATCCGCTCGCCCATGTTCGCGATGTCGGCGGTGGGGGAGTCCATGCCCTTGCGCAGGTCGGCCGGGAGCGGCATCGGCCAGGACTGCTCGCCGACCTCCTCCGCGACCTCGTGCAGCGCGGTGCGGAAGTCGTCGTCGTTGGCCATCACGCCGAAGGTGCGGGCGCCCAGCGCCAGCATCATCGCGCCGGTCAGCGTCGCCACGTCGACGATCGCGTCCGGGTGCTCCTCGGAGGCGCGGGTCAGCGCGTCGGCGAGGACGAGCCGGCCCTCGGCGTCGGTGTTCAGGACCTCGACGGTCTTGCCGCTGTACATGCGCAGCACGTCACCCGGGCGGGTGGCGGAGCCGGACGGCATGTTCTCGGCGAGGGCGAGCCACGCCGTGACGTTGACCTCCAGGCCCAGGCGGGCCGCGGAGACGACGGCGGCGAGGACGGCGGCGGCGCCGGCCATGTCGCACTTCATGGTCTCGTTGTGGCCGGCCGGCTTCAGGGAGATGCCGCCCGAGTCGTAGGTGATGCCCTTGCCGACGAAGGCCAGCGACTTCTCCGCCTTCGGGTGGGTGTACGCGACCTTGACCAGGCGCGGCGGGTTCACCGAGCCGGAGCCGACGCCGAGGATGCCGCCGTAGCCGCCCTTGGCCAGCGCCTTCTCGTCGAGGACCTGGACCTTGAGGCCGTGCTCCTTGCCGAGGGCCTGGGCGACGGCGGCGAAGCCGGCCGGGTTCAGCTCGTTCGGCGGGGTGTTGACGAGGTCGCGGGCGCGGTTGATCTCCTCGGCCACGGCCAGGGCGCGGTCCGCGGCGGCCTTGTGGGCCTTGTCGCGCGGCTTGGCGCCGAGCAGCGCCACCTCGGCGAGCGGCTTCTTCGCGTCCTTCGGCTGCTCCTTGAAGGCGTCGAAGGAGTACGCGCCCAGCAGCGCGCCCTCGGCGATCGCGCCGGCGCCCTCGGGGGACTCGACCGGCAGCGCGAACGCGGCCTTCTTCGAGCCGGTGAGGAGACGGGCGGCGGTGCCGGCGGCGCGGCGCAGGGTCTCGGAGTCGTACTCCTCGCCGTCCTCGGGGGCGGAGCCGAGGCCGACGGCGAGCACGACGGGGGCCTTCAGGCCGGCGGGCGCGGGCAGCTTGGTGGCCTCACCCTCGGCACCCGAGGCGCCCAGGGTCTCCAGGACGGCGGCGAGCCGGCCGTCGAACGCCTTGTCGACGGCCTCCGCGCCCGGGGCGACGACCAGCGTCTTCCCGGCCTTCGCGACGCCGACGACGAGGGCGTCGGCACGCAGCGTCGCCGCTCCGGCAGTGCTGAGAGTGAGAGCAGTCACGGTGGTGAATTCTCGCTTCCATTGAGTTCTGTGGCGGTCGAGGGATGGGCCGACCGAGCCCGCCGCATCGTATTTCGGCCCGATGAGCGCCGAGAACGAGCCTACGCTCGCTCGCCCGGTTCGCTCACGGCGGCGTCGATTCACTCATCCGGGGTGTCTCTTTCATGTTTGTCCTTCCGGCTCCCGGGCCGGAGCGACACTCGCCTCATTCACGCGAGGGCGGCACCCGCGCCCTCGCTTCATCTCCACAGGTCCTCCCGCGTCCGGGGACCTGCCGAGGGGGGACACCACACCATGCACGCGAACAGATCCCGCATGCCCGCGACCGCGCCGAGGAAGGCCGGAAACAGCGGGGCGCCGCGCCGCGCCGGCCGCACCGCCGGGGCGCTCGCCGCCGCCGCGCTCCTCGCCTGCGTGGTGCCGTCCGCCCAGGCCGTGGCGGCCCCGGAGCCGCGGATCGACCTCACCGTGCTGGTCGTCGACGACGGCGGCACCGCGATCGAGGCGATCACCGCCGAACTGAAGGGCTCCGGCGTCCCGTACCGCGTCCTCGACCTGAACGACCCGAACCGGCCCGTCCTCACCCCCGCCTTCCTCAGCGAACCCTCCGACAGCGCGACCGGCCGCCCCCGCGCCCGGTACCAGGGCGTCGTCCTGCCGCACGAGACGGCCTTCGGCCCCGACTCCGCCGAGCACGCCGCGCTCCAGGCGTACGAGCGCGCCTTCGGCATCCCGCAGGTCGACGCCTACACCTGGTCCCACCCCGGCGTCGGCCTCGACTACACCAGCGACGGCGGCTGGTCCGGCGTCCTCGACGGGGTCACCGCCGGCGTCACCCCGGCCGGCGCCGCCGGCCCCTTCGGCTACCTCGCCGGCAGCCTGACCTTCGAGGACAACGACCCGGCGGTCTCCGAGAGCTACGGCTACGCGGGCCGCCCCCGGGCCGGCTACACCAGCTACGTCGACATCCCCGTCGACGGGGCGGGCGGCGGCCGGGCCAGCCTGGTCGGCGAGTACGCCGCCGACGGGCGCCGCGAACTCGTCGTCACCTTCGCCTACAACCAGCACCAGCGGCAGTTCCGCGCCCTCTCCCGCGGCATCGTCGAATGGCTCACCCAGGGCGTCCACCTCGGCCGCTCCCGCAACTACCTCTCCGTCCACGTCGACGACGTCTTCGCGCCCGACGCCCGCTGGGACACCGTCCGCGACTGCACCCCCGGCGACCTCGACTGCGCCGGCGGCGACCCGGAGGCGGTGAACCCCATCCGGATGACCGCCGCCGACGCCACGTACGCCGCCGCCTGGCAGAAGGCGTCCGGTTTCACCCTCGACATGGTCTACAACGGCGGCCAGGGCGAGCAGTGGAAGGCCGCGCACGGCGGCAGCGACCCGCTCGCCGCCCGGCTGATCGCCGACCGCGCCCAGTACCGCTGGATCAACCACACCTACACCCACCCCTACCTCGGCTGCGTCCAGGACAACACCACCGTGCCCTGGCGGTGCGCCACCGACGCCTCCGGCAACACCCTCTGGGTCGGCCGCGCGGAACTCTCCGCCCAGATCCGGAACAACCTCGACTGGGCCGCCCGCAAGGGCATCTCCGTCGACCGCTCCGAACTCGTCACCGGCGAGCACTCCGGCCTCAGAACCCTGCCCCAGCAGCCCGCCGACAACCCCCACCTCGCCGGCGCCCTCGCCGACAACGGCGTGAAGTGGACGGCCAGCGACAACTCCCGCGAGCCCCGCCAGCGGGCCGTCGGCGCCGCGAAGACCGTGCCCCGGCACCCGATGAACGTCTACTACAACGTCGGCACCGCCGCCGAGATGACCGACGAGTACAACTGGATCTACACCTCCCGCGCCGACGGCGGCAGCGGCGTCTGCGAGGCGGACCCCGCCTCGACCTGCCTGCCCGCCCCGCTCGACCCGGCCACCGGCTTCGCGGAGCACATCGTCCCGCAGGAGGCCCGCACCGCCCTCGGCCACGTCGTCGCCAACGACCCGCGCCCGCACTACGTCCACCAGTCGAACCTGGCGGAGGAGCGCCTGCTCTACCCCGTCCTCGACCGGATCCTCGCCGACTACCGGGCGCTCTTCGCCGCCGACACCCCGCTGGTGAACCCCAGTCAGAAGGAGGTCGGCGTCGAGCTGACCCGCCGCGACGCCTGGGACGCCGCCCTCGCCGCCGGCCGGGTCACCGCGTACCGCGTCGGCACCACCGTCACCGTCAAGGCGCCCGCCGGCGTGCAGATCCCCGTCACCGTCCCCGAGGGCACCCGCAAGCGCCTCGTCCTCGGCAGCACCGCCTTCGGCACCCCGTACGCCGGCAGCCGCTCCGCCTGGACCGCGCCCGAACCGCTCCAGACCGCCGTCACGCTCCAGCTCCCGACCGCCTGACCAGCACGCTCTGGGGGACACGCACATGCCGAGCAGTGGCCGTCACGTCACCATGCTCACCGAGGGGACCTATCCGCACGTCCACGGCGGCGTCAGCACCTGGTGCGACCAGCTCGTCCGGGGCATGCCCGAGGTCACCTTCGAGATTCTCGCCCTCACCGGCAGCGGGCGCGAACCCGTCACCTGGGAGCTGCCGCCCAACGTCACCCGGCACACCGCGTTCCCGCTCTGGGGCCACCCCCGGGGGCCGGCCGCGCCCCGCGCGCGCCGGCCCCCGCGCGGGCGCGACCGCCGCCGCTTCCTCGCCGCGTACGAGCGCTTCCTGCTCGCGCTCCTCGACCCGGACGCCGGCCACGACCTCGCCGGCGGCCTCTACGAACTGGCCGCGCTCGCCCGCGACGGCCGGCTCACCCCGGCCCTCCGCTCCGAGCAGGCCCTGCGCACCCTCATGTGGATCTGGACCATGCCCCATCTGCCCACCCGGGCCGCCGGACCCACCGTCCACGACGCCCTCACCGCCACCGACCTGCTGGAACACGCCCTGCGGCCGCTCGGCGCCCGGATAGCCGACGGCAGCGTGGCGCACGCCGTCTCCAGCGGCCTCGCCACCCTGCCCGCGCTCGCCGCGCAGCACTTCGAAGGGGCGCCCTTCCTGCTCACCGAACACGGCATCTACCTCCGCGAGCGCTACCTCGGCTACCGCACCGAGACCCAGCGCTGGCCCGTGAAGGCCCTCATGCTCGGCTTCTATCGCGAGCTCACCTCCCTCGGCTACCGCCAGGCCGACCTCATCACCCCGTGCAACCAGTACAACCGGCGCTGGGAGGAGCGCGGCGGCGCCCCCGCCGACCGCATCCGCACCGTCTACAACGGCGTCGACCCCGCCCTCTTCCCCGAGGCCGGACCCGAACCCGAGACCCCGACGCTCAGCTGGTGCGGCCGGGTCGACCCCATCAAGGACCTGGAGACCCTGATCCGGGCGTACGCCATCTCCCGCGCCGAACTCCCCGAGCTGCGGCTCCGGCTCTTCGGCCCGGTCCCGGCCGGGAACGAGGACTACCGCACCCGCCTGGAGAAGCTCGCCGCCGAACTCGGCGTCACCGACGGCGTCTCCTTCGAGGGCCGGGTCTCCGACGTGCCGTCCGCCTACGCCGCCGGCAGCGTGGTGATGCTCTCCTCCATCAGCGAGGGCTTCCCCTTCTCCCTCATCGAGGCCATGTCCTGCGGCCGGGCCACCGTCTCCACCGACGTCGGAGGGGTACGGGAGGCGGTCGGCGACACCGGCATCGTCGTCCCGCCCCGCGAACCGGCCGTCATGGCCGCCGCCGTCTCCGCCCTGCTGCGCGACGGCGCCCGCCGCGCCGAACTCGGCCGGCGGGCCCGGCAGCGGGTCATCGACGAGTTCACCCTCCACCGCTCGGTCGACGGCTTCCGCCGCATCTACCGCGAACTCGCCGCGCCCCGCACCGCTCCGCCCGCCCCGGCGCCGCCGCTGCGCGTCAGCATCCCGTCCCCGCGCCGTTCCGCGCCCCGCGTCCCGGAAGGCACCCCGGCATGAGCGGCTCCCTCTGGCTGAAGCCCCCGACCACCACCCCGCCGCCCCTGCCGGCCGTCCCCGGCCCGCGCACACCCGACCCCGGCCCCGGAGGGGCGGCGCACGGCGTCGCCGCCGACCCCCTCGACGAACTCGCCCTGCGGCTTGACGAGTTCGCCGCCGCGGCCGTCCACCCCGACGAGATAGCCGCCCTGCTCGAATCCGACGGCATGACCGACGACCACATCCGCCTCACCTACGGGCGGAACGATTCCTTCGCGCTCGCCGAAGACCTGTACGCGCGCGTCCGCGGGCGCCGGCCGGCCCCGCCCCCCACCGCCCCCGCCGCCCCCGGCCCGGCCGAACGCCTCGGCGGCTGCCTGCTGCGCGGCCTCGTCTTCGCCCTCCCCGGCCTCGCCTACGTCCTCGCCGGACCCCTGCTCGCCGGACCCCCGGGGCGGTACGGGCTCCCCGCCGGCACCGTCCCGCTGCTCGCCGGCGCCGTCACCGGCTGGGTCTGGAACCAGGCCCTCTCCCACCGCGCCCACACCTGGCTCGGTCTCGGCGACCGGCCCGCCGCCGCCCGCGCCCTGCTCACCGGCGCCCCGGCCGGCGCGCTCGCCGGCACCGCCGTCGCCCTCCTCACCGCCCGCGACGGCGAACTCCCCGCCGCCGTCTTCGCCGCCGGGCAGTCCCTCTACCTGGCCGCCGCCACCGTCCTCCTCGTCCTCGGCCGCGAACGGGCCCTGCTCCTCGCCCTGCTGCCGCTGCTCGGCGCCCTCCCTGCCCTCCGCTGGGACCTGCCCGACCCGCTGCGCGCCGCCCTGCCCGCCCTCTCCCTCGCCGCCGCCTGCCTGATCGCCGCCCGGACACTGCGCCCCGGCACCGCGCGGGGCGCCGCCGGACGGGGCGGACCGCCGCTCGCGGCCTCCGTCCCGTACGGCCTTTTCGGGCTCGGCAGCGGCGTCCTGGTGCTGCACGCGGGGCTCGGCGACTCCCTCGCCGCCGGCACCGGCGCGGTCATCGCGCTCACCCTCTCCATGGGGCCCGCCGAATGGCTGCTGCACCGCTTCCGCGGCGGCAGCCTCGCCCGGCTGCGGACCCTCACCACCGCCCGCGCCTTCCGCCGCGCGGTCACCGGTACGCTCGTCCTCTGCCTCGGCGGCTACCTCACCGCGCTGCTCGCCCTCACCCTCACCGCGACCCTGCTCTGGCCCGGCACCCCCTGGCCCGGCCCGGACCGGCTGCTCGCCCTGCTGCTCATCGGCGCGGTGCTCTGGCTGGGACTGCTGCTCCAGGCGTTCGGCGAGGTCCTCGGCGCGGCGGCCGTCTGCCTGCTGGCCGCCGCCGCGCAGACCCTCGACCCGGCGGCCGGCCCGCTCGCCGCCGGGGGAGCGGCGGCCGTGCTGGCCGTCCTCAGCCACGTCCTGCTGGTCCGACCGACCGCCCACCGCCCCTGAAGAACCGGGAAGCACCGCACGTGAAACGTTCCCTCCTGGTGCCGTTCTACGAGCACCCCACCGACCGCCCCGAGGGCTGGGCGGCCCTGGTCGCGGCCGCCCCGGCGCTGCACGGCGTCGTCCTCAACCCGGCGAACGGCGCCGGCGAGGCCCCCGACCCGGCCTTCGCCGACGCCGCCGCCCGGCTGCGCGCCGCCGGGGTGCGGGTCCTCGGCTACGCGGACACCGCCTACGGCCGCCGCCCGCACGCCCGGGTCGTCGCCGACCTGCTCCGCCATCGCGACTGGTACGGCGCCGACGGCGCCTTCCTCGACCAGGTGGCGACCGGCCCGGAGGCGCTGCCGCACTACCGGCGGCTGGCCGTCGCCGCCCGCGCCGCCGGGGCCGCCACCCTCGTCCTCAACCACGGCACCCACCCCGACGAGGGGTACGCCGAACTGGCCGACCTCCTCGTCACCTTCGAGGGCCCCTGGGACACCTACCGCACCCTCGACCTGCCGGCCGCCCCGCACCACTGCCACCTGGTCTACGCGGCCCCGCCCGGCTTCCGCCCCGCGACCGAGGTGCACTGCGCGGTCCCCGGCACCGGCGCCCACCCGTGGGGCACCCTGCCGCACGACCTGCCGGAGCCCGCCCGATGAGACGGCGGACACCAGTCCTCCTCCTCGCCGGGCTGCTGCTCCTGCTCACGGCCTGCACCGGCGGCCCGGCCCAGGACCCGGAGCCCGGTCCCGGCCGCTGGCGGCCGGCGGTGGGCCTGGCGTGGCAGTGGCAGCTCAGCGGGCGGCTCGACCCGACGGTCGACGTGCCCGTGTACGACATCGACGGCTTCGACCACCCGGCCGCCACCGTCGCCGACCTGCACCGGCGCGGCCGGAAGGTGATCTGCTACCTGTCGACGGGCGCCTGGGAGGACTTCCGCCCCGACGCCGGCCGCTTCCCGGTGTCCGTCCTCGGGAAGGGCAACGGCTGGGACGGCGAGCGCTGGCTCGACATCCGCCGCACCGACGTCCTGGAACCGCTGATGGCCGCGCGGATCGACATGTGCGCGGAGAAGGGCTTCGACGCGGTGGAGCCCGACAACATGGACGGCTACCGCAACCGCACCGGCTTCCCCCTCACCGCCGCCGACCAGCTCCGCTACAACCGGCTGATCGCCCGCCTCGCCCACGACCGCGGTCTCGCCGTCGGCCTCAAGAACGACCTCGACCAGATTCCGCAGCTCGTCGGCGACTTCGACTTCGCGGTCAACGAGCAGTGCGCCCAGTACGACGAGTGCCACCTGCTGGACCCGTTCGTCGCCGCCGGCAAGCCCGTCTTCCACGCCGAGTACGAGGTGCCCACGGCCGCGTTCTGCCCCGCGGCCCGCGAGCGGGGCCTCAGCTCGATGCGCAAGCGGTACGCGCTCGACGCCTGGCGCCAGGGCTGCTGAGCGGCCGTCAGCCCAGCGTCAGCGCCGCCAGCGTCACCGTCACCGCCGTCTCCTCGACCGCGCCGAAGACGTCGCCGGTCACCCCGCCGAAGCGGCGGACGCAGCGGCGCAGCAGCAGGGCGGCGGCGGCCAGTCCCGCGCCGGACGCGAGGACGGCGCGGACCGCGTCGGCGGGGGAGAGCAGCAGGCCCGCGCCGGCCGCCGCGGCGAGGACGGCGGCGGTGGCGAGCGCGGCGGCGCGGACCGGCACGGTGGCGGCCACGACCGCGCCCAGGCCCTCGGGCCGGGCGGCCGGGACGCCGTGCCGGGAGGCGTGGGTGAGGGCGAGGCGGGCGACGACGGCGGCCAGCACGACGCAGAGGGCGCCGCGCGCCCAGCCGTCCGCGTACAGCTGGTACACGGCCGCGACCTGCGCGAGCAGGGCGAGGACCAGGGTGATGACGCCGAACGGGCCGATGTCGGACCGCTTCATGATCCGCAGGGCCTCGTCGGCCGGCTTGGCGCTGCCGAGGCCGTCGGCGGTGTCGGCGAGGCCGTCGAGGTGGAGGCCGCGGGTGAGCACGGCGGGCACGGCGACGGTGGCGACGGCGGCGAGCAGCGGCCCGGAGCCGAGCGGCAGGAGCACCCCGCCGGCCGCGGCGGCGACGAGACCGACGGCGAGACCGGCGGCCGGGGCGCACAGCATGCCGGCCCGCGCCGCGTCCCGGTCCCAGCGGGTGACGCGGGCGGGGAACACGGTGAGGGTGCCGAAGGCGAAACGCAGGCCGTCCATCCGGGCAGGGTAGTCGCCGGGACCGGACGGTAGATTGCCGGTATCCGTACGTATCCGTACCTCTCGGGCATAGCGGAACGGGGTGGCATGGGTCACTGGTTCTCCCGCAACATCCTGGAGCCGGGGAAGCTCCCCCTGCTCCTGGCGCTGACCTCGTTCGTGCTCACCTTCCTGCTCACGCGCACGGTCACCCGGCTCATCCGGGCCGGTAAGGGCCCGTTCCGGAACGTCTCCTCCGGCGGGCTGCACATCCACCACGTCGTGCCCGGGGTGGTCCTCTCCGTGCTCGGCGGCTTCGGCGCGGTCGCCAGCGGACGGCACGGCTTCGGCGCCGCCGCCTTCGCCGTCGTCTTCGGGATCGGCGCCGGCCTCGTCCTGGACGAGTTCGCGCTCATCCTCCACCTGGACGACGTGTACTGGTCGGAGGAGGGCCGCAAGAGCGTCGAGGCCGTCGTCCTCACCGCGGCGCTCGTGCTGCTGCCGCTCAGCGGCTTCTCGCCGCTCGGCGTGGACGACGTCACGGAGGAGGAGCGGCAGGACCGGGTGGGTTTCCTCCTCACCCTGCTGCTGAACTTCCTCCTCGTCCTGGTCGCCCTGGTCAAGGGCAAGCTGCGGATGGCGCTGATCGGGGTCTTCGTGCCGTTCGTCGCGATCGTCGGCGCCGTCCGGCTGGCCCGCCCCGGCTCCTGGTGGTGGCGGCGCCTCTACGGCCGCCGCCACCGCGCCCGCGCGCGCGGCACGGTTCGCGCCTACCGGCACGACAAGCGGTGGACCCGGGTGCGGCGGCGGGTTCAGGACCTGATCGGCGGCTTCCAGGAGCGGGTCCCGGGCCGCGGCTCCACCCCGTCCTGACCGCGCTCCCGCCACTTCAGCAGGCCCATCAGCACCAGCACCCCCGCGATGGCCGCCAGGTGCTCCTTGCCGGCGAGGTTCGGCTTCACGATCACCTCGACCACCATCGCCACGACGACCGCCGCCCCCGTCCAGTACGCCCGCTGCCGCCAGCACACGTACACCGCGAGACCCACCACCGCCGCCGACGGCCCGGTGTCCACCACCTGCGCGTCGGACGCCGGAAGGCCGAGGGGCGTGCCGGGGCCGAGCGCGATGCCCACGCGCGCGTACAGCGTCCCGCACAGCGTCGCCAGATACGCGATCCCGAGCGTCCGCCACCGCCCCAGGCACAGCTCGGCGATCCCGAAGACCAGCAGCACCTGGGCGAGCGCGCCCCACACCGGCAGGTCGAGCGCGGGGACGAAGAGCGACAGCGGCGTGCGCAGCAGGGACAGCCCCAGCGGGTCCTCGGCCCGTACGGCGCCGAGCGCCTGCACGGGCGCGTACCCCCACTCCTGGTTCTGGACGAACTGGAACAGCGAGGTGAGGCAGACCGCCGTGAGCGTCAGCGGCACCGCCCGCCACCACGGCCGCGCCGTCAGCTCCCGGCGCACGGTGCCGGCCAACGGCCCCCACTCGCGCCGCGCGAACCGGCGCACCGCCCCGCTCACCGGCCGCTCTCCAGATGTCTGCGGTGCATCCACTTCGGCAGCCCGGGGGCCTCCAGGAAGCCCTCGGCGCGGGCCGCGGCGATGCCGATGCGCGGCAGGTCGGCGCTCTTCTCGAAGAGCATGAAGCGCGGCTCCCAGATCGGTCGGTACTTGGCGTTGGCGCGGTACAGCGACTCGATCTGCCACCAGCGGGAGAAGAAGCTGAGCAGCGAGCGCCACATCCTCAGCACCGGTCCGGCACCGAGCTTCGAGCCGCGTTCGAAGACGGACCGGAACATCGCGAAGTTCAGCGAGACCTGAGTGATCCCGATCTCCTTCGCCCGCTGGAGGAGTTCGATCACCATGAACTCCATCAGCCCGTTCTCGGAGTCGCGGTCCCGCCGCATCAGGTCGAGCGACAGCCCCTTCGGCCCCCACGGCACGAAGGACAGCAGCGCCCGCAGCTCACCGGTCCCGTCGGTGCACTCCAGCATCACGCACTGCCCGTCGCGCGGGTCCGCCAGCCGCCCGAGCGCCATCGAGAAACCGCGCTCGGTGGCCCCGTCCCGCCAGTCGTCCGCCTTCCGCAGCAGCTCGGCCATCTCACCGGCCGGGATGTCCTCGTGGCGCCGGATCCGCACCTCGTACCCGGCCCGTTTGACCCGGTTGAACGCCTGCCGGACCGTCCGCATCGCCCGCCCGTCGAGCGTGAACTCGTCGGTCTCCACGATCGCCTCGTCGCCCAGCTCCAGGGCGTCCAGACCGTGCCGGGCGTAGATCACCCCGGCCTCCTCGCTCGCGCCCATGACCGCCGGGATCCAGCCGTGCTCCCGCGCCTCCGCCAGCCACGGCTCGATCGCCCCCGGCCACGCCTCGGGGTCGCCGATCGGGTCGCCGGAGGCGAGCGACACCCCGCCCACCACCCGGTAGGCGACGGCGGCCTTCTCGCTCGGCGACCACACCACGCTCTTCTCCCGGCGCAGCGCGAAGTAGCCGAGCGAGTCCCGGTCCCCGTGCTTGTCGAGCAGCGCCCGCAGCCGCTCCTCGTCCTCCTCGGTCAGCGGGTCCACCGCCCGGCGGGAGCGGAAGGCGGCGAAGAGCACCGCGCAGAGCAGCAGCGTCGACATCACGTTGATGACCACGTCGACCCAGCCCGGCGTGGCGATCGCCGGGAACCGCGCGTCGTCGGCGGCCAGCGTGACCAGCCGCATCACGCCGTACCGCCACCGCTCCAGGAAGGTGGCGTGGCCCGGCGCCGTGTTGGTGGCGGTCACCAGGAGGGCGGCGAGCAGCGAGGTGACCAGCAGCCCGCCGGCCGCGACCACCGCCGCGAGCAGCGGGTTGGAGCGGTCGCCCTTCGCGTAGAACTCCCGGCGGCCGAGCAGCAGGGCGGTGAAGAAGGCGGCGGTCAGCGCCAGCGACACCCAGTTCTGGGCGTGCTCCCGGATCTCCGGGAAGAGCATCACCAGCGCGAACAGCAGCAGGAAGAGGCCGCTCAGCACGGTGTTGAGGATCCAGGCGGCCCGCTTCCGGCGGCGCATGGTGACCGCCAGGAAGAGGGTGAAGACGCCGGAGGCGAAGCCGGCCGTGAGCATGTACGGCGTGAAGAAGTCGTCCTCGTTGTGGCGCCGCAGGTCCTGCCCGAAGGAGACCCACACGGCGCTCAGGAGGTTGATGAACGTGACGGCGCGCAGATACCAGACGGCGAACGCGGCGCTCCGCCGCGAGCGGTCGGTGCCCCGGGGCGTGGTTCCTTCGGCGGACAAGCGGACCTCTCCCATGAAAAGCGATCATATGGGGCGTCTCGTCCCGTCCGGCGACGCCAGAGGCGGCCACCCGCGCGTCGCGGGCGGCCGCCTCCGGGCCTCACCGATGGAGTGTGTCTCCCCCTCAGACCGTCCCGGCCGGGACGGCCGCGTCCGGAGTGGTCGGCTCCGGCCGCTCGGGCAGCTCGGCGGCGAGTGCCGCCGCGGCCCGGACGAGGGGAAGCGCGAGCAGGGCCCCGGTTCCCTCACCCACCAGGACGCCCTGATCGAGCAGCGGGTTGAGCGCCATCCGGTCCAGCGCCTTCGCCTGCGCCGGCTCCCCGGACACCTGACCCGCCAGCCACCAGTCCGGCGCCCGGAACGCCGCCCGCTGCGCCACCAGCCCGCAGGCCGCGCCCACCACCCCGTCCAGGATCACCGGCATCCGCCGCACCGCCGCCTGCAGCAGGAACCCGGTCATGGCCGCCAGGTCCGCCCCGCCGACCGCCCCGAGCAGCGCCAGCTGGTCGCCGAGGACCGGCCGCGCCCGCCGCAGCGCGTCCCGGATCGCCGCGCACTTGCGCATCCACGCCAGGTCGTCGATGCCCGCGCCGCCGCGCCCGGTCACCACCGAGGCGTCCGTCCCGCACAGCGCCGCGATCAGCGTCGACGCCGGCGTCGTCCCGCCCACGCTCAGATCGCCGAGCACCACCACGTCGGTGCCCGAGTCGGCCTCCTCGTCGGCGACCGCCATCCCGAGCCGCACCGCCGCCTCGGTCTCTTCCGGCGTCAGCGCGTCCTCGACGTCGATCCGGCCGCTGCCGCGCCGCACCCGGTGCCGGGTCACCGCCTCCGGCAGCAGCTCCGGATCGCAGTCCAGACCCGCGTCCACCACCCGCACCGGCACGTCCATCGACCGGGCCAGCACCGCCAGCGGGCTCACCCCGTCCAGCAGCTCCCGCACCAGGACGTGCGCGGTGCCGGCCGGGCGGCCCGACACGTCCGCGGCGGCCACGCCGTGGTCACCGGCGAACACCACCACCTTCGGGTTCTCGATCGCCCGCACCCGCACCGCCGACTGGGCGGCGGACAGCCACTCGCCCAGCTCGTCGAGGCGGCCGAGGGCGCCCGGGCGCACGGCGAGCCGCTCCCTGCGCTCCTCGGCGTCACGCCGGACCCCGCCGTCGGGGCGCTCGATCAGATCGGAGAAGTCGTCCAGGTTCAGGGGCTGCGCGGGCTGCAGAGGGTCCATCGGGGTTCCGCCTTGTGACATCAGCGAGGTTCGGCACGGCACGGGCCATCGGGCTCAGCACCCTACCCGCGCAGCACCAGCGCCTGTCCGGCGACCACGAGCACCACCTGCTCGCACTCGTCCGCGAAGGCCGCGTTGAGCCGCCCCAGCTCGTCCCGGAACCGCCGCCCCGCCGCCGTCGCCGGCACCACGCCCGACCCGACCTCGTTGGTCACCGCCACCACCGTCCTGCGGGTCGCCCGCACCGCCGCCACCAGCTCCGCCGTCCGCTCCCGCAGCGCCGCCCGCCCGCCGTCCGCCCAGCCGGCGTCGTCCCAGGCGCCCACCCGGTCCATGGCGTCGGTCAGCCACAGCGACAGGCAGTCGATCAGCAGCGCCGGACCGTCGTCCTCGCCGAGCAGCGGCACCAGGTCGGTCGTCTCCGCGGTACGCCAGGAGCCCGGCCGCCGCTCCCGGTGCAGGGCCACCCGGTCCGCCCACTCGGCGTCGCCGTCCCGGGTCCCGCCGGTCGCCACGTACAGCACCTCCGGGAAGGTCTCCAGCCGCCGCTCGGCCTCCACCGACTTCCCCGACCGGGCCCCGCCGGTCACCAGCGTCCGCCGCGGCACCTCCGGCAGCTCGTGGTACTCGCCCAGGTACAGCACCGTGCCGTCCGGCACCGCCCGCGCCCCGGCCGCGGCCAGCCGCCGGTCCAGCTCGTCCCCGGCCGGCGCGTCGTGGTCCAGGTGCACGGCGACCACCTCCGTGGCCGGCCCCACCGCCCCGGCCGCCCGCAGCCGCGCCAGCGCGTCCGGGCGGCCCGTCACGTCCAGGGCCACCAGGTCGTACGGCTCCCGCTGGTGGTCCGGCAGCCCGGCCGGCGCCCCGCCGCGCGGCAGGTACAGCAGCCGCTGCCCGTCGGCCGACACCACCTCGTACCCGGTCCCGGGGGAGTCCATCGGCACCGCCCGCACCCGGTGCCCGCTGATCAGCGTCAGCTCCCGCCCGTCCGGCACCCGCCCCGCCGTCGGCAGCCCGGCCGGGAGCTCCACCGGGGGCCCGTCGTGCGGGTGCGACAGGAGCACCTGCCGCACCCCCACCAGCGAACGCCCCGCGCGGGCCGCGGCGAGCGCCGCCCCCGGGGTCAGGTCGAGCAGCAGGGCCCCGTCCACCAGCAGCGAGGTGGCGGCACGCGCGCGCGTGCCGCGGGAGCGCGCGCACACCGCGCAGGGGCAGTCGGGGCGGGGCAGGCCCAGCGGGGAGCCGGTGCCGAGCAGAGTCAGTTCCACGCACTGATCCTCCCGCGCCCCCGCGCGCGGTGCGCGCCCGGCTACTCTGCGGGCAGGAAACCGATCATCCGGTGAGCCCCAGGAGGCGGACATGGCATGGACGTGGCGGTTCGAGAAGTCCGACGGCACCGAGGTCGCCCCGGTGGTGACCCCGGAGGAGTTCAGCACCCAGGGCGACGCCGAGAGCTGGCTCGGTGAGCACTGGCGCGACCTGCTCGCGGGCGGCGCGGACCAGGTGACCCTCTCCGAGGACTCCACCACGGTCTACGGCCCGATGCCGCTGGACGCCGAGGGCGCCTGACGGCCCGGCGGGAGGGGCGGGACCCATCGGGCCCGCCCCTCCCGCCCGTACCGCGGATCACATCTCGCCGAGGGTGACCTCCGCCTTGCGGGTCTCGCCGTCCCGCACGTACGTGACGGCCACCCGGTCGCCCGGCCTGCGGTCCGCCAGGGACTCCGCGAGCGAGGTGATCGTCGTGATGTCGTCGTCCGCGAGCCGGGTGATCACGTCGCCCGCCCGCAGCCCCGCGTCCGCCGCCGCGCCGCCCGCCTCGGCCTCCACGACGGCCACGCCGGCCGGCTCGTAGGAGTCGCCCAGGACCGTGCGCCCGGTGATGTCGAGGGCGGCCCGCCCCGAGTCGGTGACCTTCCCGTCCCGGATGATCTGGTCGGCGACCGTCCGCACCATCGAGGCGGGGATCGCGAAGCCGATGCCGGGCGCGGCGCCGCCGCCCATCGCCGGGTCGGACGCGGCGAGCGTCGGGATGCCGATGACCTGGCCGTCCAGGTCGACCAGCGCGCCCCCGCTGTTGCCGGGGTTGATCGCGGCCGACGTCTGCACCATGTTGCCGATGGTGGCGCCGGTGCCGCCGCCCGTGCGCCCCTCGCTGACCGTGCGGCCGGTGGCCGAGACGATGCCCTGGGTGACGCTGCCGGACAGGCCCAGCGGCGACCCCATGGCCAGCACGATCTGCCCCATCTCGACCGCCGCCGAGTCGCCGAACCGGGCCGGCTTCAGCCCCTCGGGCACCGTCTCCAGCCGGATCACCGCCAGGTCCTGCTCCGGGTAGGCGGCCACCAGCCGGGCCCCGACGGGCTCCCCGCCGGTGGCGGCGGTGACCCGGAAGGCCCGCTCGTCGCCGACCACGTGCGCGTTGGTGACGATGTGCCCCTTGTCGTCGTACACCACTCCGGAGCCGAGGCTGTCCGCCGCGTCGATCTGCACGACCGACGGCAGGACGTCCTTGATCACGGCCTGGTAGTCGTCCTGGAGGTCGTTGGCGGCGCGCGGCGCCGCGGCCTGCGCGGTGGTCCGCTCGGGCGCGGAGGCCGTCCGGGGCTCCGCGGAGCAGCCGGCGGTCAGCGCGGCGGCGCAGACCCCGGCGGCGAGGGACAGGGCGGTGCGCCGGCGGACACGGGAGAACGGCGGGTGCGGGGGGCGCTGACGGGTGCGGGAGACATCCATGTCCGGAGTATCCGTTCCGCACCGTTCGCCCGTCCCGGTGGACGCCGCCGAACAGGCGTACACCGCGCCGGACCGGGCAGGGGTACGGTCCGGGAGCAGGCGGTACGCGAAAGGGCCGGCGCGCCGTGTCGGCGCACCGGCCCCGGGCCGTGCGGCGGAGCCCTCAGCCCCGCACCCCGCACAGGTGCAGCAGCGCCGCCACCCGCCGGTACGGATCCGTCCGGCCCGCCCGCTCCTCGGCGGCCAGCAGCCGCTCCAGCTCCTCGGCGGCCGGCAGGCCCGCGTCCAGCGGGACGCCGTCCGTGAAGACCCGCACCCCGTACCAGGCGTGCAGCGGCGCCGCGATCCCCGCGAGCGTCGCCGTCAGCGCCTCCAGCCGGTCGGCCCGCACCTTCACGCCGTCGTCGTCCTGGTAGACGTCCGTGTCGAAGCCGGCCAGCGCGCCCGCCCAGTCCCCGGCGAGCCCCGGCCGCATGGCGAGGGCGTCGGCGTTCCGTACCACCAGGGAGAGCAGGCCGCCGGGGGCCAGCATCCGGGCCAGGCCGGCGAGCAGCGCGTCCGGCTCGTCGGCGTACATCAGCACGCCGTGGCACAGCACCACGTCGAAGCTGCCCGGCAGGAAGTGGACGCCGGTCTCGCGCCCGTCGCCCTCGATCAGCCGGACCCGCTCGCGGATCCCGGCCGGCTCGGTCGCCAGCGACTCCCGGGCCGTCTTCAGCAGCTCGGGATCGGCCTCCAGGCCCGTGACCGTGTGGCCGGCCCGGGCCAGCCGCAGCGCCTGCGTGCCGGCCCCCATGCCCGCGTCGAGGATCCTCAGCCGCTGCCCCACCGGGTAGCGGGCGGTTATCTGCTCGTCGAGCTGCCGGGCGACGATCTCCTGCCGGATGGTGTCCCGCAGCCCGCCGTGACCGGCGGGCCAGTGGGCGACGGCGGGCAGCACGGAACCGCCCGTCCCCGGGGCGTCCACCCCGAAGGTGTGCCCGCCGGCGGCCGAGCCGTCCGCGCTCAGGGCCGCTCTCCGCGCTTGACCTGCGGCTTCGGGAGCCGCAGTCGGCGCATCTGGAGCGTGCGCATCAGGCCGTACGCGACCGCGCCGCGCTTGGGCGTGTCCGGGAAGCGCTCGTTGAGCTGCTTCCGCAGACGGAACCAGATGCCGATGGAGTCGATGATGATCAGCACGATCACGCCGAGCCAGAGCAGCAGCGAGATGTTCTGGAGCGACCGGTTCGCGTTGCCGAACAGCGAGAGCACCAGGATGACCACGGCCATCGGCAGGAAGAACTCGGCGATCGCGAACCGCGAGTCGACGAAGTCGCGCACGAAACGGCGCACCGGACCCTTGTCACGGGCCGGCAGATAACGCTCGTCACCGCTGTTCAGCGCCTCGCGCTGACGCGTCAGGTCGGCCCGCCGCGCCTCACGGGCGCGCTTGGCGGCCTCCTTGCGGTCGACGGGGACGGACTGCGCACGACGACGCTGCGACTGGGCCTCACTCCGCTTCGGGGTCGGGCGGCCCTTGGGGGCCTCGGGGTCGCGGGGCTGCTTGGAGAGGTCCGCCGTCACCTTCTCGGTGGGGGCCTTCTCTTCCTTCGAACGGCTACGGAACACAAAACCCAAGGGTACGGGGTGGGAGGCATGGAACCCCAGTCCGGGAGGGAACGATCCGCTCACAGCCGGCGTCGTAGCCGGTGACGCACACGAGGACGCACCGGGGTCCGGCACCGGATCCGGGGGGAACGAGCAGGGGCGGGCGGGTCGCCGCCAGGGGTCTCCCGGAGATCCGTCTACTCCTCCCGCCGGATGAGGGACCGCCCGCAGTCGTCCTTGGGGAGGAGCGCATCGGGCTCCGAACAGTGCGGTAATGGAGGCAGGGACCGTAGTGTGGATCCTGACGAAGAGCTGGTGCCAAGTCCGTCAGAAGGGGGCGCGCGAAGCCCATGAGCGGTGTCATGAAGCGTATGGGGATGATCTTCCGCGCGAAGGCGAACAAAGCCCTTGACCGGGCCGAGGACCCGCGCGAGACCCTCGATTACTCCTACCAGAAGCAGCTGGAGCTGCTGCAGAAGGTCCGCCGGGGCGTCGCCGACGTCGCGACCTCCCGCAAGCGGCTCGAACTCCAGCTGAACCAGCTGCAGGGCCAGTCCGCCAAGCTGGAGGACCAGGGCCGCAAGGCGCTGGCGCTCGGCCGCGAGGACCTCGCCCGCGAGGCGCTGTCCCGCAGGGCCGCGCTCCAGCAGCAGGTCAGCGACCTGGAGGTGCAGCACCAGACCCTGCAGGGCGAGGAGGAGAAGCTGACGCTCGCCGCGCAGCGGCTCCAGGCCAAGGTCGACGCCTTCCGCACCAAGAAGGAGACCATCAAGGCCACGTACACGGCCGCCCAGGCCCAGACCCGGATCGCCGAGTCCTTCTCCGGCATCTCCGAGGAGATGAGCGACGTCGGCCTCGCCATTCAGCGGGCCGAGGACAAGACCGCCCAGCTCCAGGCCCGGGCCGGCGCCATCGACGAACTCCTCGCCTCCGGCGCGCTCGACGACCAGTCGGGCCTCGCCAAGGACGACATCCAGGCCGAGCTGGACCGCCTCTCCGGCGGCACCGACGTCGAGCTGGAGCTCCAGCGGATGAAGGCCGAACTGGCCGGCGGACCCTCCGCGCAGCAGCAGGCCATCGAGGGCGGTGCGGCGGGCGGCCACCAGCAGCACCAGCAGCAGTCCCACCCCCGCTTCGACAAGCAGTAGAGGCAAGGACGGCGTCATGATCGTACGGATCATGGGGGAGGGCCAGCGCGAGCTGGCCGACAGCCACTTCGCCGAGCTGAACGCGCTCGACGACGAGCTGCTGAAGGAGATGCGGTCCGGCGACGAGGAAGGCTTCCGGCGCACGCTGGCGGCCCTCCTCGACGCCGTCCGCCGTCTGGGCAGCCCCCTCCCGGACGACGCCCTGGAACCCTCGGAGCTCATCCTCCCGTCCCCGGACGCGTCCCTCGCCGAGGTCCGGGACATGCTGTCCGACGACGGCCTCATCCCGGGCTGACGCGGCCGGCCGCCGCGGGACGGCGCCCTCACCGGCGCCGGAGCACCAGCCCGCCGCGGCCCCTCGGCACACCGGTCCTCGTGCGGGACGGCGCCGTTTCCCGGCCCGTCCCGTACGACGTACCGTTTCGGCGTGACCCGCACAGGAGACGCGCCCCCCGCCCCGGCCGGCATCGCCACCCGCCTGTGCGAGAGGTTCCGCGACCACCCCCTCGCCTTCGACACCGGCCTCGCCCTCGCCGTCCTCCTGGCGATGATCGCCGCCTCCTTCACCGACCCCCACGGCAGCGTCACCGGCCCCACCTTCGGCGACCGCGCCCCCACGCTCACCGGCGTCGCCATGATGACCGCCGCCGCCGTCGCCCTCGTCTTCCGCCGCCGCCGGCCCTTCGTCGTCCTCGCCTTCACCGGCTCCCTGAGCCTGGTCGAACTGCTCGGCGAGACCCGCCCCGCGCCGCTCGCCATCAGCGCCGTCGTCGCCCTCTACACCGTCGCCTCCCGCACCGACCGCCCCACCACCTGGCGGGTCGGCCTCGCCACCATGACCGTGCTGGCCGTCGCCGCCATGGCCTTCGGCCCCACCCCCTGGTACGCCCAGGAGAACCTCGGGGTCTTCGCCTGGACCGGCATGGCCGCCGCCGCCGGCGACGCCGTCCGCAGCCGCCGCGCCTTCGTGGACGCCATCCGGGAGCGCGCCGAACGCGCCGAGCGGACCCGCGAGGAGGAGGCCCGCCGCCGCGTCGCGGAGGAACGGCTCCGGATCGCCCGCGACCTCCACGACGTCGTCGCCCACCACATCGCCCTCGTCAACGTGCAGGCCGGAGTCGCCGCCCACGTCATGGAGAAGCGCCCCGACCAGGCGAAGGAGGCCCTGGCGCACGTCCGGGAGGCCAGCCGCTCCGCCCTCGACGAGCTGCGCGCCACCGTCGGCCTGCTCCGCCAGTCCGGCGACCCGGCGGCCCCCACCGAACCCGTCTCCGGCCTCGCGGTCCTCGACAACCTCCTCGACGGCTTCCGCAAGGCGGGCCTGCCCGTGTCGCTGGCCCGCGCGGACGGTGGCCGGCAGCTCCCGGCGGCCGTGGACATGGCCGCGTACCGGATCGTCCAGGAGGCCCTCACCAACGTCCGGAAGCACGCCGGACCGGACGCCCGCGCCGAGGTCAGCATCGTCGTCGTGGGCCGTACGGTCGAGGTCACCGTCCTCGACGACGGCACCCCGCCCGCCGGGCCGCCCCCCGAGCCCTCCGGCGGTCACGGCCTGCTCGGCATGCGCGAGCGGGTCACCGCCCTCGGCGGCACCCTCACCGCCGCCCCCCGGTACGGCGGCGGCTTCCGCGTCCAGGCGATACTGCCCCTGACACCGGAGACCGCCCGGGAGCCGGGGGAGGACGACCGATGACGATCCGCGTGCTGCTCGCCGACGACCAGGCCCTGCTGCGCAGCGCCTTCCGGGTCCTGGTGGACTCCGAGCCCGACATGGAGGTCGTCGGCGAGGCCGCCGACGGCGCCCAGGCCGCCGCCCTCGCCCGCGCCGAGCGGCCGGACGTCGTCCTCATGGACATCCGGATGCCCGGCACCGACGGCCTCGCCGCCACCCGCGCGATCACCGCCGACCCCGAGCTCGCCGGGGTCCGGATCGTCATGCTCACCACCTTCGAGATCGACGAGTACGTGGTCGAGTCGCTGCGCGCCGGCGCCTCCGGCTTCCTCGGCAAGGGCGCCGAACCGGAGGAGCTGCTGGGCGCGATCCGGATCGCGCACGCCGGCGAGGCGCTGCTCTCCCCGGCCGCCACCAAGGGCCTGATCGCCACCTTTCTCGCCCAGAGCGCCCCCGGCCCGGCCGGCGCCGGGAGCCGGGTGGACGCCGGACGGCTCTCCGCGCTCACCGCCCGGGAGCGGGAGGTGCTGGTCCTGGTCGGCGGCGGCCTCTCCAACGACGAGATCGCCGAACGGCTCGACGTCAGCCCGCTCACCGTGAAGACGCACGTCAACCGCACCATGGCCAAGCTGGGCGCCCGCGACCGCGCCCAGCTGGTGGTCACCGCGTACGAGACGGGACTGGTACGCCCGAGGGGGGAGTGACCGCGCGCGGCGGCGTACTGCGGACGCGGTACGCGGCGGGCGGGAAGTGCGCCTGAGGGCCGAAGATTTCCGGCCGGGTGTGGCCGAAGGTAAGGGGAGGGGGGCGCTCTGGCTGCCCGCCGCCTGCCGACGAGTACGCCACGGAAGAGAGACCGACCCCATGTCCTGGCTGTCCAGATTCAGCCTCGCGCAACGGGCCCTGATCGGGCTGATGTCCCTTGTCGCCGTCGTCTTCGGACTGATCGCGATACCCCAGCTGAAGCAGCAGCTGTTCCCGTCGATCGAGCTGCCCATGGTCTCGGTCATCGCCCCGTACCAGGGCGCCTCTCCCGACGTGGTCGAGAAGCAGGTCGTCGAGCCGCTGGAGAACAACCTCAAGGCCGTCGACGGCCTCAAGGGCATCACGTCGACCGCCTCCGAGGGCAGCGCCGTCATCATGGCCTCCTTCGACTACGGCGACGAGTCCACCAAGCAGCTGGTCGCCGACGTCCAGCAGGCCGTCAACCGGGCCCGGGCGCTGCTGCCGGAGTCGGTCGACCCGCAGGTCGTGGCGGGCTCCACCGACGACATCCCGACCGTCGTCCTCGCCGCCACCTCCGACCGGGACCAGCAGGCGCTCGCCGACCAGCTGGAGCGGACCGTCGTGCCCGCCCTGGAGGACATCGACGGCGTCGGGCAGGTCAGCGTCGACGGCGTCCAGGACCTCCAGGTCTCCGTCACACCCGACCCGCGCAAGCTCGCCGCGGCCGGCCTGACCACGGCGGACCTCGCCCGGACCCTCCAGGCCGGCGGCGCCGCCATGCCCGCCGGCTCCTTCTCCGAGGCGGGCAAGAGCCGCACCGTCCAGGTCGGCGGCGGCTACACCTCGCTCCAGCAGATCCAGGACCTGCGGATCAAGCCCGCCAAGGGCAAGGCGGTCCGGCTGGCCGACGTGGCCGCGGTGCAGCAGGAGGAGTCCGCCCGGGTCTCGCTGACCCGCACCAACGGCAAGCCGAGCCTCGCCGTCATGGCCACCATGGACAAGGACGGCAGCGCCGTCGCCATCTCCGAGGCCGTCGAGAAGAAGCTGCCCGAGCTGCGGAAGCAGCTGGGCGCCGGCGCCGACCTGACTGTCGTCTCCGACCAGGGCCCGGCCGTCGCCAAGTCGATCTCCGGCCTCACCACCGAGGGCGCCCTCGGCCTCGTCATGGCCGTCCTGGTGATCCTGGTCTTCCTCGCCTCGATCCGCTCGACCCTGGTCACCGCGGTCTCCATCCCGCTCTCGGTGGTCCTGGCGCTGATCGTGCTGTGGACCCGCGACCTCTCCCTCAACGTGCTGACGCTCGGCGCGCTCACCATCGCCATCGGCCGGGTCGTCGACGACTCGATCGTGGTCCTGGAGAACATCAAGCGCCACCTCGGCTACGGCGAGGACCGCCAGTCCGCGATCATCACCGCCGTGAAGGAGGTGGCCGGCGCGGTCACCTCCTCCACCCTCACCACCGTCGCCGTCTTCCTGCCGATCGGCCTGGTCGGCGGCATGGTCGGCGAGCTGTTCGGCTCGTTCAGCCTCACCGTGACGGCCGCCCTGCTGGCGTCGCTGCTGGTGTCGCTGACGGTCGTCCCGGTGCTCTCGTACTGGTTCCTCCGCGCGCCCAAGGGCACCTCGGAGGACCCGGACGAGGCCCGCAGGGCCGCCGAGGAGAAGGAGGCGAAGAGCCGCCTCCAGCGCGCGTACGTGCCGGTGCTGCGGTTCGCCACCCGCCGCCGCCTCACCAGCGTGGCCCTCGCCCTCGTGGTGCTCGCCGTCACCTTCGGCATGGCGCCGCTGATGAAGACCAACTTCTTCGACCAGGGCGACCAGCCGGTGCTGACGGTCAAGCAGAAGCTGGCGCCGGGCACCTCCCTGGACGCCTCCGACGCGGCCGCGAAGAAGATCGAGAAGGTCCTCGCGGAGACCGACGGCGTCAAGGACTACCAGGTCACCGTCGGCTCCTCCGGCTTCATGGCCGCCTTCGGCGGCGGCACCGGCGCCAACCAGGCGTCCTTCCAGGTCACCCTGGAGGAGTCCGCCTCGTACGAGAAGACCCGCGACGCCCTGGAGTCGGCCCTCGGGAAGCTCGACGGGGTCGGCGACACCTCGATCGCGGCCGGCGACGGCTTCGCGAGCCAGGACCTGAGCGTCATCGTGAAGGCCGGCGACCGCGAGCTGCTCCAGCGGGCGTCCGAGCAGGTGCGGAAGGCGGTCGCGGAGCTGAAGGACGTCACCGACGTCCAGAGCGACCTCTCCCGGTCGGTGCCGCGGGTCTCCGTGACGGCGAACGCGAAGGCGGCCGACGCCGGCTTCGACACCACCACCCTCGGCATGGTCGTCGCCCAGGCCGTCCGCGGCACCCCGGCCGGCAAGGCGACCCTGGACGACGCCGAGCGGGACGTCCTCATCACCTCGGCCGCCCCGGTCACCACCCTCGCCGAGCTGAAGGCGCTGCCGCTCGGCCCGGTGAGGCTCGGCGACATCGCCACCGTGGAACTGGTCCCCGGCCCGGTCTCCATGACCCGGATCGACGGCGCCCGCGCGGCGACGATCACCGCCAAGCCGACCACGGACAACACCGGCGCCGTCGGCACCGCGCTCCAGGCGAAGCTCGACGGGCTCGACCTGCCCGAGGGCGCGTCCGCCACCGTCGGCGGCGTGTCCGAGGACCAGAACGAGGCGTTCGTCAACCTCGGCCTGGCGATGCTCGCGGCCGTCGCGATCGTCTTCATGCTGCTGGTCGCGACCTTCCGGTCGCTGGTCCAGCCGCTGATCCTGCTGGTCTCCATCCCGTTCGCCGCCACCGGCGCCATCGGCCTGCTGGTCGTCACCGGCACCGCGATGGGCGTCCCGGCGATGATCGGCATGCTGATGCTCATCGGCATCGTGGTGACCAACGCGATCGTCCTGATCGACCTGATCAACCAGTACCGGGCGCAGGGGTACGGCGTCGTCGAGGCCGTGATCGAGGGCGGCCGGCACCGGCTCCGCCCGATCCTCATGACCGCCCTGGCGACGGTCTTCGCCCTGCTGCCGATGGCCCTCGGCATCACCGGCGAGGGCGGCTTCATCGCCCAGCCGCTCGCCGTGGTGGTGATCGGCGGCCTGATCACCTCGACCCTGCTGACCCTCCTCCTCGTCCCGACGCTCTACGCGATGGTCGAGCTCCGCAAGGAGCGCCGCGCGGCGAAGAAGGCGGCGAAGAAGGCGGCGAAGGGGGAGCCGGCGGAGGGCGGCGACGCCCAGGTCCCGCCGCAGCAGAAGGAGACGGTGAAGGCGTAGCACGACGAAGGGGCGCCCCGCGAGTCCGCGGGGCGCCCCTTCCGCCGTACCGGTCGGAGAACCGTTACGGCAGCGCCAGCATCCGCTCCAGCGCGAGCTTGGCGAACGCCTCCGTCTCCTTGTCGACCTCGATCCGGTTGACCAGGTTCCCCTCGGCCAGCGACTCCAGCGCCCACACCAGGTGCGGCAGGTCGATCCGGTTCATCGTCGAGCAGAAGCAGACCGTCTTGTCGAGGAAGACGATCTCCTTGCCCTGGTCGGCGTAACGGTTCGCCAGGCGGCGGACCAGGTTCAGCTCCGTGCCGATGGCCCACTTCGAGCCGGCCGGGGCCGCCTCCAGGGTGTTGATGATGTACTCGGTCGAGCCCACGTAGTCCGCGGCGGCCACGACCTCGTGCTTGCACTCCGGGTGGACCAGCACGTTCACGCCGGGGATCCGGGCGCGGACGTCCTCGACCGACTCCAGCGAGAAGCGGCCGTGCACCGAGCAGTGACCCCGCCACAGGATCATCTTCGCGGCGCGCAGCTCCTCGGTGGTGAGCCCGCCGTTCGGCTTGTGCGGGTTGTAGACCACGCAGTCGTCCAGGGACATGCCCAGGTCGCGGACGGCCGTGTTGCGGCCCAGGTGCTGGTCGGGCAGGAACAGCACCTTCTCGCCCTGCTCGAACGCCCAGTTCAGCGCCCGCTCGGCGTTGGACGAGGTGCAGATCGTGCCGCCGTGCTTGCCGGTGAACGCCTTGATGTCCGCCGAGGAGTTCATGTACGAGACGGGCACCACCTGCTCGGCGATCCCGGCCTCGGTCAGCACGTCCCAGCACTCGGCGACCTGCTCGGCGGTGGCCATGTCGGCCATCGAGCAGCCGGCCGCGAGGTCCGGCAGGACGACCTTCTGGTCGTCGCCGGTGAGGATGTCGGCCGACTCGGCCATGAAGTGCACGCCGCAGAAGACGATGTACTCGGCCTCCGGCCGGGCGGCGGCGTCGCGCGCGAGCTTGAACGAGTCACCGGTGACGTCGGCGAACTGGATGACCTCGTCGCGCTGGTAGTGGTGGCCGAGGACGAAGACCTTGTCCCCGAGCTTCTCCTTGGCCGCGCGGGCGCGCTCCACCAGGTCGGGGTCGGACGGCGACGGCAGATCGCCGGGACACTCCACGCCGCGCTCGCTCTTCGGGTCGGCCTCGCGGCCGAGCAGCAGAAGGGCGAGCGGCGTCGGCTGGACGTCCAGGGGCTGGGCGGTGGTCACGTCACGCACCCTTTCTTCGGAGAACCTTTTCGTCTAATTGACGCTATCTATCATAACCCCTTCACGTCATCCTGACGATGTCCATAGTGTCGATGTGACGAATTCGCCCTCCACGTCTTCGGAGTGCATGTGCGAGCATGAAGGAGGGAAATCCCACCCGACCCGGAATGAATCCGGGACACCGTCGGTTGCAACCGTCGGCAAGCAGTCTCCGTACAACCCGGGAGAGATGTAGATGTCCGTATCGGACGAGACCGGCACCGTCACCGACGGCATCATCGTCACCGACGCCGCCGCGGCCAAGGTCAAGGCTCTGCTGGAGCAGGAGGGCCGCGACGACCTGGCGCTGCGCGTCGCCGTCCAGCCCGGTGGCTGCTCCGGCCTGCGCTACCAGCTGTTCTTCGACGAGCGCTCGCTCGACGGTGACGTCGTCAAGGAGTTCGACGGCGTCAAGGTCGTCACCGACCGGATGAGCGCCCCGTACCTGGGCGGCGCCTCCATCGACTTCGTCGACACCATCGAGAAGCAGGGCTTCACGATCGACAACCCGAACGCCACCGGCTCCTGCGCCTGCGGCGACTCGTTCAGCTAAAGAGCGGCGCCCGACAGACCAGGGCGGTGGCCCGGGAGACCGACCTCCCGGACCACCGCCCTGCCGCGTTCCCGCCGGCGCCTACCGCCGCGGCACGGCCTCGCCGCTCGCCGCGTCGACCACCGGCCGGTCGCCCAGCGGCGCGTCCAGCGTCACCTTCACGGTGATCTCCTGGGCGATCATGACGCAGGCCCGCTCCGGGTCCGTCTTCTCGTCGATCCGCACCCGCACCCGCCGCGGATCCTCCGCCGCGTGCGCCGTGTACGTGCTGCACACCCCGCCCCAGAAGGTCACGGCGAGCGTCCTCCCGCCCGGCTCCACGGCGAACGACTCGATCCGCCGCACCGGCGCGTCACCGTCCGAAGGCTCCGGGGTGGGCTCCGGCGACGGCGTCGCCGGCGGCTCCAGAAACTCCGGCGCCACCGCCGTCGACGTCACCGTGAACGGCGCCGCGTCCGCCGGATCGGCCGTGAACAGCCACGCCGGTACGAGCATCCGCCCCTCCGCCGTGTCCGTCGCCGCCAGCCCGAGCACCGCGCCCGTCACCGGCACCTCGCGCGGCGGCGCCACGTCCACCGTCGTCTCGCAGGGCGCGTCCTTCCCCGCCCCACCGCCCGGCTCCCCGGCCGGCGGATCCGTCGCACAGCCGCCGATCCCGATCGGCCCCGCGCCCTTCGACTCCTCGTTCAGCCGCGCCAGCGCCCGCTCCGCCGGCACCACCGGGTACGTCTCGCCCTTCACCGGCTCCCGCAGCGTCCCGCTGCCCGCCACCGGCCGCCCGTCCGGGCCGATGTGCAGCCCCGTCGACCAGCCGTACGTCGGCAGCCCGCCGACCACCGGATCGGCGTTCACCACCCGCACCGAACCGTTCATCACCTGCGCCGCCGACACCTTCGCGTCGTCCTGCCCCAGCGCCTTCAGCACCGGAGCCGCCGCCGCCCGCGCCGCCGCCTCGCTCACCGGCGACCCGCCGGCCGGGGGCTTCACCTCACCCGGCGGCGGACACGCCCTGCCCTTCAGACAGGCGTCGCCCGCCGGACCGCCGTCGTACCAGGAGTACGTCCAGTTCCCCGGCGCCTGCCGCGCCACGTCGAGGCGCGGACCCCGGCCGTCCTTCTCGGGCCGGATCGTCCACACGTCACCGACCAGCGCCGGACGCCCCTCCATCCCGAGAACCCCGGCCAGCCTGGTCACCTCCTCCGAGGTGACCAGGCCCTCCGGCCGGTGGACCGCGGCCGACGAAGGCCCCTGGGGGAGTGGGCCCTCGGCTCTGTAGACCGTCCCGCCCGGGCCGCCGCCCGGATCGGGTTCGCCCGGCGCGATCCCCGCGCCCGGGCCCGTACCGCCGCTGCCGCCCGCCAGCCGCAGGGGCGGCGGCGCGGGCGCGCCCGCGGCCCGCGAGGCGGGACCGGCCCCCTCGTCACCCGAGGCGGTCAGATACACCCCGCCGCCCCCGGCCAGCAGCACACCCGCCGCCACCGTGGCGACGAGCGCGGTCCGCCGGCCGCGTCCGCTCTCCGTACCGCTCACCGCAACGCTCCCTCGTGTCGATCGGACACCGGTGGGACGGGGCGGGGGCGCGGACGGTTCCGTCCGTCAGCCGCCGTACTCGGCGGTGGCGGCGATCAGCCGCGCCGAGGCGTCCGGGACGACCACCCCGTGGATCGAGGCGGGCGAGACGGGGGCGGGCGCCGGATCGGCCGGCGTCACCCAGTGCGGGACCATCCGGGCACTGGCCCCGCGCAGCTCGGCGAGGCTCAGTTCGGACTCGTGTCGCTCGCGCGGAGCGGGATACGTGGTCATGGCCGCACCGTACGCACCACCCGCCTCCGGGGAAAAGCCCTACTCTGGGGTAGTTTCCGCTGTTCGGCAGCGCGCCCTTCACCGGATACCGTGGACAGTCATCACCCTTCACCCGCAGGAGCGCCCAGCCGTGCGTATCGCAGTCACCGGCTCCATCGCCACCGACCACCTCATGACCTTCCCCGGCCGGTTCGCCGACCAGCTGGTGGCCGACCAGCTCCACACGGTGTCCCTGTCCTTCCTGGTGGACAACCTCGACGTCCGCCGCGGCGGCGTCGGACCCAACATCTGCTTCGGCATGGGCCAGCTCGGCGGCAACCCGATCCTCGTCGGCGCGGCCGGCTACGACTTCGACGAGTACCGCGCCTGGCTCGACCGCCACGGCGTCGACACCGGCTCCGTCCGCATCTCCGAGGTCCTGCACACCGCGCGCTTCGTCTGCACCACGGACAAGGACCACAACCAGATCGGGTCCTTCTACACCGGCGCCATGAGCGAGGCCCGCCTCATCGAGCTCAAGGCCGTCGCCGACCGCGTCGGCGGGCTCGACCTCGTCCTCATCGGCGCCGACGACCCCGAGGCGATGCTGCGCCACACCGAGGAGTGCAAGGCCCGGTCCATCCCCTTCGCCGCCGACTTCTCCCAGCAGATCGCGCGGATGGACGGCGACGAGATCCGCCTCCTCCTCGACGGCGCCACCTACCTCTTCTCCAACGAGTACGAGAAGGGCCTCATCGAGTCGAAGACCGGCTGGACCGACGAGGAGATCCTGTCCCGCGTCGGCCACCGCGTCACCACCCTCGGCTCGCGCGGCGTCCGCATCGAGCGCGCCGGCGAACCGGTCATCGAGGTCGCCTGCCCCGAGGAGGAGGCCAAGGTCGACCCCACCGGCGTCGGCGACGCCTTCCGCGCGGGCTTCCTCACGGGCCTCTCCTGGGGCGTGAGCCTGGAGCGCGCGGCGCAGGTCGGCTGCATGCTGGCGACGCTGGTCATCGAGACGCTGGGCACGCAGGAGTACACGCTGCGGCGCACCAACTTCATGGAGCGCTTCGCCAAGGCGTACGGCGAGGAAGCCGCCACCGAAGTCCACACCCACCTGACCTGACCCCGCCCCCGCAGGGCCCCCTCCGGCGCGGCGCCGTCCGCCGCACCTCCGCGTGGGCAGGCCCCTCACGTCCGGTTCGGACGCGGGGCCCGGCCTCGGGGCGGCGCCCTTCGGCGGGCCTCCGTGTGGGCAGGCGTTCCGCAGGGGTGGGGGTCCCCCCTGGACGAAGTCCTTGGGGGAGGGTGGGCACACGGAACGGCGCCGGCTGCCGCGCCGAGGCTACTGCGCCTGAACCCGCACCCGGTGCGCGACGCCCGTTCGGTGCGGGTTCAGGCCCGGGGCGCGGAGGCACTGCTGAGGGTGCCGTTCCGTTGTGCCCACCCGTTCCGCCCTAGCGGAACGTATGCCCACAACGGAACGGCGGCCCCGCCGCCTCCGCCGGGCGCAGCCCACAACGAAACGCCGGGCGCAGCCCGCGACGGGGCCCGGCCCGCGGGGTCAGGAGGTGCGGCGGACCACGTAGGCGCGGGCGCCCTCGGGCGCGGGGGAGTCACCCACGTACTCCTGCCCCCGCATCTCGCACCACGCCGGAATGTCCAGCCGCGCCGCCTCGTCGTCCGACAGCACCCGCACCGTCCCCCCCACCCGCACCGTCCCGATGACCTTCGCCAGCTCGATGACCGGGATGGGGCACCGCTTGCCCCGCGCGTCCACGACCAGCTCCTCGCCCGCCGGGGACGGCAGCGGCGCCGGGCCCGCCGCGCCCGCCGCGCCCAGCCGGTCGCGTACCGACGCCACGACCCCCGGCAGCACCGCGAGGAACCGGTCGACGTCGGCGGCCTCCGTGCCGGCCGGCAGCGAGACCCGGACGTTCCCCTCGCTCAGGACGCTCATCGCACGCAGCACATGGCTGGGCGTCAGCGTGGAGCTCGTACACGACGAACCGGACGAAACGGAGAAACCCTCCCGGTCCAGCTCGGACAGCAGCGTCTCCCCGTCGACATAGAGACAGGAGAACGTGACGAGGTGGGGGAGCCGCCGCACCGGATCGCCCACCACCTCCACGTCCGGCACCAGCTCCGGCACCCGCGTCCGGATCCGGTCCACGAGCTCCCGCAGCCGGGCGCCCTCCGCCGCCGCCTCGGCCCGTACCGCCCGCAGGGAGGCCGCCGCCGCGACGATCGCGGGCAGGTTCTCGAAACCGGGCGCGCGGCCCGACTCCCGTTCGTCGGACGGACCTTGGGGGGCGAAGCGGACGCCCTTCCGGACCGCCAGCAGCCCGACGCCCGCCGGCCCGCCCCACTTGTGCGCGCTCGCCGCCAGCAGCGACCAGCCCTCCGGTACCGCTCCCCAGCCCAGCGACTGGGCCGCGTCCACGAGCAGCGGCACCCCGGCCGCCCGGCACGCCTCGGCGACCTCGGCCACCGGCTGCTCCGTGCCGACCTCGTGGTTGGCCGACTGGAGGCAGGCCAGGGCCGTCCGCTCGTCCAGCGCCGCCGCGAAGACCGCCGGGTCCACCGCGCCGGTCCGGCCGACCGGCACCTCGGTCACGGTCCCGCCGGCCGCCGCGTGCGCCTCGCCGGCGTGCAGGACGGAGGAGTGCTCGACGGCCGAGACGACCAGCCGGTCGCCCGCCCGCCGGCGCCCGGCGAGCGCGCCCGACACGCCCGAGTGCACGGCGCGCGTCCCCGAAGGAGTGAAGACGAGTTCGTCGGGGCGACAGCCCACCGCCTCCGCCGCCGCCTCCCGCGCCGCGTCGAGCAGCAGCCGTGCCCGCCGGCCCTCCCGGTAGAGCCGGGCCGGATCGGCCCACCCCTCGTCGAGGGCGGCGAGCAGCGCCTGGCGGGCGACGGGGTGCAGGGGCGCGGCGGACGCGGCGTCAAAGTACGACATCCCCCCAAGGTAGGCCCCGAGGCCCCGCCACCCCGGACGCCCCCGCCCCGCCCACCGGCCGCGCCCGGTCCCGCGCCCACCCGCCCCGCCCACCGGCCGCGCCCGGTCCCGCGCCCACCCGCCCCGCCCACTGGCCGCGCCCGGTCCCGCGCCCACCCGCCCCGCCCCGGGCAGCCCGCGCCGCCACCCACCCCCGCCCCACCCCCATGAACCCGCGTCAGTTCCCCCTCCCCCTCCGCCCCCAGCCCCCCGGACGGGCGCTTCCCGCCGGTCTCCGGAAGGCTCGCGTCCACCCCTTCGGGGACTCGGACGGCGCGTTGGGCACCCTCCCCGCGCGACCCCAAATAGCGTCCAGTAGGGTTTGGTCCGCATAAACATCCAAACCCCTGCCCGCGGCCGGGGCGGCGACCGACCAGCGAGACGGACGGCCGTGGCCGACCAAACGCGGGCCGAGACTCTCGGGAAGGCGCTACGTGAGTCCCAACGGCTCCGACCGCTCGTCGCGGCGCCCGATGCGGCGGAAGCTGCCGCAGGTGCTGACTGCGGGCCTGATCCTGGCGACAGCCACCGGCTGCTCGTACAACTGGGAAGACTTCCCCCGCCTTGGCATGCCCACCCCCGTCACGGAAGAGGCGCCTCGGATCCTCTCCCTCTGGCAGGGCTCCTGGGCCGCCGCGCTCCTCACCGGCATCCTGGTGTGGGGCCTCATCCTGTGGGCGACCATCTTCCACCGGCGCAGCAGGACCAAGGTCGAGGTACCTCCGCAGACCCGCTACAACATGCCCATCGAGGCGCTGTACACGGTCACCCCCCTCATCATCGTCTCGGTGCTCTTCTACTTCACCGCGCGTGACGAGTCGAAGCTCCTCGCCCTCTCGGACAAGCCCGCCCACACCATCAACGTGGTCGGCTACCAGTGGAGCTGGGCCTTCAACTACGTCGAGGACGTCCCCGGCGTCGAGGGCGACGCGAAGAAGGACAAGAACCTCGCGTCGATCCCGGACAAGTTCATCAAGCAGTTCCCGGACAACGCGGGCGGCGTCTACGACGCCGGCATCCCCGGCGACCGGAACCCGCAGACCGGCAACCCGGGCCCGACGCTGTGGCTGCCGAAGGGCGAGAAGGTCCGGTTCGTCCTGACCTCGCGTGACGTCATCCACTCCTTCTGGGTGGTGCCGTTCCTCTTCAAGCAGGACGTCATCCCGGGTCACACCAACGTCTTCGAGGTCACCCCGACCCAGGAGGGCACCTTCCTCGGCAAGTGCGCCGAGCTGTGCGGTGTCGACCACTCCCGGATGCTCTTCAACGTCAAGGTGGTCTCCCCGGAGCGCTACCAGGCGCACCTGAAGGAGCTGGCTGAGAAGGGCCAGACCGGCTACATCCCGTCCGGCATCGAGCAGACGGACCCGGCCAGGAACGCGGAGAAGAACCAACTGTGAGCATCCCCAACGAAACCAAGGGTGCCGCGGCTGAGGACTCGTACGAGAACGAGCTGCCCGTCCGCCGCAAGCAGCCCGGCAATGTGGTGGTGAAGTGGCTGACCACCACCGACCACAAGACCATCGGTACGATGTACCTGGTCACCTCGTTCGTGTTCTTCATCATCGGCGGCCTGATGGCGCTCTTCATGCGCGCCGAGCTGGCCCGTCCGGGCACGCAGATCATGTCGAACGAGCAGTTCAACCAGGCGTTCACGATGCACGGCACGATCATGCTGCTGATGTTCGCGACGCCGCTGTTCGCCGGTTTCGCCAACTGGATCATGCCGCTGCAGATCGGCGCGCCCGACGTGGCGTTCCCGCGGCTGAACATGTTCGCGTACTGGCTGTACCTCTTCGGCTCGATCATCGCGGTGGCCGGCTTCCTCACCCCGCAGGGTGCGGCCGACTTCGGCTGGTTCGCCTACTCCCCGCTGTCGGACGCCGTCCGCTCGCCGGGTGTCGGCGCCGACATGTGGATCATGGGTCTGGCCTTCTCCGGCTTCGGCACGATCCTCGGCTCGGTCAACTTCATCACCACGATCATCTGCATGCGCGCCCCGGGCATGACGATGTTCCGCATGCCGATCTTCACCTGGAACGTGCTGCTGACCGGTGTCCTGGTCCTGCTCGCCTTCCCGGTCCTGGCGGCGGCGCTCTTCGCCCTCGAGGCGGACCGCAAGTTCGGTGCCCACGTCTTCGACGCGGCCAACGGCGGCGCACTGCTCTGGCAGCACCTCTTCTGGTTCTTCGGACACCCAGAGGTGTACATCATCGCCCTGCCGTTCTTCGGCATCATCTCCGAGGTCATCCCGGTCTTCAGCCGCAAGCCGATGTTCGGCTACATCGGTCTGGTGGCCGCGACCATCGCGATCGCCGGTCTGTCCGTGACCGTGTGGGCGCACCACATGTACGTCACCGGTGGCGTGCTCCTCCCGTTCTTCTCCTTCATGACGTTCCTCATCGCCGTACCGACCGGCGTGAAGTTCTTCAACTGGATCGGAACGATGTGGAAGGGCTCACTGTCCTTCGAGACCCCGATGCTCTGGGCCGTCGGCTTCCTGATCACCTTCACCTTCGGTGGTCTGACCGGCGTCATCCTGGCCTCGCCCCCGATGGACTTCCACGTCTCCGACTCGTACTTCGTCGTGGCGCACTTCCACTACGTCATCTTCGGCACCGTCGTCTTCGCGATGTTCTCCGGCTTCCACTTCTGGTGGCCGAAGTTCACCGGCAAGATGCTCGACGAGCGCCTCGGCAAGATCACGTTCTGGACGCTGTTCGTGGGCTTCCACGGCACCTTCCTGGTGCAGCACTGGCTCGGTGCCGAGGGCATGCCGCGCCGTTACGCGGACTACCTGGACGCCGACGGCTTCACCGCCCTGAACACGATCTCGACGATCTCGTCCTTCCTCCTCGGCCTGTCGATGCTGCCGTTCTTCTACAACGTGTGGAAGACCGCCAAGTACGGCAAGAAGATCGAGGTCGACGACCCCTGGGGCTACGGCCGTTCGCTCGAGTGGGCGACGTCCTGCCCGCCGCCGCGGCACAACTTCCTCACGCTGCCGCGCATCCGCTCGGAATCGCCCGCGTTCGACCTGCACCACCCTGAGATCGCGGCTGTCGACCAGCTCGAGAACAAGCCGCACGAGGCCGCGGCCCTCACGGGCAGCAAGGAGGCCGGCAAGTGAAGATCCAGGGCAAGATGTTCATCTGGCTGAGCGTCTTCATCCTTGCCATGGCGGTCGTGTACGGCGTCTGGTCCAAGGAGCCGGTCGGCACGACGGCGCTCTTCCTGGCCTTCGGCCTGGCCATCATGATCGGCTACTACCTGGCCTTCACGGCCAAGCGGGTCGACGCGATGGCGCAGGACGACAAGGAGGCCGACGTCGCGGACGAGGCCGGCGAGGTGGGCTTCTTCGCCCCCCACAGCTGGCAGCCGCTGTCGCTGGCGCTCGGTGGCGCGCTCGCCTTCCTGTCGATCGCGATGGGCTGGTGGATCATGTACTTCTCCGCCCCGCTGATCCTGGTCGGCATCTGGGGCTGGGTCTTCGAGTTCTACCGCGGTGAGAACCAGAACCAGTAACACCCCGCAACACCCCGAGGGGCCCGGTCACTTCGTACGCGAAGCGGCCGGGCCCCTCTTTTGCCGCGCTCGGCGCGCCCGCGCGGGCAACTGTCCTTAGCGTGAGGTCATGAACGACACGCCGCGCATTCGGACTGTTCTGAGCTGCACGCTCCTGGCCCTCGTCGTCACCGCGGGCGCGTCGGCGTGCGCGGGCGGCACGGACGGGCATCCGCTGTCGGCGAGTCCGTACGACGCGGCCGACCAGATCGCCTTCGCGGCGGCCGACGGCACCCGGCTGGACCCGGCGAAGCCGCTGGAGATCACCGCCAAGGGCGAGGACGGGCGGATCACCGACGTCACCGCCACCGACGCGGCGGGCCGGCACCTGGCGGGCGAACTCACCGCCGACGGGCGCAGCTGGCGCTCCACGGCCTCCCTGGCCGCCGGGACCCGCTACACCGTCCGAGTGGCCACGGAGGACGCGGACGGGGCCCCTGGCGCCCGTACGTACACGTTCGAGACGGCACCGGCCAAAAGGGCCCTGACCGTCACCTTCGGGCCGGAGGCGGGCACGTACGGCGTCGGGCAGCCGATCACCGCCGACCTGAGCCTCCCCGTCAAGGACCGGGCCGCGCGCGCCGTCGTCGAACGGGCCCTCAAGGTCCGCTCCACACCCGCCGTCGAAGGCTCCTGGTACTGGGTGGACGACAAGAAGCTGCACTTCCGGCCGAAGGAGTACTGGCCGGCCGGCGCGCTCGTCTCCGTCACCGGCAACCTGGACGGCCTCCGCGTCGGCGACAAGCTCTACGGCGGCCCGTCCAAGCCGCTCCGGCTGAAGATCGGCGACCGGATCGAGGCCGTCGCCGACGCCGGCAGCCACACCATGACGGTCCGACGCAACGGAGAAGTGATCAACACCATTCCGGTGACCACCGGGAAACCGGGCTTCTCCACCCGTAACGGGATCAAAGTGGTGCTCGGCAAGGAGTACTACGTCCGGATGCGCGGCACCAGCATCGGCATCGCCGAAGGCAGCTCCGAGTCGTACGACCTGCCCGTGTACTACGCCACCCGGGTCACCTGGAGCGGCGAATACGTCCACGCCGCCCCCTGGTCCGTCGGCTCCCACGGCGTCGCCAACGTCAGCCACGGCTGCGTCGGCATGTCCACCGGCAACGCCGCCTGGTTCTACGAGACCGTCCGCCCCGGCGACATCGTCAAGACCGTCAACAGCTACGGCGAGACGATGGACCCCTTCGGCAACGGCTTCGGCGACTGGAACCTGTCCTGGGACAAGTGGCGCCGCGGCAGCGCCCTGGTGGCCGAGAAGGGCGACCCCACGGCCACCGAGGACGCCAAGGCCCGCCTCCGGCCCAGTCTTTAGAGGCTCGGTTCGCCTCCGGGCGCTGTAGCCGGGCTCACACCCCCGACCGTGCTCGGCCCGCTCGTTCCTCACGGGCCTGCGCGCGGCCGGGGGTGTTCCCCCGGCGCGCCCTTCGGCTCACTCGCCGAGGCGCGGCCAGCCCGGGCACAGGGGTCCCGTCGCCACACCGCCCGCAGGGATCACGCGTCGATCGAGAGGCGGGTGCGCAGCAGGGTCGCCAGGGACGCGGCGAACTCGACCGGTTCCACCGGAAGGGTGACCGCGGCGTCCGCGCGGCTCCAGGTGGCCAGCCAGGCGTCCTGCGGGCGGCCGATCAGCAGCAGCACCGGCGGGCAGCGGAAGACCTCGTCCTTGATCTGCCGGCAGACGCCCATGCCGCCCGCCGGGACGGCCTCGCCGTCGAGGACGCAGACGTCGATCCCGCCCTCGTCCAGCCGCTTCAGCACGGCCGGGAGCGTGGCGCACTCCACGAACTCCACCGGGGGCACGTCCGCCGCGGGCCGCCGCCCGGCGGCGAGCCGGACCTGCTCCCGGGTGTTCGCGTCGTCGCTGTAGACCAGGACCGTGGCACTCGACTGCATCGTTCCTCCGTCCGGAAGGCGGGCCGGTCGTCCTCGACCGGTGCGCGGGATGCTACTCCGCTCCACACCCCGTCAACACCCGTTCAACACCTGTTCGAAGGGTGCCGGGAGGCCCCGCGGATGGGCCGTTCGGGCTGGACACACCCCTCTGACACTCCGAACGGCACCCCCCGGAGTGAGGGCGGGATAAGCGACCGACATAATGTCGGTCGTGGCGACAGTAACGACAGTAGATACCGGGCACGCGCACCCGTCGGTCAATCGACCGAACCTCACCAGCGTCGGAACCATCATCTGGCTGAGTTCCGAGCTGATGTTCTTCGCGGCCCTCTTCGCGATGTACTTCACCCTGCGATCGGTGACCGGTCCCGAGTTCTGGGCGGAAAAGGCCGACGCCTTGAACTTCCCGTTCTCGGCGACCAACACCACGATCCTGGTGCTCTCCTCCCTCACCTGCCAGCTCGGCGTCTTCGCCGCCGAGCGGGGTGACGTGAAGAAGCTCCGGACGTGGTTCATCATCACGTTCGTGATGGGTGCCATCTTCATCGGCGGCCAGGTCCTCGAGTACACCGAGCTGGTCAAGCACGAGGGCCTGTCGCTCTCGTCGGACCCGTACGGCACGGTGTTCTACCTGACCACCGGCTTCCACGGCCTGCACGTGACGGGCGGTCTCATCGCCTTCCTGCTGGTCCTGGGCCGGACGTACGCCGCCAAGAGGTTCACTCACGAGCAGGCAACCGCCGCCATCGTCGTGTCCTACTACTGGCACTTCGTCGATGTCGTCTGGATCGGCCTCTTCGCCACGATCTACATGATCAAGTAGTCGGTCACCGCCCGTCACGGCGGACCGACATCCAGCAAGCATCGACGCAGAAGATCCTGACACCGGGGTAATCCGTGAAAAAGCTCTCCGCACGACGACGCCATCCGCTGGCGGCGGTCGTCGTCCTACTTCTCGCGCTGGCGGCCACGGGGGGGCTGTACGCCGCGTTCGCGCCCGCGGGCACGGCGAAGGCCGATGAAACCGCCCAGTCCCTCGCCATCGAGGAGGGCAAGAAGCTCTACTCCGTCGGCTGCGCCAGCTGCCACGGAACCGGCGGTCAGGGCACCACTGACGGCCCGTCCCTGGTCGGCGTCGGCTCCGCGGCCGTCGACTTCCAGGTCGGCACCGGCCGTATGCCGGCGCAGCAGCCGGGTGCCCAGGTCCCGAGGAAGAAGGTCATCTACACGCAGGCTGAGATCGATCAGCTCGCGGCGTACGTCGCCTCCCTCGGTGCCGGCCCGATCACGCCGAAGGAAGGCCAGTACGACCCCGCGGGTGCCGACGCCGCCAAGGGTGGCGAGCTGTTCCGCACCAACTGCGCGCAGTGCCACAACTTCACCGGCGAGGGCGGCGCGCTGACGCACGGCAAGTACGCCCCGACCCTTGAGGGCGTCAGCCCGAAGCACCTCTACGAGGCCATGCAGACCGGCCCGCAGAACATGCCCTCCTTCCCGGACACGACCATGCCGGAGCAGGAGAAGAAGGACATCATCGCGTACGTCCAGGCCGTCAACGGCGAGAAGACCGCCAGCCCGGGCGGCCTCTCGCTCGGTGGCCTCGGCCCCGTCTCCGAGGGCCTGTTCGCCTGGATCTTCGGTCTGGGTGCGCTGATCGCAGTTGCCATCTGGGTCGCGGCCCACACCGCTAAGGCCAAGAAGTCATGAGTACCCAAGAGATTCCAGAAGAGAACCTGCCGGCAGGGCAGGACACCGCGCACGGCGCGGTGAAGGTCGCGGACAACCCGTTCGCCGACCCGGGCCTTCCGCCCCACAAGCCGCGCGTCCAGGACATCGACGAGAAGGCCGCCCGGCGCTCCGAGCGCGCCGTCGCGTTCATGTTCGTGCTGTCGATGCTGGCCACCGTCGGCTTCATCGCCTCGTACGTGATCTTCCCGGTCGACAAGATCGTGTACATCTGGCCGTTCGGCCACGTGTCCGCGCTCAACTTCGCGCTGGGCTGGACCCTCGGCCTCGCCCTCTTCTTCATCGGCGCGGGCGCGGTCCACTGGGCCCGCACCCTGATGTCCGACGTCGAGGTCGCGGACGAGCGCCACCCGATGGAGGCGTCGCCCGAGGTCAAGGCGAAGGTCATGGCGGACTTCGCGGCCGGTGCCGCCGAGTCCGGCTTCGGCCGCCGCAAGCTCATCCGCAACACCCTGTTCGGCGCGCTGGCCCTGGTGCCGCTCTCCGGCGTGGTGCTGCTGCGTGACATGGGTCCGCTGCCCGAGAAGAAGCTCCGCAGCACGCTGTGGGCCAAGGGCAAGCTGCTCATCAACATGAACACGCACGAGCCGCTGCGTCCCGAGGACGTCGCCGTCGGTTCGCTGACCTTCGCGATGCCCGAGGGCCTCTCGGAGCACGACCACAACTTCCAGACCGAGATCGCCAAGGCCGCCCTGATGATCGTCCGGATCCAGCCGGAGGACATCAAGGACAAGCGCGAGCTCGAGTGGTCGCACGAGGGCATCGTCGCCTTCTCGAAGATCTGCACCCACGTCGGCTGCCCGATCTCGCTGTACGAGCAGCAGACGCACCACGTGCTCTGCCCGTGCCACCAGTCCACCTTCGACCTGTCCGACGGCGCCCGAGTCATCTTCGGCCCGGCCGGTCACGCCCTCCCGCAGCTGCGGATCGGCGTGAACGACAAGGGCTTCCTCGAAGCGCACGGCGACTTCGACGAGCCCGTCGGTCCCGCATTCTGGGAGCGCGGATGAGCACTGTGACCAACACGCAGAAGAAGGCGCCCGCCGGAGAGCGGATCGCCGACTGGGCCGACGGCCGCCTGGGGATCTACACGCTGGCCAAGGCCAACATGCGGAAGATCTTCCCGGACCACTGGTCCTTCATGCTGGGCGAGGTCTGCCTCTACAGCTTCCTCATCATCATCCTGACGGGCGTCTACCTGACGATGTTCTTCCACCCGTCGATGAACGAGGTGGAGTACGCCGGACCGTACGTCCCGCTCCAGGGACAGCTCATGTCCGAGGCGTTCAACTCGACCATGCACATCTCGTTCGAGGTGCGCGGTGGTCTGCTGATCCGGCAGATCCACCACTGGGCGGCGCTGATCTTCCTCGCCGGCATGTTCGTGCACATGATGCGCGTCTTCTTCACCGGCGCGTTCCGCAAGCCGCGTGAGATCAACTGGCTGTTCGGCTTCCTGCTGTTCTTCCTGGGCATGTTCACCGGTTTCACCGGCTACTCGCTCCCGGACGACCTGCTCTCCGGCACCGGTGTCCGCTTCATGCAGGGCGCGATCCTGTCCGTGCCGATCGTCGGCACGTACCTGTCGATGTTCCTCTTCGGCGGCGAGTTCCCCGGCGGCGACTTCGTGGCCCGGTTCTACTCGGCGCACGTGCTGCTGCTCCCCGGCATCATGCTGGGCCTGGTGGTCGCGCACCTCATCCTGGTGTTCGTCCACAAGCACACGCACTTCGAGGGCCCCGGCCGGACGAACAAGAACGTCGTCGGCATGCCGCTGCTCCCCGTGTACATGGCGAAGGCGGGAGGCTTCTTCTTCCTGGTCTTCGGCGTCATCACGGTCATCGCGGCGATCGCCTCGATCAACCCGATCTGGGCGCTCGGCCCGTACCGCCCGGACCAGGTGTCCACCGGCGCCCAGCCCGACTGGTACATGGGCTTCGCCGAGGGTCTGATCCGTGTCATGCCGGGCTGGGAGATCAACCTCTGGGGCCACACGCTGGTCCTGGGCGTGTTCATCCCGCTGGTGCTCTTCCCGCTGGTCCTCGGCGCGATCGCGGTCTACCCGTTCATCGAGTCCTGGATCACCGGCGACAAGCGCGAGCACCACATCGCGCAGCGCCCGCGCAACGCTCCGACGCGCACCGCCTTCGGTGTCGCCTGGATCACCGCGTACATGATCATGCTCGTCGGTGGTGGAAACGACCTCTGGGCCACCCACTTCCACCTGTCGATCAACTCGATCACCTGGTTCGTGCGGATCTTCTTCTTCGCCGGCCCGGTCATCGCGTTCATCGTCACCAAGCGGATCTGCCTCGGCCTCCAGCGCCGGGACAAGGACAAGGTGCTGCACGGGCGCGAGTCCGGCATCATCAAGCGCCTGCCGCACGGTGAGTTCGTCGAGGTCCACGAGCCGCTCAGCCAGGGCGAGCTGTACAAGCTCACCGCGCACGAGCAGTACGCGCCCGCCGAGCTGCCGCCGGCCGTCGACGAGAACGGCGTCCAGCGCAAGGTCGGCGCCATGGAGAAGCTGCGGGTCAAGCTCAGCAAGGGCTACTACGGCGACGACAACCAGGTCGCCAAGCCCACCCTCGAGGAGTACAAGGAGATCCAGAGCGGCCACGGCCACCACTGATCCCCTCCTGACCTCCTGAGGCAGGTCGCCACGGCGAGAGCCCCGTCCATTCGATGGACGGGGCTCTTTGCCGTACCCGTGGATCGATAGGCTGGACCCGTATCCACCGCACGATCATCAGGAGCTGCCATGAGCGCTGTGACCCCCGCTGGAGGACCGACCACGGCGGGCCGCTCCTGGCCCGTCCTCCTGAACGGCCTGCTGGAGGGGAAGGACCTCTCCGCCGACGACACCGCCTGGGCGATGGACCTCATCATGAGCGGCGAGGCGACCGACGCCCAGATCGCCGGTTTCATGGTCGCGCTGCGCGCCAAGGGCGAGACCGTCGAGGAGATCAGCGGACTCGTCCGGACGATGTACGCCCACGCCAACACGATCGAGGTGCCCGGCCCGGCCGTCGACATCGTCGGCACCGGCGGCGACGGCGCCAAGACCGTCAACATCTCCACGATGGCGTCGATCGTCGTCGCCGGCACCGGCACCCGTGTCGTCAAGCACGGCAACCGGGCCGCGTCCTCCGCCTCCGGCTCCTCGGACGTCCTGGAGAAGCTCGGCATCAACCTGGACCTCACCCCCGCCCGGGTGGCCCAGGTCGCCGAGGAGGCCGGCATCACCATGTGCTTCGCGGTGCGGTTCCACCCCTCGCTGCGGCACGTCGCCGCCGCCCGCGGCCAGCTCGGCATCCGCACCACCTTCAACGTGCTCGGCCCGCTCACCAACCCCGCCCGGGTGAAGGCCCAGGCGGTCGGCGTCGCCGACCCGCGGATGGCGCCGATCGTCGCCGGCGTCTTCGCCGAGCGCGGCAACTCCGCGCTCGTCTTCCGCGGCGACGACGGCCTCGACGAACTCACCATCACCGGCACCTCCCGGGTCTGGGTGGTCCGCGACGGCGCCGTCCGCGAGGAGGTCTTCGACCCGAAGGACGTGGGCCTCGGCTACGCGCCCCTGGAGGCGCTGCGCGGCGCCGACGCCTCGTACAACGCCGACGTCGCCCGCCGGCTCCTCGCCGGCGAGACCGGGCCGGTACGGGACGCGGTGCTGCTCAACGCGGCGGCGGCGCTCACCGCCGTGGAGCCCGGCGAGGGCACCCTCGCGGAGCGGCTGGGCGCCGGCATCGCGCGGGCCGCCGAGTCCATCGACTCCGGGGCCGCCCGCGCGGCCCTCGACCGCTGGATCGCCGCCAGCAACGCCTGACCGCCCGCCGCGCGGTCCGTGAGAACCCCGTCCCGGAATGCGGACGGGGTTGCGCGGACCGCGAGCGGTGGCATACGTTCGGCGACAGGTCATGAGCGACAGCCCTCAAGCCCCGGCTGGCTGTCCGGCAACCCTCCGTCCGTGGCGGGGTGCCCCGGGTGAAGACCAGGCCGTGGACAGCAAGGTCCTCGGCAAGCGCGGACCCCTGCGTATCCCTGGGGTCCTGGTCCTCGAGGGAGCGGTCTCGTGAGCAAGCGAATGCGCTAGGGCCTCCGGCCCCTTTTCCCCCTCCGTACGGCCCTTCTCGTGCCGCACGTCGAGGCAACACCCGTACGCGGCACGCCGTTTCGCGCTGCCCTGCTGCGGGCCCCTTCACGCCACTCGCCTGTCCTGCCGGGAGATACCGCCATGTCCGCACGCCCGAACACCGCCACCGCCGCCGCCGCCTCCTCCGTCACCGAGTCCGCCGACGCCTGCTGCACCGGCCCGCTGCCGGTCCTCGGCCGCGACGTCACCGTCCCGCTCGTCACCGGCGGCGAGGTCGCCTACGCCGCCCTCGACTACGCCGCCAGCGCCCCCGCCCTCCAGCGGGTCTGGGACGACGTCGCCGCCTACGCCCCGTACTACGGCAGCGTCCACCGCGGCGCCGGCTACCTCTCCCAGCTCTCCACCGACCTGTTCGAGCAGAGCCGCGCCACCGTCGCCGAGTTCCTCGGCTGCCGCGACGGCGACCAGGTCGTCTTCACCCGCTCCACCACCGACTCGCTCAACCTGCTCGCCCGGGTGATCCCCGCCGACTGCCAGGTCTTCGTCTTCGAGACCGAGCACCACGCCTCCCTGCTGCCGTGGCAGGACGCCCGGGTCACCTACCTCAACGCGCCCCGCACCCCGGCCCAGGCCGTCGAGACCCTGGAGCGCGCCCTCGCCGACCGCGACCCGTACGGTCCCGCCCTGGTCTGCGTCACCGGCGCCTCCAACGTCACCGGCGAGCTGTGGCCGGTCCGCGAACTGGCCGCCGCCGCCCACGCGCACGGCGCCCGGATCGTCCTCGACGCCGCTCAGCTCGCCCCCCACCACCCGGTGTCGGTGAAGGACCTCGACGTCGACTGGGTCGCCTTCTCCGGGCACAAGCTGTACGCGCCCTTCGGCTCCGGCGTCCTCGCCGGCCGCGCCGACTGGCTCCAGGCCGCCGAGCCGTACCTGGCCGGCGGCGGCGCCTCCCGCACCGTGGCCCGCCGGATCGACGGCGGCGTGGACGTGGAGTGGCACACCACCGCGGCCCGGCACGAGGCCGGATCGCCGAACGTCATCGGCGTCTACGCCATCGCCTCCGCCTGCAAGGCGCTCACCGAGGCCGGCTTCGACACGCTGGTCGCCCGCGAGCGGCACCTCATCGACACCGTCCGGGCCGGCCTCGCCGACGTCCCCGAGGTCCGCGTCCTCTCCCTCTTCGGCGACGACGCCCCGCGCGTCGGCGTCATCTCCTTCGTCGTCGACGGCTGGAACAGCTCGCACTTCGCCGCCGCCCTCTCTGCCGAGTACGGCATCGGCGTCCGCGACGGCCTCTTCTGCGCCCACCCGCTGGTCCGCACCCTGCTCGGCTCCGACCCGCAGGACCCGGGCGAGTGCGGCGCGCCCGAGGCGAACCCGGGGGAGAGGTCGCTCAACGCCATCCGCGTCAGCTTCGGCGCCGGCACGCCCGACGAGCACGTCGAGCGGTTCGTCGGCGCGGTGAAGGAGCTGGTCCGCGACGGCGCCCGGTGGACGTACCGCACCGAGGACGGCCGCTGCGTCCCCGACCGCGGCTGACCGCCCGGCCGGTCAGGCGGCCAGCCGGGTCCCCACCAGCACCATCCGCAGGGCTCGTTCGGCCGCGTCCGCAAGGAACTCGGCGCCCCGGTCCAGGGCTTCGGGCAGGGCCACCGGTGCGGGCAGGATCGAGCCGTACGCGTCGACCCCGGCCGCCCGCACCTCGTGCGCGCCGTGCCCCAGCGTCCCGGCCAGCGCCAGCACCGGTACCCCGTGCGCCTTGGCCCGGCGGGCCACCTCCGCCGGGATCTTGCCCCGCACGGTCTGCCCGTCCAGGGTGCCCTCCGCGGTGATCACCAGATCGGCGCGGGCCAGCCGGGCGTCCAGGTCGATCCGGTCGAGCAGCACCTCGAACCGGGGCAGCAGCCGGGCGCCGAGCGCGGCCAGACCCGCGCCGAGCCCGCCCGAGGCCCCGGACCCCGGGGCCGTACCCACCCCGGGGGGCGCGCCCAGGTCCCGTACGAGCAGGCCGGCCCAGCGGTCCAGGGCCGCGGCCAGCTCCTCGACCCGCTCCGGGCCCGCGCCCTTCTGCGGGCCGAAGACCCGGGCCACGCCCCGCTCGCCGGTGAGCACGTTGTACGGGTTGCAGGCCACCAGCAGTTCGGTGGCCGCGAGCCGGGGATCGAGTCCGGCCGGGTCGATCCGCGCGAGCCGCGTCAACGCGGCGCCACCCAGCGGGAGTTCGACTCCCTCGGCGTCCAGGAGCCGGGCGCCGAGGGCCTGGAGCGCACCCGCTCCGCCGTCCGAGGTGCCGGAGTCGCCGCAGCCGACGAGGATCCGGCGGGCTCCGGCGTCCAGCGCGGCCCGGATCAGCTCGCCCACCCCGTACGTGGTGGTGGCGCCCGGGTCGCGTCGGTCGGCCGGCACCAGCGAGAGGCCCGCGACGGCCGCCATCTCGACCACCGCGGAGGAGCGGTCGAGGAGCGCGAAGTGGGTCTCGACCGGGGTGCCGAGGGGGCCGGCCGCGACCCGGGGCAGCAGCCTGCCGCCGGTCGCGGCGGCCAGCGCCCGGGCGGTGCCCTCCCCGCCGTCGACCAGCGGTATCAGGTCGACGACGGCGTCCGGGCGGACCCGGCGCAGGCCCTCGGCGATGGCCTCGGCGGCCTCCGGCGCGGACAGGGACTCCTTGAAACCGCTGGGGGCGACGGCGATGTGCAGACTCACGGCTGGGACTCCAGGAGGACGGGCACGCCGAGCAGCGGCCAGACGAACAGGGCGAAGCAGAGCACCAGGACGGCGCTGAGCGGGGCGAGCACGGCGGAGAGCCGCAGCAGGTCGCGCGGGGTGAAGGAGGGCACGCCGTCCGGGGGTTCGGCGAAGAGGGCGACGGGTTTCGCGGAGGCGGGCAGCGTCTGGCAGAAGCCGGCGGCGGCGGTGGAGGCGAGCGCGGCGGCCACCGGGTTGACCCCGGCGCCGGCCGCCGCGGCCACCACCAGCGGCACCAGCACCGAGGAGCGGGCGGAGCGGGACTGGAGCACCAGGTGGGCGGCGGTGCTGACGGCGACGACGACGGCGAGGAACGCCCACGGCGGCACCCCGTCCGGCAGTCCGCCGACCAGCCACCCGGCCGCGCCGGACTCGGCCAGCGCCACGCCCATCGCCATGGTCGCGGCCATGAAGAGCAGCATCGGCCAGGGCACCGACCGCAGCCCGTCCTTCATCCGCACCGTGCCGAGCGCGGGGGACGAGGCCACCACCGCGCCGATCAGCGCGACCACCGCCGGCGACACCCCGTGCAGCGGCTCCGAGCACCAGAGCACCACCACGGTGCAGAGCAGCAGCAGACAGCGCTGCTCGGGCGGGGAGAGCGGCCCGGACACCGGGGTGGGGGAGTGTTCCTGGATCGCGGCGACGGTGATCCGCACCGGGGCGCGCCGGTCCTCCCGGCGGGTGGTGGTGAGGAGGACCGCCTCGGCGGCCAGGTGGGAGGAGACGACGGCGAGCGGCAGACCGAGGACCAGCCAGCGGGCGAAGCCCAGGGACTCGCCGGTCTGCTCCAGGAGCACGCCGACGGTGATGAGGTGGGCGCCGGCGCCGATCAGGGTGGCGACGGCCGACAGCAGGATGACGGTGGGGAAGAGCAGCGCCAGCATCACCACCAGCCGCCGCCGGTCCGCCAGCGCCTGGGCGAGGGCCAGGAAGACCGGCAGGGCCAGCGCGGCCCGCCCGGAGGTGGCGGGGACGGCGAAGGCGGTGACGACCAGCGCGGCGGTGGTGAGGTGCACCAGCCGGCGTACGCTGCCGGCGCCGGTGACGAGGAAGGCGGCGGCGCGGCCGGCGAGCCCGGTCCTGGTCACCGCGGCCGCGAGGACGAAGGCGCAGATCAGCAGCCAGACGGTGGCGTCGCCGAGGGTGGCGAAGAGGGTGTCGGCGCTGATCACGCCGGTGACGGTGAGGGCGAGTCCGGCGCCCAGCGCGATGTACGTGTCGTCGACGGGCGCGGCGATCCAGGCGCAGGTCGCGAGGGCGAAAACAGCCAGGGTCAGCCGGGCCTCGCCGCCGAGCCCGGGGGCGGTGCCGGGGACGGCGAGCACCGCGCAGACGCTGAGCGCGAGGCAGAGCCAGACGGTCTGGCGGAGGGAGAGGGTCACGGGAACCACCCTCCGGGCGGCCGGTGAGCCGTCGATGAGCCGTGGATGAAGGAGGCTTCACGCGGCGCCGGCCGGGCGCGTCACGGCATCCGGTAGCCCATGCCCCGGACCGTCTCCAGCCGTTCGGCGCCCAGCTTCTTGCGGAGCGCCCGGACGTAGACGTCCACGATGTTGGAGCCGGGGTCGAAGTCGTACCCCCAGACGTGGGAGAGGATCTGCTCCCGGGAGAGCACCTGTCCGGGGTGGCGCAGGAACAGGTCCAGCAGCACGAACTCACGGGCCGTCAGGTCCACCGTGCGGTCGCCGGCGCGGGCCCGACGGGTGCGCAGGTCCAGGCTCAGGTCGCCGCTGCGCAGCACGGTGACCTCGGGGGCGCGGGCGGCGGTGCGCAGCCGCAGCCGGATCCGGGCCAGCAGTTCCTCGAAGCGGAACGGCTTGGTCATCCAGTCGTCGGCGCCGCCCTCCAGGCCGGCCACCGTGTCCCGTACCGAGTCGCGGGCCGTCAGGACGAGGACGGGCAGGGTGGCCCGGGCCTCGCGCAGCTCCCGCAGGACGGTGAAGCCGTCCCGGCCGGGCAGTCCGATGTCCAGGACCATCAGGTCGAAGCCGCCGGTGAGCGCCCAGGCGAGCGCGGTGTCGCCGTCGGCGGCGACGGTGGTGGTGAAGCCGTTGGCCCGGAGGCCCTTCTCGACGAAGGAGGCGATGCGCTCCTCGTCCTCCGCGATCAGGACGCGGTTCATGGTCTCTCCTCTGCGGATCCTCTGCGGATTCTCTGAAGATCCTCTGCGACGCGAGGATCTTCATTCCTCGAAGACAAGTACGAAGGTGGCGCCGCCGCCCTCGGTCGGGCGCAGCTCCACCCGGCCGCCCCGGTGCCCCTCGGCGATCGCCCGGACGATGGCGAGCCCGAGCCCGGCGCCGCTGGTGCGGGCCCCGCGCCGGGCGGTGCCCCGCCGGAACCGCTCGAAGATCACCGCCGCGTCCTGCTCCTGCACGCCGGGGCCCCGGTCCGCCACGTACAGCTCGATCCGCCCGGCGGTGCTCCGCGAGCCGATCGCGATCCGCGCGCCCGGCACGGTGTGCTGGACGGCGTTCTGCGCGAGCTGCACCATCGCCTGGGTGATCCGCTGGGCGTCGAGCCGCGCCTCCCGGTCGGCCACCCCGTCGAGCACCCAGTCGCGGTCGCCCAGCGCCCGGGCCTTCACGAAGACGTCGGCGGTCAGCTCGCCGAGCTGCACCGGCTCGGTGCGCACGAAGTCCGGCCGCTCGGCCTTGGCGAGCAGCAGCAGGTCCTCCACGATCCGGCTCATCCGGTCCAGCTCGTCGGTGACGAGCCGGACGGTCTCGGCCCGTTCGGCCGGGTCGTCGCCCATCAGCTCCAGGTGCCCGCGGACGATGGTGATGGGGGTCCGCAGCTCGTGCCCGGCGTCGTCGACGAACTGCCGCTGGCCGGCGAAGGCCCGCTCCAGCCGGTCGAGCATCGCGTTGAAGGTCTCGGCGAGCGCGGCGATGTCGTCCTTGCCCTGCACCGGGATCCGCTGGGTGAGGTCCCGTTCGGTCAGTTCGGCGGCGGTCGTCCGCACCACCCGGACGGGGGCCAGGATGCGGCCCGCGACGACCCAGCCGATGCCGGTGGTCAGCAGCAGCGCCACCCCCGATATGGCGAGCAGGATCCGGAACGCCTCGTCGGCGATGGCCTGCTGCCGGTCGGCGTGGAAGGCGACGACGAACGCGGACGGCGGGCCGCCGGTCTCGATCGGCACCTTCGCCCACCGCACCTCGCCCCGCGCGCGGTCGAGCCGCCCCGAGGACTCCGGGGCGGCGGCGACGGCGTCGAGCGAGGGCCGGTCGCGGTGCAGCGGCAGCGGGCTCGGGATGTCCCGGGACTGCCGGACCACCCGCGGTCCGGGTCCGCCGGTGCCGACCAGGCCCAGCAGCTCCTCGTCCGGGTCGGAGTACTGCCGCTGGAGGAAGACCCGCAGCAGCGCCTCGGGGTCGGTGAAGCGCCGGCCGGTGTCCGGGTCGACGCCCTGCTCGACGAAGTTCGCGAACTCGCCGGTCTCCTGGGTGAGCAGCTGGTTGATGCGGTGGTCGGCGTCCCGCAGCAGCAGGGTGCGGGTCACCACGGCGACCGCGGCCAGCGCCACCGCCATGACCAGCAGCAGCCAGAGCAGGATGCGGACGCGGGCGGAGAGCCGGTGGTAGGTGCGCTTCACTCGTGATCGTCATCGTCGTCGTCGCCCGTGGCGGAGGGCCCGGGCACGACGGAGTCGGAGGGCGGCGGCGCCGACGGGGCCGTGGGGGCGGGCGGCGCGCCGGTGGGGGACGCCGGCGCGGTCTGTGCCGGTGCGGTCTGCGCGGGCGCGCCGGGCGTCGGCGCGGTCGGTCCGGTGGGCGTCGGCGGGGTGGAGAGGTGGACGGCGGGCGGGACCCGCGGCGCCTCCGGCTCGTCGGTCAGCGCGTAGCTGGTGGCCGCGATGCCGAGCGGGACGGCGACGACGGCGACGAGGCCGGCCATGCGGTGGGTGAAGGACATGGTCGCCAGGGTGGGACGCGCGGGCGCGCCCCCGCATGAAGCCCGGATGAGGATTCCTTCATCCGGGCGCCGGCGGGGACGGGGCTCAGGACTCCAGGCCGATGGCGAAGGCCGCTTCCAGGTCGTGCTGCGAGTACGTCCGGAAGGCGACGTGCGTGTCGGTGGCCTCGACGCCCGGGATCTTGCTGATCCGGCCGGGGATGACCTCGGCCAGGTCGTCGTGGCGCGGCACCCGGACCATCGCGATGAGGTCGTACGTACCGGTCACCGAGAAGACCTCGCTGACGTTCTCGAGCGCGGCGATCGACTCCGCGATCTCGGGGATGCGGTCCACGCTGGTCTTGATGAGGACGATCGCGGTGATCACGGCTGGCTGTCTCCCTCGGTCGCCGCTGCTGGGGTTTTCACTCTATCCCCACCCCGGAACCGCACCCAGGCGTAGAGGAAGCCGGCCGAGAAGCCCACCACGTGGGCCAGGTAGGCGACCCCCGGGCCCGCTCCCGCGGTCCGCGCGGCCAGCCACTGGATGGTGAACCAGAAGACCAGCACCGCCCAGGCCGGGAAGCGCAGCGGCAGGAAGAAGAGGAAGGGGAAGAGGCTGGTCACCCGGGAGCGGGGGAAGAGGAAGAGGAAGGCCCCGAGCACCGCGGAGATCGCCCCGGACGCCCCGACCAGGGTCTGCTCGCTGCCGGAGTGCGCCAGGGCGTAGCCGGACAGGGCCACGTAGCCGGTGCCCAGGTAGAAGAGGGCGAACTCGACGTGCCCCATCCGCTCCTCGGCCATCGCCCCGAAGACCCACAGGAAGAGCATGTTGCCGAGCAGATGGAGCCAGCCGCCGTGCACGAAGAGGGCGGTGAAGGGGGTGAGCAGGGCGCCCGGCTCGCCGCGCGTCAGCTCGGCCGGCACCACCCCCCACCGCCGGAAGTAGGCGCTCTGCGCCGCCAGCACCTCGTCCCCGGTGCCGTACGCCGGGTTCAGCCCGGAGACCGGGCTGACAATGAAGAGGAGACAGCAGGCGGCGATCAGTCCGTAGGTCACCGCGGGTCCGGTGCGGACGCCGCGCCAGGCGCCCAGGGCCGTGCCTCGCCAGTCGATCATGGACAGATCATGGCCCAGAACGGACGAAGGGGACAGAGTGCCTCGCCGGGCCGGGCGGCTCCCGTGAGGCCGTAGGGTTACGGGATCGAGCACCGCAGTCCGACGGCGCACCGCGGCTCCCGCACCTGGTACACCACGACAGGAAGAAGGACGGCAACCATGACGACGGTTCCCCTGCCGACCGACGAGACCCGCTGGCGCTGCACCCTCTGCGGCAACCTGACCCGCTTCGACGTGACGCGTTCGTCCAAGGTCGTCGAGTACGTCCATCTGGACCTGGCCGGGGAGCCCAAGGTCGAGGAGCGCGAGGTGCTCAGTGAGACCATCGAGTCGGTCCGCTGCCGCTGGTGCAACGCGGTGGACCAGATCGAGCTCGTGGACAGGCCGGGCGCGGAGTCCTGACGGACCGCGCCGACGACAGTAGGGGTGACGGATCGTGGAGCAGCCCGCGCACGGTGACGAACCGGCCGGCGCGGCGGCCGACGCTGCCGAGACGCTCGACCGTCCCCTGCCGGAGGGGGTACGGCGGCGGGTGATCGCGCTGGTCGCCGACGCCTTCGGCGGCCTGACCGTCGCCGAGCTGCCCGCCCCGCTGCGCCAGTACGCCCGCTTCACCGCCAGCCGGCGCGCCAAGTTCGCGGGGAACGCGATGGCCGCCGCGCTGGAGGGCGATCCGCTCTTCCGGCAGCGGATCGGCGAACGGTTCCGGCAGACCCAGCCCGAGCTGGCCGGCGCCGTCGAGACCGGCACCCCGCCGGCCGCCGCCGACCCCGTCGACGTGGCCGCCGCCGCGTACGTGCTCCGCCCGCCCGGCTGGGCCAAGCTGGTGGCCGCCGCCGGCGAGGAGGTCCAGCGGGCCGACGCCGAGCGCGCCGACGAGGCGGGCCGGCGCGAGCTGGAGCGGCTCCGCGAGGAACTGGCCGCCGCCCGGGAGCGGACCCGGGACGAGACCGAGCAGCTCCGGCACGACCTGGAGGCCGCCCGCAAGGAAGCCGAATCGCTTCACCGCAAACTGCGCAGCGCGCAGAGCGACGTGAAGCGGGGCGAGGCCGCGCTGCGCCGCGCCCAGGCGGAGATCGAGGCCGTCCGCGCCGAGGCGGCGGCCCAGGTGTCCGCGGCGGAGAGCGAGTCGCGGCGGCTGAGGGCCCGGCTCGGCGAGGTCGAGGCGGCCCTGGAGGCGAGCCGCCGGGCGGCCCGCGAGGGACGCTCGGTGGAGGACATGCGGCTGCGGCTGCTGCTCGACACCGTCCTCGACGCGGCCCAGGGGCTGCGCCGCGAACTGGCCCTGCCGCCGGTGTCGGTGCACCCCGCGGACACCGTGGACGCCGTGGAGCCGGGCCGGATGTCCGCGAAGGACCTCGCGGCCCGCGCGCTGTCGGAGACCGATCCGGCGCTGCTGGACCAGCTGTTGTCGCTGCCGCAGACCCATCTCGTCGTCGACGGCTACAACGTCACCAAGACCGGCTATCCGACGATGCCGCTGGAGAAGCAGCGGCTGCGGCTGCTCGGCGGGCTCTCCGCGCTCGCGGCCCGCTCCGGCGCCGAGGTCACCTGTGTCTTCGACGGGGCCGAGCTGGCCGCGCCGGTGCTGCTCGCGCCGCCGCGCGGGGTGCGGGTGCTGTTCTCCAAGCCCGGCGTCACGGCCGACGAGCTGATCCGCCAGCTGGTGCGGGCCGAACCGCCTGGCCGGCCGGTCGTGGTGGTCTCCACCGACCGCGAGGTCGCCGACGGCGTCGCGAAGGCCGGTGCCCGGCCGGTGGCGTCGGCTCTGCTCCTCAAGCGCCTTTCACGGCTCTCGTGATGACTCGCCCGGGACGCAACTCTTGTTTGGTATGCCCGATTTATGGATGGCGGATCGTCAAGTGCCGGTCACGGGCCGTGTGATGCGTGTAAATAAAGTGGTGCGTGAGCGAGTTTTTTGCCGTCGGGATTTGAACTGATCACAACTTGGTCACTAGGGTCGGGCCTCGAACCTCCACGCGGTTGATCACCCGTCCGGGCGATCCGTGGGGGAACCGCCTGCCCCTGACCGGCCGGGCGGCTCGAGGAAGAAGGAGCTCGCCTTCGTGGCGTCCCACCGTCGACCCAAGCAGCCGAGCCGCACCCGTGTGACCGTGCTCACCGCGACCGCGGCCGCCGCCGTCGCGTTCTCCGCCCAGACCGGAGCCCAGGCGGCCCCCAAGCCCAAGATCGACGAGGTCAAGTCCAAGGTCGACGACCTCTACCACGAGGCCGAGGAGGCCACGGAGCAGCACAGCCAGGCCGAGGAGCGCCGCGGCCAGCTGCAGAAGGAGATCGGCCAGATCCAGGACCGCGTGGCGCGCGGCCAGCAGGAGCTGAACACCCTCCGGGACCAGATCGGTTCGGTCGCCAGCGCCCAGTACCGCTCCGGCGGCATCGACCCGGCGCTCCAGCTCTTCCTCTCCTCGAACCCGGACGACTACCTCGACAAGGCGTCCGCCATCGGCCGGGTCACCGACCAGCAGGCCGACGTCCTCGCCACCATCCAGGACAAGCAGCGCGCCCTCGCCCAGGAGCGCGCCGAGGCGACCGCGAAGCTCGCCGACCTGGAGGACGTCCGCAAGACCCTCGGCGACAAGAAGAAGAAGATCCAGGGCAAGCTCGCGGAGGCCCGCAAGCTGCTCAACACCCTCACCGCCGAGGAGCGCGCCCGCATCCAGCAGGAGGAGCAGGAGCGCGCCGCGAAGGCCGAGCGCGCCTCCCGCGCCGCCGCCCCGCGCGTCGAGCTCGGCAACGAGGCCCCGGCCAGCGGCCTGGGCGCCGCCGCCCTCTCCGCCGCCGCCACCCAGCTCGGCAAGCCGTACCAGTCCGGTGCCGAGGGCCCGAACGCCTACGACTGCTCCGGTCTGACGCAGTGGGCCTACCGCCAGGCCGGCGTCCGCCTCTCCCGCGTCACCTACACCCAGCAGAACGACGGCACCAAGATCGGCCGCAGCCAGCTCAAGCCCGGCGACCTGGTCTTCTTCAACGGCCTGTCGCACGTGGGCCTGTACGCGGGCAACAACACGATCCTGCACGCCCCGAAGCCGGGCGCCGTGGTCCGCTACGAGTCGATGAACTACATGGGCACGTTCCAGTTCGGCGTCCGCATCGGCGGCTGACCCGCCCGGCCCGTGCCGCCCGAACGGGTGGTTCGCGGCGCCCCGAGCTGACCTGACGCCCCGCCGGTGACCTCGTGATCTCCGGCGGGGCGTCATTTTGTGTGCCCGGCGCCTTCGTTGGACGCGACCGGGGGAGCGGCTACTGTCTGCGGCGCCAGTCCGCACACGAGCCGAACGGAGAGCGCGAGCCGTGGCCTCCCACCGCCGACCCGCCCGGGTCACCGTCCTGACCGCAGCCGCCGCGGCCACCGCGGCGGCCTCCCTCGGCGCGGTCCCCGCGACCGCCGACCCGGGCGCCGGCACCGAGGCCACCCGCGCCAAGGTCGACCGCCTCTACGAGGAGGCCGAGCGCGCCGCCGAGGGCTTCAACCGGGCCGACGAGCGGGCCGACGCCCTCCGCCGCAAGGTGAGCCTGGCGCAGGACAGCCTCGCCCGCGGCCAGGAGCGCATCAACCGGATGCGGGGCGCGCTCGGCGCGCTCGCCGGCGCCCAGTACCGCTCCGGCGGCCTCGACCCCACCCTCGACCTGCTGCTCTCCTCCGACCCGGACAGCTACCTGAACCGGGCCTCCGTCCTCGACCGGGTCACCGCCCGGCAGACCGCCGCCCTCTCCGAGCTCCAGCAGGAGCGCCGCCGCCTCGACCAGGAGCGCGCCGAGGCCCGCATCGCCCTCGGCGAGCTGGAGCGCAGCCGCGCCGAGGTCGCCCGGCACAAGCGGTCGGTGGAGCGGAAGCTCGCCGAGGCCCGCCGGGTCCTCGCCTCCCTCACCGCCGCCGAGCGCGCCGACTACGAGCGGGCCTCCCGCTCCGGCGGGCGCTCCGGCGGCCCCGCCGAGGAACCGCCGCCCGCCGCCGACCTCGGCCCGGCGGACTCGCGCGGCGCCGCCGCCGTCATGGCCGCCCGCAGCGCCGTCGGCAAGCCGTACGTGTGGGGCGCGACCGGCCCCTCCGCCTTCGACTGCTCGGGGCTGATGGTCTGGGCGTACCGGCAGGCCGGGATCAGCCTGCCGCGCACCTCGGCCGCCCAGCGGCACGCCGGCCGGCAGGTGCCGCTGTCCCAGGCGCAGCCCGGCGACCTCGTCACGTACCGCGGCGACGCCAGCCACGTCGGCATCTACGCCGGGAACGGGCAGGTCATCCACGCCCCCTACCCGGGCGCGCGGGTCCGCTACGACCCCGTGAACATGATGTCCCACGTGACGGTGACCCGGCTCTGAGCGGGCCCTGAGCGGAGGGCGCCGCCGCTCCGGGAGGCGTGACCCCGTCACCCTTCCGTACGATCGGGGGCGTGGTGGAACAGGGGCGCGGCGCGCGACGGCCGGGGGGAGCGCTGCTCGCCCTGCTCCTCGCCCTCGCCGCGCTCGTCGGCTGCTCCACCGCCGCCCGGCCCGCCGACCCGGCGCTCCGCGAGGTCCAGGCCCTGCTCGACCGGCACGCGAAGGCGCTGCTGGCCCGCGACGAGACCGCCTGGCTCGCCGCCGCCGACCCCGCCCACCGGGCCGCCGCGCGGACCGAGTTCCGCCGGCTCGCCGAGGTCCCGCTGGCCGGCTGGAGCTACCGCGTGACCGGCGTCGACCGGACCGGCGAGGACCGGCTCACCGCCCGCGTCCAGCGCGGCCACCGCGTCGAGGGGTACGACCGGGGCCCGCAGGAGGCCGGCCGGGTCATGGAGCTCGTGGAGCGGGACGGGCGCTGGTACGTGGCCGGCGAGCGGCCCGCCGAGGGCGCCCCGGTGCGGCTCTGGGAGCAGGGCCCGGTCGCCTCGGTGCGCGGGGCCCGCTCGCTCGTCCTCGGCGTCGGACAGGACCGGGACCGGCTGGCGGAGATCGCCCGGCTCGCCGACCGGGCGGTGCCCGCCGTCGACGCGGTGTGGAGCGAGGAGTGGCCCGGGCGGGTCCTGGTCCTCGTCCCCGCCTCCCTCGACGCGATGGGCGGGCTGCTCGCGGTGGACGGCTCCCAGTACCGGGGGATAGCGGCCGTCACCACCGGCGAGACGGAGCGCCGGCCCACGTCGCCGGCGGACCGGGTGATCGTCAACCCGGACGCGTACGGCGTGCTCGGCTCCTTCGGCCGGGAGCTGATCCTCACCCACGAGACCGTCCACGTCGCCACCCGCGCCCACACCACGCCGTCCACGCCCGTCTGGCTCTCCGAGGGCTTCGCCGACTGGGTCGCCTACCGAGGCTCCGGCCGGACGCCCGCCCAGGGCGCCCCCGAGCTGCGGCGGGCCGTCCGGGCCGGGGAGCTGCCCGCCGCCCTCCCCGAGGACGGCGACTTCGCCTTCTCCGGCGACTCCGAGGCGCTGGCCCGCGCCTACGAGACCGGCTGGCTGGTCTGCGCGATGGTCGCCGACCGCTGGGGCGAGGACCGGCTGACCGCCCTCTACCGCGCGGTGGGCGCCCACCCGTCCCGCGACGGCGCGGTGGAGCACGCCCTCCGGGAGGTGCTGGACACCACCCCGGAGGAGTTCACCGCGGCCTGGCGGAGCTATCTGCGGGAGCGGCTGGGCTGAGCCGGCGCCGGTCAGGCCGAGCCGGTGAGGACCTTCTCGCGCTCCGGCTCGTCCTCGGGGACCGGGATGACCGTGCCGGCCCCGGTGACCGTGTGCTTCCACAGGATCCGGCAGGCCATCAGGGTCGCCGCGATCAGCAGGCCGTTGCGGAGGAACAGCACGCCGATGCCCAGCCAGTCGCTCTGCGTCACGTGCGAGAACCAGACCGGGAACTCGAACTGCGTCACCGCCGTCGCCCACAGGATCAGGTACGCGGGCGTCCGCATCCGGCTGGAGCGGTACACCAGGCAGACCGCGGCGAGGCCGACCAGCCAGATCATGTACTGGGGGGAGATCACCCGGCTCGTGGCGGTGAAGAGCAGCACCGCGACGAAGGCCGCGTCGGCGACCGTCGAGGAGGTGAAGCGGCGCGCCTTGAACCGCCACAGCAGCAGCCAGCCGAACGCGGCGACGGTCAGCGCCATCGCGCCCTTCGACACCCAGGAGACGTACGGGCCGAGGAACTCGATCGAGCCGTAGTTCATCCGCGCCTCGCCGTCCCAGCCGAAGTGCCGGGCCACGTGGAAGACCATCGCGCCCAGCGACTCCACCTCCGTGCCCCGCTCGCTCTGGAAGGAGAGGAAGGCCAGGCCGCCCGGCATCCACAGCATGCACAGGCCCAGCACACCGGCCGCCGCACCGGCCGCCACCGGCCAGGAGCGCCAGGTCGCCCGGCCCTTCGGGGTGCCCGCGAGGATCAGCGCCGGCCAGACCTTGAGGACCGCGCCGAAACCGGCCAGCGCGCCGAGCACCCGGGGGCTGCGGATCGCGGCGAGCAGCCCGGCGACGGCGACGGCGGTCACCATGATGTCGTAGCGGGCGTACGCCGTCGGGCCGAGCAGCGGCACCGCCGCCAGCCACAGCCAGGCGCCCCGCATCGACCGGCCCGGCCGGCCGCCCGTGTGCACCAGGAGCCCGAAGACGAGGGCGTCGCAGAGGAGGGCCAGCACGAAGAACGCGGACGCGTAGCCGAGGAACGGCAGCAGCGCCGGGGAGAGGATCGCGAGGGCGGCGGCCGGCGGGTACTGCCAGGTGACGTCGTCCTGCGGGTAGGTGCCGGTCTTCAGGACCTCGTACCAGCTCTGGTAGATCTGCTCCACGTCGCTGGTGACGTCCGGTCCCGGAACCACCACGATCTTGAAGACGCACACCAGGAGGATGATCCTGGTCAGTGCCCACAGGCCGAGCGGGAGGCGCAGCTCCCGCAGCCGCCCAGCCGTGCGCGAGCCGGTCCCCACTGCGCCCGTCATACCTGTCCTGTTCCTGTCCTGTCGGTCCGCTCGCGCGGAGGGGGGTGGTGCCGGGCGTAGGGTGCGATCGCGCGCCATCACGTACTGTCTGTCACGATGCACAAGACCCTGATCGTAACGAACGACTTCCCGCCGCGTCCCGGCGGAATCCAGGCGTTCCTGCACAACATGGCGCTGCGACTGGACCCCGACCGGCTCGTGGTCTACGCCTCCACGTGGAAGCGAGGCCGCGAAGGGGCGGAGGCCACCGCTCTGTTCGACGCCGAACAGCCTTTCACGGTTGTCCGGGACCGCACCACCATGCTGTTGCCCACACCACGGGTCACCGCCCGGGCGACCGCGCTGCTGCGCGAGCACGGCTGCGAGTCGGTGTGGTTCGGCGCCGCCGCGCCGCTCGGGCTGATGGGTCCCGCGCTGCGCAGGGCCGGGGCGAAGCGGCTGGTGGCGACCACCCACGGGCACGAGGCCGGCTGGGCGCAGCTGCCCGCCGCCCGGCAGCTGCTGCGGCGGATCGGCGAGGGCACCGACACCCTCACGTACCTCGGCGAGTACACCCGCTCCCGGATCGCCTCCGCCCTCACCCCGGCCGCCGCGGGCCGCATGACGCAGCTGCCGCCCGGCGTCGACGAGAAGACCTTCCACCCCGGCTCCGGCGGCGACGAGGTCCGGGCCCGGCTCGGCCTCACCGACCGCCCGGTCGTGGTCTGCGTCTCCCGGCTGGTGCCGCGCAAGGGCCAGGACACCCTGATCCGCGCCCTGCCGCGGATCCTGAAGCGGGTGCCGGACGCGGTGCTGCTGATCGTCGGCGGCGGCCCGTACGAGCAGGACCTGCGCCGGCTCGCCGCCGAGACCGGGGTCGCCGCCTCCGTCCGCTTCACCGGCGCCGTGCCCTGGTCGGAGCTCCCCGCCCACTACGGCGCCGGCGACGTCTTCGCCATGCCCTGCCGCACCCGGCGCGGCGGCCTCGACGTCGAAGGGCTCGGCATCGTCTACCTGGAGGCGTCCGCGACCGGCCTCCCGGTCGTCGCCGGCGACTCCGGCGGCGCCCCCGACGCCGTCCTCGACGGCGAGACCGGCTGGGTCGTCCGCGGCGAGTCCGCCGAGGACACCGCCGACCGCGTCACCACCCTGTTGCTCGACCCGGAGCTGCGCGCCCGCATGGGCGAGCGCGGCCGGGCCTGGGTGGAGGAGAAGTGGCGCTGGGACCTGCTGGCCGAGCGGCTCAGGGACCTGCTGTAGACACGGGTGAGGGGCCCGGCGCGGTCGCGCCGGGCCCCTCAGTCCGCCCTACTTGGCGTAGATCGCCTCGATCTCGTCCGCGAAGTCCTTCGCCACCACGTTCCGCTTCAGCTTCAGCGACGGGGTGATGTGGCCCGCCTCCTCGGTGAACTGGGAGGCCAGGATCCGGAACTTGCGGACCGACTCGGCCTTGGACACGGCCGCGTTCCCGTCGTCGATCGCCCGCTGCACCTCGGCCAGCAGCTCCGGGTCGTCGCGCAGCACGGCGGCGCCGGCGCCGGCCGGCTTGCCGTGCTCGCTCGCCCAGCGGCCCAGGAACTCCTCGTCCAGGGTGACCAGCGCGCCGACGAAAGGACGCCCGTCGCCGACCACCATGCACTCCGCCACCAGGGCGTGGGCGCGGATCCGGTCCTCGATGACCGCCGGGGCGACGTTCTTGCCGCCCGCCGTCACCAGGATCTCCTTCTTCCGGCCGGTGATCGCGAGGTAGCCGTCCTCGTCGAGGGTGCCGATGTCACCGGTGTGGAACCAGCCGTCCGCCAGCGCCTCGGCCGTCGCCGCCTCGTTGTTCCAGTAGCCGGTGAAGATGTGCTCGCCGTGCAGCAGCACCTCGCCGTCGTCCGCGATCCGCACCACCGACCCCGGCAGCGGCTGCCCGACCGTGCCGATCTTCGGCCGGTCCCACGGGTTGAAGGCGGTCGCCGCGCACGACTCCGTCAGGCCGTAGCCCTCCAGGACGGTGAAGCCGATGCCGCGGAAGAAGTGGCCGAGCCGCTCGCCCAGCGGCGCGCCGCCGGAGATCGCGTACTCGCCCCGGCCGCCGAGCACCGCCCGCAGCTTCGAGAAGACCAGCTTGTCGAACAGCTTGTGCTTGAGCCGCAGGCCCAGCGACGGGCCCTGCGGGGTGGCCAGCGCGCGGCTGTAGGCGATCGCCGTGTGCGCCGCCTTGTCGAAGATCTTGCCCTTGCCGTCCGCCTGCGCCTTGGCCCGCGCCGAGTTGTAGACCTTCTCGAAGACCCGCGGCACGCCCAGGATCAGCGTCGGGCGGAAGGACGCCAGCTCGTCGGTGAGGGTCTTGATGTCGGGGAGGCAGCCCAGCCGGATCGGGGCCATCACCGACGCCACCTCGATCAGCCGGCCGAAGACGTGCGCGGCCGGGAGGAAGAGCAGCACCGAGGAGTGCCCGGTGCGGAAGAGCGGCTTCAGGCGCTCCACCACGTTGCCGCACTCGGCGAAGAACGCCCGGTGGGTCAGCACGCAGCCCTTGGGGCGGCCCGTCGTGCCCGAGGTGTAGACGATGGTCGCCGGGTCGTCCGCGGTCGCCGCCGACATCCGCGCGTCCAGCGTCTCGTCGGAGACCTCCGCGCCGGTCTCGGTCAGCCGCGCGACCGCGCCGTCCTCGATCTGCCGGACGCCCTTGAGCGCGGGCAGCCCCGCGCGCACGGACTCCACGGACGCCTGGTGCGCCGCGGTCTCCACGATCGCCAGGGTGGCGCCCGAGTCGCCGAGGATCCACTGGATCTGCTCCGGCGAGCTGGTCTCGTACACCGGCACGGTGACGCCGCCCGCGCTCCAGATCGCGAAGTCGAGGAGCACCCACTCGTACCGGGTGCGGGAGAGCAGCGCGACGCGGTCGCCCACCTCGACCCCGGCGGCGATCAGGCCCTTGGCGACGCCGCGCACCTCGGCGAGGAAGTCCCTGGCCGTGACGTCGGTCCACCCGTCGCCCGCCTTGCGGCTCATCACGGCGACGTCTGGGTGCTGGGAGGCGTTGCGGCGGATGAGATCCGTCAGGTTGCCGTCCGAAGGGACCTCGTACAGGGCCGGAAGGCTGAACTCGCGCAAGACTGCTGCTCCTCATCGGGCTCCGGTGCCACGGCTCTGTGTGGATGCACCAGTGCGGTCCATGATCGGGCAGGTGCTCGGTGGGGGTGAGCACGACTGTGGACTGCCCGGACGTTACCCACCAGTACGTGGTTCCCGATAGGGGGTCCCGGCCAGATGTTCCGTGCGTCACACCGGCGTGACGCTGCTCTCCGCACAGTAATCCACAGCTTTCCCGACTCCCAAGTAACCGCAGGTCCGACCCCCTAAGGTGGGGCCCATGCGAGTCCACGTGGTCAGCGACGTGCACGGCAACACCGGCGCCCTCGCCCGGGCCGGCGACGGCGCCGACGCCCTCATATGCCTTGGCGACCTGGTCCTGTTCCTCGACTACGCCGACCACAGCCGGGGCATCTTCCCCGACCTCTTCGGCACGGCCAACGCCGACCTGATCGTCGAGCTGCGCACCGCCCGCCGCTTCGACGAGGCCCGCGACCTCGCCCGCCGCCTGTGGGACGGGCTGGACACGGACCGCGACACCGCCATCGAGGCCGCCGTCCGCCGCCAGTACGCCGAACTCTTCGCCGCCTTCCCCACCCCCACCTACGCCACCTACGGCAACGTCGACATCCCCGCCCTCTGGCCCGAGTACGCCCGCCCCGGCACCACCGTCCTCGACGGGCAGCGGATCGAGCTCGGCGGCCTCGTGTTCGGCTTCGTCGGCGGCGGCCTGCGCACCCCCATGCGGACCCCCTACGAGATCTCCGACGAGGAGTACGCCGCCAAGGTCGAGGCCCTCGGCGAGGTCGACGTCCTCTGCTCCCACATCCCGCCCGACGTCCCCGACCTCACCTACGACACCGTCGCCCGCCGCTTCGAACGCGGCAGCCGCGCCCTCCTCGACGCCCTCCACCGCACCCGCCCCCGCTACGCGCTCTTCGGCCACGTCCACCAGCCGCTCGCCCGCCGGATGCGGATCGGCGCCACCGAATGCGTCAACGTCGGGCACTTCGCGGCCACCGGCCGCCCCTTCGCCCTGGAGTGGTGACGGGGCGGCCGCGGGGGCGCGATAGCCTTCCGTCGGCACGTGTGTGCCCTTGGTACGTCCGCCGGACCGCACAGTGGAGGAGCCACCGCGATGGCCGAACACACCAGCTCGAGCATCACCATCGAGGCGGCGCCGGCCGACGTCATGGGCGTGATCGCCGACTTCGCCCGCTACCCCGACTGGACCGGTGAGGTCACCCAGGCCGAGGTGCTGTCCACCGACGACGCCGGCCGCGCCGAGAAGGTCCGGCTCGTCCTCGACGCCGGCGCCATCAAGGACGACCACACCCTCGCCTACACCTGGACCGGCGCCCACGAGGTCAGCTGGACCCTGGTCAAGTCCCAGATGCTGCGCTCCCTCGACGGCTCCTACCGGCTCACCCCGCTCGCCGGCGACCGCACCGAGGTCACCTACCAGCTCACCGTCGACGTCAAGATCCCCATGCTCGGCATGATCAAGCGCAAGGCCGAGAAGGTCATCATCGACCGCGCCCTCGCCGGCCTGAAGAAGCGCGTCGAATCCGGCGCCTGAGCCCCCGCGGGGCCGCGATAGCGTCACCCGCATGCGGATCATCCTCGTCACCGGAACCGGCGGCGCCGGGCGCACCACCATCGCCACGGCCACCGCCCTCGCCGAGGCCCGCGCCGGCCGCCGCGTGCTGCTCGTCCCGGCCGGCGCCGGCCCGGAGCACCCCGGCCCCGAGTCCGCCGCGGCCGCCGCCGGGCCCGGCACCCTCACCGTCCTGCGGCCCGACCCCGCCGGCGACTTCCGGCGCGAACTCCTCGCCCTCCAGGACCGCTCCGGGACCGTCCTCGACCTCCTCGGCGCCACCCCCTTCGAGGACGCCGAACTCACCGAGCCGCCCGGCAGCCGCGAGTTCGCCCTGCTCCGCGCCGTCCGCGAGGCCGCCGCCGGCGACCACGACCTCGCCGTCGTCGACCTGCCGCCGCTCCACGAGGCCCTGGCCGTCCTCGCCCTCCCCGCCCAGCTCCGCCGCTACCTGCGCCGCCTGCTGCCGCCCGAACGGCAGGCCGCCCGCGCGCTCCGCCCGATGCTCGCCCAGCTCGCCGGCGTCCCGATGCCCGCCCAGTGGCTGTACGACACCACCGCCCGCTGGGAGCGGGAGCTCGCCGCCGTCCAGACCGCCCTGGAGGCCCCCGCCACCACCGTCCGGCTCGTCCTCGAACCCGGCCCGGCCGCCGCCGCCACCCTCCGCGACGCCCGCCTCGGCCTCGCCGTCCAGGGCCTCGCCCTCGACGCCGTGATCGCCAACCGGCTGCTCCCCGCCGCCTCCGACGACCCCTGGCTCACCGCCCTCACCACCCAGCAGCACCGGCACCTGGAGACCCTCCGCGCCGAGGCCGGCGACCTCCTGCACGAACTGCCCCACCTCGGCCGCGACCCGCGCGGACCCGAGGACCTCGCCCCGCTCGCCGCCGTACGCCCCGGCCTGCCGCCCGTCCCCGCGCCCGCGCCGACCGTCGAGGACCGGCGCGCCGAGGACGGCGTCCTCGTCTGGCACCTCCCGCTGCCCGGCGCCGTCAAGGCGGAACTCTCCCTCGTCCGCAGGGGTGACGAACTCCTCCTCGGCGCGGGCCCCTTCCGCCGCGCCCTGCCCCTGCCGCCCGCCCTGCGCCGCTGCACCGTCACCGGCGCCGGCCTCGTCGACGGCGACCTCGCCATCCGCTTCGCCCCCGACCCCGGACTCTGGCCCGAGCCCTCCTGACCGGCGCCCCCGGCGTGTACCGTCGGAGGAAGGGAAGCGACGGAGGAGAGCGCCATGAGCAGCGACCACGACCCCTGGGCCGAGGCGTGCGCCGAGGACCTGGCGGCGGAGAAGGCCCGCCGCCGCGCCGAGCACGGCCAGGAACCCGGCTCGCCCGCCGAGGAGTTCCGCCGGCTCTTCGAGGCCGTCGCCGAGAAGCTGACCGGCGGACTCGGCGCCGCCGCCCCGCTGTTCGGCGGGCAGCAGGCCGCCGGAGCCGCCGCCCAGGCCGCCGAGACCGTCAAGGGACTCGTCAACCAGGCGAAGGCCGTCGTCGAGCCCGTCATCGAGCGCAACCCGCAGGTCTTCGACCACCTCGCCGCCGCCGGCGGCGAACTCCTCGCCGCCTACCGCTCGGCCGTCGAAGGCCACGAGACCCGCTGGACCCGGGGCCCCGGACCGGGCGCGGGCCTCGACGAGGACGACCCCCGCCGCGCCTCCGGCACCCCCCGCGAGACCGGCGCCGACGACCACGAGGACGACGGCGACGGCCCCGTCACCGGCCGCCCCATCGACCTGGACTGATCAGGACGGCCCCTCCCCTCGGGTACGGTGGGCCCTAGCGGGGCTCGACCGAATACTGAGGGACTTCATGGGACTCACCATCGGCGTCGACATCGGCGGCACGAAGATCGCGGCCGGCGTGGTCGACGAGGAGGGCAGCATCCTCGACACGCACACGGTGCCCACCCCGCCGACCCCCGAAGGCATCGTCGACGCCATCTGCGCGGCCGTCTCCGAGGCCGGCAAGGGCCACCAGATCGAGGCCGTCGGCATCGGCGCGGCCGGATACGTCGACGACAAGCGCGCCACTGTCCTCTTCGCGCCGAACATCGACTGGCGGCACGAGCCGCTCAAGGACAAGGTCGAGCAGCGCGTCGGCCTGCCCGTCGTCGTCGAGAACGACGCCAACGCCGCCGCCTGGGGCGAGTACCGCTTCGGCGCCGGCCAGGGCCACGAGGACGTCATCTGCATCACCCTCGGCACCGGCCTCGGCGGCGGCATCATCATCGGCAACAAGCTGCGCCGCGGACGCTTCGGCGTCGCCGCCGAGTTCGGCCACATCCGGGTCGTCCCCGACGGCCTGCTGTGCGGCTGCGGCAGCCAGGGCTGCTGGGAGCAGTACGCCTCCGGCCGCGCCCTCGTCCGGTACGCCCGGCAGCGCGCCGCCGCCACCCCCGAGAACGCCGAGGTCCTCCTGTCGCTCGGCGACGGCACCCCCGAGGGCGTCCAGGGCAAGCACGTCAGCGAGGCCGCCCGCGCCGGGGACCCGGTCGCCATCGACTCCTTCCGCGAGCTGGCCCGCTGGGCCGGCGCCGGCCTCGCCGACCTCGCCTCGCTCTTCGACCCGTCCGCCTTCATCGTCGGCGGCGGCGTCTCCGACGAGGGCGAACTCGTCCTCGACCCCATCCGGAAGTCCTTCCGGCGCTGGCTGATCGGCGGGCGCTACCGCCCGCACGCCCAGGTCCTCGCCGCCCAGCTCGGCAACAAGGCCGGCCTGGTCGGCGCCGCGGACCTCGCCCGCCAGGGCTGACCTCCGCACCGTCCGGGCCGATGCCCGCCGCGCCCCCTGGGGCGGGGCGGGCATCCCGCCTATGGTGGGCGGATGGCCCTCGACGCGACCGGCGCGCTGCCCGCCTCCCGTACCGAGCCCGACGGCTCGGCCGTGGTCCGGATCCTCAGCTACAACCTCCGCTCGATGCGCGACGACGAGGACGCCCTCGCCCGGGTGATCCGCGCCTGCGCGCCCGACGTCGTCCTCGCCCAGGAGGCGCCGCGCTTCTTCCGCTGGCGCAAGCACGCCGCCCGGCTCGCCGCCAAGAGCGAACTGGTCGTGCTCTCCGGCGGCGCCACCGCCGCCGGGCCGCTGCTGCTCTGCTCGCTGCGGGCCACCGTCGAACGCACCGAGGACGTGCTCCTGCCGCTCACCCCCGGCCTGCACCGGCGCGGCCTCGCCACCGCCGTCGTCCGTTTCGGCGCCGTCCGGCTCGGCCTCGTCAGCTGCCATCTGAGCCTGCGCGAGGACGAGCGGTACGCCCAGGCCGGCCTGGTCCTCGACCGGGTCGCCGCGCTGGACACCCCGTACACGATCGTCGCCGGCGACCTCAACGAGCGCCCCGGCGGCCCCGCCTTCACCCGGCTCGCCAAGAGTCTCCGCGACGGCTGGGAGGCGACCCCCCGGGGCGGCGAGCACACCTTCCCCGCCGCCGGTCCCCGCGCACGCGTCGACGCCGTCCTGGCCACGGACGGCGTCGAGTTCCTCGGCTGCGGCGTGCCCGCCGAACCGGACCCCGCGGACCTGGCCGCCGCCACCGACCACCTGCCGGTGCTGGCGGCGGTCAGGCTCCGCGCGCCCGCCGCCTGAGCCGGGTCACACCACCGCGCCGCGGCCCGGGTCGTCGTACCCGTCGCCGTCCTCGTCGTCGCCCTTCATCCGGGCCACAAGCGTCACGAAACCGCCCAGGAAGCCGCCGACGCACAGGGTGGTCAGCCACCACGTCATGTCCCACCGGAGCAGCACGGCGACCAGCATCAGGACCGGACCGCCGACCACCGCCAGCCAGGCGAACTTGGTGGTGGTGTCCGCCTCCGGCAGCGGCGGCGGCTCCGGCGGCACGAAGTGCCCCTCGCCGTCGTCCCCGTCGCCGCCCGGCTCCGGCTCCGCCAGGCTGTAGTCGCGCGGCCCGCCGACCCGCACCCCGGGCGCGAAGACGACCGAACTGCCCAGCGCGGGCTTCTCGTCCCCCTCGTCACCCGAGTCGGGGCCCGGCTCCGGCTCCGGCGCGAGCGGCGACGGCGTCTCCCGCTGCGGCGCCTCCCGCCGCGGCCCGTCCTGCTTCGGCCCGTCCTGCTTCGGCTTGTCCGGCTTCGGCACGTCCCCGCCCGAGGCGGACCCGGCCTCGCGGGCGTCCAGCTCCTCCGGCTCCGGCAGCCTCAGGTTCTCGATCGGCCGGAACGGCCGCGTCCCCGGCGGATCCGCGGGCTCCTCGCCGTACCCGGCGACGATCGCGGCCCACGCCGCCTCCTCGTCGATGGGCTGCGGCTCCCGCTCGCCGCCGTCCTGCTGGTCAGCCACCGCTCCTGCTCCCCTTCCCGCCCACGAGCTCCGGGGCGAGACGCTCGACGAACGCCAGACTCTCCTCGAAGATCCTCTCCGCGTCATGGTCCAACGTCGCCACGTGGTAGCTCTGTTCCAGCAGGACCTCCTTCACGTCCGTGGAGGAGACCCGGCCGAGGATCCGCGCCGAGTCGGCCGGCGGCACCACGTGGTCCCGCGGGCTGCGCAGCAGCAGGAGGGGCTGGGTGACCTGCGGCAGCTCCGCGTCCACCTGCCGGAAGAACCGCCGCAGCGAGTGCGCCGCGTGCAGCGGCACCCGGGTGTAGCCGACCTCGGTCACGCCCTCCTTCGCGATGTCGCTGGCGATGCCCCGCGTCGTCGGCACCAGGTGCCGCACCACCGGCAGGGCGTGCGCGGCGACACCGTGCACCTTGTTGCCCGGGTTGACGAGGACGACGCCCCGCACCGCGTCGCCGTGCTTCGCGGCGAGCCGCAGGGTCAGCGCCCCGCCCATGGACAGGCCGAAGACGAAGACGGCCGAGCAGCGCGCGGTCAGCTCCCGCAGCGCCCGGTCCACCTCCGCGTACCAGTCGTGCCACGTGGTCAGCTGCATGTCCTGCCAGCGGGTGCCGTGGCCGGGCAGCAGCGGCACCGACACCGTGAGGCCGCGGTCCGCCAGGTACTCGGCCCACGGACGCATCGACTGCGGGGAACCGGTGAATCCGTGACAGAGAAGGACGCCGACCTCGCCGCCCTCGCGGCGGTACGGCTCGGCTCCGGGAAGGACCGGCACCGGGGTCTCCTGTTCGGTCGCGGCTCCGGCGCGCCGGGCGCCCGAGCCGTACGGCGATGGGGGAAAGGACCTTCACGGTACGCGACCGGACCGACACCCGACCAGGGCCGCAGCGGGGCCGGTGCGCCGGTACGGGATAAAGTCGTCACGACGGCACACGGAAGGCATGGCGAGTTGATCTACGGCGCGATGAAGTTCTCCATCGGAGGCTCCCTGAAGCTGGCCTTCCGGCCCTGGGTGGAGGGCTTGGAGAACATCCCCGCCGAGGGTCCGGCGATCCTCGCCAGCAACCACCTGTCCTTCTCGGACTCCTTCTTCCTGCCCGCGGTGCTCGACCGCAAGGTCACCTTCATCGCCAAGGCCGAGTACTTCACCACGCCCGGCGTGAAGGGCCGGCTGACCGCCGCCTTCTTCAAGGGCGTCGGCCAGCTCCCGGTGGACCGCTCGGGCGCCCGCGGCGCCGGCGAGGCCGCCATCAAGGCGGGCATCGAGGTCATCGAGGGCGGCGGCCTCTTCGGCATCTACCCCGAGGGCACCCGCTCGCCCGACGGCCGGCTCTACCGCGGCAAGCCCGGCGGCCTCGCCCGGGTGGCGCTCGCCACCGGCGCCCCCGTGATCCCCGTCGCCATGATCGACACCGAGAAGATCCAGCCGCCCGGCAAGATCGTCCCGAAGCTGATGCGCCCCGGGATCCGGATCGGCAAGCCGCTGGACTTCTCCCGCTACCAGGGCATGGACGGCGACCGCTTCATCCTGCGCTCGGTGACCGACGAGGTCATGTACGAGATCATGAAGCTCTCCGGGCAGGAGTACGTCGACATCTACGCGACCGCCGCCAAGCGGCAGATCGCGGAGGCCGAGAAGGCCGCCAAGGAGGCCGTGAAGGCGGAGATCGCCGCACGGGAAGAGTCCGGCGCCTGACGCTCCCGTCGAGGGGCGCCGGCGGGGGGTGGGGGAGATGGCCAAGCGCGAGCGTGTCGTGCGCATGTCGGTCGAGCAGCCGCTGTGGCGGGCGCTGACCGGCTACCGCGTCCTGACGATGGTGTACGCGGTGCTGATCTTCGCCACCGGACGGGACCGCTACGAGCGGCCCTGGATCGCCGTCGCCTATCTCGCGGTGCTCTGCGTCTGGACCCTCGCCACCCTCCCCAAGGTGGCGAACGCGGCCAGCTGCACCCGCCGCTTCCTCGTCGCCGACCTCACGCTCGCCCTCACCGGCATCCTCCTCACCCCGCTCGCCGACGCCCACGCCCAGTCCGTCGACGGCCCCACCCTGCCGACCATATGGACGGCCGGCTCCGTCCTCGCCTACGCCATCAAGGGCGGCTGGCGCTGGGCCGGCCTCGCCTCCTCCCTCGTCGCCGTCGCCAACATCATCGAGCGCGCCCACCCCAGCCGGGACACCGTCCACAACGTGATCCTCGTCTGGGTGGCCTCCATCGCCATCGGCTACGTCGTCGAGGTCGCCCGTGCCTCCGAGCGCACCCTCGCCCGCGCCCTGGAGATCGAGGCCGCCACCCGGGAGCGCGAGCGGCTCGCCCGCGACATCCACGACAGCGTCCTCCAGGTCCTCGCCATGGTGCAGCGGCGCGGCACCGCGCTCGGCGGGGAGGCCGCCGAGCTCGGCCGGATGGCCGGCGAGCAGGAGGTCGCCCTGCGCACCCTGGTCGCCGGCGGTCTCACCCGTACCAGCCACGTCTCCGAGGACGAGTCCGAGGGCGCGGTCGTCCGGGTCGTCGAGGTCGACGACGAGCCCGGCGACGGCACCCCCGTCGACCTGCGCACCCTGCTCGCCCCGCGGGCCGGCGCCCGGGTCACCCTCTCCGACCCCGGGGTGCCCGTCCCGCTGCCGTCCGCCGCCGCCCGCGAACTGGCCGCCGCCGTCGGCGCCGCCCTGGACAATGTGCGGGTGCACGCGGGCGCGGACGCGCGCGCGTGGATCCTGGTCGAGGACTGGGACGACGAGGTCATAGTCACCGTCCGGGACGACGGGCCCGGCATCCCGGAGGGCCGGCTCGCCGAGGCGGAGGGCGAGGGCCGGATGGGCGTGGCGCTCTCCATCCGGGGGCGGCTGCGCGACCTCGGCGGCACCGCCGAACTCATCTCGGTCCCCGGTCAGGGCACCGAAGTCGAACTGAAGGTCCCGCGACCGGCGCGGGACGCACGGGGGAAGGCAGGAGAGCAGTGAACGAGGTCCAGCACCAGGAGCCGCGGCCGATCAGGGTGATGGTCGTCGACGACCACCCCATGTGGCGGGACGCCGTCGCCCGCGACCTGGCCGAGTCCGGCTTCGAGGTGGTCGCCACCGCCGGCGACGGCGAGCAGGCCGTCCGCCGCGCCCCCGCCGCCGCCCCCGACGTCCTCGTCCTGGACCTGAACCTGCCCGCCAAGCCGGGCGTCCAGGTCTGCAAGGAGCTGGTCGGCACCCTGCCGGGGCTGCGGGTCCTGGTCCTCTCCGCGAGCGGCGAGCACGCCGACGTCCTGGAGGCCGTGAAGTCCGGCGCCACCGGCTACCTGCTGAAGTCGGCCAGCACCGAGGAGCTGATCGACGCCGTCCGCCGCACCGCCGCCGGCGACCCCGTCTTCACCCCGGGCCTGGCCGGCCTGGTCCTCGGCGAGTACCGCCGCCTCGCCTCCGAGCCCGCGCCCGCCGCCGGCGCCGGGGAGCCCGAGGCGCCGCGCCTCACCGACCGCGAGACCGAGGTGCTGCGGCTGGTCGCCAAGGGCCTCAGCTACAAGCAGATCGCCGAGCGGCTCGTCATCTCCCACCGGACCGTGCAGAACCACGTCCAGAACACCCTGGGCAAGCTCCAGCTGCACAACCGCGTCGAGCTCGTCCGGTACGCGATCGAGCGCGGGCTCGACGAGGGCTGACCGGCCGGGCGCCGGGCGGCCGGCCGGACGGAGCCGTATATTCGGGCGCGTATGCGGCTTTCGTGCGGCTTTCGTGCGGTTTTCGTCAATGGGAGGACGGGCGTGGAGATCCTGGCATTCGGCGTGCAGGCGGACGAGCGGCCGATCATCGAGAAGGCGTTCGCCGGACACCACGACGTCCGCTGCCTCGACGTCTTCCTCACCGAGGACACCGCGCCCATCGCGGCCGGCTACGAGGTCATCTCCACCAGCGTCAACGCCATCCTCGACCACCGGGTCCTGCAGACCCTGGCGGCCGGCGGCACCCAGATGATCGCCCAGCGCTCCACCGGCTTCAACAACATCGACCTGGAGGTCGCCGAGCGCCTGGGCCTCACCGTCGCCCGCGTCTCGTACTACTCGCCGTACTCCGTCGCCGAGTTCGCCTGGACGCTCGCCATGGCCGTCAACCGGCGGATCGTCCGCGCCTCCAACCGCACCCGCGACTTCGACTTCCGCCTCGACGGGCTGATGGGCCGCGACCTGCGCGGCCGCACCGCCGGAATCCTCGGCACCGGCAAGATCGGCGAGGCGTTCGCGCGGATCGCCCACGGCTTCGGCATGCGGCTGCTCGGCTGGGACGTCGCCGAGAACCCGGCCTGCGCCGCCCTCGGCATGGAGTACGTCGACAAGGACCGGCTCCTCGCCGAGTCCGACCTCGTCAGCCTGCACGTGCCGCTGCTGCCCGCCACCCACCACCTCCTCGACGCCGCCGCGCTCAAGGCCATGAAGGACGACGCCCTGCTGGTCAACTCCAGCCGCGGCGGCCTCATCGACACCGACGCCCTCGTCACCGAACTGCGCGCCGGCCGCTTCGCCGGCGTCGGCCTCGACGTCTACGAGGCCGAGGCCGGCCTCTTCTTCCTCGACAAGTCCCTCGCGGGCGTCGAGGACGACACCCTCGCCCGCCTGGTCACCTTCCCGAACGTGGTGGTGACGAGCCACCAGGCGTACTACACCGAGGACGCCGTCGGCCAGATCATCGACACCACGGTCCAGAACGTCCTCGACTACACCGCGGGCCGGCGCGGCGAGAACGTCCTGGTCCCGCGGTCCGCCTAGGACCTCCTAGACCAGCACCCCGGCCAGCAGCGAGGCCGTCACCGCCGCGCCCTCCAGCGTCAGCACCGACTCCGGGTGGAACTGGACCCCCGCGAAGCCGGGGCCGCGCAGCGCGTGCACCTCGCCCGTCGCCGCGTCCCGGCTCACCTCGATCCGGTGCAGCGCCAGCTCCGTCGCCTCCCGCTCGTCGCAGCGCGCGGTGAAGCTGTTGTAGAAGCCGACCGTCCGCTCCTGTCCGAACAGGTCGATCCGCACCTGCGCGCCCTGGAACGGGGTCCGCTTCCGCACCAGGTCCAGGCCCAGCTCCGCCGCGATCAGCTCGTGCCCCAGGCACACCCCGAGCAGCCCGTGCCGGTGGCCCCGCAGCAGCTCGGCGGTGAGCCCGCGCAGGAACCGCATCTTCGGATCGGCCGCGTCCGCCGGATCGCCGGGCCCGGGTCCGAGCACCACCGGCCCCTCGTGGGCGAGCGCCAGCTCCCGCAGCCCCGGCTCGTCGTACCGCAGCACCGACACCTCCAGCCCCGAGGAGCGCAGCAGATGGGCCAGCATCGCGGTGAAGGTGTCCTCCGCGTCGACCACCAGGGCGTGGCCCGTCAGCTCCGCCGACCGGCTCTGCATCCGCAGCCAGAACGGCGCCAGGTCCGCCCGCCGGGCGTCCAGCGCGGCCCGCACCCGCGGGTCGTCCGCGAGCCGAGGCCGGGCGGGGGAGTCCTCCGCCGGCCGGCCCTCCCGCACCCCGAGCGCCGCCAGCACCGCCGCCGCCTTCGCGTGCGTCTCCGCGACCTCGCCCGCCGGGTCCGAGTGCCGCACCAGGGTCGCCCCCACCGGCACCCGCAGCCGCCCGTCGAGGGCGATGTCGGCGGTCCGGATGAGGATGGGCGAGTCCAGCGTCTGTGCCCCGCTGCCGTCCGTGCCGAGCAGGGCCAGCGCCCCCGCGTAGTAGCCGCGCCCGCCGGCTTCGTGGCGCTCGATCACCCGGCAGGCGTTCTGCACCGGCGAGCCGGTCACGGTCGCCGCGAACATCGTCTCGCGCAGCACCTCCCGCACGTCCAGCGAGGACCGGCCGCGCAGCTCGTACTCGGTGTGCGCGAGGTGCGCCATCTCCTTCAGCCGGGGCCCGATCACCACCCCGCCCCGGTCCCCGACCGTGCACATCATCTTCAGCTCCTCGTCGACCACCATGGAGAGCTCCTCGGTCTCCTTGCGGTCGGCGAGGAAGCCGAGCAGCCCCTCGGCGGTCGGCGCCTCCCCGTCCGGGTAGCGGTACGTGCCGCTGATCGGGTTCATGACCACGGTCCCGCCCGCCATCCGCACGTGCACCTCCGGGCTGGCCCCGACGAGCACCCGCTCCCCGGTGTGCACCACGAACGTCCAGTACGCGCCCCGCTCGCCCGCCAGCAGCCGCCGGAACAGCGCCAGCGCGTCGGCCCGCCCGAAGCCGGGGATCTCGCCGGTGTACGTCCGCCGGATGACGAAGTTGGCGCCCTCGCCGGCGCCGATCTCGTCCTCGATCACCCGCCGCACGATCCCCGCGTACTCCTCGTCGGAGACGTCGAACGCCCCGCCGGTCACCTCGACCCGGTGCGCGGGCAGCGCGTCGAGCACCGCGCCGAGCGGCAGCTCGTGCGTCTCCTCCGCGACCAGCACGGAGAGCGGGGTGCCGTCGTCGCGGACGTCGAAGCCGCGCTCCCGGATCTGCCGGAACGGCACCAGCGCGAGCGCCGGCCGCCCGCCCACCGGCAGGTCGGCCAGCCGCTCCGCCTCGTGGACGGCGCCGATCAGCACCTCGACGGTGTCGTGGTCGCGGCCGGGCGTGCGGCGGCGGAGCAGGGCGAACGGCGGGGCGGAGTCGTCGAGGAGACGGGAGAGGTCGAAGCTCATGGCGTGCGGGTTCCTTCCGGTCGGGGCGGGAGCGGAGAGGAACGGCCTCGCGGGAACGAGAAAGGCCGCCCCTCGGGCGGCCTTCGCGTGGTCTTCGGAGTACGCGCAGTCAGTGGGCCGCCGGAGGGACGGTCCACCACCAGTTCTGGGTCGGCAGCGCGTACATGCGAGCACTGTAACCCAGCGGGAGACGGGAACGGGGCCCGTTCCGCACCGTGGACGGTACGGAACGGGCCCCGTGCGAGGCCGTGCCCGATCAGACGATCAGGTTGTAGACCCCCCAGCCGCTGCCCACGTTCACGCGGGTGGCGTACGGGTTCGGGTAGCCGCTGGTGTTCTTGTAGAACCACAGGACGCCGGACCTGTCCCGGGCGATCAGGTCGGGCTTGCCGTCCTTGTCCAGGTCACCGGGGCCGACCATGACGTCGTAGACGCCCCAGCCGCCGCCGACCTTCGCGCGCGTGGCGTACGGGTTCGGGGAGCCGCCGGTGTTCTTGTACAGCCACAGGTAGCCGGCCGTGTCGCGGGCGATCAGGTCGGGCTTGCCGTCCGCGGTCATGTCCCCGGTGGCGATCAGCTCGTTGTACACGTTCCAGCCGCCGCCGACGCGGACGCGGGTCGCGAAGGGGTTCGGGGACGCGCCCGTGTTCGTGTACAGCCACAGCACGCCCGCGGTGTCCCGGGCGACCAGGTCCGGCCGGCCGTCGGCGTTCATGTCGCCGACGCCGAGGAGCTTGTTGTAGATGTTCCAGCCGCCGCCGACCTTGAGCCGCGTCTTGAACGGGGCGGAGGGGTTGCCGGTGCCCTTGTAGTACCAGAGCACGCCGTCCTTGTCCCGGGCGACGACGTCCCCGGTCCCGTCGGCCTTCAGCGTCGTCATCGGCGTGATGGTGTTGTACACCTGCCACCCCGGGCCGACCCGGTACTTGGTCAGGAACGGCGCGCTGCCGGACCCGGTCCCCTGGTACTGCCAGAGCACACCGGAGGCGTCGCGGGCGATGATGTTGTTGCGGTCGGTGGTGCTGACCGGGGCGGCGCCGGGCGCCTCCGTGATCTCGCTCTGCTTCACCCAGACGATCTTGTGGTGGAAGCGGATCGGCACGAACAGCGTGGAGCCGATGACGTTCTTCTGGGCGGAGCCGAACCAGTCGTCGCCCTTCACGGCGGGACCGGCCTTCACGTACGCCTCGCCGGCCTCGAAGGTGAACTTCGACAGCGGGTCGTTCTCGTTGCCGGGCGCCGACAGACCGGCCGCGGTGTAGGCGGCGGTCTCCGGGAAGGAGCGGCCGAAGACCTTGATCGAGGCCAGGCCGGACTTCACCTTCACCGTGGTGGCGTTCACCGGCACGGTGTACTGGCCGCCGGGGTTGTAGAACCACGCCTTCTCGCCCGCGTACCAGATCGCCGTCCAGTTGGACCGGACCTCGGCGACGACGTACAGGCCGCCGGCGCGGACCTTGTTGCCGTAGTTCGAGCCCTCGGTCCACAGCGAGGTGAAGTACGGGTCCTTGAGCGTCGTCGCCGACGTCGAGGGCGACGTGTACAGGTAGCCGAAGTTCGACGGCCGCGGCGGGACCTCCGTGCCGCCGACGCTCAGCTTCGGCTGGTTCGCCGTGGTGAAGGGCGGGACCACGCGGACCGTCTGGCCGGCCCGGAGCAGGCCGCCCGCGCCCTGGTCGCCCTGCGGGGCGCCCAGGAGGGACATGTAGTGGTTCCAGTCCCAGTACGGCCCGCCGTCCCAGTGCAGGTTGGCGACCTTGTCGTCGGTCTGGAGCGCGACCTCGTCGTGACCGATGATGTGCTCACGGTCGATCGGCACGCCGTACGTGGTCGCCAGGTGCTTCACCAGCGCCGCCGAGGAGCGGTACTGGGGCTCGGTGTACCAGCTGCCCTCCTTGATGGCGTAGCCCTCGTGCTCCACGCCGATGGCGTGCATGTTGTGGGTCCAGTTGCCCGCGTGCCACGCCAGGTTCTTGTTCTCGAGCATCTGGGTGACCAGGCCGTCGGACGCCCGGATCAGGTAGTGGGCGCTGCCCCCGCCGTTCGGGTCGGTGAGCACCTTGAGGGAGCCGTCGTAGCCGCCCTCGGTGTCGTGGATGACGATCTGGCGGATGTCGACGCCCTGGTTGGGGCGGTCGGCGGCGGTGTAGTTCTTCTTGCCGGTGGAGGAGGGCACGGTCAGCTTGACGTTGCAGTTCAGGCCGCTCGGGCACTCGGGGAGCGTGGTCGCCGTGGTGCTCGCGAAGGTGGCGGCCAGCGGCACGTTCGCCGGCTTGACGGGCTCGACTGTGGGGTCGGCCGGCAGCGCGACCTGCTCGCCGTCGAGGGTGAGCTCCCGCTCGCCCTTCTTGATCGACTCGAAGACGCGCTTCGCGAAGAGGTCGGCGCCCTTCTTCTCCGGGGACTGGCTGTACCGGGCCACGGCCGGGTACCAGTCACCGGGCTCGTCCGACAGCTCGGCGCCCGCCTGCTTCTGGTAGTCGGCGAGCAGGGCGGCGCCGGCGCGGATGGACGCGGCGGTGTCGTTCTGCACGGACTCGGTGGAGCTGCCGATCAGCTCGGCGCCCTTGTCCAGGGTGTGGAGGCGCGGGTCGTCGGTGTCGACGAGCGCGCTCTCCAGGATGCGGCGGACCTTCTCGCGGTCGAAGGTCTTCTCGATCTCCGGGCGGCCGGAGCCGTTGAAGTGGTCGATCTGCTCGTCGGTGACCTCCTGCTGGACGTCCCCCGGGTCGACCTTCGTCAGACCCATGACGTTGTACGCGCCGGTGGTGCTCGGCTCGCCGTCGTGCGACTCCCAGCGGGTCTGCTGGTACGACACCGCCATCAGCACGCTCTGCGGGACGTCGAATTCCTCCGCCGCCGCCGCGAACTGCTCCTGGAGGGTGGCCGCGGCGCCGGGCTTCGGGTCCTCGGACGTGCCGAGGACACCGGGCGAGGCGACCGCGATCGTGCCGATCGTGGCCGTGGCGACGACCGCCGCCGCCGCTCCGTACAAGAGTCGTTTCTTCTTGCGATCCCTGCGGTGCCTCTGGGTCACGCCCACCCCTATGTGTTCGGCCAAGCATCGGAGAGCAGGTTTGCTCGTTTGCTGAAACGGGGCTGAGGGTAACATCACTCGATGGCGTGAAGATCACGTCCAGGCGTCACGGGTGCGCGTCTCAGTCACTGGGCACGGGACAGGACAGGACGAAGAACCCCGTAGTGTTGTCCGCGTGACCGTGAACGCTGAATCCCACGCCGTCGCCAAGGCGACCTGGCGAGACCTGCCCGCGGCGCAGCAGCCCGAGTACCCCGATGCCGAGGCTCTGCGCGATGTGATCGCGGACCTCGAGTCGTATCCTCCGCTCGTCTTCGCCGGCGAGTGCGACCAGCTGCGCGCCCGGATGGGAGCCGTCGCCCGTGGCGAGGCGTTCCTGCTCCAGGGCGGCGACTGCGCCGAGGCGTTCGACGCGGTGTCGGCCGATCACATCCGGGCCAAGCTGAAGACGCTGCTCCAGATGAGCGCCGTCCTCACGTACGCGGCCTCCGTGCCGGTCGTGAAGGTCGGCCGCATCGCGGGCCAGTACTCCAAGCCGCGCTCGAAGGACACGGAGACCCGCGACGGCGTCACCCTCCCCACCTACCGGGGCGACTCCGTCAACGGCTTCGACTTCAACGAGCGGGCCCGGGTCCCGGACCCGGAGCGCCTGAAGCGGATGTACCACGCCTCCGCCTCCACGCTGAACCTGGTCCGCGCCTTCACCACCGGCGGTTACGCCGACCTGCGCCAGGTGCACGCCTGGAACCAGGACTTCGTGAAGTCGTCCCCGTCGGGCCAGCGCTACGAGGCGCTCGCCCGCGAGATCGACAACGCGCTGAACTTCATGAAGGCGTGCGGTACCGACCCGGCCGAGTTCAAGGCCGTCGAGTTCTACTCGTCGCACGAGGCGCTGCTGCTCGCCTACGAGGGCGCCCTCACCCGTACCGACTCGCGCACCGGCAAGCTCTACGACACCTCCGGCCACATGGTCTGGATCGGTGAGCGCACCCGCCAGCTGGACCACGCGCACATCGAGTTCGCGTCGCGGATCGCGAACCCGATCGGCATCAAGCTGGGCCCGACGACCACCCCGGAGGAGGCGCTCACCTACATCGAGCGCCTGGACCCGGACCGTGAGCCGGGCCGGCTGACCTTCATCGTCCGCATGGGCGCCGACAAGGTCCGGGACAAGCTTCCGGAGCTGGTCGAGAAGGTCACCGCCTCGGGCGCCACCGTCGCCTGGGTGACCGACCCGATGCACGGCAACACCTTCGAGGCGGCCTCGGGCCACAAGACCCGCCGCTTCGACGACGTGCTCGACGAGGTCAAGGGCTTCTTCGAGGTCCACAAGGCGCTGGGCACCCACCCGGGCGGCATCCACGTCGAGCTCACCGGTGACGACGTCACCGAGTGCGTGGGCGGCGGCGACGAGATCTTCGTCGACGACCTGCACCAGCGCTACGAGACGGCCTGCGACCCGCGCCTCAACCGGAGCCAGTCGCTCGACCTGGCGTTCCTCGTGGCCGAGATGTACCGCGATCAGTAAGTAGATACCTACGACAGTGGGGCGCGGATCCTTGTGATCCGCGCCCCATCGTCGTATCGGAGGCTTTTATGCTCCCGGCCCGCCGGGTAAGGTTAGGTTAGCCTAATCGATCTCGGCGGGAGGTGAACCGCGTGTACGTCTGCTCATGCTTCGGTGTCACGGAGAAGCAGGTCAAGGAGCACGCGGAGGCCGGCGCCTGCACGCCCCGCCAGATCGCCTCCGCCTCCAAGGCGGGCACGGACTGCGGTTCCTGCGTCCGGCGCATCCAGGCCCTCCTCGGGCGGGGGAACTGCCCGCGCCGCGAGCTCCTGGACCAGGGCATGCCCGCCCTCGCCGCGGAGGTCACCGACCTCTCCGAAGCCGCCTAGCCCGCTCGCTAGCTCGGCTGCTCGATGAGCGTCGAGAGGTACAGCGCCTCGCCCAGCGACTCGATCAGCTCCAGCTGGGTGTCCAGGTAGTCGATGTGGTGCTCCTCGTCCGCGAGGATCTCCTCGAAGAGGTTCGCCGAGGTGATGTCGCCCTTGGCGCGCATGACCTCGATGCCCCGCTTGAGGCGGTCGATCGCCTCGACCTCGACCTGGCGGTCCGCCTGGAACATCTCGGTGACGGTCTGGCCGACGCGCACGTGGAAGAGCCGCTGGTAGTTGGGCAGGCCGTCGAGCATGAGGATGCGCTCGGTCAGCTTGTCCGCGTGCTTCATCTCGTCGATGGACTCTTCGCGGGTGTACTTCGCGAGCTTCGTCCAGCCCTTGTTGTCCTGGATGCGGTAGTGCAGCCAGTACTGGTTGATGGCCGTCAGCTCGCCGGTCAGCTGCTCGTTCAGAAACTCCAGGACCTCGGGGTCGCCCTGCATCGCTCAAGGTTCCTTCCATCACGGGGTGTGTCCGGCCCTTCACAGGGCAGGATGGCCGCATCCTCGCACTCCGCATGGGGGGCGTCCAGTAAGTGCAGGCTTAGTAGGACTTGCCCGAATGGGTGCGTCCGCGCGGGTGGCTGGTCATGACCACCCCTCGCCGTCTGTCACCATGGAGGACATGGGTCAGCCGGAGAGCGGAGTACACCGGGAAGCGGGGATGCCGGACATTTCGCCCGAGCTGCCGCCGGGGCAGCGGATCCAGCGCGGCTGGCCGGTCACCCATTACGGGCCCGTGCCCAAGTTCAAGCCCGAGCGCTGGGAGTTCCGCGTCTTCGGGGCGACCGCCGACGGTGAGAAGCGCTGCTGGAACCACGAGGAGTTCACGGCCCTGCCGTTCTCCACGGTCACGGCCGATCTGCACTGCGTCACCAAGTTCAGCATGCTCGGCGCGGAATGGGGCGGCGTCGCCGCCCGGACGGTCCTTGAGCTCGCGCCGCCCGCGCCGCACGTCACCCACGTCATGGTCTGGGCCGAGTACGGCTACAGCGCCAACATGCGGCTGAGCGACTTCGCCGACGAGCACACCATCTTCGCCACCCACAAGGACGGTGAACTCCTCACCGCCGAGCACGGCTTCCCGCTGCGGCTCGTCGTGCCGCACCTGTACGCCTGGAAGGGCCCGAAGTGGGTCCGCGGCGTGGAGTACATGACGGCCGACCGCCGGGGCTTCTGGGAGGAGCGCGGCTACCACAACCTCGGCGACCCGTGGACCGAGCAGCGCTACTCGTACCAGGAGGAACCGGGCGACGGCCCGGAGCTGTAGCCCGCCCGCAGGCGCCCTCAGTGGTGGTACCGGTGCACCACCGCGTGACCCTTGCCGCGCCCGATCATCCACTTGTTGACCGGGGTGGTCACCAGGAAGGCGACGAGGAACGCGAAGGCGAGCGCGCCCCAGAAGAGTCCGTCCGACAGGTGCGCGTCCATGGCGCCCGGGACCGCCAGCAGCACGGCGTTGTCGACGGCCTCCATCACCGTGATGGAGATCGTGTCGGCGGCGAGCGCGACGCCGATCGCGGCCCGCAGCGCCAGGCCGGCCCGCGTGACGGCCCACAGCGTGAGCGAGTAGCCGAAGAAGAACGCGAGGACGATCGCCAGAACCATGGTGGGGGCGTTGCCCCAGCCGAGCGCGGTGCCGATGACCATGCCCAGGACCTCGCCGACGGCGCAGCCGGTCAGGCAGTGGAGGGTGGCCTTCGCCGCCGTGCCCCAGGAGGCCCCGTGACCGGCGTGGCCTTCGGGGTGGTGAGGGTGGTGCGTCGTCTGGTGCTCCATGAGGGGCTCCCAACCTCGGGCGCGGTTCCTGTCCCAAGGAGGCGCATACCCCCGCGGGGTACGTGTCATGCAGGGGCGGTCCCGGGCCCGTCAGTCCCGGAGCTTCTTCAGCAGCTCGATGTCGGCGGCGTGCCCCTCCTTGCCGCCCGGGGTCTCGATGACCAGCGGCACCCCCTCGGTGGCCGGGTGCCGCAGCAGCTGCCGGAACGCCTCCTGGCCGATGTGGCCGACGCCGATGTTGGCGTGCCGGTCCTTGTGCGCGCCGGCGACGTCCTTGGAGTCGTTGGCGTGGATCAGCCGCAGCCGGCCCTCGCCGACCGTGGCGACCAGCTCGTCCAGCGTCCGTACCGCCCCGCCCGGCTCCGCCAGGTCGTGGCCGGCGGCGAAGATGTGGCACGTGTCGAGGCAGATCCCCAGCTTCGGGTGGTGGTCGAGCGCGTCGAAGTACGGGCCGAAGTCCTCCGCGCGGGAGCAGAGCGACGAACCCTGGCCGGCCGTGGACTCCAGGAGCAGGTACGGGTCGTCCTCGTGCGTCAGCTCGTCGAGCAGCGGCAGCATCCGCTCCCGTACCTGCGCCAGCGCCTCCGCGCGGGGGCGGCCGCCGGTCGCCGAGCCGGTGTGGACGACCACGCCCCGGGCGCCGATCTCCCGGCCGCGCCGCAGCGAGTGCCGCAGCGACTCCACCGACCGGTCGACCGTGGCCTCGGTGTGGGAGCCGAAGTTGATCAGGTACGGGGCGTGCACCCAGGCCGACAGCGACTCGGCGGCGCACTCCGCGCGGAACCGCTCGTCCTGGGCGGGGTTGCCGGTGGGGGTGGCCCAGCCGCGCGGGTTGGCGACGAAGACCTGGACGGTCTCGGCGCCCAGCTCGCGGGCGTAGCCGAGGCCGGTGGTGGCGAGTCCGCCGGCCACGGGGACGTGGCCGCCGACGGGGTTGCGCATGGGTGTCTCAGATTCCCTTGATGGTGATGGCGACGGTGGAGCCCTCGGGGGCGGTCTCGCCGCCCTCGACGGACTGGCCCGTGACCTCGTCACCGAGGAAGGGGAAGCTCTTCTCCACCTTCACGTCGAAGCCGGCGGCCTCCAGCGCCTCGCGGGCCTCCCCGGTCGTCATGCCGACGACGTCGGGGACCTCGACCTGGCGCGGGCCCTTGGAGACGGTCAGGGTGATCGCGTCGCCCTTCGCGGCCCGGCTGCCCTCGGCGAGGGACTGCGCGGCGACCGCGCCCGCGTCCTCGGGGGAGTGCACCCGCTCCGGGGCCACGGACACCTTGAGCCCGGCCTCCTGGAGGGTGGCGGTGGCGTCGGCGACGGTCTCGCCGGTCACGTCGGGGACGTCGACCGGGGCGCCCTTGCTGACCACCAGCGCGACGGCCGAGTCCGGCGCGCGCTCGGTGCCCGGCTCCGGGTCGGTGCCGATGACCGCGCCCTGGGCGACGGTCGTGCTGAACCTGCTGGTGACGACGCCGGGCGCGAGGCCCTGCTCGGTGAGGATCCGCCGGGCCTCGTCCAGCGGCTTGTTCCGCAGGTTGGGCACCTTCACGATCTCCGGGCCCCGGGACAGGGTCAGGGTGACGGTGGTGTGGTTGCGGACCCGCTCGCCGGGCGCCGGGTCGACGCCCATCACCGTGCCGCGCTCGTACACGTCGCTGAAGGCGCGCTTCGTCGTGCCCAGCTCCAGGCCGGCGTCGGCGAGCCGGTCCGCCGCCGCCCGCTCGGTCTGGCCGAGGACGGCGGGGACGCGGGTGAACTGGCCGGCGTTGATGTACCAGACGCCGGTGCCGAGGCCCAGGGCGAGCAGCACGCCGGCGATGATCAGGAGCGGGCCGTTCGGCGGCCTGCGGAAGGTCCGGCGCGGCCGGGCGGCCGGCGGCGGCTCCGGGGTGTCGAGACGGCTGGTGTGCAGCACCTCGTGCGGGTCGGCGGGCTCGGCGGACGGCACCGCGCGGGCGATCACGCTGGTGCGGTCGTCGCCGGTGTCCCGCTGCCCGGCGCGCGCCCCCGGCGGCACCGCGTCCAGCTGCTCCTCGGTGAGCGCGGCCCGCGCCTCCCGGGCCAGGGCGAGGAGCGCGACGGCGTCGTGCGGGCGGACGTCGGGGGTGCGGGCGGTCGCGGCGGCGACCAGCTCGTCGAGTTCAAGCGGCAGCCCCGGCACGGCGGCGGACGGGGCCGGCACGTCGGTGTTCAGGTGCCGGTAGAGGACCTGGGCGGGGGTGTCGCCGGAGTGCGGCTTGGCGCCGGTCAGCATCTCGTACAGGACGACGCCGCAGGCGTACACGTCGGCGCGGGTGTCGGCGGTGCCGTGCTCGATCTGCTCGGGGGCGAGGTACGAGACGGTGCCGAGGACCGAGCCGGTGGTCGCGGTCGCCGAGCCGACGGAGCGGACCAGCCCGAAGTCGGCGACCTTGACCCGGCCGTCGTCCCCTATCAGCACGTTCTCCGGCTTCATGTCCCGGTGCACGAACCCGGCCCGGTGCGCGGCGCCCAGCGCGGCGAGCACCGGCTCCAGGACGTCCAGGGCGGCGCGAGGCTGGAGGGCGCCGCGCTCGCGGAGCACGTCGCGCAGGGTGCAGCCGGAGACGTACTCCATCGCCAGGTAGACGTACGCGCCCTCGGCGCCCTGGTCGAAGACGGCGACCACGTTCGGGTGCGCGAGGCGGGCGACGGACTTCGCCTCGCGGATGAACCGCTCGACGAAGACGGCGTCGGCCGCCAGCGCCGGGTGCATCACCTTGAGCGCGAGGACGCGGTCGAGGCGGGTGTCGACGGCCCGGTAGACCGTGGCCATCCCGCCGACGGCGATGCGCGCGTCGACGCGGTAGCGGCCGTCGAGCAGCCGCCCGACGAGGGGGTCCTGAAGGGTCGTGTCCACGGCGTCGAGTCTACGAGCCGGTACGCGGTCCCCCCGCCGCCCGGCCCCCGACCGCAGCACGCTTGTGACGTACCCCGCGCCCGCCGCCCCGGCCCCGGGTCAGAACGCGGGGCGCTCCGGGTCCAGCCGGGCGAGGCCCTCCGCCGGCGAGGACGCCTCCGCGAAGTGCCGGCGGGGGATCCGGCCCGCGCGGCGGGCCAGCCGGCCCGCCTCGACCGCGTGCCGCATCGCCGCCGCCATCAGCACCGGCTCCTGCGCCCGGGTCACCGCCGAGGCGAGCATCACCGCCGCGCAGCCCAGCTCCATCGCGAGCGCCGCGTCCGAGGCGGTGCCCGCGCCGGCGTCGAGGATCACCGGGACGCCGGCCCGCTCCACGATCAGCTCGAAGTTGTGCGGGTTGCGGATGCCGAGCCCGGAGCCGATGGGGGAGCCCAGCGGCATGATCGCCGCGCAGCCCACGTCCTCCAGCTTCCGGGCCAGCACCGGGTCGTCGTTGGTGTACGGCAGGACGGTGAAGCCGTCGTCGACCAGGGTCTCGGCGGCGTCCAGGAGCTCCACCGCGTCCGGGAGGAGGGTCCGCTCGTCGGCGACCACCTCCAGCTTGATCCAGTCGGTGCCCAGCGCCTCCCGCGCCAGCCGCGCGGTGAGGACGGCCTCGCCCGCCGTGTAGCAGCCGGCCGTGTTCGGCAGCACGCGGATGCCGAGCCGGTCCAGGACGGAGAGGACCGAGCCCTGCACGGTCGGGTCGAGGCGGCGCATGGCGACGGTGGTGAGCTCGGTGCCGCTGGCCACCAGGGCGCGCTCCAGGACGTCCAGGCTGGGGGCGCCGCCGGTGCCCATGACGAGCCGCGAGGAGAACTCCGTACCGCCGAGGACGAACACGTCGTCGGACATCGCGCTCAGCCCCCCTGCACCGCGGTCAGGACCTCGACCCGGTCGCCGTCGGCGAGCAGCGTCGTCGCCCACTCGCCGCGCGGCACCACGGCCTCGTTGACGGCGGCGGCGACCCCGGCGGGGGCGGTGGTGAGGGTGGCGACCAGGGAGGCCAGGGAGACGGGGGCGGCGAGCGCGCGCGGCTCGCCGTTCACGGACACGTTCATGCGGGCTGCTCCTGAGGTACGGGGCGAGCGGTGGGGAAGCGGCGGGGGGAGAAGGGGCGGGCCTCGGCGGGGAGGACGCCGGTGGCGAGCGCCTCCGCCATGACGTCGCCGGTGACGGGGGTGAGGAGGACGCCGTTGCGGTAGTGGCCGGTGGCCAGGAGGAGGCCGGGCAGGGCGCTCGGCCCGAGCAGCGGCGCGTTGTCGGGGGAGCCGGGGCGCAGCCCGGCCAGGGTCTCGGTGAGCGGCAGCTCGGTGAGGCCGGGGACCAGCTCGTGGGCGTCGCGGAGGAGTTCGTACACCCCGCCCGCGGTCACCGTGGTGTCCCAGCCCAGCTCCTCGCTGGTGGCGCCGATCACCAGCTCGCCGTTCTCGCGCGGCACCAGGTAGACGTGGCTGCCGCGGACCACGGCCCGGACGGTGCGGGAGAGGAAGGGGGCGTACGCGGCGGGGATCCGCAGCCGCAGGACCTGGCCCTTCACCGGGCGGACCGGCGGCAGGACCGCCTCCGGCACGCCGGCGAGCCGGCCGCTGAGGCTGCCCGCGGCGAGGACGGTCTGCCCGGCGGCCAGCGCGGTGCCGTCGCCGAGGACGACCCCGCGCGCCCGGTCGCCGGTCACGGTGAGCCGTTCCGCGCGCGCCCGGTGGAGGACCACCCCGGCCCGCTCGCAGGCGGTGAGCAGCGCGGCGGCCAGCCGGCGCGGGTCCACCTGGTGGTCGCCGTCGACCCGGAGCCCGCCGCGCACCCCGGGCGCCAGCATGGGCTCCAGGCGGCGGCAGTCCCGGCCGCTCAGCCACTCGGAGGCGAGCCCGCAGCGGGTCTGGAGGGCGTGGAGCTCGCGCAGGTGGGCCCGGTCGTCGGCGTCGAGCGCGACGGCGAGGGTGCCGCAGGCGCGGTAGCCCACGTCGAGGCCGGTGGCCTCCTCCAGCTCGGCCACGAACGCCGGGTAGCGCGCGGCGGAGGCGAGGTTGAGCCCGAGCAGGGTCTCCTCGCCGTAGTGGAGTTCGGTGACGGCGGCGAGCATGCCGGCCGCGACCCGCGCGGCGCCGCCGCCCGGATCGGGGTCGACGAGCGCGACGCGCAGCCCGCGCAGGGCCGCCCGCCACGCCGTGACCAGGCCGATGATGCCGCCCCCGACCACGAGGACGTCGGTGGTGCGGTCGGTGGTGTCGGATGGACGCATGGGCGTTCCCGCCCCTCCCTTCGCCGGCATGACCCGGATCAGGTTCGTACGGTCGGAGGCCGGTCAGCCTCCCTCTCAGCCCGGTGCGTCCGGGCTCCCGCGAGTGGTGTCTGCCCGCCACCCTAGCCCCCGGCGGCGGTGCGCCACAGGGCACCTCCCTTTCTGACGTTTCGTCAGGTGCGTAAGGTGGACGGGTGAGCGAGCAGAAGCAGACCCAGCGGCACGTCGTGATCGTCGGCGCGGGCATGGCGGGCGTGCAGACCGCCGTCGCCCTGCGCGAGCAGGGCTTCGAAGGGCCCGTCACCCTCATCGGCGCCGAACCCCACCAGCCCTACGACCGGCCCCCGCTCTCCAAGGCCGTCCTCCTCGGCAAGGCCGAGCACTCCGCCTTCGACATCGACTTCGAGTCCCTCGGCGTCGACCTCCGCCTCGGCGTCGACGTCACCGGCCTCCGCCCCGCCGACCGCACCCTCGACACCGAGGCCGGACCCGTCCCGTACGACACCCTGGTCCTCGCCACCGGCGCCCACCCGCTCACCCTCCCCGGCGCCGAGGGAGTCCCCGGCGTCCACCTGCTGCGCACCCTCGACGACGCCGTCCGCCTCGGCCCCGTCCTCGCCGGCGGCGGCCCCGTCGTCGTGGTCGGCGCCGGCTGGATCGGCGCCGAGTTCACCACCGCCGCCCGCGAGGCCGGCTGCGCCGTCACCGTCGTCGAGGCCGCCCCGCTCCCGCTCGCCGGCGCCCTGCCCGACGAGGTCGCCGTCGCCATGGCCGGCTGGTACGCCGAGAGCGGCGCCGAACTCCTCACCCACGCGCGCGTGGAGACCGTCCGGCCCGGCGCCGTCGTCCTCGCCGACGGCCGCGAACTGCCCGCCGACGCCGTCGTCGTCGGCATCGGCGCCCGCCCCGCCACCGCCTGGCTCGCCGGCTCCGGCATCGCCCTCGACCCGAGCGGCGCCGTCACCGCCGACGACCGGCTGCGCACCTCGCTGCCCGACGTGTACGCGGTCGGCGACTGCGCCTCCTTCCCCTCCGCCCGCTACGGCGAACGGCTCCTCGTCCACCACTGGGACAACGCCCTCCAGGGCCCCCGCACGGTCGCCGCCGACATCACCGGCTCCGACGGCGGCACGCCCGACCCGTACGACCCCGTCCCGTACTTCTGGTCCGAGCAGTTCGGCCGCTTCGTCCAGTACGCGGGCCACCACGCGGGCGCCGACACCCTGGTCCGGCGCGGCGACTCCTCCGGCCCCTCCTGGTCGGTGCTGTGGCTGCGCGACGGCGTGCCGGTCGCCCTCCTCGCGGTCGGCCGCCCCCGCGACCTCGCCCAGGGCCGCAAGCTCATCGAGGCGGGCACCCCCGTCGACCCCGGGCGCGCCGCCGACCCGGCCGTCCCGCTCAAGTCCGCGGTCCGCTAGCACCCCCCTGGCACCCCCCGGACGGAGGCGGCGGGACGGGCCCGACTACCGGCTGTCGGCCCCGGATGGCAGGCTTGTCCCGTGACCGAGATTGACGCAAACATCGATGCTCTCGTCCCCGAGTGGCTCCACCTCCCCGACATCGCCGAGATGCTCGGCGTCGAGGTGACGCGGGTGCGGCAGCTGGTGAAGGAGGGCCAGCTGATCGCCGTCCGCCGCGGCGAGAACAACGCGCTCCAGGTGCCCGCCGCCTTCATCCAGGAGGACAGGGTCGTCAAGGGCCTGTCCGGCACCCTGACGCTCCTCAGGGACGACGGCTTCTCCGACGCGGAGATGCTGGAGTGGCTCTTCACCGCGGACCCGACCCTGCCCGGCACCCCCGCGCAGGCGCTCCGCGAGAATCGCGGCACGGAGGTGAAGCGCCGCGCCCAGGCGCTCGCCGTCTGACACGCCGAACCAGCACCGCCGGTGCCCCGGCCCCGCGCCGCGGCACCGGCACCACCCGACGGGGGGAACCACCATGCCCACGCCTCGCGAGCGGCTCGCCGACGCCCGGCTCTACCTGTGCACCGACGCCCGGAAGCGCCAGGGCGACCTGCCCGCCTTCCTCGACGCCGTGCTCTCCTCCGGCGTCGACATCGTCCAGCTGCGCGACAAGGGCATGGAGGCCGCCGAGGAGCTGGAGCACCTGGCGGTCCTCGCCGACGCCTGCCGCCGGCACGGCACGCTCCTCGCCGTGAACGACCGGGCCGACGTCGCCCACGCCATCGGCTCCGACGTCCTCCACCTCGGCCAGGGCGACCTGCCCGTCCCCGCCGCCCGCGCGATCCTCGGCGACGAGGTGCTGATCGGCCGCTCCTGCCACGCCGAGTCCGAGGTGGCCGCGGCCGCCGCCGAGCCCGGCACCGACTACTTCTGCACCGGCCCCTGCTGGCCCACCCCCACCAAGCCCGGGCGGTACGCCCCCGGCCTGGACCTCGTGCGGTACGCGGCGGGGCTCGCCCAGGACCGCCCCTGGTTCGCCATCGGCGGGATCGACGCGGACAACCTGGACCAGGTGCTGGACGCCGGCGCCCGCCGGATCGTCGTCGTCCGCGCGATCACCGAGGCCGACGACCCGGCCGAGGCCACCGCCGCCCTCGCCAAGCGCGTCCGGGAGCGGTCCGGCGCCTGACGGAGCCCGGCGGGGCCCGCGCGGCCCCGTCGTACCGGTGTCCGAAAAGCTGTCCAGTCCTCGGACGCGGTTTCCGCGCCTGCCTGGACCCCGTCTAACCTGCCCGTATGGCCCTTGGAACCGCTTCCGTCCGTACGGACCGCGCCCGCACGGTCCGCGAGATCCTCGCCTCCGGCACGTCGTACTCCTTCGAGTTCTACGCCCCCCGGACGCCCAAGGGCGAGCAGGTCCTCTGGAACGCCATGCGCCGCGTCGAGGCCGTCGGCCCCAGCTTCGTCTCCGTGACCTACGGCGCCGGCGGCTCCACCCGCGGCGGCACCGTCAAGGCCACCCAGAAGATCGCCTCGGACACCACCCTCACCCCGGTCGCCCACCTCACCGCCGTCGACCACTCGGTCGCCGAACTGCGGAACGTCCTCGGCCAGTACGCCGACGCCGGCATCCGCAACATGCTCGCGCTCCGCGGCGACCCGCCGGGCGACCCGCTGGGCGACTGGGTCGAGCACCCCGAGGGCGTCCGGTACGCCGCCGACCTGGTCCGGCTCATCAAGGAGTCCGGCGACTTCTGCGTCGGCGTAGCCGCCTTCCCCGAGATGCACCCGCGCTCCGCCGACTGGGACACCGACATCCGCCACTTCGTCGACAAGTGCCGGGCCGGCGCCGACTACGCGATCACCCAGATGTTCTTCGACCCGGAGAACTACCTGCGGCTCCGCGACAGCGTCGAGAAGGCGGGCTGCGAGACCCCGATCATCCCCGAGGTCATGCCCGTCGTCACCGCCAGGACCCTCGACCGGCTGCCCCAGCTGAGCAACGCCGCCTTCCCCGCCGATGTGAAAGAACGCATCCTCGCGGTCAAGGACGATCCCGCCGCTGTACGCTCCATCGGTATCGAGTTCGCGACGGAGTTCTGCGCGCGTCTGCTGGACGAGGGTGTCCCCGGCCTGCACTTCATCACGCTCAACAGCTCCACCGCGACGCTCGAGATCTACGAGAATCTCGGACTGCACCAGCAGTCCTGACCGGTCGTACCCGCCCCTGACCCGCGGCGGTGGCCGTAGAGAGGGGCGGCGGGGCAATGGGGTGGACGGTCCTCTACATCGCGTTCGGCCTGGTGGCGCTCTGGCTGCTGGGCGAAGTGCTGCTCCAGTACAAGGCGCGGCTGCGCTGGCGGGTCCTCGCCTTCTGCGGCTTCCTCGGCGTGGTCGCCGGCGTCCTGCTGCCGTCGGTGGCGGTGATCATCGCCGGCGCGGTCGCCTTCGCCGTCGGCCAGACCTTCGTCACCCTCTCCTTCCGCCGCGGCTTCTCCACCGGCTGGGCCATCGGCGGCAACCCCGGCGCCAGCCGCCGCCGCAAGGCCGGCCCGGCCACCGGCGCCGGCCCCACCCTGGAGGTCACCGGCCTCGCGTACGAGGACCCCGCCGCGGCACACGCCCCCGGCCCCGGCGCCGAGGAACTGCGCGCGGGCGACGAGCCCACCTCCGTCTTCGAGCCGCAGCCGCTGCCCGAGGACACCGGCCAGTACGGCGTCTACGGCGGCGGACAGCAGGACCCGGCGGCGCAGACCCCCGGCTACGACGGCTACGACACCGCCGCCTACGCCACCGGGACCTACGACACCTCCGGCTACGGCACCGGCGGCTACGCGCCCGCCGACCCGGCCGCCCCCGCGTACGACGCCTACGCCGCCCCCGCTTACGAACAGCAGCAGCCGGGCTACGACTACGGCGCCACCGGTGCCCCGCAGCAGTACGCCGCCTACTCCGACCCGTACATCGGCCCCGCCACCGACGGCCAGCAGTACACCTCGTACTACGGCGACCCCCAGGCGCCCTCCTACGGCTACGACACTCCGCCCGGCGGCGTGTGGGTGCCGCAGCAGCGCGACACCGACGAGACGCCGGCGCCGTACGGCCAGGGCCCGCACCCCGACGGGCAGACCCCGTACCGCTACTGACTGCCCGTCCGGCCGGGCCCGGTCACCGCGAGCCGCGGAACTCCGCGCCCTCCACGATCAGCCCGGCCACCAGCGCGCCCGACATGCCCGCGTGGGCGAGCCCGCCGCCCGGATGCGCCCAGCCGCCCGCGTAGTACAGCCCGGACACGGGGGAGAGGTTCGGCGCGGGCAGCCACTCCCCGCGGGCGTCCGCCAGCGCCGGGCCCGGCACCTCGGCCGACCCGGTCGCCGCCCGGACGTCCTCCGGCGTGCGGACGTGCCGCCACACCAGCCGCTCGGCCAGCCCCGGCACCGCCCGCGCGGCCGCCTCGACCATCCCGTCGGCGAAGGGCTCCCACTCCCGCTCGACGGAGGCCGGCACGGTCGCCGTGACCGTCACCGCCTCGTGGGCGGCGTCCGGGCGCAGCGCCGGGTCGTCCGGCCGCAGCACGGTCACCGTCGGCCGGCCGCCCTCCGCGTGCACGACGGTCCGGTGGACCGCGTCCGCCTCCCGGGACCCGCGCAGCGCCAGACAGACCGTCACCCGGCTGGTGCCGGGGTGCTGGAAGTGCGTCCACTCGTCGCTGTACCGCCACGGCAGGACCTGCTCGCGGTAGAGCTCCGGCACCGGGGCGCCCACGACCACGTGGTCGGCCTCCACCGTCGAGCCGGATGCGAGTCGCACCCCGACGGCCCGGCCGTCCTCCTCCAGCACCTCGTCCACCGCCGCGCCGAAGACGAACTCCACCCGCCGCTCCCGGCAGCGCTCGTACACCGCGTCCGCGAGCGCCCGCATGCCGCCGGCCACGTACCAGCTGCCGAACGTCTGCTCCATGTACGGCAGCACGGCGGCCGACGCGGGCGCGGACGCCGCCGGGAAGCCGTACGCCTCCGCGTACGCGTCCAGCAGCGCGACCAGTCGCGGGTCCCTCAGTTCGCGCGCGCCGACCTGGGCGAGCGTCCGCGTCGGACGGCGCAGCAGCCCCGCCTTCAGCGCCGGGTACGGCTCGCGGGCCAGGGACTTCGGGTCGGCGGGCTGCGGCTCCTCCAGGAGCGGGCGGCGGGTCCGGTCCCACGCCTCGCGGGCCCGCACCAGGAAGTCGCCCCAGCGCTCGCCGGTGCCCGCGCCGAGCGCCGCGTCGAGGGCGGCGAGCGTGCCGGCCCGCGACGCGTTCGGCAGGTCCACGCGGGTGCCGTCGGCGAAGACGTGCCGGGCGGCCGGATCGACCTGGCTCAGCCCGACGCACTCCTCCAGCGGCTTCTTCCCCGTCTTCACGAACAGATCGCGGTAGACCGCCGGGAGGTGCAGCAGCCCGGGGCCCGTGTCGAAGGCGAAGCCGTCCCGCTCGAAGCGGCCCACCGCCCCGCCGTACGCCGGCGTCCGCTCGTACACCGTCACCGCGTGTCCGGCCACGGCCAGCCGGGCCGCCGCCGCCATGGCGCCGAGACCCGCGCCGATCACCACAATCCGTCCCATGTCAGGGACCTTATCGGCCCCCGCCGACGGACCGGTCCGCAGGTGGGCCGCCTCCGGCCGCCGCCCGTCTGCGCTCCTCGCGGCGCTGCGCCCGGCGGCGCAGGAACCGCCGGATCCGGGCGGCCAGGAAGACCAGCAGCCAGATGCCGAGCGCCAGCAGCACGGCGGCGATCACCGCCGCCGCCACCGGATGGAAGAGCGCGAAGGTGATGATCCCGGCGACGGCCAGGTCCTCGGCGGTGCTGATCGCGATGTTGGAGAACGGCTCCGGCGAGGTGTTCACCGCCATCCGGGTCCCCGCCTTGACCAGATGGCTCATCAGCGCCGTGGAACCGCCGACCGCGCCCGCCGCCAGCTCGGGCAGCGAACCGCTCTGGCCGGCCAGCAGGGCCGCCACGACGGCTCCCGAGACCGGCCGGATCACCGTGTGGACGGAGTCCCACACGTTGTCCACGTACGGGATCTTGTCCGCGACCGCCTCGCACAGGAAGAGCACGCCGGCCGCGATCAGGACATCCGTGCGCTGGAGCGCCTCGGGCACCTCGTCGGTGAGCCCGGTCGCGCCGAAGACGCCGAGGAGCAGGACCACCGCGTACGCGTTGATCCCGCTCGCCCAGCCGCTGGTGAAGACCAGGGGGAGTACGGACACGCTCGCGATCGTAACGAGACCGCGCCCGTCCGTCACCAGGCCGCCCCGGGCCCGCCCCGACGAGGGCCGGACGGGGGCCGGACGCGGGCAGGACGGGGACTGAGTATCCGTACCTAGACGCGGAGATGAGTACCCGCGCGGATGGGGGAGGGGCCGCCCGGAGGAGAGAGTGGAGCCACGGAAGGGGCGCGGCTCCGGAACCGCCGGCACGGGGCGGCGGAACGGGGCCGTGCGCCTGCCGGCACGGGGGACGTGCACGGGGGTGTACGAAGACGGCGCCGGTCCGGCGTGGCTCGGGGGGATCGAGCCTCGCGGGACCGGCGCCTTCCGTCGTCGTGACGGGTCCGGCTCAGCGGCCCCCGCCCACGCGGCCGTGCAGCAGCAGCGACAGCGCCGCGTGGACGTCGTCCAGGGAGCGCTCGCTCTGGAACGCCTTCCAGTCGAGCGCGGCCACCAGGACCATGCCGACCAGCGCCGCCGCCGTCAGCGGGACGTCGATCTCCTCGCTCAGCTCGCCCTCCTCGACGCCCGCGCGCAGGACGCCCTCCACGACCGCGACGGCTTCCTGGCGGACGACGAGGAGGGTGGAGTTCCACGCCCGGTTGGTGCGCCAGAGCTCGGCCACGTACAGCTGGGTGAAGGCCGGGTAGCGGTCGATGAAGACGAGTCCCGCGCGGATCATCGCGTCCAGCGCGGCGACCCGGGTGCCGCCCCGGGCCTCGGTGTCCTCGGCGGCGGTCCGCAGCGAGGCGGTGAGCAGCGAGACGCCGTGGCGCAGCAGCTCCTCGAAGAGCTCGGTCTTGCTCTTGAAGTTGTAGTAGACCGTGCCCTTGGCCACCCCGGCCCGGTCGGCGATCTCGTCGACCGTGGTCGCCGAGAAGCCCTGCTCGGCGATGAGGGTGACGGCCGCCTCGTAGAGCTTGGCGCGGGTCGCCTGGCGGCGGGTGCTGCTGCTGTCCATGGGGTCGATTCTCACAGAGCCGGTACGGGTCGGTTCACAGCGACAGCTCCGGGTGGAGCCGGTCCAGCGTCCACACCTGCTTGCGGCGCGCGGTGACCGCGGTCAGGGCGAGCGCGCCCAGGGTGAAGGCGGTCAGGACGGCCACGGCCTCCCAGACCGGTCCGAGCCCGCCGCCGGAGATCAGCCGGCGCAGCGCCTCGACCACGTGGGTCATCGGCAGGAACGGGTGGACGGCGTTGAAGAAGCCCGGGCTGGTCTGCACGGGGTAGGTGCCGCCCGCCGAGGTCAGCTGGACCATGAGCAGCGCCAGGACGAGGATCCGGCCGGCCGCGCCGAAGCGGGCGTTCAGCCACTGGATGATCGCGGCGAAGCAGCAGGTCACGAGGGCGAGGAAGCCGACCGTCCCGGCCGCCCTGGCCATCTCCAGGCCGAGTCCCCAGTGCAGGACGGCCAGCAGCGCGCCGACCTGGAGGACGCCGATCGCGGCCACCGGGAGCCAGCCGGCCAGCGCGATCCGCCAGGCGGAGGCGCCGGCGGCGAGGGCCCGCCGGTTCATCGGCTGGATGATCATGTAGGCGACCATGGCGCCGACCCAGAGGGAGAGCGGGATGAAGTACGGGGCGAAGCCCGTGCCGTAGTTGGGCGCCTTGTGGAGCGACTGGGCGGCCAGCTTCACCGGGTCGGCCATGACCTCCGTGCGCCGGTCCCGCTCGTCCTTGTCGTAGTCCGGGATCTTGCCGACGCCGTCCTTGAGGCCGGTGGCGAGCGAGCCGGAGCCGTCGGCCAGCTTGAACAGGCCGCCGTCGAGGTCGCCGGCGCCCTTCTTCAGCTTGCCGACGCCGCTGTCCAGGCTGACCGAGCCGGCGCGGGCGCCGGTGATGCCGGTGTGGAGCCGCTCGGCGCCGTCGGCGACCTTCTTCGCGCCCCGGTTGAGCTCGTTGATCTTCCGGATGGCGCCCTCCACGTCCTCGTCCAGGTGCGGGGCGCGGGCGGCCAGCTCGTCGGCCTCCTTCTTGAGCTTCTTCAGGCGCGCGTCGAGCGTCTTCAGGTCGCCCTTGCTGTCCTTGGTCAGCTGGTGCACGTCGTCCGCGATGGTGGCGACGTCGCCGGCGGTGGTCGACGCCTCCTTCAGGGCGGAGCAGTACTGCTTCGTGTCGGGCAGGACGAACCCCTCGGGCAGGGTGACGCCCTCCGGCAGCTCGATCTTCGGCGGGTCGGTGGCGCCGGGCTTCTCGCAGGACGTGCGGTGCAGCCGGGCGAGGGTGTCGTCCGCCGTGTGGGCGGCCGTGCGCAGCTGCGGGGCGCGGCGGACCAGGTCGGCCAGGTCGTTGCGCGCGGCCGTGGCGGAGTCGGAGACGAGCTTGGCGGTGTCGCGGATCGACGTGCCGTTGTTCGCCAGGTAGGGGCGGACCTTGTCGGCGGTGCCGTTGACCTTGTCGGCGAGCGCCTGGGTGCCGTTCGCGACCTGGCGGGTGCCGGTCTGGACGTCCTTGGAGCCCTTGTCGAGCTTCTTCAGGCCGGCGGCCAGGTCGCTGCTGCCGGCCTTGGCGTCGGTGAGGCCCTCGGAGAGGTCCTTGGAGCCCTTCTTGGCCTTGTCCACGCCCTTCTTCAGGTCGGCGGCGCCCTTGGCGGCCTCGGCGGTGGCCTCGTGGATGTCGGAGAAGGAGATGAAGATCTTGTCGAGGAAGGTCCGGGACGACTTGGTGGAGGCGGCGGTGCGCACCTCGGCGAAGACGGTCCGGGAGATCTGGCCGACGATGTAGTTGTTGGAGTCGTTCGTCCGGACCTTCAGGGCGCCGGTCTCCGGGGAGTCCCCGGAGCTGGACGCGATCCGCTCGCTGAAGTCGCGGGGGACGGTCAGCGACAGGTAGTACGTGCCGTCCTCGACGCCCTCGCGGGCCTCGGCGTCGCTGACCTCGTGCCACTCGAAGGTCCCGCTGTCGAGCAGCCCCTCGGTGATGTCGGCGCCCGCGGTGATCCGCTTGCCGTCGGCGGTGGCGCCGCGGTCCTCGTTGACCAGGGCGACGGGCAGCTTGTCGAGCCTGCCGTACGGGTCCCAGAACGAGTACAGGTACAGGGCGCCGTACAGCAGCGGCAGCAGCAGGACCGCGACGAGCGCGGCGCGCGGCAGCTTGCCCCTGCCGAAGCGCCTCAGCTCAAGCGCGGCCAGTTTCGGCGAGCGCATCGTCCGCCCCCTCCTCGGTGATGTCGTCTTCGTCGTCGGCGGCTTCCGGGGCCCGCTCGTCCCCTCGCGGGGCGGCGGCGACCGTGGTGATCCGCAGGGCGTCGGCGGGCGCCTCGCTGCACACCGCGAGGACGGTGGTGCCCGCGGCGGCCACCGAGCGCAGCAGCGCCCAGGCAGCGGCCCGGTCGGCGTCCGACAGCTTCAGGTCCGTGTCGTCCACGCCCAGCACCCGGGGCCGCCCCATCAGGGCCAGCGCGATCGACAGGCGCAGGGCCTCCAGCCGTTCCAGGTCGCGTACGGAGGTCCGCTCGCCCTTCGGCAGGGCGGCGAGGTCCAGTCGGGCGGCGGCCAGCGCCTCGTCGATCCGCGCCCGGGTCTCGGCGGCCCGGGTGCCGGGGCGGCGGAGCAGCGCGCGGACCGAGCCGTCGAACCGGCGCTGGAGCAGGGCCCGCTCGCGCAGGTGCTCGGCGACCGTGAGCGACGGGTCGAGCTCGCTGACGCCGGGGACCTGGCCGAGCGCGGCGATCCGGCGCACGGCGGCCATCCGGCGCGGCAGCGGCAGGCCGCCGACCTCGGCGCGGCCCTCGGCGGTCTTCATCCGGCCGGTGAGGGCGAGCAGCAGGCAGGTGCGGCCGGTCCCGGACGGGCCCTCCAGCGCGACCAGCGCGCCGGCCCCGGCGCGGAAGGACACGTCCCGGAAGGCCCAGCCGCGCGGGCCCTTGAGGCCCAGCCCCTCGGCCACGACCTCGGCGCCGGGGCCGGAGCCGCCGGGGCCGGTGCGGTCGGTGCGCTCGGCGTGATCGGTGCGGTCGGCGTGATCGATGCGCTCGGCGCCGTCGGCGAGAGCGGTGCCGTCGGTGTGATCGGCGCCGTCGGTGCCGTCGGTGCCGGGCTCCCCGCCGGGCCCGTCCGGAGACGGTCGTGTGGTCAGGTCCTCGGATCCCACGGATCCACCCCCCGGTTCCACTTTTGGACTGACTGGTCAGTCCAAAAGTTACAAGGTCGCCGCCCAGCCCGCAAAACCCCAGGTCAGGCCCATTGTCAGTGGCGGGCGGCACGATGGGCACAGACGGCGACAAGACCGTCACCCGACGACAGGAGGCTCGTCATGGCCAGTCCTTTCGCAGCAGCCGACGTCCATCCCGTGTCCCGCCGGACCACCGCCCCGCCCGCCGCCCTCGACCTGCTCGCCAAGGCCCGGGCCGGTCTCGACGAGGCCGCCGGCCTCGAACGGCCCCACGAGAGGTACGCCACCGCGCACCTCGCCGCCCTGCGTGCCGCCGCGGCCGTCCTCGCCGCCCGCGCCCGCCCGGTTCCCCGCACCCGCCGGCGCCAGGCCATAAGGAGCGCCTGGGAGCTGCTGCCGCAGCTCGCCCCCGAGCTCACCGAGTGGAGCGCCCTCTTCGCCGCCGGAGCCCCGCGCCGGGCCCTCGCCGAGGCCGGGGTCGCCGCCGCCGCGACCCCGCGCGAGGCCGACGACCTCGTCAGGGACGCCGGGCACTTCCTGCGCCTGGTCGAGCGGCTGCTCGTGCTCCAGCCGGTCCTGCCCCGGCAGCCCCCGGCGGACGGGGTCGCCGGCTGATCCACGCCGCGCCACGGAGGCCATAGGGTGGGGAGGTCCGTACCCGTCACCGAGGAGTCAAGAGCCGTGCCGGACCCTTCCTCCGCCTTCGGCCGCGAGGCGTCGTCGCGCCCGTCGCGCGCCTCCCTGCGAACCGCCGTCGTCTGGGACGTCCTCAAGGACGCCCTCGACCGCCGGGTCGGCACCACCGGGAACGCCGCCCTGGACGTCCTGGACACCGGCGGCGGCTCCGGCAACTTCGCGGTGCCGGTCGCCCGCCTCGGCCACCGCGTCACCGTCGTCGACCCCAGCCCGAACGCGCTCTTCGCCCTGGAGCGGCGCGCCGCCGAGGCCGGCGTCGCCGACCTGGTGACCGGCGTCCAGGGCGACGTCCGCGGCCTCTTCGACGTGGTCGAGCGCGGCGCCTACGACGCCGTGCTCTGCCACGGCGTCCTGGAGTACGTGGACGACCCCGCCGAAGGCGTGCGCCACACGGTGGCCGCGCTCCGCCCCGGCGGCGCGCTCAGCCTGCTCGGCGCCGGCCTCGGCGGCGCGGTCCTCGCCCGCGCCCTCGCCGGGCACTTCACCGAGGCCCGGACCGCGCTCGGCGACCCGGACGGACGCTGGGGCGCCGGCGACCCCGTGCCGCGGCGCTTCACCGCCGACCAGCTCACCGGCCTGGCCGAGGAGGCCGGCCTCTCCGTGACGGCCGTCCACGGCGTACGGATCTTCGCCGACCTCGTGCCCGGCGTCCTCGTCGACACCGAGCCCGGAGCCGCCGAGGCCCTGCTGAAGCTGGAGGCCGCCGCCGCCGAACTGGCCGCCTTCCACGCCGTCGCCACCCAGCTCCACGTGCTCGCCGAGAAGCCCGCCTGACCCGGTGGAACTCCCGGGCCGCGCCACCCGTTCGGAGGTGCGGGCCCGGCTCTGCCACAGGCCGCCCCATATGCGGCTTCGCGCCGTATGATCGAGGCAACCATCCGGCATGACGGGCGGACGGCTGGGGAATCAACGCCTCACCAACCGAACCGCGTGGCGGCACGGATGGACTGATCGGCATTGAGGGCGGGTTTCACGGGGGCGATTCCCTGCCTATCCTGAAAGGGCCGCAACCGGTCGCCCCCGCGACCGACGACTAGGAGGACTCCGTGCCGCTCTCGGAGCACGAGCAGCGAATGCTCGAGCAGATGGAGCGAGCGCTGTACGCCGAAGACCCCAAGTTCGCGACAGCGCTCGAAGGAAGCGGGCTGCGCACGTACACCCGTCGCCGGGTGTACCAGGCAGTCGCCGGCTTCCTGGTGGGTATCGCGCTCCTCATGGCCGGCCTGGTCTTCTTCGAGGATGGCCTGATCTGGCTCAGTGTGGTGGGCTTCCTCGTCATGCTGGGCTGCGCGGTGCTGGTGGTCACCGGCTGGCGCAAGGCGCCCAAGCCGGGCGAGCAGGCGCACCGGACGGCCGGTGGCCGTCAGGGTGGACAGGCGCGACGCTCCATGATGGACCGTATCGAAGCGCGGTGGCAGCGCCGCCGCGACGAGCAGCAGGGCGGCGGCCACTGACGCCCCCCTAGCGGAGACCCCGCCCCCCGAGGCCCCGCCCCGCCGGCCCCGAGCCCTGGCGGGGCGCCGCCATGTCCGGGCCCGTATCGGTGCTCTGCCGCCGTGTCCGGGTCCGTATCGGTGCTGTGCCGCCGTGACCGGGCCGGTGTCGGCGATCGCCGCCGTGTCCCGGCCCGTATACCAGTGCGCCGCCGCCGTTCCGTCGGGGCGTGGCGTGGGCAGGCGTTCCCGTCGGCCGGGGGGGTGCGGCCCCGGGCGTCGCCCGGGACCGCACCCCCCGCCGTCACGGTGTCGTGCGGGTCCGCAGGGCCGTCCAGCGGGTGGAGGCGGCCCAGCGGAGGCGGGTCGCGGAGCGGGGGGCCAGGAGGGCGCGGAGGCGCCCGGCACGCGACGCGCTCGCGTGGAAGCCGGCCCGTACCAGCGCCGCCTCCCGCCCCAGCCCCGTCATCGGCCGCGGCGACGGCGCGTACAGGGCCTCCTCGACCGCCCCGGCCACCCGGTGCACCGCTTCCGCCGCCGCACCGGTCAGCTCACCCGCCCGGACGATCCGCTCGGCCGTTCTCCGCGGCGTCTGCGCGTCGTCCGGCTCGAACCCGTAGTCCCAGGCCGTGTCGCCGATCTCCCGCCAGACCGCCAGCGGGCCGGCCGACGGGGCGAGCCGGCGGGACCGGACGCGGATCCGCCACAGCAGCGGGAGGAACGGCAGCGCCAGCGCGACCAGCGCGGCCAGCGACCACCCGGCCACCTTCAGCACGTCCGTACCGCCGCCGGAGGACGGGCCCGCGGCCGCCGCCGGGTCCTGGCCGCACTCGCCGAGGCGCCGCATCTCCGGCGGGCAGCTCTCCGAGGCGCTCGGCGCCGCCGTGGGCTCGGCCGAGGCCGTCGCCGAGGGCTGCGCGGGACCGGTCGGGCCCGCGGTGGGCGCCGCCTGCCGGGTGTACGCCGGCGTGGAGCCGCGCGACGGCGTCGGCTCGAACCGGGTCCAGCCGGCGCCCTCGAAGTACAGCTCGGGCCAGGCGTGGGCGTCCCGGATGCCGACCGAGACCGAGCCGTCGGACTGGCCGGTGCCGGGCATGAAGCCGACCGCGACCCGCGCCGGGATGCCCAGCGTGCGGGCCATCGCCGCCATCGAGAACGAGAAGTGGATGCAGAAGCCCTTCTTGTCCCGCAGGAAGCGCGAGATCGCCTCGGTGCCCGTCCCCGACGTCACGTCCACGTCGTAGCGGAAGCCGCCGTCCTCGGCGAACCAGTCCTGGAGCCGCACCGCCCGCTCGTAGTCGTTCCGCGCGTCCTTGGTGACCTCCAGCGCCGTCGCCTTCACGTCGGCGGGCAGGCTGCCGGGCACCTTGGTGTACTCCTCGCGCAGCCGCTCGGGCGCCGGACCCGCCTGGGCCAGCTGCTCGCCGGTCGGCTGCACGTCGAGGCTGGTCACCTGGTAGCGGACGCCCTTGGTGGTCTGCTTGTCGTCGCCGACGAGCATCCGGCCGGCCGGCTCGTATCGCCAGCGGCCCTCGACGTCCACCCGGGCCGCCGGGAACGGCATCGGCAGCCACTTCTGGTCGTACCCCTCGGAGGCGACGAAGTTGCTGGTCACCTCGGAGGTGCGGACGGACTGGGCCAGGCCGTCGGGCCACGGCAGCGACTTCGGGACCGCCTCGATCGGGCGGACCGAGGACTTCCACGAGGTGCCGTCGAACTGATCGAGGGCGACGAGCCGCAGGTAGAGGCCGCTGTTGTCCAGCGCGTTGGTGCGGTAGCGGAGGACCTCGAAGTCCTCCGGCTGCCGCAGGTTGTCCTGGAGGGAGACCAGCGGGTTCACGGCCGCGATGGTGCCGCCGCCCCCGCTGCCCTCGCCGGCGCCCCCGCCGCCGTCCCCCAGCAGCCCGCCGGAGAAGCCCGGCAGCACCAGCGGCACCACCAGGGCGGTGCCCATGGCGACCGCCCCGATCCGCCGGCCGGTGCGCACCGGCGCGAAGGACGGCCCGCCGCTGCCCACGGGCGCCCCGGCCCGGCCGGAACGCTGGGCGCCGCCGAAGACGCGGCCCCACCCGGACAGCCGGTCGCGGCCCTCGGCGAGGAGCAGCAGCAGGTAGCCGGTGGCGGCGAGCACGAACCAGAGCGGGCCGGCGCCGCCGCCGGAGAGCCCGGCGGCCACCGAGTACAGCGCGAGCAGCGGCAGACCGGCCGGGGCGGCACGCCTGAAGGTGACCGCCAGGACGTCCACGAGCAGCCCGATCGCCAGCACCCCGGCGACCAGCATGAGCCGGATGCCCTCGGTGTCCGGGGCGGGGATCGCGTACGTGGCGACGTCCTGGGTGCCCAGGCGGAACAGCTCGGCCCCCCGCTGGACCGCCTGCGGCCCGGGCAGAAAGCCGAGGAGCGCCTGCTCCCGGGCGAAGACCACGGTCAGCGCGACCACGCCGACCAGCAGCTGGGCGCCGATCGTCACCGGCCGGGCCAGCGGCACCCGCCGGCACAGCATGCCGGTGCCGCTCTGCAGCGCCAGCAGCAGGGCGGCGGTGAAGATCCACGTGGCCGGCTTGACCAGCGGCAGCAGCGCCCCGGCGGCCATCAGGGAGGCCGCCCAGGCGGCCAGTGTCAGGCGGGTGAGCCCGCTCATGCCCATCCTCCGTAGCTGTCTGCGGCGGTGCTCTCCCGCGGCGCGCCGGCGGCCTGCTGCCAGAGGTCGGCCACGCGGGCGCCGGGCGGGACGGAGACGACGGTCCAGCCGGCCTCGCGCAGCTGCCGGACCCGGGTCTCGACGGCCCCGGCCGCGGCGCCGCCGGTGAGCCAGGTGCCGGAGTCCAGGAGGAAGGCGACGGCCGCGCCGGCCCGTCCGCGCATCCGGGCGGCCAGGGTGCCCTGCTCCTCGTCGAGGTCGCCGAGGAAGGCGACGAGCAGGCCGTCGCTCCCGGTGCGCAGCACGTCGGAGGCGCGGGAGAGGCCGGCGCCGTCGGAGTGGTCGACGACCGCGAGGGTGTCCATCATCAGGCCGGCCGTCTCCGAGGAGTCGGCGGAGGACGCCCCGGTGTAGCCGTCGGAGCCCACGCCGGGGACCGCGCTGCCGGTGTCGGTGAGCAGCCGGACGGCGTAGCCGCGCTCCAGCATGTGGGTGAGCACCGAGGCGGCGCCGGAGACGGCCCATTCGAAGGCCGAGTCGGGTCCGGAGCCCTGGTAGCCGGACCGGCGGGTGTCGAGCAGGACGGTGCAGTGGGAGCGCTGCGGCTGCTCCTCGCGGCGGACCATCAGCTCGCCGTACCGGGCGGTGGAGCGCCAGTGGACCCGGCGCAGGTCGTCGCCGTGCCGGTACGCGCGCGGGATGACGTCGTCGTCGCCGGCGAGGGCCAGCGCGCGCTGCTGCCCGTCGCCGTGGCCGGACGCCTCGCCGCCGAGCCGGACGGCGGGCAGGGGGGCGGTGCGCGGGACGACGGTGAGGGTGTCGTACGCGCTGAAGGAGCGGGTGAGCTCGCACATGCCGAAGGGGTCGCTCAGCCGCAGCTGGAGCGGCCCCAGCGGGAAGCGTCCGCGCAGGTCGGAGCGGACCCGGTAGGAGACCTCGCGCCGGCCGCCGGCCTCGACCCGGTCCAGGACGAAGCGGGGGCGGGGGCCGAGCATGTACGGCACGTGGTCCTGGAGCATCAGCAGCCCGGTGGGGAGCTTGGCGACGTTCTCCATGCGGAGCTGGACGCGGGCCTCGGTGCCGGCCTCCACCCGCCGCGGGGTGAGCAGGCGGGACGTGGCGACCCGGTAGCGGGTGCGGTGCAGGACGACGGCGCAGATCAGCGGGAGGGCGGCGAGCAGCAGGCCGACCCGGAGCAGGTCGGCCTGGCCGAGCACGTAGGCGCAGACGGCGGCGGCGGCCCCGGCGGCCAGGAAGGACCGGCCGCGGGTGGTGAGGCCCGCGAGGGCGGCCCGCAGACCGCCCCGGCCGTCCTCGGCCCGCGGCCCGTCGCGGTCGTCGGCGCGCTGCCCCCGGGGTGCGGCGGGGGTCGCCATCACAGCGGCCGGCCGCCGGTCTGCCGGCCGTAGGCCGGGCCGGCGGGCGGCGCGGCGGCCGGGACGGGGGTGCGCTGGAGGATGTCGAGGACGACCTGCTCGGCGGTGCGCCGGTTGAGCTGGGCCTGCGCGGTCGGCAGCAGCCGGTGCGCGAGGACCGGCACGGCCAGCGCCTGGAGGTCGTCCGGCAGCACGTACTCGCGGCCGGCGAGGGCGGCGGAGGCCCGGGCGGCCCGCAGCAGGTGGAGCGTGGCGCGCGGGGAGGCGCCGAGCCGCAGGTCGGGGTGGGCGCGGGTGGCGGCGACGATGTCGACCGCGTACCGCCGCACCGCGTCGGCGACGTGCACCGCGCGGACCGCCTCGATCAGCTTCAGGATCTCGTGGGCGTGGGCGACCGGCTGGAGGTCGTCCAGCGGGTTGACCGCGCCGTGCACGTCGAGCATCTGGAACTCGGCCTCGGCGCTGGGGTAGCCGATGGAGACGCGGGCCATGAAGCGGTCGCGCTGGGCCTCGGGCAGCGGGTAGGTGCCCTCCATCTCGACCGGGTTCTGGGTGGCCACGACCATGAACGGGCTGGGCAGCTCGTAGGTGTGCCCGTCGATGGTGACCTGGCGCTCCTCCATGGACTCCAGGAGCGCGGACTGCGTCTTGGGGGAGGCACGGTTGATCTCGTCGCCGATGACGATCTGGGCGAAGATGGCGCCCGGCTTGAACTCGAACTCCCGGCGCTGCTGGTCGAAGATCGACACGCCGGTGACGTCCGACGGCAGCAGGTCGGGGGTGAACTGGATGCGGCGCACCGAGCAGTCGATGGACCGCGCGAGCGTCTTGGCGAGCATGGTCTTGCCGACACCGGGCACGTCCTCGATGAGGAGGTGGCCCTCCGCGAGCAGCACCGTCAGCGCGAGACGTACGACCTCGGGCTTGCCCTCGATCACGCTCTCCACCGAACCGCGGACCCGCTCCGCGGTAGTGGTCAAGTCTGTGAGGCTCGCTCGGTCGTCATAGGTCGTCACCCCGGCCCTCCTCGGCCTTGCAGGAACACGGACACCTGCCCCCGGGTGGGATGTACGGGGGGTGTCACCCGAGCATTCTTGTGGGGACGGCCGGGCCCTGTCACTCGCCTGTGGACAACTGCGGAGGAAATGCCGGGGTTTGTCGTCTTACGCGGAGGCGGAACGTGTGCTGGGGCACTGCCGGAACGCTTCTCCACAGGTCAAGGGGGTACCGCGGCGCCGCCCCCGGGAACCGGACGCGACGCGCCGGCCGGCGGGCGTGTGAGCCGCCCCACAGCGCGCGCCGGACGCCGCCGACCGGGTGACCCGCCCGGAATCCCCGCCCCCGCGCCCGGCGCCGCGCGACGCGCCAGCCGGTTGATTGACCGGCCCCGTCCGTGGACTAGAGTGACGCGGAGTTCCCGGAGACAATCGAGCGTTTTGCAGCGGTTTCTCCCCCCGTGTGCGCGGCGGCACCCACGGCTCGCCCCCTTACCCGCTCGCCGTGCCCGTTCTGAGAGGGTGCGTTGAGCAACGACCGACACGTCCCGGTGATGCTCCAGCGGTGCCTGGACATGTTGGCCCCTGCCCTCCAGCGCCCCGGCGCCGTCGTCGTCGACTGCACCCTGGGCCTCGGCGGACACAGCGAGGCCCTGCTCCGCGCCTTCCCCGAGGCCCGGCTCGTCGCCCTCGACCGCGACAAGGAGGCTCTGCGCCTCTCCGGCGAGCGGCTCGCCCCGTACGGCGACCGCGCCACCCTCGTCCACGCCGTCTACGACGAGCTGCCCGAGGTCCTCGACCGGCTCGGCATCGACAAGGCCGACGGCGTCCTGTTCGACCTGGGCGTCTCCTCCATGCAGCTGGACGAGGCCGACCGCGGCTTCGCCTACGCCCAGGACGCCCCGCTCGACATGCGCATGGACCAGACGACCGGCATGAGCGCCGCCGAGGTCCTCAACACCTACCCGCCCGGCGAACTCGTCCGCATCCTGCGCGCCTACGGCGAGGAGAAGCAGGCCAAGCGGATCGTCTCCGCCATCGTCCGGGAGCGCGAGAAGGAACCCTTCACCACCAGCGCCCGGCTCGTCGAACTCATCCGCGACGCCCTCCCGCAGGCCGCCAAGCGCACCGGCGGCAACCCCGCCAAGCGCACCTTCCAGGCCCTGCGCATCGAGGTCAACGGCGAACTGAGCGTCCTGGAGCGGGCGATCCCGGCCGCCGTGAAGGCCCTCGCCGTCGGCGGCCGGATCGCGGTCCTCTCGTACCACTCCCTGGAGGACCGGCTCGTCAAGCAGGTCTTCGCGGCCGGCGCCGCCACCACCGCGCCGCCCGGCCTCCCGGTCGTCCCCGAGCAGTACCAGCCCCGCCTCAAGCTCCTCACCCGCGGCGCCGAGCTCCCCGCCGAGGAGGAGGTGGCCGAGAACCGCCGGGCCGCCCCCGCCCGGCTGCGGGGCGCCGAGCGCATCCGGGAGGACGTGCTGTGAGCGCGGCGAGGGGGCCGCTCAAAGGCCGGGCCGCGCGGCTCGGACAGCTCATGCCGTCCGGACCCAGCACGGCCGCCCGCACCCCCTTCGTCCTGCTCGTCGTCCTCCTCCTCGGCGGCGGCCTCATCACCCTGCTGCTGCTGAACTCCGCCCTCAACCAGGGCTCCTTCGAGCTGCGCGAGCTCAAGGACCGCACCACCGAGCTCACCGACGAGGAACAGGCCCTCCAGCGCGACGTCGACGCCTACGCCGCACCCGACGCCCTGGAGCGCCGCGCCCGCGAGCTCGGCATGGTCCCCGGCGGCAGCCCCGCCTTCCTCGGGCCCGACGGCAAGGTGCTCGGCGTGCCCACCGTCGCCCCCTCCCCGAAGCCCTCCCGGACGCCGTCCCGCGCCCCGGACCGCACCGGCGACCCCGCCGCCTCCGGTACGCGGCCGCCCGCGCCCGGCGCGGGCACCGCCCCGGAGCCGACCGCCACCGCGACCGCCACCGCGACCGCCCCGACCGCCCCCACGACCTCCGGCAGGTGACCGAGCAGTGCCCTCCCAGGAGCCCCCGCGCCGCCGCGTCCCCGGCCCCGCCCGGCCCTCCCGACCCCGGCCCGCCGGCTCCGGAGCGGCCTCCGGCGGCACCCCCCGGGGCGGATCCGGCGCCCGCGCCCCGCGCCCCGGAGCACGGCCGGCCACCCGCCGCCCCGCGCCCCGGCCGCAGGCCCGCAAGCCGCGCACCATCAAGCTCGGCCGCCCCCGGCCCCGGCTGCGGCTGATCTCCGTCGGCCTCACCCTCGTCATGCTCGTCTTCGTGGTGCGGCTGCTCCAGGTCCAGGCCGTCGACGCCAGCGCGTACGCCGCCAAGGCCGACAAGTACCGCTTCCAGGAGTACACGCTCTCCGCCGAGCGCGGCGAGATCACCGACCGCAACGGCATCGCCCTCGCCACCAGCGTCGACGCCTACGACATCACCGCCGACCCCAAGCTCTTCACCCCCGAGGAGTCCAAGCGCCGCGACGCGCCCGAGCAGGCCGCCGCGCTGCTCGCCCCGATCCTCGGCAAGGAACCGGCGGAGCTCGCCAAGAAGCTCCGCACCCCCAAGTCCCGCTACACGCTGCTGGCCCGCAAGCAGACCCCGCAGGTGTGGAACCAGATCAAGGACCTCAAGAAGGTCTACGCCGAGAAGTCCCAGGAGCCCGGCGGCACCGGCGTCAACCTGCTCGGCGGCGTCCTCAGCGAGCCCAGCACCAAGCGGGTCTACCCGAACGGCGAACTCGGCGCCGGGATACTGGGATACGTCAACGCCGAGGGCCGCGGCGCCGGCGGCGTCGAGTCCATGCTCGACACCGAACTCGCCGGCCGCGACGGGAAGATCCGCTTCACCGCCTCCGGCGGCAGGCAGGTCCCCACCGCCGGCTCCCAGGGCACCCCCGCCGTCCCCGGCTCCGACATCGAGCTCACCATCGACCGGGACATCCAGTGGGCCGCCCAGCAGGCCATCACCGAACAGGTCCGCAAGTCCCGGGCCGACCGCGGCTACGTCATCGTCCAGGACACCCGCACCGGCGAGGTCCTCGCCATGGCCAACGCGCCCGGCTTCGACCCCAACGACCTCTCCGCCGCCAACGCCGCCGCCATGGGCAACGCCGCCCTCCAGGACGCCTACGAACCCGGCTCCACCAGCAAGGTCATGTCCATGGCCGCCGTGCTGGAGGAGGGCAAGGCCACCGCCGACACCCACGTCGTCGTCCCCAACCGGCTCCACCGCGGCGACCGGCTCTTCAAGGACGACATCGACCACAAGACCTGGTACCTGACGCTCAACGGCGTCCTCGCCAAGTCCAGCAACATCGGCACCATCCTCGCCACCGGCCAGCTCGGCAAGGACCAGGCCGAGTCCAACCGCATCCTCGACGGCTACCTCCGCCGCTTCGGCATCGGCAGCCCCACCGGCCTCGGCTTCCCCGGCGAGACCCCCGGCATCCTCGCCAAGCCCGAGGACTGGTCGACCTCCCAGCAGTACACCATCCCCTTCGGCCAGGGCCTCTCCGTCAACGCCCTCCAGGCCGCCTCCGTCTTCTCCACCGTCGCCAACGGCGGCGTACGGATCGAACCCAGCCTGGTCCGCGGCACCAAGGGCCCCGACGGGCGCTTCACCCCCGCCCCCAAGCCCGCCGAGCACCGGGTCGTCAGCGAACAGACCGCCAAGACCCTCGCCCAGATGCTGGAATCCGTCGTCGACGACCGCGAGGGCACCGGCACCCGGGCCGCCATCCCGGGCTACCGCGTCGCCGGCAAGACCGGCACCGCCAACCGCGTCGACCCCGAACTCGGCCGCTACAAGGGCTACACCGCCTCCTTCGCCGGCTTCGCCCCCGCCGACCAGCCCCGCGTCACCGTCTACTGCGCCATCCAGAACCCCACCAAGGGCAGCTACTTCGGCGGCCAGATCTGCGGCCCCATCTACAAGAAGGTCATGGAGTTCGCGCTCAAGACCCTCCACGTGGCACCCACCGGCAGCGAACCGCCGCGCCTGCCGGTCACCTTCGAACCCACCCCGTGACCCCCGGGAGCACCACCAGTGACGACGATCACCCCCCACTCCGGGAACCGGAAATCGAACTCCGGCGACGCCCCCGGCTCGTTTGGTCCCCCGCAGGGTGCGCCCGGTACGCTCACCGCCGTGCCACACGCTGATCAGTCCCGAACCACCCCGCCCCGCCCGGAGCGGGCCCGCCCGACACCCCTGGGCGAGCTCGCGGCACGGCTGGGCACCGAGATCCCCGACGCCGCCCGCGCCGTCCCCGTCTCGGGAATCACCCACGACTCCCGGGCGGTACGCCCCGGGGACGTGTACGCGGCCCTCGCCGGCGCCCGCCTGCACGGCGCCGACTTCGCCGCCCAGGCCGCCGGCCTCGGCGCCGCCGCGGTCCTCACCGACCCGGCCGGAGCCGACCGCGCCGCCGCCACCGGCCTGCCGGTCCTCGTCGTCGACGACCCGCGCGGCCGGATGGGCGAACTCGCCGCCGAGATCTACGGCCGCCCCGGCGCGGACCTGCTCCAGATCGGCATCACCGGCACCTCCGGCAAGACCACCACCGCCTACCTCGTCGAGGGCGGACTGCGCGGCGCCGGCAAGCACACCGGGCTGGTCGGCACCGTCGAGATGCGGATCGGCGACGAGCGCATCAAGTCCGAGCGCACCACCCCCGAGGCCACCGACCTCCAGGCCCTCTTCGCCGTCATGCGCGAGCGGGGCGTCGAGGCCGTCGCCATGGAGGTCTCCAGCCACGCCCTGGTGCTCGGCCGGGTCGACGGCTGCGTCTTCGACGTCGCCGTCTTCAACAACCTCAGCCCGGAGCACATGGAGTTCCACTCCGACATGGAGGACTACTTCCAGGCCAAGGCGAGCCTCTTCACCCCCGGGCGCAGCCGGACCGGCGTCGTCAACGCCGACGACGAGTACGGCCGCCGGCTCGTGAAGGAGGCGGGCGTCCCGGTCGTCACCTTCTCCGCCGAGGGCCGCCCCGACGCCGACTGGCGCGCCGAGGACGTCGTCCTGGGCGCCGCGAGCTCCACCTTCACGGCCGTCGGCCCCGAGGGCGTGCGGATCCCCGCCACCGCCCCGCTGCCCGGCCCCTTCAACGTCGCCAACACCCTCGCCGCCATCGCGACCCTCGCGACCGCCGGGCTCGACCCGCGGACCGCCGCCGACGGCGTCGCCGCCGTCCCCGGCGTCCCCGGCCGCCTGGAGCGCGTCGACGCCGGCCAGCCGTACCTCGCCGTCGTCGACTACGCGCACAAGACCGACGCCGTCGAGTCCGTGCTGCGCTCGCTGCGCGAGGTCACCGAGGGCCGGCTGCACGTGGTCATCGGCTGCGGCGGCGACCGGGACACCACCAAGCGCGGCCCCATGGGCGGCGCCGCCGCCCGGCTCGCCGACACCGCCGTCCTCACCTCGGACAACCCCCGCTCCGAGGACCCGCTCGCGATCCTCACCGCGATGCTCGCGGGCGCCGCCGAGGTGCCCGCCGCCGAGCGCGGAGACGTCCTGGTCGAACCCGACCGGGCCGCCGCGATCGCCGCGGCCGTGGCCCGCGCCCGGCCGGGCGACACCGTCCTGGTCGCCGGCAAGGGCCACGAGCAGGGCCAGGAGATCGCCGGGCAGGTCCGTCCCTTCGACGACCGCCGGGTCCTCCGCGAAGCGATCGAGGCGGCGACCGGGACACCGGCCGCCGCGGCGACCGAACACCGTCACCAGAACAGTCAGGGATGAAGCAGTGATCGCCCTCTCCCTCGCCGAGATCGCCGAAATCGTCGGCGGGCAGGCGCACGACATACCGGATCCGGACACCCGGGTCACCGGGTCCGTCGTCATCGACTCCCGCGAGGTGAAGCCCGGCAGTCTCTTCGCCGCCTTCGCCGGGGAACGCGTCGACGGCCACGACTACGCGGAGCGCGCCGTAGCGGCGGGCGCGGCGGCCGTGCTCGCCGTCCGTCCCCTCGGCGTCCCCGCGATCGTCGTGGACGACGTGCAGACCGCGCTGGGCGCCCTCGCCCGCACGGTCGTCGAGCGCCTCGGCACCGATGTCGTCGCCCTCACCGGCTCGGCCGGCAAGACCTCCACCAAGGACCTGATCGCCCAGGTCCTCGAACGCCACGCGCCCACCGTCTGGACGCCCGGCTCCCTCAACAACGAGATCGGCCTGCCGCTCACCGCGCTCACGGCCACCGAGGAGACCCGGCACCTCGTCCTGGAGATGGGCGCCCGCGGCATCGGCCACATCCGCTACCTGACCGGGCTCACCCCGCCCCGGATCGGTCTCGTCCTCAACGTGGGCTCCGCCCACATCGGCGAGTTCGGCGGACGCGAGCAGATCGCCGTGGCCAAGGGCGAGCTCGTGGAGTCCCTGCCGTCCGCCGAGGACGGCGGCGTGGCGGTCCTCAACGCCGACGACCCGCTCGTCCGCGCCATGGAGAGCCGCACCAAGGCCCGCGTCCTGCTGTTCGGCGAAGCGGACGAAGCGGCCGTACGTGCCGAGAACGTCCGGCTCACAGGGACCGGACAGCCTTCTTTCACGCTCCACACACCCACCGGGTGCAGCGACGTGACCTTGCGCCTGTACGGTGAGCACCACGTGTCGAACGCGCTCGCAGCGGCCGCCGTCGCGCACGAGCTGGGCATGTCCGCCGACGAGATCGCCACCGCGCTCTCCGAGGCAGGCTCCCTGTCGCGCTGGCGCATGGAGGTCACCGAGCGTCCGGACGGCGTGACGATCGTCAACGACGCCTACAACGCGAACCCCGAGTCCATGCGAGCCGCCCTGCGCGCGCTCGCGGCCATGGGCAGGGCCGGACAGGCCCAGGGGGCCCGCACGTGGGCGGTGCTCGGCAAGATGGCCGAGCTCGGTGACGCGTCGCTGGCCGAGCACGACGCGGTCGGACGGCTCGCCGTCCGGCTCAACGTCAGCAAGCTCGTCGCGGTCGGGGACAGGGAAGCGTCCTGGCTGCAACTGGGCGCCTATAACGAGGGTTCGTGGGGTGAGGAGTCGGTGCACGTGTCCGACGCGCAGGCGGCTGTCGACCTGTTGCGCAGGGAGCTGCGCCCGGGGGACGTGGTCCTGGTGAAGGCGTCCCGCTCGGTCGGTCTGGAGCAGGTCGCGCTCGCGCTGCTCGACGCTGAGGGCGAGGTATCCGGCCGATGAGGCAGATCCTCTTCGCGGGGGCCATCGGCCTCTTCCTGACCCTGATCGGCACCCCGCTGCTCATCAAGCTGCTGGCCCGCAAGGGGTACGGGCAGTTCATCCGGGACGACGGCCCGCGCGGCCACCTCGGGAAGAAGGGCACGCCCACCATGGGCGGCATCTCCTTCATCCTGGCCACGCTCATCGCGTACGCCCTGGCCAAGGTCATCACCGGCGAGGACCCGACGTACTCGGGCGTCCTCGTGCTGTTCCTGATGGCCGGCATGGGCCTGGTCGGCTTCCTCGACGACTACATCAAGATCGTCAAGCAGCGGTCGCTGGGCCTGCGGGCCAAGGCGAAGATGGCCGGCCAGCTGATCGTGGGCATCGCCTTCGCGGTGCTCTCGCTCCAGTTCGCGGACGCGCGCGGGCTGACCCCGGCCTCCGAGAAGCTCTCCTTCATCACGGACTTCGGCTGGACGATCGGCCCGGTCCTCTTCGTGGTCTGGGCGCTCTTCATGATCCTGGCCATGTCCAACGGCGTGAACCTGACGGACGGTCTGGACGGTCTGGCCACCGGCGCCTCCGTGATGGTCTTCGGCGCCTACACCTTCATCGGGCTGTGGCAGTTCCAGGAGTCCTGCGCCAACGCGCTGACCCTCACCAACCCGAACGCCTGCTTCGAGGTCCGCGACCCGCTCGACCTCGCCGTCGTGGCCTCCGCGCTCATGGGCGCCTGCTTCGGGTTCCTGTGGTGGAACACCTCGCCCGCCAAGATCTTCATGGGCGACACCGGCTCCCTCGCGCTCGGCGGCGCGCTCGCCGGTCTCGCCATCTGCTCCCGTACGGAGCTGCTGCTCGCGCTGCTCGGCGGCCTGTTCGTGCTGATCACGATGTCCGTGGTCATCCAGGTCGGCTCGTTCAAGATGACCGGCAAGCGCGTCTTCCGGATGGCCCCCCTCCAGCACCACTTCGAACTCAAGGGGTGGTCCGAGGTCCTGGTCGTCGTCCGGTTCTGGATCATCCAGGGCATGTGCGTCATCGTGGGCCTGGGCCTCTTCTACGCGGGATGGGCAGCCGACAAGTGAGCGAAGAGCTGGACTGGCAGGGCAAGCACGTCACGGTCGCGGGCCTCGGGGTGTCGGGCATCCCGGCCGCCCGGGCCCTGGCCGGCCGCGGCGCCGTGGTGACCGTCGTCAACGACGGGGACGACGAGCGCTCCCGGACGCAGGCCGCCGCGCTGGAGGCGGAGGGGATCACCGTCCGCCTCGGCGACGGCGCGACCCTGCCGGCCGGCACCGAGCTGGTCGTCACCACCCCCGGCTGGCAGCCGGACAAGCCGCTCTTCAAGGCCGCCGCCGAGGCGGGCGTGGAGGTCTGGGGCGACGTCGAGCTGGCGTGGCGCCTGCGGGGCCCCGGCGCGGCCCCGTGGCTGGCGGTCACCGGCACCAACGGCAAGACCACCACCACCCGGATGCTCGCCTCCATCCTGGAGGCCGCCGGGCTGCGGACCGCCGCCGTCGGCAACATCGGCGTCTCGCTCCTCGACGCCGTCCTCGGCGAGGAGACGTACGACGTGCTCGCCGTCGAGCTGTCCAGCTACCAGCTGCACTGGGCGCCCTCCGTGCGCGCCCACTCGGCCGCCGTGCTCAACCTGGCGCCCGACCACCTCGACTGGCACGGCTCCATGGAGGCGTACGCCGCCGACAAGGGCCGGATCTACGAGGGCAACCAGGTCGCCTGCGTGTACAACGTCGCCGACCCGGTGACCGAGGACCTGGTCCGCGAGGCCGACGTCGAGGAGGGCTGCCGCGCCATCGGCTTCACCCTCGGCGTCCCCGGCCCCTCGCAGCTCGGCGTCGTCGAGGACGTCCTCGTCGACCGGGCCTTCGTCGCCAACCGGCAGAAGAACGCCCAGGAGCTCGCCGAGGTCGCCGACGTGCAGCCGCCGGCCCCGCACAACATCGCCAACGCGCTCGCCGCCGCCGCCCTCGCCCGCGCCTTCGGCGTCGAGCCCAAGGCGGTACGGGACGGTCTGCGGGCCTTCCGCCCGGACCCGCACCGGATCGAACTGGTCGAAGAGGTCGGCGGCGTGACGTACGTCGACGACTCCAAGGCCACCAACACCCACGCCGCCGAAGCCTCGTTGGCCGCCTACGACCCGATCGTCTGGATCGCCGGCGGCCTCGCCAAGGGCGCCACCTTCGACGAGCTGGTCCAGAAGTCCGCGAAGCGGCTGCGCGGCGCCGTCCTGATGGGCGCCGACCGCGCGCTGATCCGCGAAGCGCTGGCGCGACACGCCCCGGAGGTCCCGGTGGTGGACCTCGACCGGACCGACACTGGGGCGATGTCCGAGGCGGTCCGCGAGGCGGCCCGGCTCGCCCGCCCGGGGGACACCGTCCTCCTGGCCCCGGCCTGCGCCTCGATGGACATGTTCACCAACTACACCAAGCGGGGCGAGGCGTTCGCGGACGCGGTCCGCGCCCTCGCCGCCACCGGGGACGCCTGACCCGACCACTGCGAGGGTCCGGCCTACCGGGCCTGACCGGAGGGGGCAGCGAACCATGCCGAGCAAGATCGCCGGGGCACGCCGGCCCTCCGCCCGACCGGGCGGAGGGCGGGTGCCGGTACCCCCGCGAGGGGCGCGCGGCGGAGGCGTACGCGGGCTCTACACGCGGGCGCGACGGGCCTGGGACCGGCCGCTCACGGCGTACTACGTGATCATCGGCGCGGGACTGCTCATCACCACGCTCGGCCTGGTGATGGTCTACTCCGCCTCGATGATCACGGCCCTCCGCTACGAGCTGGTGCCCTCCTACTTCTTCCGGAAGCAGTTCTTCGCCGCGCTCCTGGGCACCGGGCTGCTGCTCGTCGCCTCCCGGATGCCGGTGAAGCTGCACCGGGCGCTCGCCTACCCGATCCTGGTCGGCGCGGTCTTCCTCATGGTGCTCGTGCAGATCCCGGGGATAGGGCATTCCGTCGGCGGCAACCAGAACTGGATCTCGCTGGGCGGCCCGTTCATGCTCCAGCCCAGCGAGTTCGGCAAGCTGGGCCTCATCCTGTGGGGCGCCGACCTGCTCGCCCGCAAACAGGACATGAAGCTCCTCGCCCAGTGGAAGCACATGCTCGTGCCGCTGGTGCCGGGGGCCTTCATGCTGCTGGGGCTGATCATGCTCGGCGGCGACATGGGCACCGCGATCATCCTCACCGCGATCCTCTTCGGCCTGCTGTGGACGGCCGGCGCCCCCACCCGGCTCTTCGTCGGCGTGCTCGTGGTGGCCACCACGATCGGTGTGCTGCTCATCAGGACCAACGCCAACCGGATGCGGCGCTTCCAGTGCATCGGCGCCACCGACCCGGGCGGCGAGGGGGCCCCGTGCCTCCAGGCCGCGCACGGAATCTATGCTCTGGCGTCGGGCGGATGGTTCGGTTCCGGGCTCGGTGCGAGTGTGGAAAAATGGGGTCAACTGCCCGAAGCGCACACCGACTTCATCTTCGCGGTGACCGGTGAGGAACTGGGCCTCGCGGGGACGCTGTCGGTCGTCGCCCTGTTCGCGGCCCTAGGCTATGCGGGTATCCGCGTGGCCGGACGCACGGAGGACCCCTTCGTTCGATTCGCCGCGGGAGGCGTGACCACCTGGATCACGGCCCAGGCCGTGATCAACATCGGTGCGGTGCTCGGTCTGCTGCCGATCGCCGGCGTCCCGCTCCCGCTGTTCTCGTACGGGGGGTCGGCCCTGCTGCCGACCATGTTCGCCGTCGGGCTCCTGATCGCCTTCGCGCGACAGGAACCCGCCGCGAAAGCGGCCCTGGCCATGCGCCGCCCCGGATGGGGCAAGCGGGCCGGGGTGAGATGGAAGTCGATGCGACGGCGCGTCAAGAAGCGCCCGTCCGGAGAGCGGTGAATTTCGGTGCATGTCGTACTCGCCGGCGGGGGGACCGCCGGTCACATCGAGCCGGCGCTCGCCCTCGCGGACGCCCTGCGCAGGCAGGACCCGAGCGTGGGCATCACGGCGCTGGGCACGGAGAAGGGCCTGGAGACCCGGCTCGTCCCCGAGCGGGGCTACGAACTGGCGCTCATCCCCGCCGTACCGCTGCCCCGCAAGCCCACCCCGGAGCTGATCACCGTCCCCGGGCGCCTGCGCGGCACCATCAAGGCCGCCGAGCAGGTCCTGGAGCGGACCAAGGCGGACTGCGTGGTCGGCTTCGGCGGATACGTGGCGCTCCCCGGCTACCTCGCCGCCAAGCGCCTCGGCGTGCCGATCGTGGTCCACGAGGCCAACGCCCGGCCCGGCCTGGCCAACAAGATCGGCTCCCGGTACGCCGCCGGGGTCGCCGTCGCCACCCCGGACTCCAAGCTGCGGAACGCCCGTTACATCGGCATCCCGCTGCGGCACACCATCGCCACCCTCGACCGGGCCCGGGTCCGGCCCGAGGCGCGCGCCGCCTTCGGCCTCGACCCCAACCTGCCCACGCTGCTGGTCTCCGGAGGCTCCCAGGGCGCCCGCCGACTCAACGAGGTCGTCCAGCAGGTCGCCCCGGTGCTCCAGCGCTCCGGCATCCAGATCCTGCACGCGGTCGGTCCCAAGAACGAACTGCCGCGGGTCGACAACATGCCCGGGATGCCGCCGTACGTCCCGGTACCGTACGTGGACCGGATGGATCTCGCGTACGCCGCGGCCGACATGATGCTCTGCCGCGCCGGCGCCATGACCGTCGCCGAGCTCTCGGCCGTCGGGCTGCCCGCCGCCTACGTCCCGCTGCCCATCGGCAACGGCGAACAGCGGCTCAACGCGCAGCCGGTGGTCAAGGCCGGCGGCGGACTCCTCGTCGACGACGCGGAGCTGTCGCCGCAGTGGGTGCAGGCCAACGTCCTGCCCGTGCTGGCCGATCCGCACCGGCTGTACGAGATGTCCCGCGCCGCCTCCGAGTTCGGCCGCCGGGACGCCGACGACCTGCTCGTCGGCATGGTGTACGAGGCGATCGCCGCCCGCCGACAGGCGTAGCGGAGGACCGAGGGAAGAGGCGCGCGTGGCAGCCGGACCGACGACCGCGGAGAAGAGCGGCACCAGCGGACCGAAGGGACCGTCGGACCGGCAGCCCCCGCCGGAGGGCGCGCGCCGAGGCGTCCGGCTGACCGGACTGCGGCTCGCCCTGATCGCCGCCGGCGTGCTCCTGCTCGCCGGCGGCACGGTCTGGGCCCTCTACGGATCGACCTGGTTCCGTGTGGAACATGTGAAGACTTCCGGCACGGCGGTGCTCACCCCGGCCGAGGTCGAGGCCGTCGCCGCCGTCCCGGTCGGCGCGCCGCTGGTCACCGTCGACACCGACGGCATCGAGGCACGGCTCAGGGAGAAACTGCCGCGGATCGCCTCGGTCGACGTATTCCGGTCCTGGCCGCGCGGAATCGGTCTGAAAGTGACCGAACGGAAACCCGTGCTCCTTCTGGAGAAGCGGGGATCATTCACCGAAGTGGACTCCGCGGCCGTCCCGTTCGCGACCGTCACCACCCCGCCCCGCGGCGTGCCCCGGCTCGTCCTCGACGTGGCCGCTTCGCCCAGCCTGCGCCGGTTCGACGCGGACCGGCTGCTGGCCGAGGCGGTGCGCGTTCGGAGTGAACTCCCGGACGCGATCGCGAAGGACACTCGTGTCGTACGCCTCTCCTCGTACGATTCCGTCACTCTGGAACTGACCCGGGATCGCACCGTCTTCTGGGGGAGTGCCGAACACGGGCCCGCGAAGGCCCGCGTGCTCACCGCCCTCATGAAGGCGACCCCCAAAGCGGGGCACTTCGACGTAAGTGCCCCCAGCGCACCCGCCTCCTCAGGGAGTTGACGCGCATCGGCGCTGGCCAGCACCCTGGTTGGCCACCGCTACGGGTGATCACATAGGGTGAAAAGAAAAACGGGAGGTTCGGCGTGTTCGTTGAACGCGCGCGGCTAGTCGACTTAGTGTCCTGTTCGGAAGAGTCCAGCGAACAGAGACACTGGTAACCCTAAACTTCAACGTTAGGGTTGGGGTCGGCGCAACGGACCACCCCATCGGCATCCGTCGTCGCGGCGCGCCAACCACCGCGCAATGACGACACGTAACTCGAGGCGAGAGGCCTTCGACGTGGCAGCACCGCAGAACTACCTCGCAGTCATCAAGGTCATCGGTGTCGGCGGCGGTGGTGTCAATGCCATCAACCGAATGATCGAGGTCGGTCTCAAGGGTGTCGAGTTCATCGCCATCAACACCGACGCACAGGCACTGTTGATGAGCGACGCCGACGTCAAGCTCGACGTCGGCCGCGAACTCACCCGCGGCCTCGGGGCCGGGGCCAACCCGGCCGTCGGCCGCAAGGCCGCCGAGGACCACCGCGAGGAGATCGAGGAGGTCCTCAAGGGGGCCGACATGGTCTTCGTCACCGCCGGCGAGGGCGGCGGCACCGGCACCGGCGGCGCGCCCGTCGTCGCCAACATCGCGCGCTCGCTCGGCGCCCTGACCATCGGCGTGGTCACCCGCCCCTTCACCTTCGAGGGCCGGCGCCGCGCCAACCAGGCGGAGGACGGCATCGCCGAGCTCCGCGAAGAGGTCGACACCCTCATCGTCATCCCCAACGACCGCCTGCTGTCCATCTCGGACCGCCAGGTGTCCGTCCTCGACGCCTTCAAGTCGGCCGACCAGGTCCTGCTCAGCGGCGTCCAGGGCATCACCGACCTGATCACCACCCCGGGTCTGATCAACCTCGACTTCGCCGACGTCAAGTCGGTCATGTCCGAGGCCGGTTCCGCCCTCATGGGCATCGGTTCCGCCCGCGGCGACGACCGCGCGGTGGCCGCCGCCGAGATGGCGATCTCCTCGCCGCTCCTGGAGGCGTCCATCGACGGCGCCCGCGGCGTGCTGCTCTCCATCTCCGGCGGCAGCGACCTCGGCCTCTTCGAGATCAACGAGGCCGCCCAGCTGGTCAGCGAGGCCGCCCACCCGGAGGCCAACATCATCTTCGGCGCCGTCATCGACGACGCCCTCGGCGACGAGGTCCGGGTCACCGTCATCGCGGCCGGCTTCGACGGCGGCCAGCCGCCGGCCCGCCGGGACAACATCATCGGCTCGGTCTCCGCCAAGCGCGAGGAGCCGGCCCCGGCCCCCCGCGTCACCGAGACCCCCCGCCCGCTCGGCGGCCTCGGCACCGTGACGCCCCGCGAGGAGCCCCCGGCCGCCCCCGCCGAGCCGGCCCCGGCCGCCGAGGCGCCGCTGCCGCCCGCCCCGCCGGTCGTCCCGCCGGCCCGCCCGTACACGGACAGCCCCGCCGAGGAGCTGGACGTGCCGGACTTCCTCAAGTGATAGGGCACCGCTTCACCACGAACGGCGCGCACTTCGCCTTCACCGACCGGTGGGGCGGGGTGAGCGCCGTTCCGTACGAGGAGCTCAACCTCGGCGGGGCCGTCGGGGACGACCCCGCCGCCGTCCGGGCCAACCGGGCGCGCGCCGCCGCCGAGCTGGGGCTCGACCCGTCGCTCGTGGTCTGGATGAACCAGGTGCACGGCGCCGGCGTCGCCGTGGTCGACGGGCCGTGGGAGGACGGCGGGGCCGTCCCCGCCGTCGACGCGGTCGTCACCACCCGCCGCGGACTCGGCCTCGCCGTCCTCACCGCGGACTGCGTCCCCGTCCTCCTCGCCGACCCGGTCGCCGGGGTCGTCGCCGCCGCCCACGCCGGACGCCCCGGCATGGTCGCCGGGGTCGTCCCCGCCGCCGTCGAGGCGATGACCGGACTCGGCGCCGAGCCCGGCCGGATCACCGCCCGCACCGGCCCCGCCGTGTGCGGACGCTGCTACGAGGTCCCCGAGGCGCTGCGCGCCGAGGTCGCCGCCGTCGAACCCGGCGCGTACGCCGAGACCAGCTGGGGCACCCCGGCCGTCGACGTCGCCGCCGGGGTCCGCGCCCAGCTGGCGCGGCTCGGGGTCACCGACGTCACGGACGCCGGGGTCTGCACCCTGGAGTCCCGGGACCACTTCTCGTACCGACGCGATCGCACCACGGGGCGACTCGCGGGATATGTCTGGTTGGGCAGGTAAGAGGCATGACGGACCGTAAGGCCGAACTCGCGGAGAACCTCGCGCGGGTGGAGGAGCGGATCGCGGCCGCCTGCGCCGCCGCCGGGCGCCCCCGCGAGGACGTGACCCTCATCGTGGTCACCAAGACCTACCCGGCGAGCGACGTGCGGATCCTGCACGGGCTCGGCGTGCGGCACGTGGCGGAGAACCGGGACCAGGACGCCGCGCCCAAGGCGGCGGCCTGCGCCGACCTCGATCTCACCTGGCACTTCGTCGGTCAGTTGCAGACCAACAAGGTCAGATCCGTGGTGGGTTATGCCGATGTGGTGCAGTCCGTCGACCGCCTCAAGCTCGTCTCGTCCCTCTCCGCCGCGGCGGAGAAGGCCGGCCGCGAGCTCGGCTGCCTGATCCAGGTCGCCCTCGACGCCGAGGCCGGCGGCCGGGGCGACCGCGGCGGCGTGGCGCCGGACGGCGTGGCGGAGTTGGCGTCCGCCGTCGACGCGGCGCCCGGACTGCGGCTCGACGGCCTGATGACCGTCGCGCCCCTCGTCGGCGCGTACGCCGGACGGCAACGCGCCGCCTTCGACCGGCTGATGGATTTGTCGACTGCCCTGCGCGCGACCCGTCCGGCTGCGAACATGGTGTCGGCGGGCATGAGCGCGGACCTCGAGGACGCCATCGCTGCCGGGGCGACACACGTACGCGTCGGTACGGCGGTACTCGGTGTGCGCCCGAAGCTCGGGTAACGTCGCGAAGCAGGTCGGACCACAGCAGAAAATATGGTCATTCCGCGAACGGCGGGGTGACCCCGTGGATCGCGGGCACTTGGTGACGAGGCCGATCCACCACAGAGCGGAGGAATCGGAGCATGGCCGGCGCGATGCGCAAGATGGCGGTCTACCTCGGTCTCGTGGAGGACGATGGGTACGACGGGCGGGGCTTCGACCCCGACGACGACTTCGAGCCCGAGCTGGAGCCGGAACCCGAGCGGGAGCGCCGGCAGGCCCCGCCGCGCCAGATCGAGCGCGAGGAGCCGGTGCGCGTGGTGCAGCCGCCCGCGCCCCGGGAGCCGGTCGCCCACTCTGCCCCGGTACTCGCCGAAAGCGGTCGTCCGGCCCGAATTGCCCCCGTGGCATCCATCACACCCGAACGCCCGAGCCTGGAGAAGAACGCACCGGTGATCATGCCCAAGGTCGTGTCCGAGCGGGAGCCGTACCGCATCACCACGCTGCACCCGCGGACCTACAACGAGGCCCGTACCATCGGGGAACACTTCCGTGAGGGCACCCCGGTGATCATGAACCTCACGGAGATGGACGACACGGACGCGAAGCGACTTGTCGACTTTGCCGCCGGACTCGTCTTCGGGCTCCATGGCAGCATTGAGCGCGTGACGCAGAAGGTGTTCCTGTTGTCGCCTGCTAACGTCGATGTCACGGCGGAGGACAAGGCCCGGATCGCAGAGGGCGGATTCTTCAACCAGAGCTGAGAACGAAACCGGACGGACCGGCCGCGGGAGCGGCCGGAGCAAGCTGAGAGCAGAGCCAGGGGAGAGGGAACCGCGGGATGGGCGTCGCACTGCAGGTGGTCTACATCGTGCTGATGTGCTTCCTCGTCTTTCTGATCTTCCGGCTGGTCATGGACTACGTCTTCCAGTTCGCCCGTTCATGGCAACCCGGCAAGGCGATGGTGGTCGTTCTGGAGGCCACCTACACTGTCACCGATCCACCGCTCAAGCTTCTGCGGCGGCTCATCCCGCCGCTTCGTCTCGGGGGCGTGGCACTCGACCTGTCCTTCTTCGTTCTGATGATCATCGTCTACATCCTCATCTCCGTCGTGAACTCCCTCGCGAGGTGAGTGTGGACGATACGGTCCTGCCGACTGCCGACGACTACGTAGAGGTGAAGAAGAGATGCCGCTGACCCCCGAGGACGTGCGGAACAAGCAGTTCACGACCGTCCGCCTGCGAGAAGGCTATGACGAGGACGAGGTCGATGCCTTTCTCGACGAGGTCGAGGCCGAGCTGACCCGCCTGCTCCGCGAGAACGAGGACCTGCGCGCCAAGCTGGCCGCGGCGACGCGCGCCGCCGCGCAGAACCAGCAGCAGGCCATGCGCAAGCCGCCGGAGCCGCAGGACAACCGTCCCGGTCCCGGCGCCCCCGTGCCCGCCGCCATATCCGGTCCGCCGGTACAGCAGCAGCCGCCGCAGATGGGCCCGCCGCAGCTGCCTTCCGGCGCTCCTCAGCTTCCCGCCGGCCCCATGCAGGGCGGACCCATGGGTCCGGGCCCGATGCAGGGCGGTCCGATGGGTCCCGGCCCGATGCAGGGCGGCCCCATGGGTCACCCGCAGCAGCAGATGCAGCCGCAGCCGCCGCAGCAGCCCGGTGGCGACAGCGCCGCCCGCGTGCTCTCGCTGGCCCAGCAGACCGCCGACCAGGCGATCGCCGAGGCCCGCTCCGAGGCCAACAAGATCGTCGGCGAGGCGCGCTCCCGCGCCGAGGGCCTGGAGCGGGACGCCCGCGCCAAGGCGGACGCGCTGGAGCGGGACGCGCAGGAGAAGCACCGCGTCGCGATGGGCTCCCTGGAGTCCGCCCGCGCCACGCTGGAGCGCAAGGTCGAGGACCTGCGCGGCTTCGAGCGCGAGTACCGGACCCGTCTGAAGTCCTACCTGGAGTCGCAGCTGCGCCAGCTGGAGACCCAGGCGGACGACTCGCTGGCCCCGCCGCGGACCCCGGCCACGGCCTCGCTGCCGCCGGCCCCGTCCATGGCGTCCGCCGGTGCCGGTGCCCCGTCGTACGGCGGCAACAGCCCGATGGGCGGCGGTCCGTCGATGGGCGGCGCCCCGTCCTACGGCGGTCAGCAGCAGATGTCCCCGGCGATGACGCAGCCGATGGCTCCGGTCCGGCCGCAGGCGCCGCAGCCGATGCAGCAGGCGCCGGCGCCGATGCGCGGCTTCCTGATCGACGAGGACGACAACTGAGGCGGCGCCTGAGCGTGCGGTGAGCACGTAGCCGTCGGCAGCCGAAGGGCCAGGACCTGGAGCGATCCAGTCCCTGGCCCTTCGCCGTACCCGGCCCCCTCCTCCGCATACGGCGGCGCCCGCCCTCCCCTGCTTCCCGGGGAGGGCGGGCGCCGTCGTCGTGCCTCAGACCTTGCGCAGGTGGAAGGTGAGGGCCAGGGACTCGTCCTCGAAGGCGGGGCCGTACGCCGCGTCCGGCTCGCCCTGGGCGTAGTCCGTCGACAGGACCTCGTCCGCGATCAGCTCCGCGTGGACCGTCAGCGCCTCCGCCGTCTCCTCCGAGGAGGAGGTCCAGCGCAGGGCGATGCGGTCGGCGACGTCGAGGCCGCTGTTCTTGCGGGCCTCCTGGATCAGGCGGATCGCGTCCCGGGCCAGGCCGGCGCGGCGCAGCTCGGGGGTGATCTCCAGGTCCAGGGCGACGGTCGCGCCGGAGTCGGAGGCGACCGACCAGCCCTCGCGCGGGGTCTCCGTGATGATGATCTCCTCGGGGGTGACGGTGATCGTCTCGCCGTTCACCTCCAGGCTCGCCTCGCCGTCCCGCAGGGCCAGCGCCAGCGCGGCCGCGTCGGCCGCGGCGACGGCCTTGGCGACGTCCTGGACGCCCTTGCCGAAGCGCTTGCCGAGCGCGCGGAAGTTCGCCTTGGCGGTGGTGTCGACCAGGCTGCCGCCGACCTCGGAGAGGGAGGCGAGGGCGGTGACGTTCAGCTCCTCGGTGATCTGCGCCTGCAGCTCCGGGGAGAGCGCCGCGAAGCCGTTCGCCGCGACGAGCGCGCGGGAGAGCGGCTGGCGGGTCTTCACGCCGGACTCGGCGCGGGTCGCGCGGCCCAGTTCGACCAGGCGGCGGACCAGCACCATCTGCTCGGACAGGGTGGTGTCGACCAGCGTCGCGTCGGCCTCCGGCCAGGTGGCGAGGTGGACCGACTCGGGGGCGTCCGGGGTGACCGGGACGACCAGGTCCTGCCAGACCCGCTCGGTGATGAACGGGGTCAGCGGGGCCATCAGCCGGGTGACCGTCTCGACGACCTCGTGCAGGGTCCGCAGGGCCGCCTTGTCGCCCTGCCAGAAGCGGCGGCGGGAGCGGCGCACGTACCAGTTGGAGAGGTCGTCGACGAAGGCGGACAGGAGCTTGCCGGTGCGCTGGGTGTCGTACGCCTCCATCGCCTCGGTGGCCTCGGCGACGAGCGTGTTCAGCTCGGACAGCAGCCACTTGTCGAGGACGGAGCGGTCGGCCGGGGCCGGGTCGGCGGCGGACGGTGCCCAGCCGGACGTACGGGCGTACAGGGCCTGGAAGGCGACCGTGTTCCAGTACGTGAGGAGGGTCTTGCGGACGACCTCCTGGATGGTGCCGTGGCCGACGCGGCGGGCCGCCCAGGGGGAGCCGCCGGCCGCCATGAACCAGCGGACGGCGTCGGCGCCGTGCTGGTCCATCAGCGGGATCGGCTGGAGGATGTTGCCGAGGTGCTTGGACATCTTGCGGCCGTCCTCGGCGAGGATGTGGCCGAGGCAGACCACGTTCTCGTACGAGGACTTGTCGAAGACCAGGGTGCCGACGGCCATCAGCGTGTAGAACCAGCCGCGGGTCTGGTCGATGGCCTCGGAGATGAACTGGGCCGGGTAGCGGCTCTCGAACAGCTCCTTGTTCTGGTACGGGTAGCCGTACTGGGCGAACGGCATGGAGCCCGAGTCGTACCAGGCGTCGATGACCTCGGGGACGCGGACGGCTTCGAGGGAGCAGCCCTCGGCCGGGCAGGTGAAGGTGACGTCGTCGATGTACGGGCGGTGCGGGTCCAGGGCCGACTGGTCGGTGCCGGTCAGCTCGGTGAGCTCGGCGCGGGAGCCGACGCAGGTGAGGTGGCCCTCCTCGCAGCGCCAGATCGGCAGCGGGGTGCCCCAGTAGCGGTTCCGGGAGAGCGCCCAGTCGATGTTGTTGTTCAGCCAGTCGCCGAAGCGGCCGTGCTTGACGGAGTCCGGGAACCAGTTGGTGTTCTCGTTCTCCTCCAGCAGGCGGTCCTTGACGGCGGTCGTCCGGATGTACCAGGACGGCTGCGCGTAGTAGAGCAGGGCCGTGTGGCAGCGCCAGCAGTGCGGGTAGCTGTGCTCGTACGGCACGTGCTTGTACAGCAGGCCGCGGGCGTCGAGGTCGGCGGTCAGGGCCTCGTCGGCCTTCTTGAAGAAGACGCCGCCGACCAGCGGCAGCTCCTCGTCGAAGGTGCCGTCCTGGCGGACCGGGTTGACCATCGGCAGGCCGTACGCCTTGCAGACCTTGAGGTCGTCCTCGCCGAAGGCGGGGGACTGGTGGACGAGACCGGTGCCGTCCTCGGTGGTGACGTAGTCGGCGTTGACGACGAAGTGCGCCTCGGCCGGGAACTCGACCAGCTCGAAGGGGCGCCGGTAGGCCCAGCGCTCCATCTCCTTGCCGGTGAAGGACTCGCCGGTGGTGACCCAGCCCTCGCCGAGGGCCTTGTCGAGCAGCGGCTCGGCGACGACGAGGCGCTCGTCGCCGTCGGTGGCGACGACGTAGGTGACCTCGGGGTGGGCGGCGACGGCCGTGTTGGACACCAGGGTCCACGGGGTGGTCGTCCAGACGAGGAGCGCGGCCTTGCCGGCGAGGGGGCCGGAGGTCAGCGGGAAGCGGACGAAGACCGAGGGGTCGACGACCGTCTCGTAGCCCTGGGCGAGCTCGTGGTCGGAGAGGCCGGTGCCGCAGCGGGGGCACCAGGGGGCGACGCGGTGGTCCTGGACGAGCAGGCCCTTGTCGAAGATCTGCTTGAGCGACCACCAGACCGACTCGATGTACGAGGGGTCCATGGTGCGGTAGGCGCCGTCCATGTCGACCCAGTAGCCCATGCGGGTGGTGAGCTCGGCGAAGGCGTCGGTGTGGCGGGTCACGGACTCGCGGCACTTCGCGTTGAACTCCGCGATGCCGTACGCCTCGATGTCCTTCTTGCCGGAGAAGCCCAGCTCCTTCTCGACGGCGAGCTCCACCGGCAGGCCGTGGCAGTCCCAGCCGGCCTTGCGGGCGACGTGGTAGCCGCGCATGGTGCGGAAGCGGGGGAAGACGTCCTTGAAGACGCGGGCCTCGATGTGGTGGGCGCCGGGCATGCCGTTGGCGGTCGGCGGGCCCTCGTAGAAGACCCATTCGGGGCGGCCCTCGGACTGCTCCAGGGACTTGGCGAAGACCTTGTTCTCCTGCCAGAAGTCGAGCACGGCGTGCTCGAGCGCGGGCAGGTCGACCTGGGCGGGCACCTGGCGGTACTGCGGCGGTGTCATGCGGCGGACTCTCCTCCGGACGGACAATTGCTGCTTCCGTCGGAGGGACGAGAGCCGTGCTCCCGCGGTACCACCCTCCTTGGCCCCGGACGTGGCCGTCCGAAGCCCCCTCATTGGGGTCGCGACACCGGGTCTAGTCACCGCGTGCCGTGGTGCGTGGCCACGCGGCTTTCTTCCGGCAGCTCCGGGGTGATGCTTCACGTCGGGCTCGCCCCCGGGCTCTCACCGTCCCCGGGTCGCTCATGGCTCGCGTACGACGCTACTGGTCCCCATCGACGCCTCTCGCTGAGGCCAGTGTACGGGGCGCGGGGGCGCCGGGCCGACCGGTTTGCCGGCGGCGGGCGGTGACCCGAATGGGCACATGGACCGGCGCGGTGTTCCGGGGGCCGTCCGGGGGAGCGGCGGGGCGGATTACCCGGCGGGGAGTTGGGCACCTGTTTCCGACGGGCCCGGGCCGGGGGCGCGGGGCGGGCGAAATGGGCGGCGTGCCCCGTTGCCGCGCGCCTTGGGCCGATTTATCGTCCCAGCACGATGCGCGAGCAAGATCACAAAATGTGAAGGGGCCGCGACATGGTGGCGAAGAAGACCGCCGCGAAGCAGTCCCCGGCCGGCGCCGGGGACCCCGGGTCCGCCGGTTCCCCGGCGGGCGCGGCCGGCAAGCGGCGTACGACGGCCCCGGCCCGCGCGTCGCGGAAACGCGCGCCCGCGGGCGACTCGGCCGAGTCCGGCGAGGCGCCTTCCGGCGCGGCGCTCTCCGGCGCGGCGGAGGAGGCGGCTCCGGCCGCGAAGAAGACCGCGAAGAAGGCGGTGGCCAAGAAGGCCGTCGCGAAGAAGGCGGTCGCGAAGAAGGCCGCGGCCGCGAAGCCCGTGGCCGAGGGGGCGGCGGCTGACAAGGCCGTGGCCAAGAAGGTTGCGGCCAAGAAAGCCGTGGCCAAGAAGGCGGCCAAGAAGGCCGTGGCCGCCGGGGCCGGGGCGGAGAAGGGTGCCGTCGGGGAGGCGGCAGGGGCGGGGGAGGGAACCGTGGAGAAGGGTGTCGGCCGGAAGGCGGCCGCGCAGACGCAGACAGGAGCCAGGACGGTGGCAGCGAAGAAGACCGCGGGTGGCGTCACGACCGTCGAGGACGAGGCGGCCGTGCCCCCGGCGCGGGCCGGGGACCTCGCGGTACGTCCCGGCGAGGAGCCGTGGACCCCGGAGGAGGTCGCCGAGGCCCGCAGCGACCTCCAGGCGGAGGTGCTGCGGCTGCGCAGCGAGCTGGCCCACTCCCAGGAGGAGCTGACCGGCCTGATGCGCGACTCCGGGGACGGGGCCGGCCAGGACGAGGCGGACACCGGCACCAAGAACATCACCCGGGAGCACGAGCTGGCCCTGGCGGCCAACGCGCGGGAGATGCTGGAGCAGACCGAGCACGCCCTGGAACGGCTCGACGCGGGCACGTACGGCCTCTGCGAGGTCTGCGGCAAGCCCATCGGCAAGGCCCGCATGCAGGCGTTCCCGCGCGCCACCCTGTGCGTGGAGGACAAGCAGAAGCAGGAGCGGCGCGGCTAGGCCGCTTCCTCCGGACCGGGCCGGCCGGGCGCGGCGTCGGCCGCGCCCGGTCGGGCACCCCCTGCGGGAGCGGCGGACGGCTGCCCGGCGGCCCGGGCGGGCGGGGGCGGCGGCGGTACGGGCTGCCGGTCTCGTACGCCTGTGCCGTACCCTCGGTGCACGGTCAGGCAACGAGGTACGAGGGACTCACTCACGTGGCAGAGGCGGAGAGCGTCATCGGTACGCCGGATTCAGCAGGGGCCGAGGACTCGGCCGCCCCGGAGGAGCGGCCCGAGGGCGCTCCGAAGGGCAGGCGGCGGATCGTCGCGCTCTTCGTGGTGGCCGTGCTCGCCTACCTCCTCGACCTCGGCAGCAAGATCGTCGTGGTGGAGAAGCTGGAGGGCCGCGAGCCGATCAAGGTCATCGGCGATCTGCTCCGCTTCGAGGCGATCCGCAACCCGGGCGCGGCCTTCGGCATGGGCGAGGCGTTCACCATCGTCTTCACCTGTATCGCGGCCGCCGTCATCGTGGTGATCATCCGGCTGGCCCGGAAGCTCTACAGCCTGCCCTGGGCGATCGCGCTGGGCCTGCTGCTCGGCGGCGCGCTGGGCAACCTGACCGACCGGCTGTTCCGTTCGCCGGGCGTCTTCGAGGGCGCGGTCGTGGACTTCATCGCCCCGGCCCACTTCGCCGTCTTCAACCTCGCCGACTCGGCGATCGTCTGCGGCGGCATCCTGATCGTCATCCTGTCCTTCCGCGGCCTGGACCCGGACGGCACCGTCCACAAGGACTGAGCACGCAGGACCGAGCACTCCCGGCACAAGGCATACTCGACGGGTGAGCACGAGTCCCGAGATCCGCACCCTGCCCGTTCCCGATGGCCTGGAGGGCGAGCGCGTCGACGCCGCCATCGCCCGTATGTTCGGGTTTTCCCGCACGAAGGCGGCCGAGCTCGCCGCCGCGGGCAAGGTCCAGGTCGACGGCGCCGTCGTCGGCAAGTCCGAGCGGGTGAGCGGCGGCGCGTGGCTGGAGGTCGAGATGCCGGGCGCCCCCGCGCCCGTGCAGGTCGTCGCCGAGCCCGTGGAGGGCATGGAGATCGTCCACGACGACGACGACATCGTCGTGATCATGAAGCCGATCGGGGTCGCGGCCCACCCGAGCCCCGGCTGGACCGGCACCACCGTGATCGGCGGCCTCGCCGCCGCCGGCTACCGGATCTCCACCTCGGGCGCCGCCGAGCGCCAGGGCATCGTGCACCGCCTCGACGTCGGCACCTCCGGCCTCATGGTGGTCGCCAAGTCGGAGTACGCGTACACCTCGCTCAAGCGCCAGTTCAAGGAGCGCACGGTCGACAAGCGCTACCACGCGCTGGTCCAGGGCCACCCGGACCCGCTGAGCGGCACCATCGACGCGCCGATCGGCCGGCACCCGAACCACGACTACAAGTGGGCCGTGACCGCCGACGGCAAGCCGTCCGTCACCCACTACGACCTGATCGAGGCGTACCGGGCGGCCTCGCTGCTCGACATCAAGCTGGAGACCGGCCGCACCCACCAGATCCGGGTGCACATGTCGGCCCACCGCCACCCCTGCGTCGGCGACCTCACCTACGGCGCCGACCCGACCATGGCCAAGCGGCTCGGGCTGACCCGCCAGTGGCTGCACGCGGTCCGGCTCGGCTTCGAGCATCCCGGCGACGGGAAGTGGGTCGAGTTCGCCTCCACCTACCCGGCCGACCTCCAGACCGCGCTCGACCGCATCGAGGCGGAGAGCCGGTGAGCGGGGCGTACGAGGTCCGCGAGGCGGCCGGCGAGGCCGATCTGGAGGCGTGCTTCGCGGTCCGCCGCGAGGTCTTCGTGAAGGAGCAGGGCGTCCCGGCGGAGCTGGAGTACGACGCGTACGACGCCACCGCCGTGCACGTCCTCGCGGTCCGGCCGGACGGGCAGCCGCTGGGCACCGGCCGGCTGCTGCACGGCGCCGACGCGGTCGGCAAGACCGGCGCGGACGCCTCCGTCGGCTCGCTCGGCCGGCTCGCGGTCGCCGAGGCGGCGCGCGGCCTCGGGGTGGGCGCGGCGCTGGTGCGGGCCATCGAGGACGCGGCCCGGGCGCGCGGCCTGACCGCCGTCGACCTGCACGCCCAGACCCACGCCCTCGGGTTCTACGAGCGGCTGGGCTACGCGGCGTACGGCGGCGAGTTCCCCGACGCGGGCATCCCGCACCGGGCGATGCGGCGCGCCCTCTAGCCGCCGCCCCCCTCGGTACCACGGCGGACATCTGCCGTCACACAGGGGGTTATCGCCACCAAAACGGACGTACGTGACAGGGTGGGGCCGTGGATCAACTGGCCCTTCTGTTCTTGCTGCTGCTCGGGGCGGTGCTCACCGTGCCCCTCGGTGACCGGCTCGGGCTGCCCGCGCCGGTGCTGATGACGCTTCTCGGGATCGTGCTGGCCGTCCTGCCGTTCGTGCCGAACGTCGACATCCCGCCCGAGTTCATCCTGCCGCTGGTGCTGCCGCCGCTGCTCTACGCCTCCGTGCAGCGGACCTCCTGGCGGCAGTTCGCGGCCAACCGGCGGCCGATCTTCCTGCTCGCGGTCGCCCTGGTCTTCGTCACCACGGCCGCCGTCGGCGCCGTCGCGAACGTCCTGGTGCCCGGCATCCCGCTGGCCGCCGCGCTCGCGCTCGGCGCCCTGGTCGCCCCGCCCGACCCGGTCGCGGCGACCGCCGTCGCCGGCTCGCTGGGACTGCCCCGGCGACTGGTGTCGATCCTGGAGGGCGAGGGGCTCTTCAACGACGTCACCGCGATCGTGCTCTACCACGTGGCCATCGCGGCGGTGGTGAGCGGCGAGTTCTCCTGGCCGGAGGCGCTGGGGGCGCTCGTCCTGTCGGCGGTCGTCGCGGTCGCGGTCGGCCTGCTGCTCGGCTGGGTCACCAACAAGCTGATGGGCTTCGTCGGCGACGCCACCCTCCAGACCGGCCTCACCCTCCTCGTCCCGTTCGTCGCCTACGTGCTCGCCGAGGAGCTGCACGGCTCCGGCGTCCTCGCGGTCCTCGTCACCGCGCTGTTCCTCGCCGAGTACGCGGTCGACGCCGACGACGTGATGGGCCGGCTCGCTGCCCAGACCTTCTGGGAGGTCGTCGACACCCTCGTCACCGGCATCGCCTTCGGCCTCATCGGGCTCGAACTCATCCACGTCTTCGGCGTCGCCGAGGGCCGGGCCGGCGAGATGCTCGGCTGGGGCGCCGTGGTCGTCGCCGTGGTCGTCGGGGTCCGGCTGCTGTGGCTGCTCCCCGCCACGTGGCTGGCGAAGCGGCTGCACGACCGCAGGGACCTGGCCGAGGAGATCCCGATGAGCTGGCGGGAGACGGTCGTCATGTGGTGGTCCGGGATGCGCGGGGTGGCGTCGGTGGCGCTGGCCCTCGCCATTCCGCGCACCACCGACGACGGCTCGCCCTTCCCCGGCCGGGACGAGCTGGTCTTCATCGCCTTCTGCGTGATCATGGCGACGCTCGTCGTCCAGGGGCTCACCCTGCCCCGGCTGGTGCGCTTCCTGGGGGTGCGGGCCGACGCCGACGCCGAGCGGGCCTTCGAGCGCGAGCTGGCCGTCCGGGCCGCGAAGGCCGCCAAGCGGCGCCTGAAGGAGATCGAGGAGGTCGAGGAGCTGCCCGAGGAGATCGCGGAACGGCTCCAGCGCGGGGCCTTCGACATCGGGGCGCGGATCAGCCCGGACATGGTGGACGAGGAGCGGCGGGCCGCCTTCACGGAGCGGGTCGACCGGCTGAAGCGGCTCCAGGCCGTGCAGCGGGAGATGATGTCCGCCGCCCGGCACGCCGTCCTCGCGGCGCGCAGCGAGCCGGGCGCCGACCCCGAGGTGGTGGACCGGGTGCTGCGGCAGCTGGACGTCCGCTCGATGCGCTGAGCCCGCCCGGCCGGCGGCTCCGGGGCGTTGTCCGCGGCGGGTGGCAGGATGGCGGGCATGGACATCATGCTTTTCCCCTCGGTGCACGGGGTGCGCCCGGCCGTCGAGGCCGCCGCCGACCGGCTGCGGGCCGCCGGGCACCAGGTGTGGGTGCCGGACCTCTTCGACGGCTGGACCACCGACTCGGTGGAGGAGGGCATGGCGAAGAAGGACGAGATCGGCGCGGACGAGCTGCTGAAGCGCGCGGTGCTCGCCGCGGCCCCCTACTCGGAGCGCGGGCTGGTCTACGCGGGCTTCTCCTTCGGGGCGTCGGTGGCGCAGACGCTGGCGCTCGGCGACGAGAAGGCGCGCGGGCTGCTGCTGCTCCACGGCACCTCGGACCTCGCGCCGAACGCGTCCGTGGACGACCTGCCGGTCCAGCTGCACGTGGCCGAGCCGGACCCGTTCGAGACGGACGACTGGCTGTCCGCCTGGTACCTCCAGATGCGGAGGGCGGGGGCGGACGTGGAGGTGTACCGGTACCGGGGCGCCGGGCACATCTTCACGGACCCGGACCTGCCGGACTGGGACGCCGAGGCGGCGGAGCGGACCTGGGCGATCGCGCTGGACTTCCTCGACGGGCTCGACGGACTCGCCGAGGGGGAGTGACCGCAGGGGAGTGACGGGGACGGCCCCCGGGGGAGTCCCCCGGGGGCCGTTCACTGTGCGCGGACGGGCCGTCAGGCGCGGTACGCGGTCCAGTGGTCGTTCATCCGGGTCACCTGGCCCGTGGTGAACTGGTACATGCACGCGTCGTACGTGTAGTCCATGAAGTTGTGGATCGGGTCCACGCCGGCCTTGGAGGCGCAGGAGTCGCGGCCGGTCGGGCACTCGTACGCCGGAGACTTCTCGGCCGGGGTGTCGGCGACGTAGTCGCCGTTGCCGTTGCAGCCGCCCTGGAAGGTGTGGTACAGGCCCATCCAGTGGCCGACCTCGTGGGTGGCGGTGTCGCCCTGGTTGTAGTTGGCCGCCGAGCCGCCCGGCAGCGAGCCGTCGAGGAGGACGACGCCGTCCATGGACGGGTTGGAGTTGTACGAGGACGGGAAGGTCGCCCAGCCGAGCAGGCCGCCGCTGAGGTTCGCGGTGTAGATGTTCAGCGCGTTCGCGCCGCCCTGGCGGAGGGTCTGCTTCATCTGCTTCTCGGCGGTGGAGCCGGAGGCCAGGTTGTACCAGGAGGCGTTGTCCGTGTAGGTGGTGCCGGCGAGGGTGAACTGGAAGCCGGTGTTCACGTTGCCGGTGCCCTGGCCGCCGAAGGCCGCGTTGAGCACGTTCATCTGGTTGTTGATGGCCGTCGCGCTCAGCTTGCCCGTCGTGCCGCTGTGGATGACGTGGAAGTAGACCGGGATGGTCGCGCCGGCGGTGGCGGCGGTGGCGGAGAGCCGGCCGCTCGACTTCAGCGCCGAGAGCTTCTTGCTGAGGTCGGCGTCCATGGCCTTGGCCTGGGCGGCGGAGACCTCGTTCGGCTCGTGGGCGTGGGTGTCGGCGCCCTTCTCCTTGCGGGCGCCGGACAGCGCCTCCGTGTCGTCGTGGCACTCCTCGGCGGAGGCACCGGCCAGGGCCGGGGTGGCTTGGGCGACGACGGGGGCGGAGAACGGCGCCAGGGCCAGGGTTCCGGCCAGGACGGCGGTGCCGAGCACACGACGTGAGGTACGCGGCGATATACGGACAAGAGCACGCACAGGTGACTCCTCGCGGGGGGTGGTGGGAGGTACTTCCTCGCCACGGCGGGGAGATTACGCGTTCATGTCAGACACCGTTGAGCGGTGATCAGGCCCAATCATTCGGAGGGCAATTGGGGACATCGGGAAGAAAAGTTTGCGCGGGTTCCGCAGTTTGAGACGGCGACGTAACAGAAGCCGCGCCGGTGGCGGGTGGTGTGTCCGGTTTCGGGGCCTCGGGACCACCACCCGCCGTAGCCATGTCATCGTCCGTTAACACAGAGGATCATGGCTGAAAATCGACGGTCGAAAGGCGGTCAGACGACCGGCTGGTACACCCGCTCGACACGCTGCGTTCCGCTGAGCGTCCGGTAGGAGCGGGCCCAGGACGCGGTCGCGGCCGGATCGCGCTTGTCGGAGACCGTGTAGTAGTCCATCTGCGAGCGCTCGGCGGTCACGTCGAGGACGCCGTACCCGTGGTGGTCCATGTCCACCCACTTCACGTGCCGGTTGGCCGCCTTCACCGCGCCCGCGGCCACCACCGAGAGGGTGCCCGGAGCCACGTTCAGCAGGTCGTCCAGGTTGTCCGAGGTCACCGAGGTGACCACGAACTCGGTGGCCACCGAGGGGGAGAGCGGGTACGTGGCCGCCTTGGCCGGCACGTCGTTCGCCCACGCCATGTGGATGTCGCCGGTCAGGAAGACCGTGTTCCGGATCGCCCGGGAGCTCAGGTGTGCCAGCAGCTCCTTGCGGTCGTCGGTGTAGCCGTCCCACTGGTCGACGTTGACCGCGAGCCCCTCCGTCGGCAGCCCCATCAGCTCGGCGAGCGGTTCCAGCAGGTACGCGGGAAGCGAGCCGAAGGCCACCGGCGAGATCATCACCGAGGTACCGACCAGCTGCCACGCGGCGTCCGAACCGGCCAGGCCGGACTTCAGCCAGTCGAGCTGCGCCCGGCCGGTGAGCGTGCGCTCCGGGTCGTCGACCGCGCCGGAGCCCGTCTTCGCCTGCGCGGAGCGGAACGAGCGCAGGTCCAGCAGGTGCAGATCGGCCAGCCTGCCGAAGCGGATCCGGCGGAAGACCGTGCCCTCCGTGGAGGCGCGGACCGGCATCCACTCGAAGTACGCCCGCTTGGCGGCGGCGACCCGCGCGGCCCAGTCGCCCTCGGCGCCCGGGGTGTGGTTCTCGGCGCCGCCCGTCCAGGCGTCGTTGGCGAACTCGTGGTCGTCCCAGATCGCCACCACCGGGTGGGCGGCGTGCAGCGCCTGGAGGTCCGGGTCCGTCTTGTACCAGCCGTGCCGGGTGCGGTAGTCGGTCAGCGACACGATCTCGTGGCGCGGCTCGTGCGGCCGGACGGTGTCCCCGGCCTTCGGGTAGACCCCGCTGGCGTACTCGTACAGGTAGTCGCCGAGGTGCAGCACCGCGTCGAGGTCGGCGCGACCCGCCAGGTGGCGGTACGCGGAGAAGTGCCCGGCCTCGAAGTTGGCGCAGGACACCACGCCGAAGCGGACGCCCGGCGCGGCGGCGTCGGCGGCCGGGGCGGTGCGGGTCCGGCCCGTCGCCGAGATCGTGCCGCCGGCCGTGAAGCGGAAGAAGTACGAGGTGGCCGGGCGCAGTCCGCGGACGTCGGCCTTGACCGTGTGGTCGGCGGCTGCGGTCGCGGTGGCCGTACCGGAGGCGGCGACCCGGGTGAACGAGCGGTCCTCGGCCACCTCCCAGTCGACGCGGACGTCCGCGCCGAGCCCGGAGCCGGGCACGGCCTCCGGGGAGGGGGTGACGCGCGTCCAGAGCAGGACGCCGTCGGGCAGCGGGTCGCCCGAGGCGACGCCGTGCAGGAAGGCGGGCGCCGCGGCGTCCGCGAGGGCCGGCGCTGCCGCGCCGAGCAGCGCGGGGGTGGCGACGGCGGTGACGGCGGCGGCCTTGACGACCGTGCGCCGCGTGGGGGCAGGAGATATGGAGTGACTGGTCACGGCCAGTCAGATTACTGACGGGTATGAAAGGTTGACGGCGAAATCCGGAAAGTTTTCCGGGACTTCGCCCGTCGCTCACGAGGTCCTGCGGACACGCGTCGTCCCCGGCCCGCGCGGGCCGGGGACGGACGGAGGGGAGAGGGTCAGCCGGCGAGGACCGGGGTGAGCGCGGCGTTGAACTCCTCGACCGTCAGCGGCGGGTTCTGCGAGCCCTCGACGGTCAGCGTCCTGCCGTCCATCTTCAGCGTCGGGGTACCGGTCACCCCGCTCTCGGAGAAGGTCTTCGACATCTTCATCGCCCACGCGTCGAAGGTGCCGTCCTCCACGTGCTTCCTGAAGGCGGCGTTGCCCTTCAGTGCCGGGACCGTGTCCGCGACCTCCAGCAGGTAGGAGTCCTTCGCGAACTTGTCGTCGCTCTCCTCCGGGTGCCACTTCGCGGAGTAGAGCGCCGCCTTGTAGTCGAGGAACGCCTCCGGGCTCACGTCGAGCGCCGCGCCCAGCGCCGACAGGGCGTTCTTCGAGCCCTCGCCCTGGTCCATGTTGTCGATGAAGGTCGCGCCGACGTACTTGAGCTTGTACTTGCCGGCCTCGACGTCCTTCTCGACGGTGGAGCCGACCGACTGCTCGAAGGTCGCGCAGACCGGGCAGCGGGAGTCCTCGTACAGCTCCAGCGTCTTCTTCGCCGAGTCCTTGCCGATGACGACGGTGGTGCCGTTCTCGCCCTCGGTGTTCTTCGGGGCCGTGACCGTCGTGGCGTCGGCTGCGGTCTCCCACGCGGTGGGCTGGTTCGCCTGGACGACCGCGTAGCCGATGCCGCCGGCCGCGGCGAGCACCGCCACCGCCGAGACGCCGACGATCAGCTGCCGGCGGGCGCGCTCCTTCTTCGCCTGCGCCTCGCGCTCCGCGCGCAGCCGCTCGCGGGCGGCGGCCTTGTTGGCGTGACTGTTGCGTGCACTCATGATCGTGAAACTCCGGAAGGAAGAAAGAGGGATGAAGGGGGACGAAGGGGGATCGGGCGCTCAGACGAGAGCGAGCGATCCCCGCGGCGGCCCCCGCCGCCCCACGGAGTGCACGAGCAGCCGGGTCCGGGACGGACGCGGCCGGGGCCGCGGGCGCGCCGGACCCGGTACGGCCGGACGGTCCGCGCCGGCCAGGGCCGCGAGGAGCTCCAGCGGCCGGAACGCGCAGGCGGCCACCGCGCCGAGCAGCCGGGCCAGCGCCCGCTCCCCGCCACGCAGCCACCCGGCCGCCGACAGGCCGACCAGCACATGGGCGCCGAGCAGCAGCCACGGCAGCGCCGGATCGGGGGAGGAGAGCACCGCGGCGGCCCCGCCCTCGGGCGCGACCACACCGGGCAGCGGCGCGCCGACGGCCCCGCCGCACAGCACCTCGACGCCGAAGGAGCGCAGCGCCCCGGCGACCGGCCCGCCGGCGGGCCCGTAGCAGACCGCCTGGCCGGAGGTGAAGAGCGTGTCGGCGGCCAGCTCCAGCGGGACCAGCAGCCCCGCGATGGGGCCGAAGCCGCGCTCCCGGCCGGCCAGCGCGTACGCCACGGCGAACACGCCGGCGGCGACCGGCAGGACCGTGCCCAGCGGCAGCGGCACGCGCGAGAGCAGCACGTGCGAGGCCACGGACAGCGTCACGACCAGTGCCGTGAAGACCGCCGCCCGCAGCGCCCTCAGCCGCGTCCCTGCCATGTCCATCGCCGACGAGTCTGCCACGGCGGGTCGTAAGGGGTCCCTAAGGAGAAGCTGTGCGACCGGTCAGAAGCCCCTGATCCGGCCGTTGCGGAAGAGGTCCACGAAGATCTGGTGGTCGGCCCGCGCCCGCGCCCCGTACGCGTGGGCGAAGTCCACCAGGAGCTCCGGGAAGCCCTCCTCGTCGGCGGCGATCGCGGCGTCGATGGCCCGCTCGGTGGAGAACGGCACCAGCGAGTGGCCGCTGGACTCGTCCGCCGCCGCGTGCATGGTCGCCGTCGCCCGGCCCAGGTCGGCCACGGTCGCCGCGATCTCGTCCGGATCGTCGATGTCCGACCAGTCCAGGTCCACCGCGTACGGCGACACCTCGGCGACCAGCTGCCCGGCGCCGTCCAGCTCCGTCCACCCCAGCCACGGGTCGGCGTGCGCCTGGAGCGCCCGCTGCGAGATCACCGTGCGGTGCCCCTCGTGCCGGAAGTAGCCCCGCACCGCCGGGTCCGTCACATGGCGCGAGACCGCCGGGGTCTGCGCCTGCTTCAGGTAGATCACGACGTCGTTCTCCAGGGCGTCGCTGTGCCCCTCCAGCAGGATGTTGTACGAGGGGAGGCCGGCCGAGCCGATGCCGATCCCGCGCCGGCCGACGACGTCCTTCACCCGGTACGAGTCCGGGCGGACCAGGCTGGCCTCCGGCAGGGTCTCCAGATAGCCGTCGAACGCCGCCAGCACCCGGCGGCGGGTCGCCGCGTCCAGCGCGAGCGCGCCGCCGCCGGTCGCGAAGCGGCGCTCGTACTCCCGGATCTCGGTCATCGAGTCCAGCAGCCCGAAGCGGGTCCTCGCGCGGGCCGCGCGCAGCGCCCCGAGGAGGGCGCCGTCGGCGGTCTCCAGGGTGAAGCCGGGCACCTCGTCGGCCTTGGCGCCGGTGGCCAGGGCGTGGATCCGCTCCCGGTAGGCCGCCGCGCAGACGCGGACCAGCAGGGTGATCTGCTCGTCGCTGAGCGCCTTCGCGTAGCCGATCAGGGCCAGCGAGGCGGCGAGCCGCTTGAGGTCCCAGGTGAAGGGGCCGACGTACGCCTCGTCGAAGTCGTTCACGTTGAAGACCAGGCGCCCGTTGGCGTCCATGTACGTGCCGAAGTTCTCCGCGTGGAGATCGCCGTGGATCCAGACCCGGCCGGTCCGCTCGTCCAGGAACGGGCCGCCGCGGGCCTCCCGCTCCAGGTCCTGGTAGAAGAGGCAGGCGGTGCCCCGGTAGAACGCGAAGGCGGAGCCGGCCATCTTCCGGAACTTGACCTTGAAGGCCGCCGGGTCGGCCGCGAGCAGCGCGCCGAAGGCGGTGTCGAAGACGGCGAGGATCTGCTCGCCGCGCTCGGCGGCGGCGGGCTGGGGGACCGGCATCGGGGCGCCTCCTGGCGGTAAGACTGGTCATGACAAATGCGGACAGGTGTTCCACCCCGCCCAACGCGTGACCTTAGCCGCCGGTGCCCGCCTCCTGTCACTCGTGCGACGTAGACTTCGACGCTGTCCCCCCAGAAGTCCGTCGCCGGAGGCACCCCCCGTGACCAAGCCGCCCTTCACGCACCTCCACGTCCACACCCAGTACTCCCTGCTGGACGGTGCCGCGCGGCTGAAGGACATGTTCAACGCGTGCAACGAGATGGGCATGACGCACATCGCCATGTCCGACCACGGCAACCTGCACGGCGCGTACGACTTCTTCCACAGCGCCAAGAAGGCGGGCGTGACGCCGATCATCGGCATCGAGGCGTACGTCGCCCCCGAGTCCCGGCGGAACAAGCGCAAGATCCTCTGGGGCCAGCCGCACCAGAAGCGGGACGACGTCTCCGGCTCCGGCGGCTACACCCACAAGACCATCTGGGCGGCGAACGCCACCGGCCTGCACAACCTCTTCAAGCTCTCCTCCGACGCCTACGCCGAGGGCTGGCTCCAGAAGTGGCCCCGGATGGACAAGGAGACCATCTCCCAGTGGTCCGAGGGCCTGATCGCCTCCACCGGCTGCCCCTCCGGCGAGCTCCAGACCCGGCTGCGCCTCGGCCAGTTCGACGAGGCCCTGAAGTCGGCCTCCGAGTACCAGGACATCTTCGGCAAGGACCGCTACTTCCTGGAGCTGATGGACCACGGCATCGAGATCGAGCGCCGGGTCCGCGACGGCCTCCTGGAGATCGGCAAGAAGCTCGGCATCCCGCCGCTGGTCACCAACGACTCGCACTACACCTACGCGCACGAGGCCACCGCCCACGACGCCCTGCTCTGCATCCAGACCGGCAAGAACCTCTCCGACCCGGACCGCTTCAAGTTCGACGGCACCGGCTACTACCTGAAGTCCACCGAGGAGATGTACGCCATCGACTCCTCGGACGCCTGGCAGGAGGGCTGCGCCAACACGCTCCTGGTCGCCGAGCAGATCGACACCACCGGCATGTTCGAGGCCAAGAACCTCATGCCGAAGTTCGACATCCCGGAGGGCTACACCGAGGTCAGCTGGTTCCGCGAGGAGACCATGCGCGGCATGCACCGCCGGTTCCCGAACGGCATCCCGGAGGACCGCCTCAAGCAGGTCGAGTACGAGATGGACACCATCATCTCGATGGGCTTCCCCGGCTACTTCCTCGTCGTCGCCGACTTCATCATGTGGGCGAAGAAGCAGGGCATCGCCGTGGGCCCCGGCCGAGGCTCCGCGGCCGGCTCGATCGTCGCGTACGCCATGGGCATCACCGACCTCGACCCGATCCCGCACGGCCTGATCTTCGAGCGCTTCCTCAACCCCGAGCGCATCTCGATGCCCGACGTCGACATCGACTTCGACGAGCGCCGGCGCGTCGAGGTGATCCGGTACGTGACCGAGAAGTACGGCGCCGACAAGGTCGCCATGATCGGCACCTACGGCAAGATCAAGGCCAAGAACGCCATCAAGGACTCCGCGCGCGTCCTCGGCTACCCGTACGCCATGGGCGACCGGCTCACCAAGGCCATGCCCGCCGACGTCCTCGGCAAGGGCATCGACCTCGACGGCATCACCAACCCCTCCCACCCGCGCTACAGCGAGGCGGGCGAGATCCGGGCGATGTACGAGAACGAGCCCGACGTGAAGAAGGTCATCGACACCGCCAAGGGCGTCGAGGGCCTGGTCCGCCAGATGGGCGTGCACGCCGCCGGCGTCATCATGTCCAGCGAGCCGATCGTCGACCACGCCCCGATCTGGGTGCGGCACACCGACGGCGTCACCATCACGCAGTGGGACTACCCGCAGTGCGAGTCGCTCGGCCTGCTGAAGATGGACTTCCTCGGCCTGCGCAACCTCACGATCATGGACGACGCCGTCAAGATGGTGAAGGCCAACAAGGGGATCGACCTCGACCTCCTGGCCCTGCCGCTCGACGACCCCAAGACCTTCGAGCTGCTCCAGCGCGGCGACACCCTCGGCGTCTTCCAGTTCGACGGCGGCCCCATGCGGTCGCTGCTGCGGCTGATGAAGCCCGACAACTTCGAAGACATCTCCGCCGTGTCCGCGCTCTACCGCCCGGGCCCGATGGGCATGAACTCGCACACCAACTACGCCCTCCGCAAGAACGGCCAGCAGGAGATCACCCCGATCCACCCCGAGCTGGAGGAGCCGCTCAAGGAGGTCCTGGACGTCACCTACGGCCTGATCGTCTACCAGGAGCAGGTGCAGAAGGCCGCCCAGATCATCGCCGGCTACTCGCTCGGCGAGGCCGACATCCTCCGCCGCGTCATGGGCAAGAAGAAGCCCGACGAGCTGGCGAAGAACTTCACCATCTTCCAGGCCGGCGCCAAGAAGAACGGCTACAGCGACGAGGCCATCCAGGCCCTCTGGGACGTGCTGGTCCCCTTCGCCGGCTACGCCTTCAACAAGGCGCACTCCGCCGCGTACGGCCTGGTGTCCTACTGGACCGCCTACCTCAAGGCGAACTACCCCGCCGAGTACATGGCGGGCCTGCTCACCTCGGTCAAGGACGACAAGGACAAGTCCGCCGTCTACCTCAACGAGTGCCGCCGCATGGGCATCAAGGTGCTCCCGCCGAACGTGAACGAGTCGGAGTCGAACTTCGCCGCTCAGGGCGACGACGTCATCCTCTTCGGCCTCACCGCCGTCCGGAACGTCGGCGCCAACGTCGTCGAGTCGATCATCAAGACCCGCAAGGCCAAGGGGAAGTACTCCTCCTTCCCCGACTTCCTCGACAAGGTCGAGGCCGTGGTCTGCAACAAGCGCACCATCGAGTCGCTGATCAAGGCCGGCGCCTTCGACACCATGGGCCACACCCGCAAGGGCCTCGTCGCCCAGCACGAGCCCATGATCGACAACGTGGTGGCGGTCAAGCGCAAGGAGGCCGAGGGCCAGTTCGACCTCTTCGGCGGCATGGGCGAGGAGGAGAGCAGCGAGCCCGGCTTCGGCCTCGACGTCACCTTCACCGAGGACGAGTGGGACAAAACCTACCTGCTCGCGCAGGAGCGCGAGATGCTCGGCCTGTACGTCTCCGACCACCCGCTCTTCGGCCTGGAGCACGTCCTCTCCGACAAGACCGACGCCGGCATCTCCCAGCTCACCGGCGGCGAGCACGCCGACGGCGCGGTCGTCACCATCGGCGGCATCATCTCCGGCCTCCAGCGGAAGATGACCAAGCAGGGCAACGCCTGGGCCATCGCCACCGTCGAGGACCTGGCCGGCTCCATCGAGTGCATGTTCTTCCCCGCCACCTACCAGCTGGTCTCCACCCAGCTCGTCGAGGACGCCGTCGTCTTCGTCAAGGGCCGGCTCGACAAGCGCGAGGACGTCCCCCGGCTCGTCGCCATGGAGCTGATGGTCCCCGACCTCTCCACCGCCGGCACCAACGCCCCCGTCGTCCTCACCATCCCCGCCCTCAAGGTCACCCCGCCGATGGTGAGCCGGCTGGACGAGATCCTCCGCCACCACAAGGGCAACACCGAGGTGCGGATCAAGCTCCAGGGCCCCCGCTCCACCACCGTCCTCCGGCTCGACCGGCACCGGGTCCAGCCCGACCCCGCCCTCTTCGGCGACCTCAAGGTGCTGCTCGGCCCGTCCTGCCTGGCCGGATAGCCCGGTCCCGTACCGCACGCGCAAGGGGCGCGCCCGTCGTCACGGGCGCGCCCCTTTGCCGTCGGCCGGGCGTCAGTTGTGGCCGAAGCGCTTCTGACGGCCCTTCCGCGCCATGTCACCCGGGGTGACCTGGGAGGCGCGGTTCTCGGCCTGGGACTCCATCGACGACTGCTGCGCCTGCTGGGTGCCGCGCTCGGCCGGCGACTGCTGCTTCTGACGGTTCTGGTTGCGGTTCTTGGCCATGGGGATGATGCCTCCTCGAAGGGATCTAGGGGCCAGGGCCGCTGTCAGACTCACACACGGGAGAAACCGCCGCATGTTGGATCATTACGATGCGTGAGGGCGCCCCGCGCGGGCGCCGCCGCGCGCCCCGCCACGCCGATGATCCAGTTCCGGCCGTCAACCCCCGGGCCGTCGGGCAGACTCGAAGGAACCCGGAACACCTGAGATCCCGAGTCCGGCCGAGATCCGAAAGAGGTGGAGCACGTGGACCGATGCGTCGTCCTGGTGGACGCCGGCTATCTGCTGGGAGCCGCCGCCAGCCTGCTCGCCGGGGACTCGGCGCGATCCCGCATCAGCGTGGACCACGCCGGGCTCATCCAGCAGCTCCGTGAACGGGCCGAGATCGAGACCGGCCTCCCGTTGCTGCGGATCTACTGGTTCGACGGCGCCCCCGACCGGGTGCCGCAGCCCGAGCACCGCCGGCTGCGGGTGATGCCCCGGGTCACCGTCCGGCTCGGCGCCCTGACCCGCAGCGACGGCCGCTGGGCGCAGAAGGGCGTCGACGCGGCCATGCACACCGAGCTCACCGAGCTGGCCCGCAACCGCGCCTGCTCCGACATCGTCCTCGTCACCGGCGACGGCGACCTGCTCCCCGGCCTGATGTCCGCCAAGGAGCACGGCGTCGCCGTCCACCTCTGGGCCGTCCAGGCCGCCGACGGCGACTACAACCAGTCCGAGGACCTGGTCGCCGAGGCCGACGAGCGGCGCGTCCTCGACCGGGTCTGGATCACCCGGGCCGTCCGCGCCAAGGACCTCACCGGGGTCTGCGCCCCGCCGCCCGTCCCCCGCCCCGAGATCGCCGCCATCCTCTCCGCCCCGCTCCCCGAGGCCGCCCTCGCCTCCGCCGAGCGCGCCGCGGAGGCCGCCGCCGCGCGCGAGCGCCGCACCGCCGCCGACGGCGCCCCCGCCGCCACCGCCGACGGCCACGGACCCGCCGCCGTCCCGGCCCCCACCGGCAAGCACGTCCCCACCCCCAAGGACCTCGCCGGACTGCGCCCCGCCGCCCCGTCGCCCGCCCCGCACCCCGCCCCGCCCCAGGCGGCCAGCGCCCTGCGCTGGTCCTCCGACCGGGGCTGGGTCGACCGGCCGCCGACCGCCCTCGGCGAGCCGCCCGAGACCGCCTCGCTGCCCACCCTCGCCGCCCTCACCAGCGCCGAGCAGCGCTGGGCCGACCGCGAGGAGGACATCACCACCGTCGGCGGCGACCCCTTCGAGGTCGGGCAGGTCTTCGCCCGCCGGTGGCTGGAGCGGCTCTCCGACCAGAGCCACGTCCAGCGGCTCTCCGTCCTCTACCCCCGCATCCCGCACCGCATCGACGGAGAACTCCTCCGGTACGCGGCCCGGTTCGGCCTCCTCGCGCACAAGGACGACCAGATCGACGAGCACGACCGGTACGCCATCCGCGCCGGCTTCTGGCGCGAGATCGACGTCCGCGCCGCCGCCGAACCCGCCCCCGCGCCCGGACCCGGACCGGCGACCCCGTAGGCTCTTCCCCCGTGAGTACGGTGTGCGCGGTGCGGGATCTGGTCAAGACGTACCCCGCCACGCGCGGTGGACGCGGAACGCCCGCGACCCCCGAGGTGCGGGCCACCGACGGGATCAGCCTCGACGTGCGCGGCGGCGAGATCTTCGGCCTGCTCGGCCCCAACGGCGCCGGCAAGTCCACCCTGGTCCGCCAGCTGACCGGACTGATGCGCCCCGACTCCGGCTCCGTCACGCTCCTCGGCCACGACCTGGTCCGCCACCCCGAGCGCGCGGCCCGCCTCCTCGCCTACCTCGGCCAGGAGTCCACCGCCCTCGACGAGCTGACCGTCGCCCTCGCCGCCGAGACCACCGGCCGGCTCCGCGGCCTCACCGCCGCCGGGGCCCGCGCCGAACGGGACGCCGTCCTCGGCGAGCTCGGCCTCGACGGACTGGCCGGCCGGCCCCTCAAGAAGCTCTCCGGCGGCCAGCGGCGGCTCGCCTGCTTCGCCACCGCCCTCGTCGGCCACCGGCCCGTCCTCGTCCTCGACGAACCGACCACCGGCATGGACCCGGTCGCCCGCCGCGCCGTCTGGGCGGCCGTCGACCGGCGCCGCGCCGAGCACGGCACCACCGTCCTCCTCGTCACCCACAACGTCATCGAGGCCGAGACCGTCCTCGACCGGGTCGCCGTCCTGGACCGCGGCCGGGTGATCGCCTGCGACACCCCCGCCGGACTCAAGGAACGCGTCGCCGGCGAGGTCCGCGTCGAACTGCTGTGGCGCGAGTCCGCCCCGCTCGGCCTCCCCGAGGTCGCCGCCCTGCGCGACCGCGCCCAGGAGACCGGCCGCCGCTGGGTCCTCCGCCTCGCCCCCGACGAGGCCCGCGCGGCCGTCGCCGCGGTCACCGGCGGCGCCGCCTTCGCCGCCCTGGACGACTTCACCCTCGCCACGCCCAGCCTGGAGGACGTCTACCTCGCCCTCGGCGGCGCCGCCCGCGAGGGACTGGTGAAGGCGTGACCCCGGCCGCCCCTTCCGCCCCCGCCGCCCGTCCCGTCTCCGGCGTGACCCCCCACGCACCGCACGTCACCCCCAGGAGCTGTCCGCGTTGAGCACCCTGCCCGCCGAGGCCCTGACGGCCGGCGTGCCGGCCGCCCCGGCCCGGGACGCCGAGGAGGCCGCGCCCCTCGCCCCGTCCGCCCGGCTGCTGCCCTCCCTCGCCGCCGTCTACCGGGCGCAGCTCAGCCGCGCCCGGGTCGCCCGCATCCCGCTGCTCTTCGTCGCCACCTTCCAGTCCATCGGGATCATGGTCCTGATGCGCGGGGTGGTCGACGGCGGCTCCGAGGCCCGCGCCGTGGTGGCCGGCTCCACCGTCCTGGTCGTCGCCTTCGTCGCCCTCAACCTGCTGGCCCAGTACTTCGGCCAGCTCCGTGCCTCCGGCGGTCTCGACCACTACGCCACGCTGCCCGTGCCGCCCGCCGCCGTGGTCCTCGGCGCCGCCGGCGCGTACGCCTCCTTCACCGTCCCCGGCACGCTCGTCACCGCCGTCAGCGGGGCCGTCCTCTTCGGTCTGCCGCTGGGCCACCTGTGGCTGCTCGCCGCCGTCGTGCCGCTCTCCGGCGCCGCCCTCGCCGGGCTCGGCGCCGCCCTCGGCCTGCTCGCCCCCCGCCAGGAACTCGCCACCCTCCTCGGCCAGCTCGGCATGTCCGCCGCGCTGCTGCTCGGCGTGCTGCCGGCCGAGCGGATGCCGGCGCCGATCGGCTGGGCCCGCGACCTGCTGCCGTCGACGTACGGGGTCGAGGCGCTGGCCCGGGCCTTCGACCCGAGCCCCGACTGGGCGGCCGTCGCCGTCGACCTGTCCGTCTGCGGCGCCGTCGGCGTCCTGTCGCTGGCCGTCGCCACCTGGGCCTACCGCAGGGCCGCGGTCCGCTGAGGCGGGCCACGGACACACCTGGCACGATGGCGGGGTGACCGCACCCCTGACGCCTCCGCAGCAGCCGCCGAACGACCCCGCCTGGCCGCCGCCCCCGCCCCACCAGGGCCCGGCCGGCGATCCGATCACCCGGGCCGAGGTCGTCCAGGGCCTCGTGGTGACGGCCGCCTCGGCGGTCGCCGGCGCCGTGCTCGGAGTGCTCTGGCTGTGGCTCGCGCCGTCGGTCCTGCTGATCTCCGACGGCAAGGGCGTCTATCTGCGGAACTCCGAGGGAGAGGCCGCGATCGGCGCCGACGGCACCTTCGTCCTCCTCGCGCTCGCCTTCGGCGCGGTCGCCGGACTCGTCGTCTTCCTCGCCCGCCGCGAGGGCGGCGTCCCGCTGGTCCTGGGACTCGCCGCCGGCGGCCTCCTCGGCTCGCTGCTCGCCTGGTGGCTGGGCACGAAGCTGGGGCCGACCGCCGACGTGGTCGCCCACGCCAAGGCCGTCGGCCCGGAGGTCGTCTTCGACGCCCCGCTGAAGCTCCAGATGGGGGCCGCGGCGATGCTGGCCTGGCCGCTCGCCGCCATGATCGTCCACCTGCTGCTGACCGGGGTCTTCGGCCCCCGCGACCCGGAGCCCGCCCCCGGCGACCCGTACCGGCGCTGACCGCCCGGAGACCGGTCAGCCGCGGCCGATCGGAGCCAGCACCGCCGAGGTGAGCGCGGCCAGGTCGGCGGGGGAGAGCTCGACCTCCAGCCCCCGCCGGCCGGCCGAGACGCAGATCGTGCCGTGCTCCGCCGCCGACGCGTCGAGCACCGTCCGCAGCCGCTTGCGCTGCCCCAGCGGGGAGATCCCGCCCCGCACGTAGCCGGTGGTCCGCTCGGCCGCCGCCGGGTCCGCCATCACGGCCCGCTTGCCGCCGACCGCCGACGCCAGCGCCTTCAGGTCCAGCTGCCCGGCGACCGGCACCACCGCCACCGTCAGCTCCCCGTCGACGTCCGCGACCAGCGTCTTGAAGACCCGGTCGGGCGTCACGCCCAGCGCCTCCGCCGCCTCCTCGCCGTACGAGGGGGCGGCCGGGTCGTGCTCGTACGCGTGCAGGGTGTACGCCGTGCCGGCCGCGGCCAGCGCCACCGTCGCCGGGGTGCCGCCGCCGTTCTTCTGCTTCTTCTTCGCCACCGGGACCTCCGCGGTCTTCTCGGTCCGATCAGTTCGGGTGGGTGGGCGCCTGGGTCAGCTCCACCGCCGGCAGCGACGGAAGGTGCCGCAGCACCGCCGTCTCCGCCCGCAGCAGCGCCAGCTCCTCGCGCAGCCGGACGGTCGTGTCCGGCGCCTCCAGGAGCCGCTGCTTCGTCGGCACGTCCACCATGGCCGCCGCCGCCACCAGGTACGACACCACCGACGGGTCGTCGGGCAGCTCCGAGGTCGTCAGCGACCGCTCCCGCGCGCCCGCCAGCCGCTTCTGGTACGCCCGGAACGCCCGCAGCACCCCTTCGGCCAGCGCCTCGGCCTCCTCGCCGGGCTCCTCCGGCAGCTCCTCGGTCTCCGCCGTCAGGAACGGCCCGCTCGCGTCCACCGAACGCAGCCGCACCCGGGTGGTGCCGGTGATCATCACCTCGTACGAGCCGTCCCCGCGCTGCCGGATGCTCGCCGCGTCCGCGACGCACCCCACCGGGTGGAAGCTGCGCAGCGGATCGGGGCCGAAGCCCGCCGCGGGTCCCTTCTCCGGCAGTGCCGTCGGGTCCGGCATCCCGGGCGCGGTCGGCGCGACCTCGTGCCCGTCCCGGATCGCGACCACGGCGAAACGCCGCGGCTCGGAGGCGTCGATGTCGAGCAGGGCGCGCATCATGGCGCGATACCGCTCCTCGAAGACGTTGAGCGGCAGCACGAGGCCCGGGAACAACACCGCGTTGAGCGGGAAGAGGGGCAGGCGAGCGGTGGTCACCGGCCCAGCCTAATGGCCGCGCGGACCGCTCCGTCCGGGGATTCCGCCCGCGCGCCCCCACAGCGTGCCTCGCCGCGCCGCCCCGGCCCGCGCCCGGTCCCGCGCGGCCAGGAACCGCCGCAGCGGATCGTGGCCGCCGACCGCCCACGGGAAGGACGTCGCGTACGGCCCCGTACGGCCGAACTCGGCCAGCGCGTCCGCCCACCGCTCCCGCTCCACCAGAACGTACGCCAGCAGGTTCCGCACCTCGGCCGGCCACGGGTCGCCCGCCGCGAACTCCGCCGACAGCGCCCTTCCCCGGTCCGCCGCCCGGTCGATCCGCGCCGCGTCCACCGCCGCACCGGTCGGCACCGGGCCGCCCCCCGCCGCACCGTCCGGCGCCGGCAGCGGGCGCAGCGCCTCGTAGGCGGCGCGCACCGGCAGCGCCCGCACCAGCGAACCGGGCGCCGCGTCGTCGGCGGCCTGCTCCGCGAAGTCGAAGGCCGCCCGGTGCGAGCCGTACCACTGCGCCGACAGGTACTTCAGCGCGGCGACGTGGCAGCCGTAGTGGTGCGGGGAGCGCAGCAGGGCCTGCTCCCACAGCCGCTCGAACTCCGCGTGCCCGGCGTGCGCCCCGCGCGCCCGGTCCAGCGCCAGCCGCCACGGCACCGGGTCGCGCCCGGACTCCTCGGTGAGCGGGCGCAGCAGCGGGTCCAGCTCGCGCAGCCGCTCGGCGCGGGCCGGCGACTCCCAGGCCCGGCGGACCGCGAGCTGGGCCGCCACCAGCAGGGCGTCGGCGTCTTGGGGCGCGGCGGCCGTCCAGCGCTCCAGCCACTCGCCCCGGTGGTAGGCGAAGGCGGCGAGCCGCCCGACATGACGGTCCCGGTCCTCCCAGTGGCCGGCGTCCCGGGTGGTGGCGAGCAGCTTGGCCGCGGGCTCCGGATCGCCGTCGGCCGCCGCCACCAGGGCCGGCGCGAGCCGGTCGTCGGGGGCGTCCAGCAGCACGTCGTCGTCCGGCGTCAGCCCGGCGGCGAGACGCGGGGCGTGCCGGGCCGAACGGGTGGCGCCGACGACGGCGCGGAGGAAGGACATGGCAGACGTATCTTCCCACCGGGGGGCGCTCCGGGCGTGCCGTGCCGCCGTCCCTTCACCCGGATCTCACCCGGTCTCCTCCGAGCCGTCACGCCCCCTGCCTCCTGCCCCCGCCCGCTGCCCCGCCCCCTGCCCGCCTCGCCCCGCCGACCGTCCTGCCGCCCCACCACCGTCAGCCCCGCCGCCGTCCGCCCCGTCAGCCGCGCCGCAGCAGCCGGGTCGCGCCCGCCGCCACCGTCGTCGCCAGGATCCAGCCGAGCAGGATCAGCACCGCCGCCGCCCACTGCCAGCCGCCCTCCAGCCGCCAGTAGCCGTCCTGGCCGAGCGTGATCACCGGAAGCAGCAGGTCCAGCGCGTACAGCGTGCCGTTCCACGCCGGACCCTCGCCCTCCTTGATCGGCACCGGGTCGTACCGCGAGAAGGCCAGCGTGCCCGCCGCCCACAGCACCGCCATCCACAGCGCCGCCCGGCCCGGCCGGTAGCCGTACGCCACCGTCCAGTCCTGCACGTACCCCCACAGCTTCCCGGCGAGCGGCAGCGTCTCGCGTCTGCGCCGCTGCTTGGCCAGCAGCACCTCGCGGGCGTCCGCGTCCTCCCCGCTGTTGCGCAGCACCGTCGCCAGCCGTTCGTACGGCTCCGGCGCGTACTCGGGGGTCGCCGCCGCCACCCACTCGATCCGCCGGGCCAGCGGGAAGTGCCCGTACGGCACCAGGTTCTCGTAGACGAAACCGCTCAGCGCCAGGCCGCCGGGGCCCGGCCAGCTGGTGGACAGGTCGATCAGCGTCACCACCTTCGCGCCGTTCAGCACCACCCGGCCCTCCTCCGGGCGCTCCCCGTTGAACCTCAGCTCCGGGGTGACGATCCGGCGCAGCGACAGCTCGTCGCGGCGGGCGCCGTCGAGCAGGAAGCGGGCGTGGTTCAGGTCCACCGCGTCGCCGAACCGCCCGTCGTCCAGCCGGACCCCGCCGTGGAACTCGGCCGGCTTGCGCCGGGCGTCCCGGACCGGCGCCACCCCGTACGGCGGCGTCGCCGTGGACGGGCCCGCCGTCCCCTCGTACACCCATGCCGCGTTCAGGTACAGCGTGCGCTCGACGGTCAGCTGCGGGGCGTTCAGGGCGCGGCGGCCCTGGTCCGAGCGGAGCACGCTGCCCCGCAGGCTCAGCGACACGCCGACCTTCGCCCCGCGCAGGCTGAACTCGCCGTGCGTCTCGATCAGCTCGGCCTGGAGGTCCTGCGCCACCACCATGCCGTCCGCCGTGATCGCCCGGCCGCGCCCGTCCGGCCCCACCCGGATCTGGTTGATCAGCAGGTCCGTGCCGATCTGGGCGTCCGTCAGCCGGATGCCCCGCCGCACCCGGCAGCGCGGCAGGTGCAGATCGCCCTCGGTGTGCAGCCGGGCCGCCTCCAGCCGGGGCAGCGCGCAGCCGACCATCCGCAGGGTGCCGAACCGCGCCTCGGGCACCACCACCTCGTCGTCGAAGCGGCAGCCGGCCAGCTCCACGTACGGCGCTATGGTCCCGCCGGCCAGGTCCAGCACGCCGGTGATCCGCACCCCGCGCAGCTTCAGCGCCGCCACCCGGCCCGACCGGGCCGGCGGCCCGTCGAGCAGCAGCGCCGCCACCACGTCGGCGCGCACGCTCCGCTCCGGCCCCCAGGCCGCCTCCCCGAACGGGTCGTCCCGCTCCCGCACCCCCTCCGTCAGATCGCAGGTCCTGCCGATCCGGAACGCCTGCCACACGGCCCGCTCCGGGCCCGTGAGACCGTCCGGCATCCCGTCCTCGTGCGGCTGGGTCACTGCCGCCCCCTCGCTCTCCCCGATACGCTCCCGCCCCTCCGCTTCCCGGGGAGGGCGGGTTCGTACAGTCGTTCTTCCCGGACTGTGACGGGCTGAACGCTAACGGTCAGGAGTGGCGAGGAGACGCCACTGGGGCGCGTATCGACGTGCGGCAAGCCGAGTATCAGCCAGTGATACGGGAAGCCCGGGCCGGAGAGCCGTCTGAGAGAATTGACCCGTGATCTCTCGAATCGATCTGCGCGGCGAGGCCCTCCCCGAGGGTTCCGCCCTGCGCGACCTGCTGCCCCGTGCCGAGTTCGACGTGGAAGCCGCCCTGGAGAAGGTGCGGCCGATCTGCGAGGACGTACGGCATCATGGCGCGGCCGCGGTGATCGACTACGGGGAGAAATTCGACGGCGTCCGCCTGGAGCGCCTGCGCGTCCCCGCCGAGGCGCTCGCGCGCGCCCTCGACGAGCTCGACCCGGCCGTCCGCGCCGCCCTGGAGGAGTCCATCCGGCGCGCCCGGCTGGTCCACCGCGACCAGCGCCGCACCACCCACACCACCCAGGTCGTGCCCGGCGGCACGGTCACCGAGAAGTGGATCCCCGTCGACCGCGTCGGCCTGTACGTGCCGGGCGGACGCGCCGTCTACCCGTCCTCCGTCGTGATGAACGTCGTCCCGGCCCAGGAGGCCGGCGTCGAGGGCATCGCCGTCGCCTCCCCGCCGCAGAAGGACTTCGGCGGCCTGCCGCACCCGACGATCCTCGCCGCCTGCGCCCTGCTCGGCGTCGACGAGGTGTACGCGGCCGGCGGCGCCCAGGCCATCGCCATGTTCGCGTACGGCACCGCGTCCACCGCCGACGAGCCCGGCTGCGAGCCCGTCAACCTGGTCACCGGCCCCGGCAACATCTACGTCGCCGCCGCCAAGCGCCTCCTCAAGGGCCGCATCGGCATCGACGCCGAGGCCGGCCCGACCGAGATCGCGGTCCTCGCGGACTCCACCGCCGACCCCGTGCACGTCGCCGCCGACCTCATCAGCCAGGCCGAGCACGACCCGATGGCCGCGTCCGTCCTCGTCACCGACTCCCCGGAGCTGGCCGAGGCCGTCGAGGCCGAGCTGAAGGCCCAGGTCGCCGTCGCCCGGCACGTCGAGGACCGGATCGCCCCGGCCCTGGCCGGAAAGCAGTCCGCGATCGTCCTCGTCACCGACCTGGAGGACGGCCTCACCGTCGTCGACGCCTACGGCGCCGAGCACCTGGAGATCCAGACCGCCGACGCCGCCGCCCGCGCCGACCGGGTCCGCAACGCCGGCGCGGTCTTCGTCGGCCCCTGGGCGCCGGTCTCCCTCGGCGACTACTGCGCCGGCTCCAACCACGTCCTGCCCACCGGCGGCTGCGCCTGCCACTCCTCGGGCCTCTCCGTGCAGTCCTTCCTGCGCGGCGTGCACATCGTGGACTACACGCGCGACGCGCTCGCCGACGTGGCCCACCACGTGGTCACCCTCGCCGAGGCCGAGGACCTCCCGGCCCACGGCGCCGCGATCAAGGCAAGGTTCGGCTGGAAGGTGCCCGAGAGCAAGTGAACGCGTACGACACCACCGGGATCGACGACCTGCCGATCCGTGAGGAGCTGAAGGGCCAGTCGCCCTACGGCGCCCCCCAGCTCGACGTGCCCGTCCAGCTGAACACCAACGAGAACCCCTACCCGCTGCCCGAGCCCCTGGTGGCCCGGATCGCGGAGCGGGTCGCCGAGGCCGCCCGCGGCCTCAACCGCTACCCCGACCGGGACGCGGTGGAGCTCCGCACCGAGCTGGCCCGCTACCTCACCCGCACCGGCAAGCACCCGGTGACCCGGGAGAACGTGTGGGCCGCCAACGGCTCCAACGAGGTCCTCCAGCAGCTGCTGCAGACCTTCGGCGGACCCGGCCGCACCGCGATCGGCTTCGAGCCCTCGTACTCGATGCACTCCCTGATCGCCCGCGGCACCGGCACCGGCTGGATCTCCGGCCCGCGCAACGACGACTTCACCATCGACGTCGGGGCCGCCGAGAAGGCGATCGCGGAGCACGCGCCCGACGTCGTCTTCGTCACCTCGCCCAACAACCCCACCGGCACCGCCGTCGAGGCCGAGGTCGTGGTGCGGCTGTACGACGCCGCCCAGGCCGCCAAGCCCTCGCTGGTCGTGGTGGACGAGGCGTACGTGGAGTTCAGCCACCGCGACTCGCTGCTGCCCCTCCTGGAGGGCCGGCCGCACCTGGTGGTCTCCCGGACCATGTCCAAGGCGTTCGGCGCCGCCGGGCTCCGGCTCGGCTACCTCGCCGCCCACCCGGCCGTGGTCGACGCCGTCCAGCTGGTCCGCCTGCCGTACCACCTCTCCGCCGTCACCCAGGCGACCGCGCTCGCCGCCCTGGAGCACACCGACACCCTCCTCGGGTACGTCGAGCAGCTCAAGGCCGAGCGCGACCGCCTCGTCGCCGAGCTGCGGGCCGCCGGCTACGAGGTCACCGAGTCCGACGCCAACTTCGTCCAGTTCGGGCACTTCCCCGACGCGCACGAGGCCTGGCGCAAGATCCTCGACCGGGGCGTCCTGGTCCGGGACAACGGCGTACCGGGGTGGCTGCGGGTCACCGCCGGCACCCCCGAAGAGAACGACGCGTTCCTCGACGCGGTTCGTGAGCTGAAGAAGGAGCAGAACGCATGAGCCGCGTAGGCCGCGTGGAGCGCACCACCAAGGAGACCTCCGTCGTCGTCGAGATCGACCTCGACGGCACCGGAAAGGTCGACGTGTCGACCGGGGTCGGCTTCTACGACCACATGCTCGACCAGCTCGGCCGGCACGGTCTGTTCGACCTCACCGTGAAGACCGACGGCGACCTCCACATCGACTCCCACCACACCATCGAGGACACCGCCCTCGCGCTGGGCGCCGCCTTCAAGCAGGCCCTCGGCGACAAGGTCGGCATCTACCGCTTCGGCAACTGCACGGTCCCGCTGGACGAGTCCCTCGCCCAGGTCACCGTCGACCTCTCCGGCCGCCCCTACCTGGTGCACACCGAGCCCGAGAACATGGCACCGATGATCGGCTCGTACGACACCACCATGACCCGCCACATCCTGGAGTCCTTCGTGGCCCAGGCGCAGATCGCGCTCCACGTGCACGTGCCCTACGGGCGCAACGCCCACCACATCGTCGAGTGCCAGTTCAAGGCGCTCGCCCGGGCCCTGCGCTACGCCTCCGAGCGCGACCCGCGCGCCGCCGGAATCCTCCCGTCCACGAAGGGCGCGCTGTAACCGTGACCGGTCTCTCCACCATCCTGATCGTCGTCGGGCTCTTCCTGCTCGGCGGCGTCTACTCCTTCGTCAAGCAGCAGATGCCCAAGGGCCTCATCGTGCTGCTCTCCATCGGCGCGGCCATGTGCCTGGCCGCCGGCGTGCTGCGACTGGACGTGTGGGCATGACGGCGAACACCCCGAAGAAGGTCGTCGTCTTCGACTACGGCTTCGGCAACGTGCGCTCCGCCGAGCGCGCGCTCGCCCGGGTCGGCGCCGACGTCGAGATCACCCGCGACTACGAGAAGGCGATGAACGCCGACGGACTCCTCGTCCCCGGCGTCGGTGCCTTCTCCGCCTGCATGCAGGGGCTCAAGGAGGCCCGCGGCGACTGGATCGTCGGCCGCCGGCTCTCCGGCGGCCGCCCCGTCATGGGCATCTGCGTCGGCATGCAGATCCTCTTCGAGCGCGGCATCGAGCACGGCGTCGAGACCGAGGGCCTCGACGAGTGGCCCGGCACGGTCGAGCCGCTGAATGCGCCCGTCGTGCCCCACATGGGCTGGAACACGGTCGACGCGCCCGCCGACTCCGAGCTCTTCGCCGGCCTCGGCGCCGACGCCCGCTTCTACTTCGTGCACTCCTACGCGGTGCGCGACTGGACGCTGGAGGTCGGCAACCCCAACATCCGCGCCCCGAAGGTCACCTGGGCCACCCACGGCGAGCCGTTCGTCGCCGCCGTGGAGAACGGGGCCCTGTGGGCCACCCAGTTCCACCCCGAGAAGTCCGGCGACGCCGGCGCCCAGCTCCTCACCAACTGGATCGGAACCCTGTGAGCACTCTCGAACTCCTCCCCGCCGTCGACGTGCGTGACGGCCAGGCCGTCCGGCTCGTGCACGGCGAGTCCGGCTCCGAGACCTCCTACGGCTCCCCGCTGGAGGCCGCCCTGGCCTGGCAGCGCGCCGGCGCCGAGTGGCTCCACCTGGTCGACCTGGACGCCGCCTTCGGCACCGGCGACAACCGCGAGCTGGTCCGGCAGATCACCGAGGCCATGGACATCAAGGTGGAGCTGTCCGGCGGCATCCGCGACGACGCCTCGCTTGCCGCGGCCCTCGCCACCGGCTGCACCCGCGTCAACCTCGGCACCGCCGCCCTGGAGACCCCCGAGTGGGTCGCCAAGGTCATCGCCGAGCACGGCGACAAGATCGCCGTCGGCCTCGACGTGCGCGGCACCACCCTCAAGGGCCGCGGCTGGACCAGCGAGGGCGGCGACCTGTACGAGACGCTGGCCCGCCTCGACTCCGAGGGCTGCGCCCGGTACGTCGTCACCGACATCGGCCGCGATGGCACCCTCACCGGCCCCAACACCGAGCTCCTGAAGAACGTCTGCGCGGCCACCGACAAGCCCGTCGTCGCCTCCGGCGGCGTCTCCTCCCTGGACGACCTGCGGGCCCTCGCCGGCCTCACCCCCCTGGGCGTCGAGGGCGCGATCGTCGGCAAGGCGCTCTACGCCAAGGCGTTCACCCTGGAGGAGGCCCTTCAGGCGGTGGCGTCCGCATGACCGACTCCGTGCGCAAGGTCGTCACCGGCGCCCCCTGGGAGGAGCAGTTCGGCTACTCCCGCGCGGTCGAGCTGCCCAACGGCACCGTCCTCGTCGCCGGCTGCACCTCGGTCGTGGACGGCCAGATCGCCGACGGCGGCCCGTACGAGCAGACCGTCAACTCCTTCAACGTCGCCCTCGATGCGCTGAAGCAGCTGGGCCTCGGCGCCGAGGACGTCGTCCGCACCCGCATGTACATCACGCACGCGCGGGACGTGGACGAGGTGGGCCGCGCCCACAAGGAACTGTTCGACAAGGTCCGCCCGGCCGCGTCGATGATCATCGTCTCTGGCTTCGTCGACCCCCGCCTGGTGGTCGAGGTCGAGGTCGAGGCGTACCGGAGGGATGCGGCATGAGCCTCGCCGTACGCGTGATCCCCTGCCTGGACGTGGACAACGGCCGGGTCGTCAAGGGCGTCAACTTCCAGAACCTGCGGGACGCCGGCGACCCCGTCGAGATGGCCAAGCTGTACGACGCCGAGGGCGCCGACGAGCTGACCTTCCTCGACATCACCGCCTCCTCCGGCAACCGCGAGACCACCTACGACGTGGTGCGCCGCACCGCCGAGCAGGTCTTCATCCCGCTCACCGTCGGCGGCGGCGTCCGCTCGGCGGACGACGTGGACCGGCTGCTGCGGGCCGGCGCGGACAAGGTGGGCGTCAACACCGCCGCGATCGCCCGCCCCGAGCTGATCCAGGAGATCGCGGAGCGCTTCGGCCGCCAGGTCCTCGTCCTGTCGGTCGACGCCCGCCGCACCGCCGGCGGCTCCTTCGAGGTCACCACCCACGGCGGCCGCAAGGGCACCGGCATCGACGCCGTCGAGTGGGCGCACCGGGCCGCGGAGCTGGGCGCGGGGGAGATCCTGCTCAACTCGATGGACGCGGACGGCACGAAGGACGGCTACGACACCGAGATGATCGCGGCCGTACGCAAGCACGTGACGGTCCCGGTCATCGCCTCGGGCGGCGCCGGCAAGCTCGCCGACTTCGCCCCGGCGGTCGCGTCCGGCGCGGACGCGGTGCTCGCCGCGTCGGTCTTCCACTTCGGCGACCTGCGGATCGGCGAGGTGAAGGACGCGCTGCGGGAGGCGGGGCACGAGGTGCGCTGAGGCTTCGTTCCGCTTGCGGGGAGGGCCCCTCCGGGGGCCCTTTTCGCGGCCCAGACGCGAAAGAAAATTTGTGCAACCTTCGTTGCGCAAGCTTTCTTGTACATCTACGGTCATGGGCATGACCTCGCAGGAGAACCGCCGCATCACCGACCTCGGCACCCTCAAGGCCATCGCGCACCCCCTGCGCATGCGCCTCTACCGGAACCTCTTCGTCGCCCGCACCGCCACCGCCTCGCAGCTCGCCGAGCAGGTCGACGAAGCCGTCTCGCTCGTCAGCTACCACCTGCGCAAGCTCGCCGAGCACGGCCTCATCGAGGAAGCTGCCACCCAGTCCGGCGACGGCCGCGAACGCTGGTGGCAGCCCAGCTCGTACGGCGTCACCATCCGTGACGAGGACGTCCGCGACAGCCCCGAACTCGCCGCCGCCAGCGACGCCGTCGGCCGCACCATCAACGAACAGCGCACCGAACTCCACCGCCGCTTCCTCGACGAACGCCTCACCTGGTCCGAGGAGTGGCGCTCCGCCTCGATCGGCTCCGAGTGGCTGCCGCGCCTCACCGCTGCCGAACTCGCCGCCCTCAACGCGGAGCTGGACGCCGTCTGCGAGAAGTACGACCGCGCCGCCCGCGCCGCCGAAGCCGCCGGCGACACCGAGGGCCGCGAGAACGTCGCCGTCCACCTCCACGCCTTCCCTTACCGCCCGTGACCGCCGTCGTCGAGGCCCGCCCCGCCCACCGCAGCCCCCAGGTCCTGCGCTGGCTCGGCGCGTACACCGCCTCCACGCTCGGCGACAGCGTGTTCTACCTGGCGCTCGCCTGGGCCGCCGTCAGCGGGGGGACGCCCGCGCAGGCCGGGGGCGTCATGGCCGTCGCGGCCGTGCCCCGCGCGCTGCTCATGCTCTTCGGCGGCGTGATCGCCGACCGCCTCGGCCCCCGCCGCGTCGTCATCGCCTCCGACGCCGTCCGCTGCCTCGTCACCCTCGGCCTCGCCGCCGCCCTCTACTTCGTCTCGCCCGGCCTCTGGGCGCTCGCCGCCGTCGCCCTCGTCTTCGGCACCGTCGACGCCCTCTTCCTGCCCGCCGTCGGCGCCCTGCCGCCCCGGATCGCCGACCGCGACCAGCTCGCCCGCGTCCAGGGCATGCGCGGCCTCGCGTACCGCGCGGGCGCCGTCGTCGGGGCCCCGCTCGGCGGCCTCGCCGTCGCCGTCGGCGGCACCGCGAGCGCCTTCACCGTCGCCGGCGCCCTCTTCGCGCTCTCCCTGCCGCTGCTCGCCGCGCTCCGGCTCCGCCCGCTGCCCCGCGAGGAGGCCCACGACGGAACCGCCCTCAGCGGCCTCGCCGACGGCCTGCGCTACCTCCGCGGCCACCCGGTGCTAGGCCCGCTGATGATCGTCGTCCTGCTCAGCGACCTCGGCTTCACCGGCCCCCTCAACGTCGGCCTCGCCGTCCTCGCCGAACAGCGCGGCTGGGGCGCCTCCGGCATCGGCTGGGTCCTCGCCGGCTTCGGCGCCGGCGCGGGCGCCGCCTCCCTGCTGCTCACCGTCAAGGGGCACGTCCCCCGCACCGGCGTCGTCATGGGCGTGACCATGGTGGTCGGCGCCGTGGCGATCGGCGCGCTCGCCCACCTGCCCCAGCTCCCCCTCGCCGTCCTCGCCGGCCTCTCCCTCGGCCTGCTCGCCGGACTCTCCGGGGCCCTGTGCAACGCCCTGATCCAGACCGAGTGCGACCCCGCGTACCTCGGCCGGGTGAGCGCCGTCGCGAGCCTCGGCAGCCTCGGCATCGCCCCGCTGAGCTACCCGGTCACCGGCGCCGCCATCGGCGCCTGGGGCGCCGGCCCGGTCTTCGTCGTCAGCGCCGCGGTCTGCGCCCTCTCCGGCGTGTACGGCCTCGCGGTCCGCGCCGTCCGCCGCGCCGAACTGCCGAAGGTCTAGATCCCCAGCTGCTTCGTCGCGCTCAGCAGCTCGATCGCGTCCGGGTCGCCCTCCAGGCCCACCTTCGCCACCTCCGTACGCCCGTACAGGTACATCGTCAGCTCGCCCGGCTCGCCGGAGACCGTCACCACCGGGGTGCCGCGGTGGGCGACCACCGTCTGGCCGTTCGGGCGGCGCAGGACCAGGCCGACCGGGGCCTTGCGGCCCAGGAGGCGGGCGGCCTTCTCCAGGCGGGACCACAGGGCGTCCGCGAAGACCGGGTCCAGCTCGCGGGCCGACCAGGCGGGCTGGGCGCGGCGGACATCCTCCGCGTGGACGTAGAACTCGACGACGTTCGCGCCCTCGTCCACCTGCTTGATGGTGAACGGGGAGAAGCGGGGCGGCCCCGTACGGATCAGCTGGATCAGCTCCTCGTACGGCTTCGCGGCGAACTCCTCCTGCACCCGCTCCAGGCGCTCCTTCAGCGCCGGCACGAGCGTCCCGGCCGCCGCGTCCGGGCGCCGCTCCCGCACCACCACGTGCGCCGCGAGGTCCCGCGTCCGCCAGCCCTCGCACAGCGTCGGGGCGTCCGGGCCCGCGGCCTCCAACAGATCAGCGAGCAGAAGCCGTTCACGTTTGGCATGGGTCGACATGAGCGCCAGCGTACGACCGCGCCGCGCCGTCCGCCCAGTGGACGCCCCGCCGGACACGCCGCCGCGCCACGGCACAATGGCCCCATGAGCAGCACGCCCCGGACCCCCAGCGACCTCGACCCGGCCATCGCCGCCCGGCTCAAGCGCAGCCCCGACGGCCTGGTCCCCGCCATCGCCCAGCAGTACGACACCGGCGAGGTGCTGATGCTCGGCTGGATGGACGACGAGGCCCTGCACCGCACCCTCACCACCGGCCGCGGCACCTACTGGTCGCGCAGCCGCAACGAGTACTGGGTCAAGGGCGACACCTCCGGGCACGTCCAGCACGTCAGGTCCGTGGCGCTCGACTGCGACGCCGACACGATCCTCGTCAAGGTCGACCAGGTCGGCCCCGCCTGCCACACCGGCACCCGGACCTGCTTCGACACCGACGTCCTGCTCCCCGCGTCCGAGTAGGGTCTGGCGCCATGGATCTCGACACCTTCCGCAAGCTGGCGGCCGACCGCCGCGTCATCCCCGTCAGCCGCAGGCTCCTCGCGGACGGCGACACCCCGGTCGGGCTCTACCGCAAGCTCGCCGCCGAACGCCCCGGCACCTTCCTCCTCGAATCCGCGGAGAACGGGCGCAGCTGGTCCCGCTACTCCTTCATCGGCGTCCGCAGCGACGCCACCCTCACCGTGAAGGACGGCCAGGCGCACTGGCTCGGCACCCCGCCCGTCGGCGTCCCCGTCGACGGCGACCCGCTCGCCGCCCTGCGCGCCACCGTCGAGACCCTGCACACCCCCCGCGACCTCGCCGGCGGCCTGCCGCCGTTCACCGGCGGCATGGTCGGCTACCTCGGCTACGACATCGTCCGCCGCCTGGAGCGCATCGGCGACTCCGCCCGCGACGACCTGGAGCTCCCCGAGCTCACCATGCTCCTCACCAGCGACCTCGCCGTCCTCGACCACTGGGACGGCTCGGTCCTGCTGATCGCCAACGCGATCAACCACAACGACCTGGAGACGGGCGTCGACGAGGCGTACGCCCACGCCGTCGCCCGGCTCGACGCGATGGAGGCCGACCTGGCCCGCCCCGTCGCCACCACCCCCGTCGCCCTCCCGGACTCCGAGCTCCCCGCGTACTCCGCGCTCTGGGGCGGCCCCGCCTACCAGGACGCCGTCGACGACATCAAGGAGCGGATCCGGGCCGGCGAAGCCTTCCAGGTCGTCCCGTCGCAGCGCTTCGAGACCCCCTGCACCGCCTCCGCGCTCGACGTCTACCGGGTCCTGCGGGCCACCAACCCGTCCCCGTACATGTACCTCTTCCGCTTCGAGAACGGCTTCGACGTCGTCGGCTCCAGCCCCGAGGCCCTGGTGAAGGTCGAGGACGGGCAGGCGATGCTGCACCCCATCGCCGGCACCCGGCACCGCGGCGCCACCCCGCAGGAGGACCACGACCTCGCCGAGGAACTGCTCGCCGACCCCAAGGAGCGCGCCGAGCACCTGATGCTCGTCGACCTCGGCCGCAACGACCTCGGCCGGGTCTGCGCCCCCGGCTCCGTCGAGGTCGTCGACTTCATGTCGATCGAGCGGTACTCCCACGTCATGCACATCGTCTCCACCGTCACCGGCCGGGTGGCCGAGGGGAAGACCGCCTTCGACGTCCTCACCGCCTGCTTCCCCGCCGGCACCCTCTCCGGCGCGCCCAAGCCCCGCGCGATGCAGATCATCGAGGAGCTGGAGCCGTCCCGGCGCGGACTGTACGGCGGCTGCGTCGGCTACCTCGACTTCGCCGGCGACTCCGACACCGCCATCGCCATCCGCACCGCCCTCCTGCGCGACGGCACCGCCTACGTCCAGGCCGGCGCGGGCGTCGTCGCCGACTCCGACCCGGCCGCCGAGGACGCCGAGTGCCGCAACAAGGCCGCCGCCGTCCTCCGCGCCGTCCACACCGCCAACCGGATGAAAGGTTCATCGCAGCCGTAGGGGATAGTGGGGTACGTGAGTGCCGTACCCGTACCCCAGCCCCGAGCCGCCCGCGCGGCCGTCACCTCCGGCGGCCGGCGGAGCCTCGCCGTCGCCCTGCTCCTCGGTGCCCTCGGAGCCACCGTCGTACTGCTCTCCGCCGGCCAGATCTGGGCCGAGGGCACCGCGTCGGTCGCCGGGGGCACCGTCCCCGTCGAGGCCGACGGCGGCACCGTCACCGGCGTCCCGACCGCCCTCGCGATCGTCGGCCTCGCCGCCCTCGTCGCCGTCTTCGCCGTCCGCCGGGCCGGCCGCACCCTCGTCGCCGGCCTCCTCGCGCTCAGCGGCGCCGGCGCCGCCACCGCCGCCCTCCTCGGCGCCACCGACAGCGCCGCCCTCGACGCCGAGGCCGCCCGGATCAGCGGCGACACCGCCGCCGCCGTCGCCGGCCTCACCCACACCGCCTGGCCGTACGTCGCCGCCGCCGGCGCCCTCCTCATCCTCGTCGCCGGCCTCTGCGCCCTCCGCTACGGCAAGAGCTGGCCCGCGATGGGCGGCCGGTACGAGCGCTCCGGCGCGCCGCGCGCGGCCCGCCGCCCCGCCGCCGGCGACCCCGACCGGCCCGAGGACCTGTGGAAGGCGCTCGACCGCGGCGAGGACCCGACGCACGACGCGTGATCGTCCGGCACCCCCCGAGTCACCTCCGCGGGGTCATGTGCGGAAGAATGACGCCGTCATCACCTGACGGCCGTCGTCTTCGACGTCACCACCGAGCAACATCTACGAGGAGCAACTCATGGCGGGCAGCGCCCACGGACACACCCCGGCCGCCTGGACCGGTGTCATCATCTCCTTCATCGGCTTCTGCATCGCCGGAGTCTTCATGGTGGCGGCGAACGTGCCCGGCTTCTGGGCCGGTGTCGGCGTCATCCTCCTCGGCGGTGTCGTCGGCGGCGCGATGAAGATCGCGGGCCTCGGCATGCCCAAGGAGTCCCAGGCCGTCATCGAGGCCCGCGAGAACGCGACCGCCGCGGCCAAGGCCCGCGTCTGACCCTCGGCCCCCGGGCCCACGGCACGCGCGCACCCCACGAACGGCGCAGTCCGGCACCACCGGACTGCGCCGTCGTGCGTCCCGGCGCCGCCCGGGCGACAATCGGCCCGTGACCGCCGAGCCGCCCCCGCAGACCGCCCCCACCGCCCCCGCCGTCCCGCCGGGGCGGATCGCCGAGGCCGAGGAGTTCCGGCGCCGCCCGCTCGGACGGCGGCTGCGCGCCCCGCTCGCCACCCTCGCCGGCACCGCCGCCGCCTTCACGTACGTCGGCCTCGTCGACCCCAACGAACCCGGTCACTACCCCGTCTGCCCGCTGCTCCGCTTCACCGGCCTGTACTGCCCCGGCTGCGGCGGCCTGCGCAGCGCCCACGCCGTCGCGCACGGCGACCTCGCCGCCGCCCTCGGCGCCAACGCGCTCGCCGTCGCCGGCTACGCCGTCTGCGCCGTGCTCATGGGCGTGTGGCTGGTTCACGCCGTCCGCGGCACGCCGACCCGGATCACGGTCCGGCCCGCCTGGTGGTGGGCGCTCGGCGCGCTGACCGCGGTGTTCACCGTGGTGCGGAACCTGCCGTCCGGCTCCGCGCTCGCCCCCTGACGTCCCGGGAAGTCCCAGGAAGTGGGACGCGGCGCCGCTCGATGCGAGGCGGACCGCTTCCTGCGGATACCATCGGACATGGCTGAACCGTGTTCATCAGGTTCCGTGGAACCGTCACCGTCCCGGAAGGGGTCCTCTCGCGTGAGTGTGCTCGACGAGATCATCGACGGCGTGCGCGCCGACCTCGCAGAGCGGCAGGCGCGGGTCTCCCTCGACGAGCTCAAGGAGCGGGCCGCCAAGGCCCCGCAGGCCAAGGACGGGGTCGCCGCGCTGCGCGGCGAAGGCGTCACGGTGATCTGCGAGGTCAAGCGCTCCAGCCCGTCCAAGGGAGCACTCGCGGCGATCGCCGACCCGGCGGGACTCGCCGCCGACTACGAGGCGGGCGGCGCCGCCGTCATCTCCGTCCTCACCGAGCAGCGCCGCTTCGGCGGCTCGCTCGCCGACCTGGAGGCCGTGCGCGCCCGGGTCGACATCCCGGTCCTGCGCAAGGACTTCATCGTCACCGCCTACCAGCTCTGGGAGGCCCGGGCGTACGGAGCGGATCTCGCGCTCCTCATCGTCGCCGCCCTGGAGCAGGAGGCCCTCGTCTCCCTCATCGAGCGCGCCGAGTCCATCGGGCTCACCCCGCTCGTCGAGGTCCACGACGAGGAGGAGGTCGAGCGCGCGGTCGACGCCGGCGCCCGGATCATCGGCGTCAACGCCCGCAACCTCAAGACCCTCCAGGTCGACCGCTCCACCTTCGAGCGCGTCGCCCCCGAGATCCCGGCCGGCATCGTCAAGGTCGCCGAGTCCGGCGTCCGCGGCCCGCACGACCTCATCGCGTACGCCAACGCCGGCGCCGACGCGGTCCTGGTCGGCGAGTCCCTCGTCACCGGCCGCGACCCGAAGACCGCCGTCGCCGACCTCGTCGCCGCCGGCGCGCACCCCGCGCTGCGGCACGGCCGGGGCTGACGGCCGCGCCATGACCCCCCGCCGCGCCACCGTGCCGACCGCCCTGGGCTCCCTGGCCCAGGGGCCCGTCGGCCTGCGCGCGGTGTCCGTGGCCGTGACCGCCCACGCGCGGCTCGCCCGGGGCTGCCGGCCCCGCGGCTGCCGGGCGCCGGCGCGGCGGGTCCACGGGCGGCGGGTCCGCCACTGCATCGGCGCGGAACCGGGCACGGTCCCGGGCCTGCGATGGCGCGCCCTCTCCTGACGCGCGCGCCCGCCGTTTCGTTGTGGGCACACGTTCCGCTGGGGCTGGGGGTCTCCCCTGGACGAAGTCCTTGGGGGAAGGTGGGCACAACGGAACGGCACCCTCTGCGGGTGCCTCCGCACCTGTGCCTGAACCCGCACCCGTACGGCGTCGTCCCCCGGTCCGGGTCCAGGCGCGGAAAGCCTTGGCCCGGCAGGGACGGCGGGAGCCGTCACGCGCGCGCGTACGAAGCGAGTCACGTCCTTTCACGACCGCATCGCCCCGCGAGGAGCACCATCAGCATGACCAGCGAGTTCTTCATCCCGGACCCGGAGGGCCAGGTCCCGTCGGCCGAGGGCTACTTCGGCGCCTTCGGCGGCAAGTTCATCCCGGAGGCCCTCGTCGCCGCCGTCGACGAGGTCGCCGTCGAGTACGAGAAGGCCAAGCACGACCCCGAGTTCGCCCGCGAGCTCGGCGACCTCATGGCGAACTACACGGGCCGTCCCAGCGCCCTCACCGAGGTGCCGCGGTTCGCCGAGCACGCCGGCGGCGCGCGGATCTTCCTCAAGCGCGAGGACCTCAACCACACAGGCTCGCACAAGATCAACAACGTGCTCGGCCAGGCCCTGCTCACCAAGCGGATGGGCAAGACCCGCGTCATCGCCGAGACCGGCGCCGGCCAGCACGGCGTCGCCACCGCCACCGCCTGCGCGCTCTTCGGCCTCGACTGCACCATCTACATGGGCGAGATCGACACCCAGCGGCAGGCCCTGAACGTGGCCCGGATGCGGATGCTCGGCGCCGAGGTCGTCGCCGTGAAGTCCGGCAGCCGCACCCTCAAGGACGCCATCAACGAGGCGTTCCGCGACTGGGTCGCCAACGTCGACCGCACCCACTACCTCTTCGGCACCGTCGCCGGACCGCACCCCTTCCCGGCGATGGTCCGCGACTTCCACCGGGTCATCGGCGTCGAGGCCCGCCGCCAGCTCCTGGAGCGCGCCGGCCGCCTCCCCGACGCGGCGATCGCCTGCGTCGGCGGCGGCTCCAACGCCATCGGCCTCTTCCACGCCTTCCTGCACGACACCGGCGTCCGGCTCATCGGCTGCGAGCCGGCCGGCCACGGCGTCGAGACCGGCGAGCACGCGGCCACCCTCACCGCCGGCGAGCCCGGCATCCTGCACGGCTCCCGGTCGTACGTCCTCCAGGACGACGAGGGCCAGATCACCGAGCCGTACTCCATCTCCGCCGGCCTCGACTACCCCGGCATCGGCCCCGAGCACGCCTACCTCAAGGACAGCGGCCGGGGCGAGTACCGGGCCGTCACCGACGACGCCGCCATGCAGGCGCTGCGGCTGCTCTCCCGCACCGAGGGCATCATCCCGGCCATCGAGTCGGCGCACGCGCTCGCCGGGGCCCTGGAGGTCGGCAAGGAGCTCGGCAGGGACGCGCTCCTCGTCGTGAACCTCTCCGGCCGCGGCGACAAGGACATGGACACGGCCGCCCGCTACTTCGGCCTGTACGACACGGACGCCGAGGTGGCCGCCGACCGGGCCGGCACCGCCGAGATCGAGGGGGACGCCAAGTGACCGGGAACATCCAGCTGCTCGCCGACACCCTGGAGCGGGCCAGGTCCGAGGACCGGGCCGCGCTCATCGCGTACCTCCCGGCCGGCTTCCCGACCGTCGACGGCGGCATCAAGGCGATCAAGGCCGTCTTCGACGGCGGTGCCGACATCGTCGAGGTCGGCCTCCCGCACAGCGACCCGGTCCTGGACGGCCCCGTCATCCAGACCGCCGACGACATCGCCCTGCGCGGCGGCGTGCGGATCGCCGACGTCATGCGGACGGTGAAGGAGGCCCACGAGGCCACCGGCAAGCCGGTCCTCGTCATGACCTACTGGAACCCGATCGACCGGTACGGCGTCGAGCGCTTCACCGAGGAGCTGGCCGCGGCCGGCGGCGCCGGGTGCATCCTGCCCGACCTGCCGGTCCAGGAGTCCGCCCTGTGGCGGGAGCACGCGGAGCGGCACGGCCTCGCCACCGTCTTCGTCGTCGCCCCCAGCAGCAAGGACGAGCGGCTCGCCACCATCACCGCGGCCGGCTCCGGCTTCGTCTACGCCGCCTCCCTCATGGGCGTCACCGGCACCCGCGAGTCCGTCGGCGAGCAGGCCGCCGACCTGGTCCGCCGCACCCGGGTGACCTCGAAGATCCCGGTCTGCGTCGGCCTCGGCGTCTCCAACGCCGTCCAGGCCCGCGAGGTCGCCGCCTTCGCCGACGGCGTCATCGTCGGCTCGGCCTTCGTCCAGCGGATCCTCGACGCCGACGGCGACGAGGCCGCCGGACTCGCCGCCGTAAAGGAACTGGCGGCCGAACTCGCCGAAGGCGTGCGCCGCACCGGCTGACCGGCTGTCGTCCATTCGGGTGGACATCGGACCGGGGAGGCGCGCAGGCGCCTCCCCGGTTCGTTGCTGTGGGCGTGAGCGAGAAGAACCGTGACGGTAGGAACAAGAGCGCGCGGGAGCGCCTCCAGCAGCAGCGCGAGCGCGAGAAGGCCCGGGAGAAGCAGCGCCGGGTCCTGATCGTGACGGCGGGAGTGGTCGGCGTCCTCGGCCTCGCCGCCGTCGTCGGCGTGATCGCCGCCAACAGCGGCAAGGACGGCGACTCGGCGAAGGCCGGGCCCGTCGTCGCCCCCACCGGCGCGATCGAGGGCGACAAGCCGGCCATCCCCACCGGCAAGCCGGACGCCCCCTCCACCCTCCAGATCTGGGAGGACTTCCGCTGCCCCGCGTGCGCCCAGTTCGAGAACGTCATGCGGGACGCCATCCACGAGCTGGAGGCCAGTGGCGCGCTCAAGACCGAGTACCACCTCGCCACCCTCATCGACGGCAACATGGGCGGCAGCGGCTCGCTCCGCGCGGCCAACGCGGCGGCCTGCGCCCAGGACGCCGGCAAGTTCACCGCGTACCACGACACGCTGTACATGAACCAGCCGCAGGAGACCGACGACGCCTTCGGCAAGAACGACAAGCTGATCGAGCTGGCCGCCAAGGTCCCCGGCCTCGACACCCCCGCCTTCCGGTCCTGCGTCCAGGACGGCACGCACGACAGCTGGGTCGCGAAGGCGAACGACGCTTTCCAGGCCGGCGGCTTCCGCGGCACCCCGTCCGTGCTGCTCAACGGAGAATCGATCTTCCCGACCAAGGGCGGCGAGCAGATCTCGCCGGAGAACCTGAAGAAGTGGGTCGCCGAGGCCAACAAGGGCAAGAAGCCCGGCACGGCCTCCCCGTCGGCGGGCTGATCCGGGGCTTAGTTACCCAGACGTTGCCGGGTGGGCTGCCGTCCCGCCCGCCCGGCAGGGTAGCGTCGGACCTGCCATGGACCTTGCCTACATTCCCAGCCCGTCGACCGGTGTCCTCCACCTCGGACCGATCCCGCTGCGCGGCTACGCCTTCTGCATCATCCTCGGTGTCTTCGTCGCCGTCTGGCTCGGCAACAAGCGCTGGATCGCCCGCGGCGGCACCGCCGGCACCGTGGCCGACATCGCCGTCTGGGCGGTGCCCTTCGGCCTCGTCGGCGGACGCCTGTACCACGTGATCACCGACTACCAGCTGTACTTCAGCGAGGGTGAGAACTGGGTCGACGCCTTCAAGATCTGGGAGGGCGGCCTCGGCATCTGGGGCGCCATCGCCTTCGGCGCCGTCGGCGCCTGGATCGGCTGCCGCCGCCGGGGCATCCCGCTCCCGGCGTACGCGGACGCCATCGCCCCCGGCATCGCCCTCGCCCAGGCCATCGGCCGCTGGGGCAACTGGTTCAACCAGGAGCTGTACGGCAGGCCGACCGACCTGCCGTGGGCGCTGAAGATCACCGAGAGCGCCAACCGCGAGGCCGGCCTCTACCACCCGACCTTCCTGTACGAGTCGCTGTGGTGCGTCGGCGTCGCCGTCCTCGTCATCTGGGCGGACCGCCGCTTCCGGCTCGGCCACGGCCGCGCCTTCGCCCTGTACGTGGCCGCGTACTGCGCCGGCCGCGGCTGGATCGAGTACATGCGGGTCGACGAGGCCCACCACATCCTGGGCCTGCGGCTCAACGTGTGGACCGCGATCGTCGTCTTCCTGCTCGCCGTCCTCTACATGGTCCTGTCGGCGCGGACGCGCCCGGGCCGCGAGGAGATCGTGGAGCCCCGCTCCCGCAAGCAGGTGGACGCCGAGGACTCCGTGGCCGCTGTGGACCTGGAGAAGGCCGGGCAGGCGGAGAAGACCGACGACGCCGGGGACGCGGAGGGCTCCGGTGACTCCGCCGCGGCGGAGAACGGCGCGGGGAACGGCGCCGGGTCGGCCGCCAAGGGCTGAGGCCCCTGCCGTACGCGACGAGGGCCGCCGGGACCGAGAGGTTCCGGCGGCCCTCGCGCGTGTCCCGGTACGGGTCAGCCGGCGCGGTCCGCGAGGGCGAGGACCCGCCGGGCGCCCGCCACCACCGCCGCGTCCACGAACCGGCCGTCCGCCAGCGCCAGCGCGCCCGGGTCGGCCGCCGCCGCCTCGACGACCGCGCGGGCCGCGTCCACCTCCTGCGGGGTCGGCAGATAGGCCCGCTCGATGACCGGCAGCTGCCGGGGGTGGATCGCCGCCCGGCCGAGGAAGCCCAGCGCCCGGCCCCGGGCGCAGCCGGCGGCCAGCGCCTCCAGGTCGGCGACGTCCGGGTGCACCGACTGGACCGGCGGCGGCAGTCCGGCCGCGCGGGCGGCGACCACGATCCGGCCGCGCGGCCAGTCGAGCCCGCTGTCGTCCCGCACCCCCAGGTCGGCCCGGAGGTCGGCCTCGCCGAGGGAGAGGCCGCGGACCGCCGGATGGGCGGTGGCGATGGCGAAGGCGTGCTCCACGGCCAGCGCGTTCTCCAGGAGCGGGTAGAGCGGGAGGCCGGGGGCGAGCTCGCTGATCCGGTGGATGTCAGTGGCGTGTGTCACCTTGGGGAGACGGAGACCGCCGAGGCCGGGGAGGGAGGCCAGGACGGGGATGTCGCGCGGGGTGTGGATGCGGACGTGCACCGGCACGGGGTGGGTGTCGGAGAGCAGATCGGCGGTGGCGTCGAGGGCGTACGCCCTGCGGTCCGGGGCGACCGCGTCCTCCAGGTCCACGATGACCACGTCGGCGCCGGAGGCGAGCGCCTTGCCGACCACGTCGGGGCGGTCGCCGGGGGCGTACAGCCAGGTGAGCGGGGACCGGACGGGGGGACCGCCGCGCTGCGCCGCGGGCAGGCCGCGGGTGGTGCCGGGGGCGCTCATACGGCCCCCCGGGCGCGCAGCGCGTCGATCTCGTCGAGGGTGAGGCCGGCGGCCGTCAGGACCTCGTCGGTGTCGGCGCCGTGCGGGCGGCCGGCCCAGCGGATGCCGCCCGGGGTCGCGGAGAGCCGGAAGAGCACGTTCTGCATGCGGATCGGGCCCAGTTCCGGGTCGGGGACCTCGGTGACGGTGCCGAGCGCCTGGAACTGGGGGTCGGCGAGCACGTCGCGGACGTCGTAGACGGGGGCGATCGCCGCCTCCGCCTTCTCGAAGGCGGCCATGGCCTCGTCGCGGGTGTGGCGGGCGATCCACGCGCCGACGGCCTCGTCGAGGACGTCGGCGTGCGCGGCGCGGCCGGTGCCGTCGGCGAACCACGGCTCGTCGATCAGGTCGGCGCGGTCCACCAGGCGCATCACGCGTTCGGCGATGGACTGGGCCGAGGTGGAGACGGCCACCCAGGAGCCGTCGGAGGTCCGGTAGGTGTTGCGGGGGGCGTTGTTGCGGGAGCGGTTGCCGGTGCGCGGCTGGACGTAGCCGAGCTGGTCGTACCAGAGGGGGTGGGGTCCGATGACGGAGAGCATCGGTTCGATGATGGCCATGTCCACGACCTGGCCCTGGCCGGTCGTGGTCCTCGCGGTGAGCGCGGTCATCACCGCGTACGCGGTGGCGAGGGCGGCGACCGAGTCGGCGAGGCCGAAGGGCGGGAGGGTCGGCGGTCCGTCCGGTTCGCCGGTGATCGCGGCGACGCCGCTCATCGCCTCGGCGAGGGTGCCGAAGCCGGGGCGGCGGGCGTACGGGCCGAACTGGCCGAAGCCGGTGACCCGGGCCAGCACCAGCCGGGGGTTGACCGCGGACAGCTCCTCCCAGCCGAGGCCCCAGCGCTCCAGGGTGCCGGGGCGGAAGTTCTCCACGATCACGTCGGCGTCGGCGGCGAGCCGGAGCAGGGCGTCCCGGCCGCCCGGGGTGGACAGGTCGAGGGTGATGGTCCGCTTGTTGCGGCCCAGCACCTTCCACCACAGGCCGACGCCGTCCTTGGCCGGGCCGTGGCCCCGGGACGGGTCGGGCCTGCGGGGGTGCTCGACCTTCACGACGTCGGCGCCGAAGTCGCCGAGCATCATGGCGGCCAGCGGGCCGGCGAAGAGCGTCGCCAGATCGAGGACGCGCAGTCCCTGGAGCGGCGGGGCCTGCTCGGCCGGGGACGCGGTGGGGGTGGTCATACGGGATCGGCCTCCAGGGACTCGGGGGTGTCGAGGGCCGTCTCGATCTCGGCGCGGTACGGCATCGAGGTCGAGGCGCCCTCGCGCCGGACGGAGAGCGCGGCGGCCGTGCCCGCCCAGGTCAGGGCCTCCGGCATCGGGCGGCCCTCCGCGAGGGCGACCGCGAGGGCGCCGACGAAGGTGTCGCCGGCCGCGGTGGTGTCGACGGCCCGCACTTGGGGGGCGGGAACGGTGAGCGGGTCCGCGCCGCGTGCCGCGTAGAGGCAGCCGGCCGCGCCGAGGGTGACGACCACCTCGGGGACCACTTCGAGCAGGGCGAGGGCGGCGGCGCGCGGGTCGGTGCGGCCGGTGAGCGCGACGGCCTCGTGCTCGTTGGGCACCAGCAGGTCGGTGGCGTCGAAGAGGTCGGGCGGCAGCGGCTGGGCGGGGGCCGGGGTGAGGACGGTGCGCACGCCGTGCTCGCGGGCGTGGGAGGCGCCTTCGACGACGACGGGGAGGGGGAGTTCGAGCTGGAGGAGGAGCAGGCCGGCGGTGGCGATCAGGGCCTCGTCGCCGGCGGTGAGGGAGGTGACGGTGGCGTTGGCGCCGGGGACGACGACGATCGCGTTGCCGCCCTCGTCGTCGACGACGATGTGGGCGGTGCCGGAGGGGCCGTCGACGGTGCGGAGGAGGTCGGTGTCGACGGAGGAGTGCTCCAGGACGTCCCGCAGCCGGTAGCCGAAGTCGTCGGCGCCGACCGCGCCGATCAGGGCGACCTCGCCGCCCGCGCGGGCGGCGGCGACCGCCTGGTTGGCGCCCTTGCCGCCGGGGATCGTGCGGAACGCGCGGCCGATGACGGTCTCGCCGCGCGCCGGGGCCTTCCCCACGTACGCGACGAGGTCCATGTTGGTGCTCCCGAGCACCACGATGCTGGTCATGGGCGTACTGCCTCCAGGTGGGTCAGGTCGGCGAGGGTGTCGAAGCCGGTGCCGTCGAAGCCCGGCACCGAGGTGGCGAGCCGGTTCTTCAGCGGGGAGGTCCAGCGGTCCGGCAGCCGGTCGGGGTGTCCGGCGAGCAGGCCGGCGACCGAGCCGGCGGTGGCGCCGTTGGAGTCGGTGTCCCAGCCGCCGGAGACGGCCGCGCAGATCGAGCGGGTGAAGTCGCCGTCGGCGTGGGTGAGGGCGGCGGCGAGGAGCGCGGTGTTCGGCACGGCATGGACCCAGTGGTACCCGCCGTACCGGGCGTGCAGCCGGTCGGCGACCGTGTCGAAGAGGGGCGTGGCGCGGGCGGTGGCGATGCCGTACCGGACGGCCTCGGCGAGCCGGGAGCGGGGCGGGACGACGGAGAGCCCGGCGGCGAGCGCCGCGTGGACGTCGGCGGTGCCGCCCGCCGCGGCGGCCACGGTGGCGGCGACGAACAGGGCGCCGTGGACGCCGGTGCCGGTGTGGCTGAGGACGGCGTCCCGGTGGGCCTGGGCCGCGGCCGCGCCGGGGTCGCCGGGGTGGGTCCAGCCGTGCACGTCGGCCCGGATCTGGGCGCCGATCCACTCCCGGAAGGGGTTGCGGCGGACGGCGGTCAGCGGGGGCTCGATCCCGTCGAGGAGGTTGCGGTAGGCGATCCGCTCGGCGGTGAAGGCACGGCCGGCGGGGAGCTCGGCGAGCCAGAGGCGGGCGACGTCGGCGGTGGTGAAGCCGCGGCCGTGGCGGCGGAGCAGGAGCAGGCCGAGGAGCGGGTAGTTGAGGTCGTCGTCCTCGGGCATCCCGTCGATGGTCTCGGCGAGCGAGGTGGCGGCGGAGCGGCGGTTCCAGGGGTGGGCCGCCAGCAGGTCCGGCGGGACGCCGCGCGCGGTGAACCAGTCGTCGAGCGGCCAGTTCCCGGCGGCCCGGGCGAGCGCGCGGATCGCGCCGAGCGGCAGTTTCTCGACGGGCTTCCCGAGCAGGCACCCGGCGGCGCGGCCGAGCCAGGCGGCGTGCAGCCGGTCGCGGAGGGCGGGGTCGGCGCCGCCGCCGGGGGTCGGGGCGGGCCAGTCGGGGCAGGCGGCGGTGATGTCGTCGAGCGCGGTGGGCTCGGCGGCGGCGAGGGGGGAGGGGAGGGCGGCCAGCTCGTCGAGCAGCTGCTCGGCGAGCGACCGCAGTCCGGGCCGGGGCGCGTCCGACGCGCCGGCGGCGGACGGGGCCGGGTGCCCGCCGGCGGCGAACCAGCGCTCCGCGATCTCCCCGGCCTCCCGCCCGTCCTCGGCGGCCTGCCGCAGCTCGTGCCCGATCAGGTCCTCGGGCTGCACCCAGGTCAGGCGCACCGGGTCGGGGGGTGTCATCGGGCCGGGTCCGTCAGGGCGGCGCGGGCGGACTCGCAGGCGCGGCGGCGGTCGGCGTCCCGGGCGAAGACCTCCCGGGCCACGGCGGACAGGGCGCGCGCCGGAGCCTGCAGGTCGAGGCGGCTGGCCTCGGCGACCCGCTTCGCCCAGTCGGCGGGGACCGCGTCCTCGCCGTGCAGGGCGCCGGCGATCGCGCCCGCCATGGTGGCGATGGAGTCGCAGTCCCGGCCGTAGTTGACCGCGCCGAGGACCGTGCGGCGATAGTCGCCCTCGCCGACCAGCAGCATGCCGAGGGCGATCGGCAGTTCCTCGATGGCGTGGAGGCGGGAGGGGCGGCGGGCGCCGAGGCCGGGGTTGCGGTAGTCGGGGCCGACCGAGTCGTACGGGGCGACGGCGCGGCGCAGGGGGGTCAGCGCGGACTCGAAGTCCCGGTGCCGCTCGGCGACTTCGGCGACGGCCTCGATGGCGGCGCGGGTGCCGTCCTTGGCGAGGCCGAGGGCGGTGTCGACGACCGAGCGCGGGGTGGCGCCGGGCAGGCAGGCCGCCGCGACCGCCGCCGCGAAGACGCCCGCGGCCTCGCGGCCGTACGAGGACTGGTGGGCGCCGGCGACGTCGATCGCCTCGGCGTAGGCGCCGTGCGGATCGGCCGCGTTGACCAGCCCGACGGGCGCCATGTACATCGCGGCCCCGCAGTTGACGATGTTTCCGGTGCCGGCCTCGCGGGGGTCGTGGTGGCCGTAGTGGAGGCGGGCGACGATCCACTTCTCGGCGAGGAAGATCCGCTGGAGGGGCAGGGCCTCCGCCTCCAGTTCGGGGATCCACACGGGGGTGCCCATGAGTTCGGGGACGAGGTGGTCCGCGACGGCGTACGCGTCGAGGTGGTCGCGGACCTTCTCGTACACCCGGATCAGCGCGTGGGTCATCAGGGTGTCGTCGGTGACGTGCCCGTCGCCCTTGTGGTACGGGGCGATGGGGCGGGCGGTGCGCCAGGAGTCGCCGTTCCAGGGGCCGACGACGCCGGTGACGCGACCGCCGTGGCGTTCGGCGATCTGCTCGGGGGTGTACCCCTCCACGGGGCCGCCGAGGGCGTCGCCCACCGCGGCCCCGAGGAGACTTCCGCTGATCCGGTCATCCAGTGTGGGTGTCATGTCGGAATTGTCCACCTGGGGGTGCCGGTTCCGTGGTTCCCAGCAGCCCGGCGAGTTCCACCAGGTCGGTGCCGGCGAGCCGGGGGAGCGCGCAGCCGGCGAGCGTCCGGCAGGCGTCCCGCCAGCTCGCCGGGACCGAACGCCCGCCGCCCAGCGCGCCGGTGAGCGCCCCGGCCAGGGCGGGCGCCGAGTCGGCGACCCGGGAGAGGCAGGCGGCGGCCGGCACCGCGGCCGTCGTCGCGCCGCGCGCGGCGACGGTCAGCGCGAGCGCCACCGGCACGGTCTCGGCGGCGGCGATGCCGTAGCTGTAGACGTGGTCGACGATCTGGTGCTCCAGCAGCGGGACCAGTTCGAAGGCCGAATCGGCGGTACGGGCCAGCTTCACGGCGTGCCGGGCGTTGCGGCCGATCTCGGTGACGGGCGGGAGTTCGGCGAGGGCGGCCTCCACGGCGGTGTCGGGGTCCGCGCCGCCGAGGGCAGCCGCGACGGCCGCGGCGAGGGCGCGGGCGCCGTGCACGCCGTCGCCGTCCTGGGTGTACCGGGCGTCGAACTCGGCGAGTTCCGCGGCGGCGCGCGGGTCGCCGGGGTGGACGACGGCGAGGACGGCGGCCCGCACGCAGGCGGCGTCGTCGAAGTAGTGCGGGTTGTCGTGGCCGGTGGCCGGCGGGCGCAGGCCCGTCGCCAGGTTGCCGAGGCCGGCCCGGACCGAGATCCGGGCGCGCAGCGGCAGCACGGCGGACTCGATCTCCGGCGCGCGGTCGGCCGCGGCGGCGACCTGGCCGGCGAGGTGGTTCCAGGCGAGGTCCACGGCGGCGCGGAGCCGGCGCTCCCGGGGGAGCGCGGCGAACAGGGGGCCGGCGGCGGCCAGCACCGCCTCCGCCGTGAAGGCCGCCCATTCGGCGTCGTCGGACGGGCCGAGGCGGAGGGGCTCCGGGGGCTGGTTCAGGGCGATGGGGACGGGGAGGGTGGTCGTCGCGTTCTGCTCCGCGAAGGTGTCCAGCTCGCGGGTGAGGCGGCGGGTCCATTCGGGCATGCGGGCGGCGCGGTGGCGGGCGGCGGGCCAGCCGGCGGCGTCGCCCGCGGCGAGCCCGAGCAGCAGGCCCTCGATCCGCTCGCGGTCCGTCCGGGCCGGGGCGGCCGGCCTCGGCGGCGTCTCCTGGGGCGCGCCCCAGGAGCCGGTGCCGCGCGCGGTGCCGTGCGGCGCGGCGGCGGGTCCGGTGTCCTGGCGGGACGGGTGGGGGTCGGTCGTGGGGTGGAGGGTCATCGGGGGGCCTCTTCGGTGGCGGTGAGGAGGTCGGCGACGTCGAGGACGTGGTAGCCGCGCATGGTGGGGAGACAGCTGCCGGTGACCGGGGCGATGGCGGTGGCCCATTCCTCCGGGATGGCGTCCAGGCCGCCCGCGGCGCCGGCCAGCGCGCCGGCCACCGCCGCCGTGGTGTCGGCGTCGCGGCCCATGTTCACGGCCGTGAGGACCGCCGTCCGGAAGTCGCCGCGGGCCGCCGCGAAGGCGCCGAACGCGAGGCCGACGGCCTCCGGGGCCAGGTCGGTCCACGGGTAGCCGCCGATGACGACCGCCGAGCGGACCTGGCGTTCGCGGGTGAGCGGGTCCGGCTGGACGCGCTGGGCCGCGACCACCGCGCGCCGCAGCGACCGGGCCGTCCAGGAGTCCATCGGGATCACCGAGAGGGCCGCCGCGATCACGGACGTGACGCCGGCGCCGGTCATCGCCGCGGCGACGCCCGCCGCGACCGCCTGGCCGCCGTAGATGCCCTCGCCCTCGTGGCTGACGCTGCCGTCGACGGCGACGAGCCGCGCCGCCTCCGCCGGCCGGCCGGCCGCGAAGACGCCGAAGGGCGCGGCGCGCATGGCCAGCCCGTCGGACCAGGCGTGCCGGTGCTGGGCGGAGATGGGGGCGGCGAGGCCGCGGCGCAGGTTCTCCAGGGTGCCGCGCTCGGAGAAGCCGGCGCCGCGGAAGGGGCCCTCGTCGAGGTCGGCGATCCAGCGGTGCCAGGCCCGCTCGACGTGGGCGACGGTGAGGGCGGAGCCGTGCCGGGCGAGCAGCAGCGCGGAGAAGATCGCGTACTCGGTGTCGTCGGTGCCGGCCGGACGGTCCGTCAGGAAGCCTTCGATCCGTCCCCACCTGCGGCGGATCTCGGAGGGCTTCAGGTTCTCGGCCGGGGCGCCGAGCGCGTCCCCGACGGCGAGGCCGAGCAGCGCTCCCCTCGCCCGTTGCCGGGTGTCGCATGTCGTGGTCACCATTCCGCGCCCCTTCCTCGGTGCGGGGCACCTCTTCGGCGGTACCCCTTCGCCTGGATCTGTGCCACGGCGGGCCCGCGACTCGCGGGTGGACGGCTTCTGTCACCCGTCTGTCAGTGCGGGAGCGGCGGGTGACGGGCCGTCAAGGAAGGGTCGCCACACTGAGGCGGGCCTTACTAAGTACGGCCTGCCTTGCTGGCGCGCCCCTTACATCGCGCGTATTTTCGAGGGTGTTGGGGGCGGCGGGTGCGACCCGGCCCGCCGGAACGAGGGGAGAGTCATGTCCATCATCGAAGCCCAGGCACCACTGCACGAGGCCCACCGCGACAACCACACCCACCGCGACGTGAACGGCGGCTGGCTGCGGCCCGCGGTCTTCGGCGCGATGGACGGCCTGGTCTCGAACCTCGCGCTCATGACCGGCGTCGCCGGCGGTTCCGTCTCCTCGCAGACCATCGTCGTCACCGGCCTCGCCGGGCTCGCCGCCGGAGCCTTCTCCATGGCGGCCGGCGAGTACACCTCCGTCGCCTCGCAGCGCGAACTCGTCCAGGCCGAACTGGACGTCGAGCGACGCCAGTTGCGCAAGCACCCGATCGACGAGATGGAGGAGCTGGCCGCCCTCTACGTCTCCCGCGGCGTCGAGCCGGCGCTCGCGCGTGAGGTCGCCATGCAGCTGTCGAAGGACCCGGAGCAGGCGCTGGAGATCCACGCCCGCGAGGAGCTGGGCATCGACCCCGACGACCTGCCGTCGCCGGTCGTCGCCGCCGTCTCGTCCTTCGGCTCCTTCGCGCTCGGCGCGCTGCTGCCGCTGCTGCCGTACCTGCTCGGTGCCACCGCGCTCTGGCCGGCCGTGCTGCTCGCCCTCGTGGGCCTCTTCGCCTGCGGCGCGCTGGTCGCCCGGGTCACCGCGCGCGGCTGGTGGTTCAGCGGCCTGCGCCAGCTGGCGCTCGGCGGAGCCGCCGCCGCCGTCACGTACGGACTCGGCACGCTCATCGGCGCGGCCGTCTAGCGGCCCGCGCCGGACCGTCCGCGGGCTCCCCGCCGCCCGGCCCGCGCCGGACCGTCCGCGGGCCCGCCCGTGGGGCCCGTTCCCGCCGCAACCGGCGGAACGGAATCCGTACCGCCGCAGAAGCCCGAGAGGCCCCCGCATGGGGCCTTTCGGGCTTTCGGGGTGACTTTTCGGGGCAGAGGCCGCATTCTCACTGTGACGCATATCCCTGGTCACAACCCGCGCGGCGGTGAGACACTATGCAGGACGCCACATATGTAGCCGGTTACCCGGCGGTTTCGAACCCGTGACGGACGGGAAAGAGGCTGAAGCGTCGTGGGGCAACGAAGCCCTTCTCGGACGAGCCCGAACGGCGTCGTCCCCCGCGGATCAGTCACGGTGCCGTCGCTGTCCCCGCACCCCCAGGAAACCGGTGAACGCGCACCGCCGCTCCGTATCGGAATCGTCCGCATGCTGGAACGAGCTATCCGCTAGGCGAGAAGCGCGCCATCATGTAACCTGCACGAAATTTCGCGGAGGGCCAACGTCGTCCCTCGGCATCTGCATATGCCACGACGACGACGGGAGAGCCGATGCGTTCCGACGCCTGGTCGCCCATGGACGGTCGCCCCGCCCCCCAGGGCATGTACGACCCCCGTAACGAACACGACGCCTGCGGTGTCGGGTTCGTGGCCACCCTCACCGGTGTGGCCGGCCACGAGCTGGTCGAGCAGGCGCTGACCGTACTGCGCAATCTCGAACACCGCGGCGCCACCGGCTCCGAGCCCGACTCCGGCGACGGCGCCGGCATCCTGCTCCAGATCCCGGACGCCTTCTTCCGCGAGGTCACCGGCTTCGAGCTGCCCGAGGCCGGCGCGTACGCCGTGGGCACCGCCTTCCTCCCCGTCGACACCGCCGACGAGACCGCCGCCGCCATCGAGGCGATCGCCGCCGACGAGGGCCTGACCGTCCTCGGCTGGCGTGAGGTCCCCGTCGCCCCCGCCCTGCTCGGCGCCACCGCCCGCTCCACCATGCCGGTCTTCCGCCAGCTGTTCGTGGCGGACGGCGAGAGCACCGGCATCGCCCTGGACCGCAAGGCGTTCGTGCTCCGCAAGCGCGCCGAGCGCGAGGCCGCGGCGTACTTCCCGTCGCTCTCCGCCCGCACCCTCGTCTACAAGGGCATGCTCACCACCGGGCAGCTGGAGCCCTTCTTCCCGGACCTGTCGGACCGGCGCCTGGCCTCCGCCGTCGCCCTCGTCCACTCCCGGTTCTCCACCAACACCTTCCCGAGCTGGCCGCTCGCCCACCCGTACCGCTTCGTCGCCCACAACGGCGAGATCAACACGGTCAAGGGCAACCGCAACTGGATGACCGCCCGCGAGGCCCAGCTCGCCACCGACGTCTTCGGCGAGAGCAAGGCCGGCAAGGGCCTCGACCGGATCTTCCCGATCTGCACCCCGGACGCCTCCGACACCGCCTCCTTCGACGAGGTCCTGGAGCTGCTGCACCTCGGCGGCCGTTCGCTGCCGCACGCCGTCCTGATGATGGTCCCCGAGGCGTGGGAGAACCACGACTCCATGGACCCCGCGCGGCACGCCTTCTACCAGTACCACTCCACGATGATGGAGCCCTGGGACGGCCCCGCCTGCGTCACCTTCACCGACGGCGTCCAGGTCGGCGCGGTCCTCGACCGCAACGGCCTGCGCCCCGGCCGCTACTGGGTCACCGACGACGGCCTCGTCGTCCTCTCCTCCGAGGTCGGCGTCCTCGACATCGACCCCGCCAAGGTCGTCCGCAAGGGCCGCCTCCAGCCCGGCAAGATGTTCCTCGTCGACACCGCCGAGCACCGCATCATCGAGGACGACGAGATCAAGGCCGGCCTCGCCGCCGAGCAGCCGTACGCCGAGTGGCTGGAGACCGGGGAGATCGAGCTCTCCGACCTCCCCGAGCGCGAGCACATCGTGCACACCCACGCCTCGGTCACCCGCCGCCAGCAGACCTTCGGCTACACCGAGGAAGAGCTCCGCGTCATCCTCGCCCCGATGGCCCGCACCGGCGCCGAGCCGATCGGCTCCATGGGCACCGACTCGCCCATCGCCGCCCTCTCCGAGCGCCCCCGGCTGCTCTTCGACTACTTCACCCAGCTCTTCGCGCAGGTCACCAACCCGCCGCTGGACGCCATCCGCGAGGAGCTGGTCACCAGCCTGCGCTCCTCCCTCGGCCCCCAGGGCAACCTGCTGGAGCCGACCGCGGCCTCCTGCCGCTCGGTCACCCTGCCCTTCCCGGTGATCGACAACGACGAGCTGGCCAAGCTCATCCACATCAACCACGACGGCGACATGCCCGGCATGAAGGCCGCCACGCTCTCCGGCCTCTACCGGGTCTCCGGCGGCGGCGAGGCCCTGGCCGCCCGCATCGACGCCATCTGCGCCGAGGCCGACGCGGCCATCGAGGGCGGCGCCCGCCTGATCGTCCTCTCCGACCGGCACTCCGACGCCGAGCACGCGCCGATCCCGTCGCTGCTGCTCACCGCCGCCGTCCACCACCACCTCATCCGCACCAAGCAGCGCACCATGGTGGGCCTGCTGGTCGAGGCCGGCGACGTCCGCGAGGTCCACCACGTCGCCCTGCTCATCGGCTACGGCGCCGCGGCGGTCAACCCGTACCTCGCCATGGAGTCCGTCGAGGACCTGCTCCGCGCCGGCACCTTCCTCTCGGACATCGAGCCCGAGCAGGCCATCCGCAACCTCATCTACGCCCTCGGCAAGGGCGTCCTCAAGGTCATGTCGAAGATGGGCATCTCCACGGTCGCCTCCTACCGCGGCGCCCAGGTCTTCGAGGCCGTCGGCCTCGACGAGGAGTTCGTCGCCCGGTACTTCAACGGCACCGCCACCAAGATCGGCGGCGCCGGCCTGGACGTCATCGCCCGGGAGGTCGCCGCCCGCCACGCCAAGGCGTACCCCGCCACCGGCATCGCCTCGGCGCACCGCGCCCTGGAGATCGGCGGCGAGTACCAGTGGCGCCGCGAGGGCGAGCCGCACCTCTTCGACCCGGAGACCGTCTTCCGCCTCCAGCACGCCACGCGGAACAAGCGGTACGACATCTTCAAGCAGTACACGGACCGGGTGAACGAGCAGTCCGAGCGCCTGATGACGCTCCGCGGCCTGTTCGGCTTCGCCGCCGAGGGCCGCACCCCAATCCCCGTCGACGAGGTCGAGCCGGTCTCCGAGATCGTCAAGCGCTTCTCCACCGGCGCCATGTCGTACGGCTCCATCTCCCAGGAGGCGCACGAGACCCTCGCCATCGCCATGAACCGGCTCGGCGGCAAGTCGAACACCGGTGAGGGCGGCGAGGACCCGGAGCGCCTGTACGACCCGGCGCGCCGCTCCGCGATCAAGCAGGTCGCCTCCGGCCGCTTCGGCGTCACCTCCGAGTACCTGGTCAACGCCGACGACATCCAGATCAAGATGGCCCAGGGCGCCAAGCCCGGCGAGGGCGGCCAGCTGCCCGGCCACAAGGTCTACCCGTGGGTCGCCAGGACGCGTCACTCGACGCCCGGCGTCGGCCTCATCTCGCCGCCGCCGCACCACGACATCTACTCCATCGAGGACCTGGCGCAGCTGATCCACGACCTCAAGAACGCCAACCCGCAGGCCCGCATCCACGTGAAGCTGGTCTCCGAGGTCGGCGTCGGCACGGTCGCGGCCGGCGTGTCCAAGGCCCACGCGGACGTCGTCCTCATCTCCGGCCACGACGGCGGCACCGGCGCCTCCCCGCTGACCTCGCTGAAGCACGCGGGCGGCCCCTGGGAGCTCGGCCTCGCCGAGACCCAGCAGACGCTGCTCCTCAACGGCCTGCGCGACCGGATCGTCGTCCAGACCGACGGCCAGCTGAAGACCGGCCGCGACGTCGTCATCGCCGCGCTGCTCGGCGCCGAGGAGTTCGGCTTCGCCACCGCGCCGCTCGTCGTCTCCGGCTGCGTCATGATGCGCGTCTGCCACCTCGACACCTGCCCGGTCGGCATCGCCACCCAGAACCCGGTCCTCCGCGACCGCTTCTCCGGCAAGGCCGAGTACGTCGTCAATTTCTTCGAGTTCATCGCGCAGGAGGTCCGCGAGCTCCTCGCCGAGCTGGGCTTCCGCTCCATCGAGGAGGCCGTCGGCCACGCCGAGCTGCTCGACACCAGCCGCGCCGTGAACCACTGGAAGGCGCAGGGCCTCGACCTCGCCCCGCTGTTCCACGTGCCCGAGCTGCCCGAGGGCGCGGTCCGCCACGCCGTGGTCGAGCAGGACCACGGCCTGGAGAAGGCGCTCGACAACCAGCTGATCCAGCTCGCCGCCGAGGCGCTGAACGCCGCCTCCGCCGAGGAGGCCCAGCCGGTCCGCGCCCAGGTCGCCATCCGCAACATCAACCGCACGGTCGGCACCATGCTCGGCCACGAGGTGACGAAGAGGTTCGGCGGCGCCGGCCTCCCGGCCGACACCATCGACCTCACCTTCACCGGCTCCGCCGGCCAGTCCTTCGGCGCCTTCCTGCCGGCCGGTGTCACCCTCCGCCTGGAGGGCGACGCCAACGACTTCGTCGGCAAGGGCCTCTCCGGCGGCCGGATCGTCGTCCGCCCGGACCGCGGCGCCGACCACCTGGCCGAGTACTCCACCATCGCGGGCAACACCATCGCGTACGGCGCCACCGGCGGCGAGCTGTTCCTGCGCGGCCGCACCGGCGAGCGGTTCTGCGTCCGCAACTCCGGCGCCCTGGTCGTCTCGGAGGGCGTGGGCGACCACGGCTGCGAGTACATGACCGGCGGCACGGCGGTCGTCCTCGGCGAGACCGGCCGCAACTTCGCGGCGGGCATGTCCGGCGGCGTCGCCTACGTCATCGACCTCGACCGGTCCAACGTCAACTCCGGCAACCACGGAGCGATCGAGGAGCTGTCGGACACCGACAAGGCGTGGCTGCACGACGTCGTGCGCCGCCACCAGGAGGAGACCGGCTCCACCGTCGCCGAGAAGCTCCTGGCCGACTGGGACGCGGCGGTGAGCCGCTTCAGCAAGATCATCCCCACCACGTACAAGGCCGTGCTCGCCGCCAAGGACGCCGCTGAGCTCGCCGGTCTCTCCGAGCAGGAGACCACCGAGAAGATGATGGAGGCGGCGACCCATGGCTGACCCGAAGGGCTTTCTCACCACCGGCCGCGAGGTCGCCCGGACCCGCCCCGTCGAGGAGCGCGTCCGCGACTGGAACGAGGTCTACGTCCCCGGCTCCCTGCTGCCGATCATCAGCAAGCAGGCCGGCCGCTGCATGGACTGCGGCATCCCGTTCTGCCACAACGGCTGCCCGCTCGGGAACCTGATCCCCGAGTGGAACGACTACGCCTACCGCGAGGACTGGTCGGCGGCGCAGGAACGCCTGCACGCCACCAACAACTTCCCGGAGTTCACCGGCCGCCTGTGCCCGGCCCCGTGCGAGTCGGCGTGCGTCCTCGGCATCAACCAGCCGGCCGTCACCATCAAGAACGTCGAGGTCTCCATCATCGACAAGGCGTGGGACGGCGGCGACGTCAAGCCGCAGATCCCCGAGCGCCTCTCCGGCAAGACCGTCGCCGTCATCGGCTCCGGCCCGGCCGGCCTCGCCGCCGCCCAGCAGCTGACCCGGGCCGGCCACACCGTGGTCGTGTACGAGCGCGCCGACCGCATCGGCGGCCTGCTGCGCTACGGCATCCCCGAGTTCAAGATGGAGAAGCGGCACATCAACCGCCGCATCGAGCAGATGCGCGCGGAGGGCACCAAGTTCCGCACCGGCGTCGAGGTCGGCCGCGACATCACCGCCACCGACCTGCGCAAGCGGTTCGACGCGGTCGTGGTCGCCGCCGGCGCCACCACCGCCCGCGACCTGCCGGTCCCCGGCCGCGAGCTCAAGGGCATCCACCAGGCGATGGAGTACCTGCCGCTCGCCAACAAGGTGGTCGAGGGCGACTTCGTGGCCTCCCCGATCTCCGCCGAGGGCAAGCACGTCGTCGTCATCGGCGGCGGCGACACCGGCGCCGACTGCGTCGGCACCGCCCACCGCCAGGGCGCGGCCTCCGTCACCCAGCTGGAGATCATGCCGAAGCCGGGCGAGGAGCGCAGCCCCCACCAGCCCTGGCCGACCTTCCCCATGCTGTACAAGGTCACCTCGGCGCACGAGGAGGGCGGCGAGCGGGTCTACTCCGTCTCCACCACCCACTTCGAGGGCGACGAGGACGGCAACGTCCAGTTCCTGCACCTGGTCGAGGTCGAGTTCGTCGACGGCAAGCTGACCCAGAAGCCCGGCACCGAGCGGAAGATCCCCGCCCAGCTGGTCACCCTCGCCATGGGCTTCACCGGCACCGACGTGCAGAACGGCCTGGTCTCCCAGTTCGGCGTCGACCTCGACGAGCGGGGCAACATCGCCCGCGACGCCGACTTCGCCACCAACGTCGACGGCGTCTTCGTCGCCGGCGACGCCGGCCGAGGCCAGTCGCTGATCGTCTGGGCCATCGCCGAGGGCCGCTCCGCCGCCCGCGGCGTGGACCGCTACCTGACCGGCGCCAGCTCCCTGCCGGCCCCGATCCGGCCGACGGACCGGGCCCTGCTGGTCTGACGCACCGCCCCCCGAACGTCCCGTACAACGGCGTACGGAACCGAGCGACGCCCGCCCCGTCCCCGACCAAGGACACCTGGGGCGGGCGTCGCCGTGTGCGGGGCGCGGGCGTCCGGGACGGAACCGTCCCCACCGGTCCGCCGTCCTCCAGCAGAGGCGGACGGCGGACGGACACGAGGAGAGACCCCCATGGCACTGAGCCTGCGCAAGGTCGAGGAGACCGCGCCCGCGCTGGTCAGCCTGTACAAGACGGCGGGGGAGTCGCTGCGCCGGCACGGCGTCGACGGGCAGCGCGTCGCCGTCTACCTCGTCGTCGACTACTCCGGCTCGATGAAGCCGTACTACAAGGACGGCAGCGTCCAGGCCCTCGCCGACCGGGTCCTCGGGCTCTCCGCCCAGCTCGACGACGACGGGCGGGTGCCGGTCGTCTTCTTCTCCACCGACGTCGACGCCGAGACGGAGATCCGGCTGGACGACCACCAGGGGCGGGTCGAGCGGATCGTCGCCGGCCTCGGGCACATGGGGAAGACCAGCTACCACCTCGCCATGGACGCGGTCATCGACCACTACCTCGACAGCGGGGCCACCGCGCCCGCGCTCGTCGTCTTCCAGACCGACGGCGGCCCCATCAACCGGCTCGCCGCCGAGCGGTACGTCTGCAAGGCCGCCCGGCTGCCGCTCTTCTGGCAGTTCGTCGGCTTCGGTGACCCCGGCAGCAAGCAGTTCGACTTCCTGCGCCGGCTCGACGAACTCGCCGTCCCCGAGCGGCGGTGCGTCGACAACTCCGGCTTCTTCCACGCCGGGAAGGACCCCGGCCGGGTCGCCGACGCGGAGCTGTACGACCGGCTGGTCGCCGAGTTCCCCCGCTGGCTCGCCGCCGCCCGCGCCCAGGGCATCGTCCGGCCGTGACGGGCCGGCCCGCCCGGCAATCCGATGGCCGGCGGGCGGCCCGCCGGGGATCATGACGCCATGAGCTCTCTCGTACGCCACGTGACCGTCGACTGCGCCGACGCCTACGCCCTCGCCCGCTTCTGGGCGGAGGTGCTGGACGGCACCCTCGCCGACGACGACCATCCCGGGGACCCCGAGGCGACGGTCGAGTCCGCGGGCGCCTCCCTGCTGTTCATCCGGGTCCCCGAGGGGAAGACCGTGAAGAACCGGGTCCACCTCGACCTCCAGCCGCAGGACCGGACCCGGGACGAGGAGATCGAGCGGGTGCTCGCGCTCGGCGCGACGCTCGTCGGCGACCACCGGAACCCGGACGGGACGGGCTGGGCGACCCTGGCGGACCCCAACACCTCTGACTACCAGTTCTGAGCATACGCGCACGTCAGTACCAACGACAGAGCCCCGCCCGGCACTTGGCCGAACGGGGCGTTTTGCTGTCTGCGAGGGGCTACGCGCCCCCCTCCAGCTCTCCGGGCATGGGGCGGGGGGTCATGGCTACGGCGTGGCTCGGGCAGCCCCAGAGGACGAATCCGGGGCCGCTCTGACGCTCGACGTAGCCGACTTCCACGGGGGCCCACGTCCACCGCTTGCAGCGGACGCAGTAGGCGCCGAAGGGCGCGGGGGCGGGGGCGGTGGTGAGTGCTTCGCGGGTCATGCGGTCACCCCCGCAGCGGTGAGAGCGGCGAGGGTTTCGAAGTGGTCTCCCGCGTACCCGTACGCGTAGTCCACGCCGAGCGTGGCGAGGACCGCAGCCGTACGACGCTCGCGGATCACCCGTAGTTCCAAGGTGTCGTCCACGCGGACGTAGGGGCGAATCAGGGCGGTGTCCTCGCCGCGGAGCGGGGTGTGTCGCGTGGCGACGTGCTCCGGGGTCAGGGTCGGCCACGGCGCCGCACGGGGTACCGCGAGGGTAGGCAGGGTCTCGGGCGCGCAGTATGCGGCGGAGTGGCGTCCGGGCCGACGTCGGTCCGGCCACAGTTCCAGCACACACCAGAGGACGAGCAGAGACCCCAGTCCGATAGCGGCGAGGGCGATAAGCTCACGCATGGTCGTTTCAGCTCCCTAAAGCTGTCTCGGCAAGCCCTGAGGGACCGGGCCTAATCGGTTCCTCAGGGCGTTTTTCGTTTCGACGGTAACGAACTCCTCTACCCTCGTCTACCTACGTATAGGAACGGCTCCCGCTATGGCTGGTTGTCTACGCTTCCCCCATGAGCCCGAGTATTGATTACGAAGCCCCAACACCGCCGTACCAGCAGATCGCGGCGGAGCTCATCCGGGATATCGAGTCGGGCGCCCTCGCGGTAGATCGTCCGATCCCCTCGGAGTCGGCGTTGATCCAGCGGTGGGGTGTAGCCCGGGACACCGCCCGCCGTGCGGTGCGGCACCTGCGGGAACTCGGATACGTCTACACCGTGCCGCAGCGGGGCACCTACGTACGCGACCGCAGCGAGAACACGTAGGTGGCACGTCCGCGCACCCCTGGGGGCGCGGGTGCACGGACAACGCAGGAACCGTTCAGACGGGCACCCCGGGATCGAAGTACTCCGGCGTACGGAACAGGCCGGCGAAGGTACCGGGGCCGTGCCGGTCGTCCAGCCATCCCGAGAGGGTCCCGGTCGCTCCGCTGATCACCGAGCGCAGGACAAGGGTGTGTAGGTCTTCCTGTTCCCCGGGAGCGAACTCGTCCAGGAACGACGCGTACCGCCGATTCACCCCAGTTTCATAGCGCCAGAGCGCCCCGGTGTAACGCGTGATCTCGTCCGTGGGCTCGTCGGCCGAAGCGGCTCCGTCGTCCCCCGCCAGGGTACCCGTCACGTCTCGGAACGCGAGCCTTCCCATCATGTCCCCGGGTTCCTCGACTCCGACACGTGCAGCGGCCTCACGGGTGATGCGGCGGGCTTCCCTGTCGCACGCTCCCTCCATGACGACGCCGAGGTTTCGGGTGTGCGGCGCGTCCTTCGGGTCAGCGGCGGAGTACGTACGTCCGGACGCGCGACGGAAGTTGATGCCGTACTGCGTGCGAACCAAGCGCCCGTCGATTTCCACGTACCGACGGCGGGAACCGAAGTGGAGACAGTCGTGTGCGTAGGCACGCAACAAATCGAGTAGGGCCAGGTTCGCCCGTTCGGGAACGTCGCTCCCCAACGGACCGTGCATGGTGACCAGCGCGACCATCTGTAAGTGCCGGTATCCCTGGTCGGGGTGGTGGAATCCCCCGAACGCACCGGGGCGCGATGACTCCGCCCCTACCAGGACCCGGTGCAACGGGAGCATCTGCGAGAGTCCGAGTTCGACGTACCGATCCCACGCCATGTAGAAGCCGGCATGGAAGACCCCCGTGTCCAGACCCGCCGCCTGCCATCGGGCCAGACGTTCGGTGGCGGTGCGGAACACGTGGTCGGGGTGGGCCGAGGTGAGGACGGCGGTGTCGGCCCGCAGGGAGGCCAGAGCCTCTGACGCCCGCGCGCCGACCACCGTTTCGTTCGGTGCCAGAGGGGCTACGACGGGGTGGTGCCCCTGATGAGCTGCCGGTGGGAGTCCTGCATCCCCTCCGGCAGGGAGTCCGGTTCGAACCACTGCGCCTCCAAGATCTCGAAACCATCGATGGACAGCGTTCCTCCGGCATGCAGTGCCTCGTAGGCGACTTCCACGCGGAGCTTGTAACCGCTCGTCACGCTCACCAGGCGACCGGGCTTGACGATGAGTCCGGTCTCTTCCTTCACCTCCCGGACGATGGTCGCCGGGAACTCCTCGCCCTTGATCGCATAGCCCGTGGGCAGTCCCCACGGGCGCTCCGGCGGCCACATCCGGTGCTTGAGGAGCAGAACGCGCCCCTGGTCGTCGCGTACGACACCGGTGACGCCCACCATGAACTTGGCATGGGCGAACCACAGGACGCGCCACTGCAACGGGCCCCGGATGAGCCGCCAGAGCCGGGCCACAACGCGCTTCATGAGCAAGCCTTTCGAGGGGAACAGGTCCGCAGGGTTGCCGGACACGGCACCAACCTGTCAGACCGCGAGGGGGTCACGTCCGCTCTGCGAAACCGACGCGCGCCGCGTCACTCCACAAGGACGGCGACGAGCAGAGAGAGCAGCAGGAGAAGAGCGGTCACCGTGACGGCCGCGGCTTCCTTCACTCACGGGTCACCAGTGCCACGTACTCCAGCGTCACGGCAAAGACGGTGTGTCCGGTCGTGGCCGTGTGCGCTTCACACCCACCCGAGGGCATGTCGGCCGGTATCGGCGCCGACTCCCAAGCACACCCGCCCCCCAGGCAGCGAGCCGTCATGGTCACCTCGGACTCCCGCCCGGGATACTTGGCCAGGCGGTAGACCGGGACCGCGACAGCCGGCGCCGTGGTCACGGAGCACACTCCTTGATCATCAACTTCGGTTCCTCGTGCGGGTGATTGCGTATCTCGACGCGGTAGTCCGCAGCCGCTGACTCGTCGCGGACGCGGACGCTGTACCGCTCTCCCTCCGCCGCGAGCGCACATGTCGTGCAGCCCGGGACGGGCACGGCGGGCGGTACGGACGTCATCGGAAGGGTGATCGGGGACTCGGCGTAGGTCCGCACTCTGTCGGTCCTCACTGAGGCATCCCCGGCGTCCCGCTCCGGATGGCTCGGCGCATCCCGTTCTCCTCCGAGACCCGCGCCATGAGGGCGACCAGTACGGGCGAGTCATCGGCGGTGCCGGTCGGCACGGCCTGGTCGTGCCCGGCGTCGTCGATCCGGTCCCCGTCGGGCACCTGCGGGTGGTCCACACTCGTCACCGGGTCTGCCGGGGGGCCATCCATCACGGCTCACCTCCTTCACGGGAACGGCTTGTTCCCGCCGTGCGCTGATCTCTTGCGTACGAAGAGCAAACCGCGAAGCACGCTTGAACCGGTACCGTTGCGGGGAGGGCAAACCATAAGACTCATAAGCGCCGGGGGTTGTCGTGCCCAGAGCTTCCGAACGACCGCGCAATGAAGGTCTCTGCACCCTCCTTGAACAGGCGGGATACTCGGAAACGAAGTTCGCCCATGCCGTGAACCGCGTTGCTGCCGAAGCCGGTCTGACGGTCGACTACCGCCAACCTTCCGTATCGCAATGGAAGCAGGGCGGGCAGCCAAAACCCCAGATCAGGCCCGTGATCATCGCCGTACTGGAACGGAAGCTAGGGCGCCCGGTCTCTTACGCGGAAGCGGGCTTGCAGCGGCCTGCCGGGGTGGCTGCCGATCCCGGGCGTGACACCGTGGATTCTCTTATCGACCTCGGGAAGGAAGATATGGACCCGTCCCGCCGCAAGCTGCTCACGACGACGCTGTACTCCGCCGCCCTCACCGTTCCGGCCTTCTCCGCGCTGATGACCACGGCGCACGCAGAAGACCAGGGAAGGATCACCAGGCCCACGGGTCGCATCGGTCGAGGTGAGGTCGAGACCGTTCGACGGATGACAGACAAGATCGCCGACATTCTCGATGATCTCGGCGGCGGGCACGCCCGTCCGATGGCATCGGCGTTCCTCGTCAACACCGTTGGCGGGTACCTGCGCGCGGCAGCACCGGAAGCCGTACACCGTGACATGCTCTCCGCCGCCTCCGACTTGGTCTATCTCACCGGGTGGATGGCGATGTACGAGCGCGCCCATGGTCTGGGACAGACCTACTACCTGCACGCTCTCGACCTCGCTCGGGAGTCCGGCGACCAGCTCACGTACTGCCGGACCCTGCGCGGGATGAGCTTGCAGGCATCACACCTGCGCTACGGCCGGCGAGCCCTGGAGTTCGCGGACTCTGCGGCAGAGGCGGCTCCGACCGGTGCGGCCGGTCCCCGTCTCGTGGCGTTCCTGCGGGGGCAGCAAGCCCACGCCTCCGCGATGGTCGGCGACCGGCGGACGGCCGTCGTCCGGCTCCGGGAGGCGGAAACCGCGCTCTCCCGGGCGGACTCGCGGCGCGACGCCGTGGGGGGCTACGACCGTGCCGCGTTCCTGTTCCACGTCTCGCACGTCCACTACGAGGGGCGGGACCTGGAAGGTTCGATCAAGGCACTCAAGTCCTCCATCCGGGTCATGTCCCCGTCGGAACGTCAAGGCCGACTCCACGCGCACGCGGTGCTGGCACAGCGGCAGCACGAACACGGGCACCTCGAAGAGTCATGCCGTACGTGGGGGCGCTTCCTGGACGACTACGAAGTGCTGTCCACCGCGCGCGGGGACGAACATTTCGGCAAGCTCCGGGCACTCACGATGCCGCGCAACTCTTCCGTCGTTCGGGAACTTCACGAACGCGTGCGCGAAGTGGCCAAGCTCAAGGCCGCGTAACTTCCTGAACGCAGAAAGCCCCGCCAGCCTCACGAAAGAGGACTGGCGGGGCGATCAGCGTTCCGCGGAAACGCTCAAATGAGCCATGCGAGTTTTTTGCCTCCCTGCCGTGCTTCCAGGGCTCGGGGAGGGGGTCACCCCCTGGTCGGGGGCTCGGGCAAGCGAGGACGGACGCGCTCGGCAGCCCATCCGCCGGGCTGATGCTTCGCGGTCTCGCGGTTGTGGCACGACGTGCACAGCGGACGCAGCCGCGACCACGCATCGGGATCGGACACACCACGCGCGACCAGCGAGCGACGCGACTCCGGGAAGTGGTCGGCCACCGTCGCCGGCTTCGTGCACAGCACGCACCACGGATGGGCGTAGAGGTAGCGGCGCCGGATGTTTGGCCACCGTCGCCCGTACGCGCTCGTCCCTGGTGTCTCCCGCAGTGCGTTCGCCTCACGCTCGTGAGCGGCACAGCGGCCACCACGGGCAGTCAGTTCGGGACACCCGGGTACCGAGCACGGGGGGCGGGGTCTACGGGGCATGGGCACACCTCGTTACGCAGGGGGCAGTGTTGAACGTGACCCGACAGGTCCAAGATCGTTGGTGAGGCATGAACAACACCAAGCGCGCACTCGCCGCCATTGCCCTTGCAGGGGCCGCCCTGTCCTTCACCAGCACTGCGCACGCCGATTCGATCGGGGCCGGGGACTCGGGAGGACTGGTGCTGGACCAGTCGCACAACTTCGCCCTTGACGCACAAGGCGACTCGATTTTTAGCGGACAGAACAACGAGTTCGGTGCGGTGACGAACGAAATCCAAGACGCCGCCAAGAACATCGTCTTCTAGCATCTGGACACCGCAGATGCAGCACGGGGAGTCTGGAAATCAGGCAAGCCTGACGCCCCGAACTCGGTGCTGGTCTTGAGCTGGTGACACCCCCGGCACAGCACTTGAACGTTGCCGTCCGTGTCGGTCCCTCCCATCGAGAGGGGCCGCACGTGGTCCACGTCCACGTCCGCCGCGGGGAAGTCGTCCAGGCACCAGTCACACCACGCGTGCCCCTTCCGCTCGATGATCCGGCGGAGCCTTGCAGCAGCATCGTTCCGGGCCGCTCGTCGTCGGCTCCGGGCTCGGCGTTGCCGGCGAGAAGAGGCCCGGACAACGGGTGGGGGCTGCATCACTTGTGCAGCCCCCCAGCTCTTCCCGCACAACCCCTGCACTACGCGGGGGTCGTTCCCTTCGGCGGGATGGGCGGCGGATCGATGGGCGAGCCATCCGGCAGGCGTGGTGTGACGTCCACGAACACCACGCGACCAGGGTTCGCCGGATCGCGCATCGGCTGGACGCCGCGGGGCATCACTGTTCCCCCTTCCGGCGCCGGGTCCGTGTCGGACCAATGCGGCCGTCCCTGCGCATCACGAGGGAAGTACGGGTAATCCCCGTCCGGGCCCGGGTCGAGCGCGTCAACAGCCATCGTCAGTCCCGTTCCGCAATGAAGGCTTCGCGCTGCGCGTCCAGGTCTTCAGAGAACTTGGCCCCCAGCGCTGCCGCCTGCTTCTCTACGGCCCGCTGGATCTCGTCCAGGATCTCGGCGTCGTACCAACGCTGTTCAGGCACCGTCACCACCTCTCGTAGCGCCGTCTGGGCACGCTGCGCCTCGGTGAGGACGTGCCCTCGCTTGTAGCGGGCAGACCGGTACTCGACATACGCCGCGAACCACGGTTCTGCGGAAAGAGCCTCCAGGAACCGCGCGTGTGCGTCATCGCCGGAGTGAGCGGCCTCCTCCGCACGGTCCATCCATGTGCGGACGAAGTTGCGGTTGTACTGCCCCTCTCGCTCGGCACGGCGCGCCGCTTCCGCCTCCTGGACTGCCTCCAACTCGGCTTCCGCTTCGGCCAGTGGTCCGGCGAACTTCTCCGCCTGTGCACGCAGCTTTGCCACCCGCTCGGCAGCCTTCTCGATGTCAGTAGCCATGCTCACTTACCCCCGTTGGTCACATCGCGGCCGTGCTCGGCAGCCACCTTCTTGTCCTGCTCGTAGTAGCCGAGACTCATCCGCAAAGTCGGGTTCAGACGGTCGAACGTCTCGGGGTTCGACACCTTGAGAGCGGCCAGTTCCTCCATCCGCTCGTCCCGCTTCCATGCATCGGCCTGGATCTGCCCCTTGTTCCTCGGCCCGTCCAGAAATCCCGCTTCACTCAGAATGGCGCCCATGGGCTACCTCTCCTGTTCTCTATCGCCGACGGCCCTACCACCGCCGAACCCGGTGCGGGGCGGTGCTACTCAGTTGTAGGGACCAGTGGATTCCCGCCCCGCAGCCCCCTTGGGCGCACAGGAGCCACCCCGCGCCTTCTCTGTGTAGTAAGGGGCAACGAATTCCCGGCACCCGCCGTGCGGCGCGCTCGGTGACTCTGCACAGCCCCTCACTGTGTTGTGGAGGCCAGCAGATTCCCGCACCCTCTGTCCGGCCGCAAGCCGTACCGTGCCACCCCTCGTGTTGTAGAGAGCGGGAAGATCCTGCCGACCACATGACGGCATGGCGTTTCGACGGTCGGTTTGGTTTTCTCCTTATTTTTTCTTGTGCATACGAAAAAATAGTCTGAACCGTCATACCGTCATGGCTCGGTCCGCTGGTCGGCCCCGCTGCGAGCACAGCAAAGCCTCTGCTGTCCGTGAGGGACTACCGGGGCTTGGCTCGGGCGGCACGGCCGTCCGGTCACGCAGCGGTGAGCACACGTTCTCCGCTCGTCTCCGCGAGCCGTACGGCGTTGCCCGGGGCCGGTGGCGCGTCGTTGCGGCTCTCGGCTTCCTGGTCCCCGGCGGTGTCGGTGACGGCTTCCGCGGCGGGGTCCAGCTCTCCGCGCATGGTGAAGTCCACGCGGCGCGTGTCCAGCTTCCGCCACCCGCCACGGGTGCCGCGCCGTACGTCCAGCCGGACCCCGGCTTCGGTGAGCATGGCTCGCCGGCCCGCGGTGTCCTTCTCCGCCCACTCGTCGGCGAACGTGCGGCCGGTCGGGGTGACGACTCGGCTCGGCTCTACCTTCTCGGCGGCTTCCAGCAGGGCTATACGGGCATCCAACGCGTCCGCGCGGCGCTGCCACTCGGCAGCCGCGTGCTTGGACCTCTGCCGCCCCTTCTGTTCCTGGTGCTCGGCGAACTCGGCGACCGTGGCAAGCAACTCGGGTTCGGGGTCGTAACCCGGGATCTCTACTACGTGCTTGGTCTGGATCGGGCCGACCAGCCGCAGGAACTCCGCGGTCACGTACTCGTCTGCCCAGTCCGCCCGAATGTTGGAGGGGGCTTCGCAGACGTCTCCCCGGGCGTGGCTGTTGCACTTGTAGTTGCCGCGCTTGCCCTCTTGCTTGCTGAGGTACATACGGCCCCCGCACGAGTCGCAGTGGATCACGCGCAACAGCAGCGCGTCCGTGTCGTGCCGCTCGCGGTTGTCGATGCTGCGGGAGTCGAGCACGGCGCCGATGGCATCGAACTCGGCACGGGTCATGATCGGCTGTTCGGTCTGCATGACCGGGTTGCCCTCGGCGTCCCGCACGGGCTTGCCCTTGTGCATCTTCCAGCCGAGCAGCGATTCGTTACGCAGCATCCGCGTGATGACGGCGGGGGTCCACTTGAACATGTCGCGCACGACGTGCGACCCCTTGGCTCCGCCGGTCTTGCCGCCGGTCTCGCGCTCCTTCTTGAGGGCCCAGTGATCGCGCGGGCTCGGCACCCCGTCTTCGTTGAGCCCCGCCGCGATAGCGGAGACGGTCATCCCTTCCAAGAGTTCCCGAACGATGCGCTCGATGACCTTGACGGCATCCGGGTCGGGAACGAGCGTCCAGCCGACCCCGCCATGTTCGGCGGGCATCGGGACTGCCATGTATCCGTACGGGGGGCGCCCGCCGCGCCACCGAAGCGGCATCTTGCGGATAGCGGCCATGGCACCGGTTACGCGGTCCCGGATGCTCTGCGACTCCACCTGAGCGGCAAAGGCAAGCATGAGCATCATGAGTTCGCTCATGGGGTCCATGGGGTTCCGGAAGTCCAGAACCATCGGGCCCCCGCCGATGCCCTCGGCGAACAACAGAACCTTCCGGTGCGTCCTCGCCCACTCGGCAAGGTTCTGCATGTCGCTCATGGACCGAATGGCACGGTCGAACCGCCACCACACCAGGACGTCAAAGTCATCCGGGCGGGCGAGCCACGCGCCGAGCTGCGGGCGATCAAACGGGCTGATCTTGGAAGCCGAGACGTCAAGGTCGACGGCTTCGCGGAGCTGGTCACCCTCGCCGAAGCTGATGTTGTTCGCGGCTGCCGCTACGTCGCCGGCTTCGCGCTGCCGCTCGGGGCTGGTGGTCTCGTCTGTGAGCACGGACAGCCGGACGCACCGGACCCCCCGAAGGGTCTCGGTGTAGACCGTGCCCGCAAGAGGGTTCCGCGGTGTAGTCGTCATGGTCTCTGTGGAGACCAGCGAATTCCCGACTGCATCTCTGACCAACACCGACGTACCCACGGCAACACTCCAGAACAACTAGTTCCGTGTGTTGGGAGACCCGGAGGGCAACGAGTTCTGCGTCGAGCGCAGCAAGGCGGAGCGCGCCGGAGCGTGACCCCGGGGGCACCCGGACCGCCCACAGCGCCCGAAACGCCCGGACCGGCCGGTTTCCGTGGCCTGCCTGGAGCAATCCGGACAGTAGGTGTCGGGTATCCGGTGTCTCCTGGACCCATGCGAGACACCGGAACCGTCACCTGGGCGGCCTTCGCCGCCGCCGAACCCGCCCTCGCCGCCACCGTGCGGGAGCGCTTCGGCCAGTACACCCACCACGCGCTCGCCACCCTCCGGAAGGACGGCTCGCCGCGGCTCAGCGGCATCGAGGCCGACTTCCGGGGCGGTGAGCTGTGGCTCGGCATGATGCCGCGCTCGCGGAAGGCGCTCGACCTGCGGCGCGACCCCCGCTTCTCGCTGCTCGCCAACCCCGGCGCCGGCACGGACATGGGCGGCGGCGACGTGCGGATCTCGGGGCGTGCCGTCGAGGTCACCGACGCCGGCGAGGTCGAGCGGTACGCCGCCGAGGCCGGGGCGCCGCTGCCGTTCCACCTCTTCCGGGTCGAGCCCGCCGAGGTCGTACGGACCTGGGTCGAGGGCGACGAGATCTGTTTCACCACCTGGCGTCCGGGCCGGGCGCTCCGCACCCTGCGGCGCGGCAACGACGACGCCCCGCCGCGCGAGGACGGCTGAGCCCGCCCCGGTCCGCGCCGGACCGACGACAATGGGCGGGTGTCAGCGACCAAGAAGAAGAACCAGGTGAACGCCGCCGCGCCGGAGCGGCGCCGCGAACTCCTCGACACCGCCGCCGAGGTGTTCGCCGCCCAGGGCTACAACGCCACCACCGTCCGCAAGATCGCGGACGCCGCCGGGATGCTCGCCGGCAGCCTCTACTACCACTTCGACTCCAAGGAGTCGATGCTCGACGAGATCCTGTCCACCTTCCTCACGGAGCTGTGGGAGGGGTACGACGCCGTGCTCGCCGCCGGTCTCGGCCCCCGGGAGACGGTCGAGGCGCTGGTCACCGAGTCCTTCCGGGAGATCGACCGGCACCGCGCCGCCGTCGCCATCTACCAGAAGGAGTCCCGGCACCTCACCGACCTGCCCCGGTTCGCGTACCTCACGGACTCGCAGAACCGGTTCGAGAAGGCGTGGCTCGGCACCCTGGAGCGGGGGGTGGCCGACGGGGTGTTCCGGGCCGACCTCGACCTCCGGCTCACCTACCGCTTCCTCCGCGACACCGTCTGGGTCGCGGCCTCCTGGTACCGGCCGGGCGGACAGCACGGCCCCGAGGAGATCGCCCGCCAGTACCTGTCGATGGTCCTGGACGGGATCGCCGTCCGCGCCTGACCCGCCCGCCGGGCGGTACGCGGGCGGGCGCGGCCCCCGCACGGGCCGCGCCGCACCCGCGTCAGCCGGTGAGCCGGTCCCGCAGCCGCGCCAGGGCGCGCGGGTCCAGGCCGAGGCCGGCCGTCACATGGCGGTAGAGGCCGCCGTACCCGGAGCGGACCTCCGCGAGGGCCGCGTCCAGGTACTCCCGGCGGACTTCCTGGAGCGGCACGATCAGCTCCGGGTTCCGCATCAGCCCCGCCGCCCTCAGGCCCTCGCGGACCCGGGCGTCGTGCGCGGCGCGGAGGGTGTTGGAGGCCAGGTAGTCCTCGGTGGCGAGCCGTTCCGGCACCCCGGCGAGCCGCAGGACCAGCCAGCTCGCCCAGCCGGTGCGGTCCTTGCCCGAGGTGCAGTGGTACAGCACGGGGCCCGTGCCGGGCGCGGCGAGTTCGCGGAGGGTCCGCCCGAAGGCGTCCCGGTTCGCCGGGTCGGTGACGAAGGTGCGGTACACGTCCGTCATGAACGCCGCCGCGCGGCCGCCGCCCAGCATCTCCTCCTGCCGCACCGGGTCCCGCGAGGCGATGGCGGCGGTGAGCTGCCCGAAGAGGCCGTTGTCGGTGACCGGCCGGGAGACGGCGGCCACCCCGGCGGGCAGCCGGTCGGCCCCGTCGTGGCCGACCTCCATCGGGATCCGGAAGTCGATCGCCCGGGCGAGGCCGAGCCCGCCGAGCACGGCCACGTCGGCGTCGGTCAGCTTGCCGAGGTGGTCGGCCCGGTAGACGAGGCCGTGCCGGACCCGCCCGCCGCCGTGGGTGGGGTATCCCCCCAGGTCACGGACGTTCACGGCGCCCTGGAGCGGGATGTGGCGGATCGGCGGCGCGGTCCGGGGGCGGGCGGCGGCGCCCGGCGCGGCGGTCGCCACGAGGGCGGCGGCCCCGGCGGTGGTCAGCAGCGCGCGTCTGGAGAGGGACATGCGGACTCCCTGGCTGAGGGGAAAGGGGTGCGGTCACCCACCTAACGCTAGTTAGGTGGCGTCCCGGTGAGGAAGGTAGCAGCCGTGCGGCCGGGCGGCGAGGGGTGTGCGCGCCCCCGCCTGAACGTCTTCATGTTGCGTACATGACAAGCAGGAGACGTGTCGCCGTACGCCCGGACGCCTTCGGGGGATCAGTGCTCGCCGGGTTCCACCAGGCGCTGCGCCGCGGCGCGCTGGCGCTCGGTGGCGCCGGTCATGAAGCGCAGCACCGTCCGCAGTTCGGCCGTGGTGAACTCCGCGTACAGCGCGTGCACGTCGCGGGACCAGTCCTCGAACAGCGGGGCCAGCTCGGCCAGTTTCTCGGGCCGCGGCTCGATCAGCACCCGCCGCTTGTCCGTCGGGTGCCCGACCCTGCGGACGTACCCCTTGCGCTCCAGGCGGTCGACGAGGCCGGTGACGGAGGCGGGGGCGAGGCCGGAGTGCCCGGCCAGCTCCTTCGCGGTGAGCGGCCCGAGCCGCGCGAGCAGGTCGAGCGCCTTGGTCTCGGTGGCGCCGAGGTCCTGCCGGGCGGCGACGGCCGTGTGGAAGGCGACGGCGGCGGCGCTGGAGTCGCGGCCGGCGGCGGTCAGCGCGGCGACGACCTCCGCGCGCTCCGCGTCCCCGCCGGCCGGCTCGCTGTCTCGGCCCTCCGTGCCCCGGTTCCGCTCGCTCATGGCGGCAGCCTAGCAAGAACCCTTTCGTTCGACCGAACGAAAGAAGGATCGCCCGGTGGCCTGGTCAGCGGCGGCGCGGCGGGATCCACTCCAGCCGGGTCCTGACCCGGGCGTCCCGCACGAACTCCAGGGCCGCCAGCGCCGTCTCGCGGGGCGCGCCGTCCGGGTCGCCGTCCGCGAGGACCGCCGCCAGCGCGTCCACCGCCCGCGGGTCCTGCCGGATCGCGAGCCCGCGCGCCGCCTCCGCCGCCGTCTCCGGGTCGGGATCGGCGAGCCGCTCCGCCAGCGCCTCCCGCACCAGCGGCGTGTCGTCCGGCAGTTCGGCCAGGGCCAGCACCGCCCAGTCCCGCACCCGCGCGTCCCCGTCCCGGCTCAGCGCGAGCAGCACCCCCAGCGCGTCCATGTCACCGGCCGGCACCAGTCCCGCCAGCGCCCCCGCCGCCGCCCGCCGCACCTCCGGGTCCGGGTGGGCCGCGGCGCCCAGCAGCTCCGGCACCGCCGCCGGTTCCGCGCACGCCCCGAGCGCCGTCACCACCGACAGCAGCGGCTCCCGCGCGGGGCCCGCCGTCTCCGCGGCCAGCCGCCGCAGCACCGGCACCGCGCTCGCCGCGAACCCCGGCAGCGCGCCGAGGACCCGCGCGCCGAACGCCCGCCGCAGCGGATCGCGGTCGGCGCACCAGCCGGCCGCCGCCACGAAGGTCTCCTCGTCGGCCCGCCCGGCGAGCGCGTCCACGGCGGTCGTCCAGTCGTCGAGCTCCGGGTCGCCGCGGCGCAGCGCCCGCGCCGCCAGCTCCTCGGCAGGGACGCGCCGGCCGAGCGCCGCCTCCAGCAGGGTCGCGACGGCCGCGTGCCCGGTCTGCCGCTCGTCGCCGCGCCCGGGCCGGCCGTCCTCCCGCAGCAGTTCGACGACGACGGTCACGCCGCCGTCCTCGCGGACCCGCCGGACCACCGCCTCGTACGTGTCGCCGCTGTCGTGCTCCGCGACCAGTCCGCGCCGCAGCTCGGCCGCGATGTCGACGCCGATCCAGCGCCGCGCCTCCCGCAGCGCCGCCTCCGCGTCCGGCGCGCCGTGGTCGAGCAGCGCCCGTACGCAGGCGGTCGAGCCGCGCCGGGCGGCGGCGGTCAGCGGGGTGAGGCCGTCGGGGCCGGGGCGGCCGGGGTCGGCGCCGTGGTCGAGCAGGGTCCGTACGGTCTCCGCGTGGCCGAGCCGGACCGCCCAGGCGAGCGCGGTGAAGCCGAACTCCTCCTCCTGGTCGGGGTCGGCGCCCGCCGCGAGCAGCGCCCGTACCGTCCCGGCGTGTCCGCCGCAGGCCGCCCCGCACAGCGGCAGGTCGCCGCCGCCGGAACCGCTCGGCCGCCCCGGGTCGGCGCCGGCGGCGAGCAGCAGCCGGACGATCCCGGGCTCGTCGGCGACCGCCGCCCGGTAGAGGGCGGTCTCCCCGTCGTCGTCGGCGGCCTCGGCGCCGGCCCCGGCGCGCAGGGCGCGGACGACCGCGTCCTCGTCCCCGCCGGCGATCGCCTCGAACAGCGTGCTCATGCCCCCATCCTGACCGTCCGTCCGCTTCCGGCGCACCTCCGTCCCGGCCCCCGGTCAGGGCTTGCGGGCCTCGATGAGGAAGCGGGTGGTGTGCGCGACGAAGGGGCCCTCGGCGGTGATCCGTTCGTGCAGGGCGCGGAGCCGGTCGCGGTACGCGTCGACCGTGAAGCCCGGGACCATCCAGATCACCTTGCGGAGGAACCACACCACCGCGCCCACGTCCAGGAACTCGGTACGCAGCGACTCCGCCCGCAGGTCCACCACCTCCAGGCCGGCCGCCTCGGCGTCCCGCCGCGCGTCCTCGGGGTGCCGGGCGCGGCGGACGTCCTCCGGCTGCGGTCCGAGGAAGTACTCGACCAGCTCGAAGACGCTGGCGGGGCCGACCTGCTGGGAGAAGTAGGTGCCGCCGGGCCGCAGGACGCGCGCGATCTCCTCCCACCAGACGGTCACCGGGTGGCGGCTGGCGACCAGGTCGAAGGCGGCGTCGCCGAAGGGCAGCGGCGGCTCGTCCTCGTCGTGGACGACGACCGCGCCGAGCGGGTGCAGCAGGCGGGTCGCCTTCGCCACGTTCGGCGGCCAGGACTCGGTGGCGGCGGTCAGCGGCGGCAGCGGACCGGCCCCGGCGAGCACCTCGCCGCCGCCGGTCTGGATGTCGAGGGCGGCCGAGGCCCGGGCCAGCCGCGCGCCGAGCAGCCGCTGATAGCCCCACGAGGGGCGTTGCTCGGTGGCCCTTCCGTCGAGCCAGGAGAAGTCCCAGCCCTCCATCGGGGCCGCTTCGGCCTCCGCCACCAGGTCGTCGAACGTTCGCTCCATGTCCGTATTGTCGCCGCGCCGCCTCTGACGTGCTCGGATTTTCTCTCACCCGGCGCAGTCGAGGACCGCCCCGCACAGCCGGCAGCGGGCCCGCAGCCGGCGTCCGGCGGGGACGCGCAGCCGCTGCCGGCAGACCGGGCAGGGGAAGGCGACGCCGGTCGCCGGGGCGCCGCCGTCGAAGGCGTACGGGGCGCCGGGCGCGGCCCGGCCCAGGCGCCGGTCCCGGGCGTAGCGGCGGCGGTCGGTCCAGGGGGCGCCGGCCAGCGGGGGCAGCCGGCGCTCGCGGTCGGCCTCGGCGCGGCCGCGCCGCCACGCCTCGTACGCGGCGGCGCTGGTGAACCAGGGGGAGGGGTCCTCGCCGAAGACGCCGGCCCGCTGCGCGAGCACCCAGCCGAACTCCTCCGGGGTGAGGTAGCCGAGCTTCTGGCTCTCGGCGCCGTCCTGCCGGAAGGCGTCGAGAAGCAGCCAGCCCGCGCCGAGGTAGGCGGTGGTCACGTCGGTGAGGATCTCGTTCCGCCCGGTGTCGGGAAAGCCCAGGCCGAGGCGGTGGAGGAGGACGTGGGCGAGTTCGTGGGCGAGGGCGGCGCCGATGTCGCGGGGGCGGCGCCGGAAGCGCTCGTTGAGCTCGACGGAGTAACCGCTCCGGGCGGCGGGTTCGACGGTGGCGGCGTGCTCCATCCGCCGGAACGCCACCGTGACCGGGGCCTGCGGCAGGCGCAGGTGGCGCACCAGGACGCCGGCCACCCGGACGGCGCCGGCGCCGGGGTCCTCGCCGGGGGAGAGGGCCACGTCGGAGGCGGTCACGCTGGTCGCGTACCGGCCGATTCCGGCGGGGCCGAGGCGCCGGTAGAGGGCGGTGAGCGAGGCCCGTACGGCCTCCCGGTGGGGGAAGCCGTGCTCCACCCCGTGGGTGTCCCGGCCGACCCGGTCGGCCCTGTCCCGGTCCGTCATGGGCGATCCCCCTCGCGTCCCACTGTACGGTCCTGCCGTGGCGTCTGGCCGAAAAGGCTTCCTTGTGGCGGCAGTTGGGAGCTGTCCATAATCCGGACGTGCCTTGACGGGCGCATGTCACTCCGAGTCTCCGGCCGGTGACCCGTGCGCGCACCGCCGCCGAGGCCCGCAACCCCCCATGCCTGAACCCCCCACGAGAGAAGGCAGACCGTGCAGAAGAAGAACCGGCTCGTCCGCACCCTGCAGAAACTCGCCGCCGCGGGCGCCGTCGCCCTCGCCGCCCTCAGCCTCCAGCCCGTCTCCACCGCCACCGCCGCCCCCACGCCGGTCGTCGGCGGCACCCGCGCCGCCCAGGGCGAGTTCCCCTGGATGGTCCGGCTCTCCATGGGCTGCGGCGGCTCCCTGCTCACCCCGCAGATCGTCCTCACCGCCGCCCACTGCGTCAGCGGCTCCGGCAACAACACCTCCATCACCGCCACCGCCGGCGTCGTCGACCTCCAGTCGAGCAGCGCCATCAAGGTCCGCTCCACCAAGGTCCTCCAGGCCCCCGGCTACAACGGCAAGGGCAAGGACTGGGCGCTCATCAAGCTCGCCAGCCCCATCACCTCGCTGCCCACCCTGAAGATCGCCGAGACCACCGCCTACAACAGCGGCACCTTCACCGTGGCAGGCTGGGGCGCGGCCCGCGAGGGCGGCGCCCAGCAGCGCTACCTGCTCAAGGCCAACGTGCCCTTCGTCTCGGATGCCTCCTGCCAGGCCGCGTACGGCAGCGACCTCGTGCCCTCCGAGGAGATCTGCGCCGGCTACACCCAGGGCGGCGTCGACACCTGCCAGGGCGACTCCGGCGGCCCCATGTTCCGCAAGGACAACGCCGGCGCCTGGATCCAGGTCGGCATCGTGAGCTGGGGCGAGGGCTGCGCCCGGGCCGGCTACCCCGGCGTCTACACGGAGGTCTCGACCTTCGCCGCCGCCATCAAGTCCGCCGCGGCCACGCTGTAACCCCCCCACGGACCGGGCCCCGGGGCGGCACAGCGCCCCGGGGCCCTTCCCCGTACGTCCCCTCAGCCCAGCTCCACACCCCCCGGCCCCGCGCCGTCCGCCGGCTCCACCTCCAGCACCCACACCTCGTTCGCGCCCTCCCGCAGCACCGGCCCCGGCACGAACAGCCCCTCCTGCGGCCCCGCCGCCGGCCAGTACCGGCCCAGGCAGAAGCCGTTCACCCACACGAAGCCCCGCCCCGCGCCCGGCAGCCGCAGCTCCGCGTCCCCGGCGCCCGCGACCTCCACCGACGCCCGGTACAAACCCCGGCCGCCCCGCTCCGGGACCTCCCCGAACGGCACCCGGCCCACCGCCTCCGCCGTGAACGCGTCCAGCCGCAGCCCCCGGGCCCGTACCCCGTGCACGTACTGCCGCTCGTGCAGCACCCCGCCGGTGATCCCCTTCGGCTCCGCCAGCCGCGGCCCGTAGTTCACCCGGCCCAGCGACTCCACCCACAGCTCCACCACCGCCGGACCCGCCACCGGCTCCGGCAGCACCGCGTCCTCCTCCGTCAGCACCCCCGCGAAGACGCCGTCCACCCACACCTGCGCCCGGTCCCGCAGCCCCGTCACCCGCAGCGGATACGGCTGCCGCGGCCCCGGCACCGCGCAGCGGTACCGCACCAGACCCCGGTCCACGCCCAGCTCCTCGAAGGCCGGCGGCACCCCGGACTCCACCTCCGCCCCGCCCAGCACCTCCAGGACCGCGCCCAGCGGCGCCCACTCCGCGAAGCCCGCCCGCACCGGAGCCGCCAGCCGGGCCGGCGGCTCCGGCACCTCCGGCAGCGGCCCCGCCGCGTACCCCGCCAGCACCTCCCGGAAGCGGTGGAACTTCTCCGTCGGCCGGCCCCACTCGTCCACCGGGGCGTCGTAGTCGTACGAGGTCACCGTCGGCAGCAGCCGCCCGTCGTGCAGCTCCCCGGACCGGTTCGCCCCCGCCCAGCCGCCGAAGTTCGAGCCCCCGTGCGCCATGTAGACGTTCACCGACGCCCCGCATTCCAGGACCTCCCGCAGCGCCCGCGCCGCGTCCGCCGCGTCCCGCACCGCGTGCTCCGTGCCCCAGTGGTCGAACCAGCCGCACCAGAACTCCATGCACATCAGCGGCCCCGACGGCCGGTGCCGGCGCAGCACCGCGAAGCCGTCCGCCGCGCCCGACCCGAAGTTCGCCGTCGCGAGCACCCCCGGCACCGAACCGCCCGTCAGCATGTGGTCCTCCGGCCCGTCCGACGTGAACAGCGGCACCGACACCCCGCACTCCCGCAGCAGCCCCGCCAGCCACTCCAGATAGCGGGCGTCACTCCCGTAACTCCCGTACTCGTTCTCCACCTGCACCAGCACCACCGGCCCGCCCCGGTCCACCTGCCGCGCCACCACCTGCGGCAGCAGCCGCCGGAACCAGCGCTCCACCGGCGCCAGGAACTCCGGATCCCTCGTCCGCACCCGCCGCCCCAGCGGCCCGGTCACCCAGTGCGGCAGCCCGCCGTTCTCCCACTCGGCGCAGATGTACGGCCCCGGCCGCACGACCGCCCGCAGCCCCGCCGCCGCCACCGCGTCCAGGAAGCGGCCCAGCGCCTCCGGATCCGCGAACCGGCCCGGCTCCGGCTCGTGCAGGTTCCACGGCACGTACGTCTCCACGCAGTCCAGGCCCATCGCCCGCAGCATCCCCAGCCGGTGCGCCCAGTGCCCCTCGTGCACCCGGAAGTAGTGCAGCGCCCCCGACAGCAGCCGCACCGGCCGCCCGTCGAGCAGGAAGTCCTCGTCACCCACAGCGAACGTGCTCATGGCCCCACCCTCACCCCCTGGCGGCGGACCGGTCCATGGACAAAGATCGTCGCAGTTTGGACGTTACGGAAGGCACGGGCATGTACCACACCTGGATGCGCTACTTCACGCCCGGACCCGTCCACCACCGCCTCGGCCTCGTCTGCCTCGGCGTCGGACTCCAGCACGGCCGGCTCCCCGTCGTCGGCCCCCGCACCCTCGACCACCACGTCGCCGTCGTCGTCTCCGCCGGCCGCGGCTGGTACCGCTCCGCCGACGGCCGCACCACCCCCGTCACCGCCCCCGCCCTCCTCTGGCTCACCCCCGGCGTCCCCCACCACTACGGCGCCGACCCCGCCACCGGCTGGGACGAGTCCTTCGTCGACTTCACCGGCCCCGCCGCCGCCACCTACACCGAACTCGGCTACATCGAACCCGACCGGCCCGTCGTCCCCCTCGCCGACGCCGCTCCCGCCCGCGCCGCCGTCGGCCGCATCGCCCGCGCCGCCCGCCCCGGCAACCCGCTGCTGGAGGTCGAGACCGCCGCCGCCGTCCACGAACTCCTCGTCGCCCTGCGCCGCGCCCGCGCCGACACCGACGCCGACGGCGACCCCGTCCTCACCCGCCTCGCCCGCGACGCCTTCCAGCCGTACTCCGTCGCCGAACACGCCGCCCGGCACGGCATGACCGCCGCCGAACTCCGCGCCGCCGTCCGCCGCGCCGCCGGCCGCAGCCCCAAGGACTACCTGCTCACCGTCCGCCTCGGCCGCGCCAAGGAACTCCTCGCCGCCACCGAGCTGCCCGTCGCCGCCGTCGCCCGCCGCGTCGGCTACGACGACCCCGCCTACTTCTCCCGGCTGTTCACCCGAAGGGTCGGACTCGCCCCCGTCCGCTTCCGCGAACAGCAGGGCCGCGCCGTCCACGGCGGCTGGAGCGACCGGGTCCCGGATCCCGAACACCCGCCCACCATCGCCGGGGACTCCGTCTAAGCTCGCTGACCATGAGCGACACGAGCGACACCAGGAACGACTCCAGCGACATCGACCCCGCCGTCCGCGCCGAGCTGACCCGGCTGCGCGAGTCGATCGACAACATCGACGCCGCCGTCGTCCACATGCTCGCCGAACGCTTCAAGTGCACCCAGCAGGTCGGCGTCCTCAAGGCCGCGCACCAGCTGCCGCCCGCCGACCCCGCCCGCGAGGCCCGCCAGATCGCCCGGCTGCGGGAGCTCGCCGAGAGCGCCAAGCTCGACCCGGCCTTCGCGGAGAAACTGCTCAACTTCATCATCGCCGAGGTCATCCGCCACCACGAGACGATCGCGGACGGAGCACGCTGATGACCCGCGTCACGGTCTTCACCCTCGGCGGCACCATCTCCGCCCGGGGCGGCGAACTCGGCCGCCTCAGCGGCACCGAGGTCCTCGCCGGCCTCGGCGCCCCCGACGACGTCGACCTGCGCGACTTCCGCCGCCTCCCCTCCTCCTCGCTCACCCCCGAGGACCTCGCCGCCCTCGCCGCCGAGATCGACCGGACCGTCGCCGACGGCTCCGGCGCCGTCGTCGTGCAGGGCACCGACACCCTGGAGGAGACCGCCTTCCTCCTCGACCTGCTCTGCCGCACCGACCGGGCCCCCGTCGTGGTCACCGGCGCCATGCGCCGCCCCGACCTGCCCGGCGCCGACGGCCCCGCCAACCTCGCCGCCGCGCTCGCCGTCGCCGCCGACCCCGCCTGCCGCGGCCTCGGCGTTCTCGTCGTCCTCAACGACGAGATCCACGCCGCCCGGCACGCCCGCAAGACCCACACCACCTCCACCGCCACCTTCGCCTCGCCCGGCGCCGGCCCCCTCGGCACCGTCGTCGAGGGCACCCCCCGGATCCTGCTCCGCCCCGCCGTGCCCACCACGCCCTGCCGGCTCCGCTACGACCCCGCCGTCCGGATCGCCCTCGTCACCCTCACCCTCGGCGACCGCGGCGAACTCCTCGACGCCGTCGACGACCGCTTCCACGGCCTCGTCGTCGCCGCCTTCGGCGCCGGCCACGCCCCCGCCCGGCTCGTCGAACCCCTCGCCCGCCTCGCCCGCCGCATCCCCGTCGTCCTCGCCTCCCGCACCGGCTCCGGCACCCTCCTCAGCGACACCTACCGCGGCCCCGGCTCCGAACACGACCTCCTGCACCACGGCCTGATCCCCGCCGGACCGCTCGACCCCGCCAAGGCCCGGCTGCTGCTCGCCGCCCTCGTCTCCAGCGGCGCCGCGGGACCCGCCGGATACGACCGCCCCCGGATCACCGCCGCCTTCGCCCACCTCGACGGCACCGGCCGCGCCTGACCCCGCCGCCGCCCGCTTCCGCACCACCCCTGCCCGCCGACCGGGCGATCGGGCAGCATAGGGCCCATGTCCGTACTGACGCGCGACGAAGCGCAGACCCGTGCCCAGATGCTCGACGTCCACCACTACGCGGTGGACCTCGACCTCACCGGCGGCGACGAGACCTTCGGGTCCACCAGCCGCATCCGCTTCACCGCCCGCGCCGCCGGGGACACCTTCGTCGAGATCAAGCCGGACACCCTGCACTCCGTCACCCTCGACGGAAAGCCCCTCGACCCCGCGGCCCTCCACGAGAACCGCGTCCCGCTCGCCCTCACCGCCGGCGAGCACGAGCTCACCGTCACCGCCACCATGCGCTACTCGCACACCGGCGAGGGCATGCACCGCTTCCTCGACCCCACCGACGGCGAGTCCTACGTCTACACCCAGCTCTTCATGGAGGACGTCCAGCGCGTCTTCGCCGCCTTCGACCAGCCCGACCTCAAGGCCGTCTTCGACGTCGCCGTCACCGCCCCCGAGGGCTGGACCGTCCTCTCCAACGGCATCACCGAGCACCAGGGGAACGGCCGCTGGACCGCCGCCACCACCCCGCCGCTCTCCACCTACTTCGTCTGCGTCGCCGCCGGCCCCTGGCACTCCGTCCGCACCGAGCACGCCGGGCTGCCCTTCGGCCTCCACTGCCGCCGCTCCCTCGCGCCGTACCTCGACGCCGACGCCGACGAGATCCTCGCCGTCACCACGGCGTGCTACGACCGCTACCACGAGAAGTTCGACGAGCCCTACCCCTTCGACTCCTACGACCAGGCGTTCGTCCCCGAGTTCAACGCCGGCGCCATGGAGAACCCCGGCCTCGTCACCTTCCGCGACGAGTTCGTCTTCCGCTCCGCCGTCACCGCCACCGAGCGGATGACCCGCGCCATGGTCATCGCCCACGAGATGGCCCACATGTGGTTCGGCGACCTCGTCACCCTCCGCTGGTGGGACGACATCTGGCTGAACGAGTCCTTCGCCGAGTACATGGGCTACCAGACCGTCAACGAAGCCTGCTCCGACCTCTTCGCCGACACCTGGATCGACTTCGGCGTCGCCCGCAAGGCCTGGGGGTACGACGCCGACCAGCGCCCCTCCACCCACCCCGTCGCCCCCGACCCCGAGGCCGTCCCCGACACCGCCTCCGCCCTCCTCAACTTCGACGGCATCTCCTACGCCAAGGGCGCCTCCGCCCTCCGCCAGCTCGTCGCCTGGCTCGGCGAGACCGACTTCCTCGCCGGCCTCAACATCCACTTCAAGCGCCACAAGTTCGGCAACGCCACCCTCGCCGACTTCATCGACAACCTCGCCGCCGCCACCGACCGCGACGTCCACACCTGGGCCGAACAGTGGCTCCGCACTACCGGCGCCGACACCCTCACCCCCCGCCTCACCGGCGAGGGCAACCGCTGGGAGCTCGCCGTCGACCGCGCCGGCAGCCGCCCCCACCGCATCCGGGCCGGCCTCTACGACCGCCGCCCCGACGGCGAACTCTCCCTGCGCGAGCACCTCCTCCTCGACGTCCCCCAGCAGGAGCCCGCCCGCCTCACCGGCCCCCGCCCCGACCTCGTCGTCCTCAACGACGGCGACCTCAGCTACGCCAAGCTCCGCTTCGACGAGGTCTCCGAGGAGTCCGCCCTCCGCGGCCTCTCCCGCATCCCCGACCCGCTCACCCGGGCCGTGGTGTGGAACGCCCTGCGCGACATGGTCCGCGACGGCGAACTGGCCCCCGCCGACTACCTGGAGATCGCCCGCGCCCACCTCCCCGAGGAGTCCGAACTCGCCATCGTCCAGGGCGTCCTCGCCTTCGCCCGGCAGCAGATCGCCGACCGGTACGTCCCCGCCGGGGACCGCCCCGCCGCCCTCGCCGCCGTCCGCGAGATCGCCCGCTCCTTCCTCCGCCGCACCGAGGACGGCGAGGAACCCGGCCTGCGCCTCACCGCCGTCCGCGCCCTGATCGACAGCGCCACCACCCCCGACCAGATCGCCAGCTGGCTCGACGAGGGCACCGTCCACGGCGGCCCCGAACTCGACCCCGAGCTCCGCTGGCGGATCCTCGCCCGGCTCGCCGTCCTCGGCGCCACCGACGAGGCCGCCATCGCCGCCGAACTGGCCCGCGACCCCAGCGCCACCGGCCAGGAAGGCGCCGCCCGCTGCCGCGCCGCCCTCCCCGACCCGGCCGCCAAGGCCACCGCCTGGGCCGCCATGTTCGACTCCGACGACCTGTCGAACTACCTGTTCACCGCCACCGCCCTCGGCTTCTGGCAGCCCGAACAGGCCGACCTCCTCCAGGAGTACGTGGAGCGCTTCTACGACGCCGCCATCGCCCTCGGCGACCGCCGCGGCCCCGCCATGGCCGAGGCCGCCGGCCGCCACGCCTTCCCCGCGTACGCGATCGACGCCGACGCCCTCGCCCTCGGCGAACGCCGGCTCGCCGACGGCACCATGATCCCCGCCCTCCACCGCAAGCTCGTCGACCAGCTCGACGACCTCGCCCGCGCCCTCCGCGTCCGCGCGAGCTGACCCCGCCCGGCCCGGCGCGCACCCCACCGCGCCGGGCCCCGGCAGCACGCAAGCCGCACGTCCCCCGTTCGGGTCACGTCACCGCGGACGCCGGACACGGCCCCGCACCCCCCGGCACGCTGTCGTCCATGCGTGCCGCACCCCCGCCACCCCTCGCCGCCCAGCCCACCCCGCTCAGCAGGCTCCTCGGCATCGCCCTGGACGCCCTGCGCACCGGCGCCGACGAACGCGGCGGCCCGCTCCCGGCCGGCGGACCCGCGGCCGTCACCGCACGCGTCCGCGCCACCCTCGGCGACGTCCTCCCCGAGACCGGCACCGGACAGGACGAGGCCCTGCGCACCCTCGTCCACCTCGTCGCCGCCGGCGCCGCCGACCCCGCCCACCCGCTGTGCGCCGCCCACCTCCACACCCCGCCGCTCGCCCTCGCCGCCGCCGCCGACCTCGCCGCGAGCGCCCTCAACCCGTCGATGGACTCCTGGGACCAGGCCCCCGCCGCCTCCGCCCTGGAGACCGAGGTCACCGCCGCCCTCGCCGCCGAGGTCTTCCCCCGCGCGACCCGCCCCGACGCGCTCGTCACCACCGGCGGCACCGAGTCCAACCAGCTCGCCCTCCTCCTCGCCCGCGAACGCCACGGCCCCCGCCTCACCACCGTCACCGGCGCCAACGCCCACCACTCCGTCCGCCGCGCCGCCTGGCTCCTCGGCCTCCCCGAACCCGTCACCGTCCCCACCCCGCGCGGCGTCCTCGACCCCGAGACGGTGGCCGCCACCCTCGCCCGCCTCGACGGACCCGTCCTCCTCACCGCCACCGCCGGCACGACCGACGAGGGCCTGATCGACCCGCTGCCCGCACTCGCCGACGTCTGCGCCGCCCACCGCGCCGACCTCCACACCGACGCGGCCTACGGCGGCCCGCTCCTCCTCAGCCGCACCCACCGGCACCTCCTCGCCGGCCTGGACCGGGCCCGCACCGTCACCCTCGACCTGCACAAACTCGGCTGGCAGCCGGTCGCCGCCGGCCTCCTCGCCGTCCGCGACCCCGCCGACCTCGCCGCCCTCGGCCACACCGCCGCCTACCTCAACGCCGGCGACGACACCGACGCCGGCCTCCCCGACCTCCTCGGCCGCTCCCCGCGCACCACCCGCCGCCCCGACGTGCTCAAGGCCGCCGTCACCCTCCGCGCCCTCGGCCGCACCGGCCTCGGCACCCTCGTCGACCTCTGCATGGAACGCGCCCAGGACCTCGCCGACCTGGTGGAGAAGTCCCCCGGCCTGGAACTGCGGGACCGGCCCGTCCTCACCACCGTCCTGCTGCGCCCCGCCGGAGCCGACGACGCCCGGGTCGCCCGGATCCGCCGCACCCTCCTGACCGGCGGCCAGGCCGTCCTCGGCCGCGCCGAGGCGGACGGCCGGCTCTGGCTCAAGGCCACCCTCCTCAATCCCCACACCACCCCCGACGACCTGGCCCAGCTCATCTCCCTCGTGGAACTCGCGGAAGGCGACACCGACCGATGACCGGCAGCACCCCCCAGCAGGACCTCGACCGCCCGCACGACCTGGTGGGCGTCGGCATCGGCCCGTTCAACCTCTCGCTCGCCGCCCTCGCCCACGGCGTCCCCGGCGGACTTGCCGCCACCTTCTTCGAGCAGCGCCCCGCCTTCCACTGGCACCCCGGTCTCCTCATCGACGGCGCCACCCTCCAGGTCCCCTTCCTGGCCGACCTGGTGACCCTCGCCGACCCCGCCAGCCCCTGGTCCTTCCTCAGCTACCTCCGCAGCCGCGAACGCCTCTTCCCCTTCTACTTCGCCGAGAAGTTCCACATCCAGCGCGCCGAGTACGACGCCTACTGCCGCTGGGTCAGCGAGCGGCTGCCCGGACTCCACTTCGGCCACCAGGTCGACTCCGTCCGCTGGAACCCCGAACGCAAGCTGTTCGAGGTCGACTTCACCCAGCTCGACCCCGACGGCGAGGCCGCCGCCCTCGGCCGCGCCTACACCCGCAACGTGGTCCTCGGCGTCGGCACCGAGCCGTACGTCCCCGAACCGCTGCGCCCGCTCGCCGACGCCCCCGGCGTCCCCGTCTTCCACTCCGCCGACTACCTGACCCACCGCGAGGCGCTGCTGCGCGCCGGGCACGTCACCGTCATCGGCTCCGGCCAGTCCGGCGCCGAGGTCTTCCTCGACCTGCTCCGGGCCCGGCCGGCCGGCGCCGAGCGGATCAGCTGGCTCGCCCGCACCGAGGCGTTCGCGCCGATGGAGTACTCGAAGCTGGGCCTGGAGCACTTCACGCCCGACTACACCCGCTACTTCCACGCCCTGCCCGAGCCGGTCCGGGGTGAACTGGTGCCCCGGCAGTGGCAGTTGCACAAGGGCATCGACGCGGAGACCATCGCCGCCATCCACGACGAGCTGTACCGCCGCACCCTGCACGGCGGCTGGCCGGACGCCGTCCTCACCCCCGGCGTCCGGGTCCGCACGGCGGGCCGGGTCGCCACCACGCAGGTCGAACTGCACCTGGAGCACGTTCAGCAGGGCAGCCGCTCCCGCCTCACCACGGACGCCGTGGTCCTCGCCACCGGCTACCGCGAGCGCCCGGTCGACCGGATGCTCGCCGGCCTCGACCCGTACCTGCGGCACGACTCGGCGGGCCGGGCGCGGATCGACGAGCGGTACCGGCTGGTCCTCGACCCGTCGGTGACCGGCTCCGTGTACGTGCAGAACGCGGAGCGCCACACGCACGGCGTGGGCGCCCCCGACCTGGGTCTCGCCGCCTGGCGCAGCGCGGTGATCCTCAACGCGGTCACCGGGAAGGAGCCGTACCCGCTGCCGCGCCGGACCGCCTTCACCAGCTTCGGCCTGGACGCGCGAGAGGCGCCGAGCATCCCGTCCCAGGAACGGAAGCTGACGCCTCTCGTGGAGCACTGAGGTCTAGAGGACCGGGACGCCGTCCCGGGTCAGCTTCCAGTCCACCGACGCGAACTGCGCGGGGTCGACCGTGCCCTTGGCCTGCACCCACTGGATGATCGTGTTGCGGATCTCGTCGGAGTTCGCCCACAGCTGCTCGGCCTTGGCGACGTGCGGGAACGCGCCGCCGCCGCTGGCGCGGTAGTTGTTGACGGCGAGGACGAACTTCGCGGCCGGGTCGAGCGGCTTGCCCTCGAAGGTCAGGCCGGTGATCCGCTGCCCCACCGGCTTGGCGATGTCGATCTCGTAGGCGAGCCCGTACACGGCGTCGTAGTTGTAGTCCGGGGTGTTGTCCGCGTTGGTGAGCTTCGCGGTGTCGACGGGGGCGCCCGCCGGCGTCTGGACGTAGTACTTCGCCGAGTACTCCAGGTACTCCTTCAGCTGGGCGCCCGTCATCAGGCGGGCCTCCAGGGTGTTCTCGAAGGGGTAGAGCCCGGCGGCGTCCTTGATGGTGATCTCGCCGGCCGGGATGCGGGCGGTCCGGGAGAAGCAGGACGCCTGGGAGAGCACCGGCAGGGCGGCGTGCGGGCCGCCGGCCAGCGCCGCCTTCACCGTCTCGGCCTGGACGACGTTGATCAGGTCGATGATCGGCTCGTCCTTCCACGGCGCGTCGGCCGTGGTCATGGCGGTGGTGGAGGTGCCGATGACGGTGTTGACGTACGCCACGACCTTCCGGTGCTCGTCGGCGAGCAGGCCGGTGATCTCCGGGTCCTCCTCCACGGTGTTGGAGTTGAGGACCTGGGCGGCGACCTTCTCCACCGTCCAGCGGCCCTTCTCCCACACCAGGTCGAAGTCGAAGAGGGTGAGGCGCTGGCCCCACTTCAGCGGCTCGGAGAGGACGACCTCCTTGCCGGTCTCCTTGTTCGCGATCCGGTACTCGGGGATCTCGGTGTGGGCGTGGCCGACGAGGATCGCGTCGATGCCGGGGACCTGCTCGGCGACGAGGCCGGCGGCGTTCTCGACGTGGGGGAGCTGGTCACCCCAGGAGGACGTGCCGCTGGAGCCGGAGTGCGCGGAGACGACCACGACGTCGGCGCCCATCGAGCGCAGCTTCGGCACCCACTTCGCGGCCTGCTCCTCCAGGCCGGGGAAGACCATCTTGCCGGTGACGTTGGCCTTGTCCCAGATGGCGATGCCGGGGTTGGTCAGGCCGAGCACCGCGACCCGGACGTCCTTGCCGTGCGGGGTGCGCAGCCGGTGGATGCTGTACGGGGGGAAGGCGGGGCGCAGCGTCCTCGCGTCGAGCGCGTTGGCGCCGAGCAGCGGGAAGTCGCACTGCTCCTCGAACTTCCGCAGCACGGGGATGCCGTAGTTGAACTCGTGGTTGCCGAGCGCGGCGGCGTCGTAGCCGATGGCGTTCATGGCCTGGGCCATGGGGTGGACCGGGCCGCCGGCCTGCGTGATCGGGTCGATCTTGGCGTAGTAGTACGAGAGCTGGGTGCCCTGGATGGTGTCGCCGGCGTCGATGAGGAGGGTGTTGCGGCGGCCTCGCTCGGCGCGGACGCGGTTCACCAGGGTGGAGATCTTGGCGAGGCCGACGTCGTTGTGGGCCTTGTCGTCGAACTCCTTGTCCGTGAAGTAGTCCCAGTTGAAGACGTTGCCGTGCAGGTCGGTGGTGCCCATGACGGTGAAGGAGTACCGCTTGGCCGGCTTGGGCCGGCGTTCCTGGGCCGCGGCGGCGGGGGCGGCGGTCCCGGCGGTGAGGGCGGCCCCGGCTCCGAGGGCGGCGGAGCTCTCCAGGAAGGTCCGGCGGTTCAGCGGCATGTGTGTACTCCTCGGTGTCCGTGGCGCTGTCGCAGGTGCACAACGCGCGTAGATTCTGGCTCAGACGCCCCTGCCGGAACAGCTCTTTCGGGTTACGGAGTGGGAAAGTGTTCGTATGCCACCGATTCCCGGACCGGAGGAGCCCGCCGTGACGCACACCCACCCCACCCCCCAGGCGCCGCAGGTGACGGTCCGGGGCGAGGGCCGCCTCGACGTCGAGCCCGAACTGGCCCGGTTCTGGCTCGTCGTCTCCGCCCGGGGCACCGACCGCGCCGCCGTCCTCGCCGACCTCACCCGCCGCAACGCGGAGGTCCTCGACCTCATCAGGGCGCGCGGGGAGGCGGTGCGGAAGCTGGAGACCGGAGGCTTCTCGATCGCCCCCGAGCAGTCCCGCCGGCAGCGCGGCGAGCAGGTCCGCGCCTACCGGGGACAGGTCCGGATCACGGTCGAGCTGACCGACTTCACGGTCCTCGGCGAACTGGTGCCGGCCCTCGCGGACCGGGACCAGACGGAGGTGGACGGGCCGTGGTGGGAGCTGCGCCCGGACTCGGAGGCGTACGCCGAGGCCCGCCGGCTCGCGGTGGCGGAGGCCGTGCGGCGGGCCCGGGCCTACGCGGAGGCGCTGGGCACCTCGCTCGGCTCACTCCTCGAACTGTCGGACGCCGGACTGCCGGAGGCGGGCGTGCCGAGGGGCGGCGGCTTCCATCCGCTGGCCGTCGGGTACGCGGCGGAGGAGGCGGGCGCGGCCCCCTCGCTGGACCTCGCGCCGCAGCGCCGGACGGTCACCGCCGAGGTCGTCGCACGCTTCACGATGCTGCCGCCCGCACTCTGAGACGACGGCTCCCGGGGCGCGGAAAACGCTCATCGGAGCACTCCGGCGCACAGATTCAAGTCTTGTCAACAACGTTTCATGGAAAGGTTGTTGAGTAGTCATGCCGGACCCACCGGCTACTGATGGGTAAGGCCCTAGGCTCGCCTCATGCGCCGAGCGAAAATCGTCTGCACCCTGGGACCCGCCACCGCGACATACGACCAGATCAAGGCATTGGTCGAGGCCGGCATGGACGTGGCCCGCCTCAACCTCAGCCACGGCACCTACGCCGAGCACGAGGAGCGGTACCAGCGGGTCCGCAAGGCGGCCGACGAGACCGGCCGCAGCGTCGGCGTCCTCGCCGACCTTCAAGGCCCGAAGATCCGCCTCGGCCGCTTTCGCGAGGGACCCGTACTCCTTGAACGCGGCGACGCGTTCACCCTCACCGTCGAACCCCGGGAGGGCGACCGCGAGGGCTGCGGCACCACCTACACCGGCCTCGCCGGCGACGTCACCGCCGGGGAGCGCATCCTCGTCGACGACGGCCGGGTCACCCTGGAGGTCGTCTCCGTCGACGGCCCCCGCGTGCACACCCGGGTCGTCGAGGGCGGCATGGTCTCCGACCACAAGGGCCTCAACCTGCCGGGCGTCGCCGTCTCCGTCCCCGCCCTCTCCGAGAAGGACGTCGAGGACCTCCGCTGGGCGCTGCGCACCGGCGCCGACGTCATCGCCCTCTCCTTCGTCCGCTCCGCCCGGGACATCGAGGACGTCCACCGGATCATGGACGAGGAGGGCCGCCGCCTCCCGGTCATCGCCAAGATCGAGAAGCCGCAGGCGGTCGAGAACATCGACGAGATCGTCGCCGCCTTCGACGGCATCATGGTCGCCCGCGGCGACCTGGGCGTCGAGATGCCGCTGGAGCAGGTCCCGATCGTCCAGAAGCGCGCCGTCAAGCTCGCCAAGCGGAACGCCAAGCCGGTCATCGTCGCCACCCAGATGCTCGACTCGATGATCGACAACTCCCGCCCCACCCGCGCCGAGGCGTCCGACGTGGCCAACGCCGTCATCGACGGCACGGACGCGGTGATGCTCTCCGGCGAGACCAGCGTCGGCCGCTTCCCGGTCGAGACCGTCCGCACCATGAGCCGGATCGTGGAGGCCGCCGAGGAGGACGTCCTCGCCAAGGGGCTGCCGCCGCTGACCGAGCGGAACAAGCCGCGCACCCAGGGCGGCGCGGTCGCCCGGGCCGCCGCCGAGATGGGCGACTTCCTCGGCGCGAAGTTCCTCGTCGCCTTCACCCAGTCCGGCGACACCGTGCGGCGGCTCTCGCGCTACCGCTCGCCGATCCCGCTGCTGGCGTTCACCCCGGACCCGGCGACCCGCTCGCAGCTCAACCTGACGTGGGGCGTCGAGACCTTCCTCGGCCCGCACGTCGAGTCCACGGACGCGATGGTCGCCCAGGTGGACGAGGAACTGCTGCGGATCGGACGCTGCGCGAAGGGCGACGTCGTGGTGATCACGGCCGGTTCCCCGCCTGGTGTTTCGGGCTCGACGAACCTGGTCCGGGTGCACCGCATCGGAGACCCGCTCGGCTGACCCGCGGCGACCTGCGACCGCGACGGTATACCAAAAAGGACCCCGCCACCAGACCTCGGTGGCGGGGTCCTCTCGTGCGTCCGCACAAGCCGGAAGTGGCGGCTCTGGAGCTCTTGACGGGTCCTCCGGGCGAAAACTACGTTCTGTCCGGCGGAAGGAAACTTCCACTTCACGGAAACCCCTGCCGCCCGTCACCTCCACCGGCCGCCCCGGAACCCCGTCCCGCGCCGCACCCCCGTCGCAGCGCACCCCCACGGTCACCCCGCCGCGGCCCCGAGAACACGCGAGGGCCCCAGATGACTGCCGTGGACGCCACCCGGCCCACCGGACCCGGAAACGACACCGGGAACCCCGACGCTCCCGACACCGCAACCGCCAGCTCCGTCCTCTACACCTACGACCTCGCCCCCACCAAGAAGGAAGGCCGGCGCTGGGGCGCCTACAACGTCTTCACCCTCTGGGCCAACGACGTCCACAGCCTCGGCAACTACGCCTTCGCCATCGGCCTCTTCGCCCTCGGCCTCAACGTCTGGGGCATCCTCGCCGCCTTCGTCCTCGCCTCCGTCCTCCTCTTCCTCCTGCTCACCCTCTCCGGCTTCATGGGCCACAAGACCGGCGTCCCCTTCCCGGTCATGAGCCGCATCGCCTTCGGCATCCGCGGCGCCAAGATCCCCGCCGCCGTCCGCGGCATCGTCGCCATCGCCTGGTTCGGCATCCAGACCTACCTCGCCTCCACCGTCCTCGGCGCCCTCCTCCTCGCCCTGTTCCCCGGCCTGCGCACCCTCGACGACACCTCCTTCCTCGGCCAGTCCGCCCTCGGCTGGATCACCTTCCTCGCCCTCTGGGCCGTCCAGCTCGTCATCGTCAGCTACGGCATGCAGATGATCCGCCGCTACATGGCCTTCGCCGCCCCCACCACCCTGATCACCATGTGCGCCCTCGCGATCTGGATGTTCGTCCGCGCCGGCGGCACCATCTCCTTCTCCACCGACACCCCGCTCACCGGCGGCGAGATGTGGCTCCAGATCCTCCAGGCCGCCGCCCTCTGGGTCGTCATCTACGGCACCTTCGTCCTGAACTTCTGCGACTTCACCCGCTCCGCCAAGAGCCGCGCCTCCATCGTCCGAGGCAACGTCATCGGCATCCCCGTGAACATGCTGTTCTTCGCCGTCATCGTCGTCGCCCTCAGCGGCGCCCAGTTCACCCTCGACGGCCGCGTCATCACCAGCCCCACCGACATCGTCCGCACCATCCCCAACATGGCGCTCCTGGTGATCGCCTCACTGGCGCTCATCGCCCTCACCGTCGCGGTCAACCTGCTGGCCAACTTCGTCGCACCGATCTACGCCCTCATCGACCTCTTCCCCCGCAAGCTGAACTTCCGCCGCGCGGGCGTCGTCAGCGCCGTCATCGGCCTGCTCATCCTGCCCTGGAACCTCTACAACAGCCCCGTCGTCGTCAACTACTTCCTCGGCGGACTCGGCGCCCTCCTCGGCCCCCTCTTCGGCGTGATCATGGCCGACTACTGGCTGCTGCGAAAGTCCCAGGTCAACGTCCCCGACCTCTACACCGAGGACCCCGCCGGCGAATACCACTACCGCCACGGCTTCAACCCGCGCGCCGTCGCCGCCTTCGTCCCCAGCGCCGCCATCGCCGTCGCCGTCGCCCTGCTCCCCGCCTTCCACGCCGTCGCCGGCTTCTCCTGGTTCGTCGGCGCGATCCTCGGCGCCGCCGTGTACGCCGTGATCGCGGACCGCACGACCCCCCTCAGGGACGTCGACGGCGAGGCCATCGCCGTCGCCGCCGAATGAACCCCCTCCCACCGAAAGTCACCCGATGCGCATCCTCGTAGCCAACGTCAACACCACGACCTCGATCACCGAAGCCATCGGCAAACAGGCCGCCGCCGCGGCCTCGCCCGGCACCGAGATCATCCCCCTCACCCCCGCCTTCGGCGCCGAATCCGTCGAAGGCAACTACGAGAGCTACCTCGCCGCCGTCGCCGTCATGGAGACCGTCCGCGCCCACCCCGAACCCTTCGACGCCGTCATCCAGGCCGGCTACGGAGAACACGGCCGCGAAGGACTCCAGGAACTCCTCGACGTCCCCGTCGTCGACATCACCGAAGCCGCCGCCACCACCGCGATGTACCTCGGCCGCAGCTACTCCGTCGTCACCACCCTCGACCGCACCGTCCCGCTCATCGAGGAACGCCTCCACATCGCCGGCCTCGCCGCCCGCTGCGCCTCGGTCCGCGCCAGCGGCCTGCCCGTCCTCGCCCTGGAGGAGGACGAGGAGACCACCGTCGAGGCCATCGTCGAACAGGCCGTCCGCGCCGTCGAGGACGACCGCGCCGAAGTGATCTGCCTGGGCTGCGGCGGCATGGCCGGCCTCGCCGAACGCGTCGTCGCCCGCACCGGCGTCCCCGTCGTCGACGGCGTCAGCGCCGCCGTCACCATCGCCGAATCCCTGGTACGCCTCGGCCTCACCACGTCCAAGATCCGCACCTACGCGCCACCCCGCCCGAAGACGATCCTCAACTGGCCCCCGGCCCCCGGTGCGTGAGGTCCCGCCGTGGAGAGGCCCGGCCGACGACGGCCGGGCCCGCGGTACGGCTCCTCGTCCGGAGCGCCCCGCGGGCGCCCGGATGTCTCATTCCTAGGAATCAAAGGTAATGTGCCCCGGGTGGGATTCGAACCCACGCTGGATGGTGTTTGAGACCACTGCCTCTACCGCTGGGCTACCGGGGCTCCCTTTGAAACAAAGGCCGATGATCACCCGCCGTGCCCCTACCTTACAGGAGGTAGGTAGGCTCATGGGGAGCTGTATCCGCCTCCGGAACGAGGCCATCGAACGAGGAGCCCGCGTGACCGCCCCCGAGTCGCCCCAGCCCGCCGAGGACGCCGAGGCGTCCCACGTCCCGCCGCTGACCACCCGCGTCGTCATCGCCGAGGACGAGGCCCTCATCCGTCTCGATCTCAAAGAGATGCTGGAGGAGGAGGGCTACACGGTCGTCGGCGAGGCGGGCGACGGCGAGGCCGCCATCGAGCTGGCCCGTGAGCACCGCCCCGACCTGGTCATCCTCGACGTGAAGATGCCCAAGCTCGACGGCATCTCCGCCGCCGAGAAGATCGCCGGCGAGTCCATCGCCCCGGTCCTCATGCTCACCGCCTTCTCCCAGCGCGACCTCGTCGAGCGCGCCCGCGACGCCGGCGCCATGGCGTACCTGGTCAAGCCGTTCAGCAAGAGCGACGTCGTCCCGGCCATCGAGATGGCGGTGTCCCGCTTCGCCGAGCTGCGCGCCCTGGAGAAGGAGGTCGCCGACCTCAGCCAGCGGCTGGAGACCCGCAAGCTGGTCGACCGCGCCAAGTCGATCCTGCAGACCCAGTACGGCCTCACCGAGCCGGCCGCCTTCCGCTGGATCCAGAAGACCTCCATGGATCGCCGCATGTCCATGCAGCAGGTCGCCGAGGCCGTCATCGAGGACGCCGAGGAGAAGAAGGCGGCGAAGGGGCAGTAGCCCGGAGCCGTACACGGCAGGAGGCCCGCCCCGCGTCGACGCGGGGCGGGCCTCCTCTTCGTGTGCGAACCGCCCGGGGATCAGTCCTCGCCGAGGTACGCCTTGCGGACGGACTCGTCGTGCAGGAGGTCGCCGCCCGTGCCGGACAGCACGATCTTGCCGATCTCCATGACGTGACCGTGGTCCGCGAGCGCCAGCGCGGCCTGGGCGTTCTGCTCGACGAGCAGGATCGTGGTGCCCTGGGCCTTCAGCTCGGCGATGGTCGCCATGATCTTCTGCATCATGATCGGGGAGAGGCCCATGGAGGGCTCGTCGAGCATGAGCAGCTTGGGCTGGGACATCAGCGCCCGGCCCATGGCGAGCATCTGCTGCTCGCCGCCGGAGAGCGTGCCGGCGGCCTGCTTGCGACGCTCGCCCAGGATCGGGAAGAGGTCGTAGGCGCGCTGGACGTCCTTGGCGATGCCGGCGGAGTCCTTCCGGAGGAAGGCGCCGAGGAGCAGGTTCTCCTCGATCGTCATGCGCGGGAAGATGTGCCGGCCCTCGGGGGAGTGGGCGAGCCCCAGCGAGACGATCTTGTGGGCGGGGATCTTGCGGAGGGACTTGCCCTCGAACTTGATCTGGCCGCCGACCGGCTTGAGGAGCCCGGAGAGGGTCCGCAGGGTGGTGGTCTTCCCGGCGCCGTTGGTGCCGATGAGGGTGACGACCTCGCCGGCGTCCACGGAGAAGGAGATGCCCTTGACGGCCTCGATCTTTCCGTAGGCGACGCGCAGGTCCTCGACTTCGAGCAGTGCGGTCATGCGTCGTTCTCCTTGCCCGGAGCGGCGTCCTTCGCGGTCTTGGCCGCGTCCGCCGGGGTGTCGTCCTCGGCCGGGGTGTCCTCCGCCGGGGCCTCGTCGTCCGCGGGGGCGTCGTCCTCCGGAGCCTCATCCGCCGGAGCCGCTGCCGCCGGGGCGTCGGCCTTCGGGGCGTCGGCCTTCGGCGTCTCCTCGATCGGCTCGCCGAGGTACGCGGCGATGACCCGCTCGTCGCTCTGGACGGTCTGGCTGTCGCCCTCGATCAGCTTCTGGCCCTGCACGAGCACGGCGACCCGGTCGCACAGGTTGAAGATGAAGCGCATGTCGTGCTCGATGACGAGCACGGCGATGCCCATGTCCCGGATGGCGAAGATGAGTTCCTCGGCCGCCCGGGTCTCCTGCGGGTTCATGCCGGCGGTGGGCTCGTCCAGCAGGATCAGGCCGGGGTCGCTGGCGAGCGCGCGGGCGATCTCCAGCTTGCGCTGCTCGCCGTACGGCAGGTTCTTGGAGAGCAGCTGCGCCTTGTGCGCGAGGCCGACGAACTCCAGGAGTTCCATCGCGCGCTTCTCGGAGGCCGCCTCGGCCTTCTTGAAGCCCGGGCCGCGCAGCAGGGCGGACCAGAGGCCCTCCTTGGTGCGGGTGTGCCTGCCGACGAGCACGTTCTCCAGGACCGTCATGTTGTTGAAGAGACGGATGTTCTGGAAGGTACGGGCGATGCCGGCGGCGGTGACCTTGAAGGACTTCGGCGGCAGCACCTGGCCCTTGTAGCGGACCTCGCCCTCGGTGGGCACGTACAGACCGGTGAGGCAGTTGAAGAAGGTGGTCTTGCCGGCGCCGTTCGGGCCGATCAGACCGACGATCTCGCCGCTGTTGACGGTGAGGTTCACGTCGCGGACGGCGGTCAGGCCGCCGAAGCGCATGGTGACCCCGCGCGCGTCCAGCACGGTCTCGCGGGCGGCCGGCTCCGGGGCGGCCTCGGCCTTGGTGGTGGTCGTCGTCATGGTTCAGGCACCTGCCTTGGCGGGCGTCGCAGCCGGCGCGTTGTCGTCGTCGTGCTCGTGGAACTCCAGCTGACGGCGCTTGTCCGCGATGATGCCCTCCGGACGGAAGCGCATGATCAGCACGAGCGCGACACCGAAGGCGAAGAGCTGGTACTCGCCCATGAACTGGAGCTTGTTCGGGATGAGGAACAGCAGGGCCGCGCCGACCAGCGGGCCGCTCATCGTGCCCATGCCGCCGAGGACGACGGCCGCGAGCAGGAACGCGGAGTTGGGCGGGATGGGTCCGGCGAAGAGGTACTGCTCCGGGGTCACCGTGTAGGTGACGTGGGCCTGCACCGTACCGGCGAGGCCGGCCAGGCCGGCGCCGAGCGCGAAGGCGATCAGCTTCACGCGGAAGCCGTTGATGCCCATCGCGAGCGCGGCGGTCTCGTCCTCGCGGATCGCCACCCAGGCGCGGCCGATGCGGGAGTCGCCGGAGCGCCGGAAGACCAGCACGACGACCGCCGTGATCAGCAGCATCAGGAAGAAGTAGTTGGCGAAGCGGCCGATGGTGAAGCCGGCGATGGTGTGCGGCTGGCCGAAGTCGAACCCGAAGAGGTTCAGGTTCGGGATGGACGCGATGCCGTTGGAGCCGTTGGTGATGTCGGGGCCGGAGGTGCCGTCGGTGTTCATCACGGTGATGCGGAAGATCTCACCGAAGCCGAGCGTCACGATGGCGAGGTAGTCGCCGCGCAGCCGGAGGGTCGGGGCGCCGATCAGGACGCCGAAGACCACCGAGGCCGCGGCGCCGACGAGGATCGCCGCCCAGAAGGGGAAGTGGACGCCGAAGGGCGAGGTCGGGGCGCCCGAGACGAGGGCCGCCGCGTAGGCGCCGACGCCGAGGAAGGCGACGTAGCCGAGGTCGAGGAGGCCGGCGAGGCCGACGACGATGTTCAGGCCCAGGGCGACCGTGGCGAAGATCAGGATGTAGACGCCGAGCGTCGCGTACTGGTCGTCGGTCTGGGTGAAGGGGAAGAGCGCGGCGGCGATGAACGCGCCGGCGATCGACAGGTTCTGGTGCTTCGCGGTGAGCTGGGTGGCCTGCTTGAGCAGACCGGAGGCGCTGACCGCGGCGAAGCCGAGGCCGGCCGTGATCAGGAAGCCGAGGAACAACTCGTCGTACTCGGTGCCGATGCCGTACGTGAAGACGCTGAGCGCCAGGCCGAGGACGACGGCGATGATCAGGATCTCGACGGCGGACGGCAGCGGCGGGAGCTTCTTCACCGGGCGCGGGGCGGCGAAGGCGGCCTTGACCGTGGCCCACTTGTTGCGGCGGCGCTGGGTGAACTGGTCCCAGGCGGTGTCCTCCGGGTCGACCGGCAGCACGGTCGGGTGGGTGAAGGGCAGGGCCAGGGCGGCGATCAGGGTGACGAGGGTGGCCACGGCGAGGACGACGCCGCCGGGCTCCAGGTTGACCAGGCCGCCGAGCTGGACGCTGATCGCGATGACGGTGAACCAGGCGGTGCCGAAGGAGGCCAGCGCGGCGAACTTGACGGCGCCGTCGGCGCCGGCCGGGGTCAGCCAGCCGAGCCCCTTGATCCCGTAGGAGGAGAGGGCGAAGAGGACGGTGAGCAGTCCGGTCACCAGCACCTGGAGCTGGAGGCCGGCCGGGTAGCCGTACACGGTGAGGTCGCCGGGGAAGCTGGAGTCCCAGGTCCAGGAGAGGAAGCAGCTCGCGACGGTGAGGACGGCGCCGCCGAGGACGGTGGCGCGGGCGGCCCGCTCGGGGAGGAAGCCGATCAGGCCGCGGTGGGCGGTCTTCACGGTCTCGTCGGCGGCGGGTGCCTGGGGGTTCTCGGAGATGGTGGTCATGGTGCTCACGCCCTGTCCGCGACGCGCTCGCCGAGCAGGCCCTGCGGCCTGGCGAGGAGGACGACGATGAGGAGTACGAAGGCCCAGACGTTGGCCCAGGACTGGCCGCCGAGCTGCTCCATACCGGGGATCTGGTCGACGTAGGCGGTCGCCAGGGTCTCGGCGACGCCGAGGACGAGGCCGCCGATCATGGCGCCGTAGATGTTGCCGATGCCGCCGAGGACGGCGGCGGTGAACGCCTTGAGTCCGAGGAGGAAGCCCATCTTGTAGTCGACGACGCCGTACTTGAGGCCGTACGCGACGGCGCCGACGGCGGCGAACACGGCGCCGAGGGCGAACGCGATCACGATGATCCGGTCGGTGTTGACGCCCATGAGCTTGGCGGTGTCCGGGTCCTGCGCGGTGGCCTGCATGCCGCGTCCGGTGCGGGTGCGCATGACGAAGAAGGCGAGGAAGGCCATGCAGATCGGGGCGGCGATCACCAGGAAGACGTCGCCGGTCTGGACGGTGACCGGGCCGAGCTCGATCGGGCCGCCGGGGATCTGCGGGAAGGTCCGGGCGGACTTCGCCTCCGGGTACCAGACCCAGACCGCGTACTGCAGGGCGAGGGAGAGGCCGATGGCCGTGATGAGCGGCGCGAGCCGTGGACCGCCGCGGAGCGGACGGTAGGCGAAACGTTCCGCTCCGACGGCTATGGTCGTCGCGACGATCACGGCACCGATGATCATGAGGGGCAGCGCGACCCACATGCTGGTGCCGCCGGGCAGGATGAGCCAGACCGTCAGGGCTCCGAAGCCACCGGTCATGAAGATCTCGCCATGGGCGAAGTTGATGAGCTGGACGATGCCGTAGACCATCGTGTAGCCGACGGCGACCAGCCCGTACATGGATCCCAGTAGCAGGCCGTTGACCAGCTGCTGCGGCAGTTCGTTCACCGCATTGTCCTCCGAGACTTTCGACGGATATGACACCGCGCGGGGCGCCGATGGTGTGCGGCCCCCCGCGCGGTGAAAGTGGTGCTGAGGTGGGGTGGAGCTGGGGATCAGCCGCCGAAGGTGCCGGACTTCACCGGCTTGAAGGCGCCGCCCTGGACCTGGTAGACGGTGAGCTGCTTGTTGGTGGTGTCACCGAACTCGTCGAAGGCGACCGAGCCGGTCACGCCCTCGAAGGAGACGCCCTGCAGGGCCTCGACGACCTTGGCGCGGGCGTCGTCGGGGAGCTTGCCGCCGTTGCCCTCGACGACCTTCTTGACGGCCTCGATGATCGACCAGGTCGAGTCGTAGGAGTAGCCGCCGTAGGCCTCGAAGGCCTCCTTGTAGTTCGCGGCCTTGTAGTTGGCCAGGAACTCCTTGGCGGAGTTGAGGGACTCGATCGGGGCGCCGACGGAGGTGGCGATGTCGCCCTCGGCCGCGGTGGCACCGGCGAGCTTGACGTACTCGGGGGAGAAGAGCGCGTCGCCGCCGACGACGGTGACCTTGGCGCCGGCCTCCTTGATCTGCTTGGCCAGCGGGCCGGCGGCCGGGTACTCGCCACCGTAGTAGACGACGTCGGCGCCGGAGCTCTTGACCTGGGTGGCGACCGCGGAGAAGTCCTTGGTGTCGGGGTCGATGTGCTGGGTGCCGACGACCTTGCCGCCGAGCTTCTCCCACTCGCCCTTGAAGGTGCCCGCGAGGCCGGCGCCGTAGGTCTTCTTGTCGTCGATGATGAACGCCTTGGTCTTCTTGGCGTCCTTGAAGACGTACTGGGCCGCGAACGGGCCCTGGATGGCGTCGGTGGTGGCGGTGCGGAAGTACGACTTGTAGCCGCGCTTCTTCTCGCCGGCGGCCCAGTTCGGGCCCTGGGACAGCGACGGGTTGGTGTTGGCCGGGGAGACCTGCACCAGCTTCGCGTCGTCGAAGACCTTCTGCATGGACTCGGCGACGCCGGAGTTCAGCGGGCCGACCACGCCGAGGACGGTCTTGTCGGCGACCAGCTTGGTGGCGTTCTGCTGGCCGGCGGACGGCTGGGCCTGGTCGTCCAGGGCCACCAGCTTGAAGGTGACGCCCTTGACGTACTGCTTCTTGTTGGCCGTGTTGACCGCGAGGTCGGCCGAGTTCTTGATGCCGAGGCCGAGGGCCGAGAGCTCACCGGTGAGCGGGGCGTCCAGACCGATGGTGACGGTGATGCCGCCGCCCTCGCCGGAGCCGTCGCCGCCCTTGCCCTTGTCGTCGCGCGAACCGCAGGCGGTGAGGGTGAGCGCTCCCGCGGTGACCGCGGTGGTGAGTATGAGCAACGAACGGTTTCGCACGAAGGGTCCTTTCCCTGGCGCGGCCCCCTCTGCCGAGGCGGTGCCGTGGAGCTGCGGAGCAAGAGGTGCCGTTGGTGACTGCCGGGCCGTACTGAGTGCTGGTACGAGGCCGTGCACGAGGTCGCGCCCAGTGGCGCGGTGACTGGCGGTGACTCTAGGCGCAGGTGGGGAGGGTCGGGGAGCGGCGAGTGAAGGATGTGACTGTCTTGTTATGCCGACGGGGGGAGCGGGGCTGAGAGGTCCATCCAAAACCGGGCATAGCGGCGTGTAACAAGGTGTTCACATGCTGAGAACGCCCAGTTCCGCTAAGGGGCTTGAGGGAATCTTGGTACTGACGGGAAACTTCGCCGGCTCTCCGGATATCGGACGGGGCGCCCGAACTGAGCGGACGGATGTCAAGCGCCGGACCCCTGTGGGCGCCTCCTGGCGGCGATCACGGAGCGTGACGGAAGGAGGGGTGGCGACTCGGCCGCGGGACGCCCCCCGGGTGCGGCCGGAACCCCTCGCTTTCGAACGTACCTCCGAGGCTGGGGAGTTGGGAGGGGCTGGCGTGAAACCGCCCCGGGGGGACGGCAATTGAAGCGCATGGTGACCGCGCGTCCCCTGGCGGCCCGTCACCGGGAACGCCGGAGGGGGCGGTACGCCTCCGCGTACCGCCCCCTCCGGGCGTGCTGTGCCGGTGCGCCGGCCGGTGCGGGCCCAGCGCGGGCCGGTGCCGGCTCAGATGCCGGCTCAGGCTAGGGTGCCGGCTCAGGCGCCGGCGATCTTGCCCTCCTGCGGCAGGTTGCCCGCGTCCAGCGGACCGATCTCCCGCAGCATGCAGGTCAGGCGCGCCGAGCAGACCCGGCGGCCCTCCTCGTCGCTGATGACGATCTCGTACGTCGCCGTCGACCGCCCGCGGTGCACCGGCGTCGCCACACCGGTCACCAGGCCGCTCCGGGCCCCGCGGTGGTGGGTGCAGTTCAGGTCCACGCCTACCGCGATCTTGGACGAGCCGCCGTGCAGCATCGACCCCACAGAGCCCAGCGTCTCCGCGAGCACGGCCGAGGCGCCGCCGTGCAGCAGCCCGTACGGCTGGGTGTTGCCCTCCACCGGCATCGTGCCGACGACCCGCTCCGCCGACGCCTCCAGGATCTGCACGCCCATCCGGTTCCCGAGGTGGCCCGCCGAGAACAGCGCCGGCAGGTCCACGCCGAGCGCGGCGTACTCGTCGATGACCTCCTGCGGGAACTTCACATGCTGCTGCTCACCCATGGCCCGGCTCCGTTCGTCCTCGTACGGCTGATCCTGTCCGCCCACCCGCTCCCTGAGCAAGCGCTTAGACGGACGGTGGCGCAGATTCTTCCAGACGCACGACCACGGACTTGCTCGCGGGGGTGTTGCTGACGTCGGCCGTCGACTCCAGCGGCACCAGCACGTTCGTCTCCGGGTAGTACGCCGCCGCGCAGCCCCGCGCCGTCGGATAGTGCACCACCCGGAAACCGGGCGCCCGCCGCTCGACGCCGTCCGACCACTCGCTCACCAGATCCGCGTACTGCCCGTCCGCGAACCCCAGCGCCGCCGCGTCCTCCGGGTGCACCAGCACCACCCGCCGGCCGCCCCGGATCCCGCGGTAGCGGTCGTCCAGGCCGTAGATCGTGGTGTTGTACTGGTCGTGCGAGCGGAGCGTCTGGAGGAGTAGCCGGCCCTCCGGCACCCGCGGGTACTCCACCGGCGCCGCCGTGAAATTGGCCTTGCCGGTCTTCGTCGGGAAGCGCCGCTCGTCCCGGGGCGCGTGCGGCAGCGCGAAACCGCCGGGGTTCGCCGCCAGCCGCGCGTTGAAGTCCTCGAAACCGGGCACCACGCGCGCGATCCGGTCCCGCACCGCCGCGTAGTCCGCCTCGAACGCTTCCCACGGCGTCCGCGACCCCTCGCCCAGCACCGCCCGCGCCATCCGCGCCACGATCGCCGGCTCCGACAGCAGGTGCGGGCTCGCCGGCGGCAGGTTGCCGCGCGAGGCGTGCACCAGGCCCATCGAGTCCTCGACCGTCACGAACTGGCGGCCGCTCTTCTGCACGTCCTTGTCCGTGCGCCCCAGCGTCGGCAGGATCAGCGCCCGCCGGCCGGTCACCGCGTGCGAACGGTTCAGCTTGGTCGACACGTGCACGGTCAGCCGCGCGTTGCGCATCGCCGCCTCGGTGACCTCGGTGTCCGGGGTCGCGCCGACGAAGTTCCCGCCCATCGCGAAGAAGACCTTCGCCTCGCCGTCCCGCAGCGCCTGGATCGACCGCACCACGTCGAAGCCGTGGTGGCGCGGCGAGACGATCCCGAACTCCTTGTCCAGCGCGTCCAGGAACGCCGGCGCCGGGCGCTCGAAGATGCCCATCGTCCGGTCGCCCTGCACGTTCGAATGCCCGCGCACCGGGCACACGCCCGCGCCCGGCCGGCCGATGTTCCCCCGGAGCAGCAGCAGGTTGACCACCTCGCGGATGGTCGGCACGGAATGCTTGTGCTGGGTCAGGCCCATCGCCCAGCAGACGATCGTCCGCTCCGAGGCCAGCACCATCTCCAGCGCCCGCTCGATGTCCGCGCGGGACAGCCCCGTCGCCGCGAGCGTCTGCGTCCAGTCGGCCTCCGCGGCCGCCGCGCGGAACTCCTCGAAGCCGTGGGTGTGGTCCCGTACGAACTCCTCGTCGACGGCGCCGGGCGTCTCCAGGACCAGCTTGTTCAGCAGCCGGAAGAGGGCCTGGTCGCCGCCGATCCGGATCTGGAGGAACAGGTCGGTGAGCTTCGCGCCCTTCAGCATGCCCTGGGGGGTCTGCGGGTTCTTGAACCGCTCCAGACCCGCCTCCGGCAGCGGGTTCACCGAGATGATCCGGGCGCCCCCGGCCTTCGCCTTCTCCAGCGCCGACAGCATCCGCGGGTGGTTCGTGCCCGGGTTCTGCCCCGCCACGATGATCAGGTCCGCCCGGTGCAGGTCCTCCAGGGAGACGCTGCCCTTGCCGATGCCGATCGTCTCGGTCAGCGCCGAGCCCGAGGACTCGTGGCACATGTTCGAGCAGTCCGGCAGGTTGTTGGTGCCGAACTCGCGGGCGAAGAGCTGGAGCAGGAACGCGGCCTCGTTGCTGGTCCGGCCCGAGGTGTAGAAGAGCGCCTCGTCGGGGGAGGAGAGCGCGGTCAGCTCCTCCGCGAGGATCGCGAAGGCCCGCTCCCAGGTCACCGGCTCGTAGCGGTCGGCGCCCTCCGGCAGGTACACCGGCTGGGTGATCCGGCCCTGCTGCCCCAGCCAGTACCCGCTCTTCTCCGCCAGCTCCGCGACCGGGTGCGCGGCGAAGAACTCCGGCGTCACCCGCCGCAGCGTCGCCTCCTCGGCGACCGCCTTCGCCCCGTTCTCGCAGAACTCCGCCAGGTGCCGCTTGTCCCCCTCGGGCCAGGCGCAGCCCGGGCAGTCGAAGCCGTCCTTCTGATTGACCTTGAGGAGGGTACGCGCGGTGCGGACCGCGCCCATCTGCTCCTGCGCGATCCGCAGGGTGTGCCCGATGGCGGGCAGGCCGGCGGCGGCGTGCTGCGGCGGCGTGACCTGCGGTGCGTCCTGGACCGGGTCTCCGGCCGGCGGCTTGCTGACCATCGCGCTCTCCCTTGAGCGATCACCTGGGCGATCATCGTGCGGCGTACGTCTCCGATCCTGTCACGCGCCACCGACAGTCCGGCACCCCCGCCGGTGTGGACGGGATTGTCAGCGGTCCGTGGCAGGATCGTCGTGTGGCCGAGACAGCATCGAAGAACCCCGCAGACACCCGTCCCCGCCTGCTCCTCATGGACGGGCACTCGCTCGCGTACCGGGCGTTCTTCGCGCTGCCCGCGGAGAACTTCACCACCGCGACCGGGCAGCCCACCAACGCGATCTACGGCTTCGCGTCCATGCTGGCGAACACCCTGCGCGACGAGGCGCCCACGCACTTCGCCGTCGCGTTCGACGTGTCCCGCAAGACGTGGCGCTCGACGGAGTTCCCCGAGTACAAGGCGAACCGCTCCAAGACCCCCGACGAGTTCAAGGGGCAGGTGGAGCTGATCGGCGAACTCCTCGACGCGATGCACGCGCCGCGGTTCGCCGTCGACGGCTTCGAGGCCGACGACGTCATCGCCACCCTGGCGACCCAGGCCGAGGCCGAGGGCTTCGAGGTCCTGATCGTCACCGGCGACCGGGACTCCTTCCAGCTGGTCAGCGACCACACCACGGTGCTGTACCCCACCAAGGGCGTCTCCGAGCTGACCCGCTTCACCCCGGAGAAGGTGCAGGAGAAGTACGGCCTCAGCCCCTCCCAGTACCCCGACTTCGCGGCGCTGCGCGGCGACCCGTCGGACAACCTGCCCGGCATCCCCGGCGTCGGCGAGAAGACCGCCGCCAAGTGGATCAACCAGTTCGGCTCCTTCGCGGAGCTGGTCGAGCGCGTCGACGAGGTCAAGGGCAAGGCGGGGCAGAACCTCCGGGACCACCTGGAGTCCGTCAAGCTCAACCGCGTGCTCACCGAGATGGTCCGGGACGTCGAGCTGCCGAAGACCGTCGCCGACCTGGCCCGCGCGCCGTACGACCGCAAGGCCGTCGCCCTCTTCCTCGACACCCTGGAGATCCGCAACCCCTCGCTGCGCGAGCGCCTCCTCGCCGTCGACCCGGGCTCCGCCGAGGAGGCCGCGCCGGCCCCCGCCCCCGGCGTCGAGCTGGACTTCACCGTCCTCGGCTCCGGCGAGCTGGCGCCCTGGCTGGCCGCCCACGGCGGGCAGCCCCTCGGCGTCGCCACCGTCGACAGCTGGGCGCTGGGCACCGGCAGCGTCTCCGAGGTCGCCCTGGCCGGCCCCGGCGGCGAGGCCGCCTGGTTCGACCCGAGCGAGCTGGACGAGGCCGACGAGCGGGCCTGGTCCGCCTGGCTCGCCGACCCGGAGCGGCCGAAGGTCCTGCACAACGCCAAGGGCGCGATGCGGGTCTTCCCCGAGCACGGCTGGAGCGTCGCCGGCGTCACCATGGACACCGCGCTCGCCGCGTACCTGGTCAAGCCCGGCCGCCGCTCCTTCGCGCTGGACGCCCTCTCCCTGGAGTACCTCGGCCGCGAGCTCGCCCCCGCCGCCGCCTCCGAGGGGCAGCTCGCCTTCGGCGCCGACGACCACGCCGAGGCCGAGGCGCTGATGACCCAGGCCCGCGCGGTCCTCGACCTCGGCACCGCCTTCGAGTCCAAGCTGGACGAGGTCGGCGCCCGCGGGCTGCTGCACGACGTGGAGCTGCCCACCTCCGTCCTCCTCGCCCGCCTGGAGCGGCACGGCATCGCCGCCGACCGCGACCACCTGGAGGCCATGGAGCAGCAGTTCGCCGGGGCCGTGCAGCAGGCCGTCAAGGAGGCCCACGCCTCCGTCGGCCACGAGTTCAACCTCGGCTCGCCCAAGCAGCTCCAGGAGGTCTTCTTCGGCGAGCTGAACCTCCCGAAGACCAAGAAGACCAAGACCGGCTACACCACGGACGCCGACGCGCTCGCCTGGCTGGCCGGCCAGACCGAGCACGAGCTGCCGGTCATCATGCTCCGCCACCGCGAGCAGGCCCGGCTGCGCTCCACCGTCGAGGGCCTGATCAAGACCATCGCCGCCGACGGCCGGATCCACACCACCTTCAGCCAGACCGTCGCCGCCACCGGCCGCCTCTCCTCCACCGACCCCAACCTGCAGAACGTGCCGGTGCGGACGGACGAGGGCCGCGCCATCCGGCACGGCTTCGTCGTCGGCGAGGGCTTCGAGTCCCTGATGACCGCCGACTACAGCCAGATCGAGCTGCGCGTCATGGCCCACCTCTCCGAGGACGAGGGCCTGATCGAGGCGTTCACCTCCGGCGAGGACCTGCACACCACCGTCGCCTCGCAGGTGTTCGGCGTCGAGCGGTCCGCCGTCGACGCAGAGATGCGCCGCAAGATCAAGGCGATGTCGTACGGCCTCGCCTACGGCCTGTCCGCCTTCGGCCTCTCGCAGCAGCTGAACATCGACCCGGCCGAGGCCCGCGTCCTGATGGACACCTACTTCGAGCGCTTCGGCGGGGTGCGGGACTACCTGCGCCGGGTCGTCGACGAGGCCCGCGCCACCGGCTACACCGAGACCATGCTCGGCCGCCGCCGCTACCTGCCGGACCTCAACAGCGACAACCGCCAGCGCCGCGAGGCCGCCGAGCGGATGGCGCTGAACGCCCCCATCCAGGGCACCGCCGCCGACATCGTCAAGGTCGCCATGCTGGGCGTCGACCGGGCCCTCACCGAGGCCGGCCTCACCTCCCGGATGCTCCTCCAGGTCCACGACGAAATCGTGCTCGAGATCGCCCCCGGCGAGCGCGAGCGGGTCGAGGCCCTGGTCCGCGAGCAGATGTCGGCCGCCGCCGACCTCCGCGCCCCGCTCGACGTGTCCGTCGGCGTCGGCCCGGACTGGGACTCCGCCGCGCACTGACCCCACGGCACTCCCCGTGCCGCTCCACCGGTGGCCGCACCCCCGCGACGGGGTGCGGCCACCGGCGTGTGCGCCAGGTGGAGCAGCCGGAGGGCGGGCCGACGGGGGCGCTCCCGAGACTGGGGTGTGATCATCATCCGCCGCCCCCGGCTGTGCGGCTGGGCCCTGTGCGGCGCCCTGCTCGGCACCCTCGCCGCCGCCCTGCCCGCCGAGGCGCAGCGGGCGCCCGCCGTCTGCTCCTCGACCCGCGATCCGGCCCTCGCCGCCCGGCTCTCCCGGGACATCGCCGCCGCGCTCGACGGCCGCGCCGGCATGGTCGCCGTCGCCGTCCACGACCCCGCGCGCGGCCTGCGCTGCCGGCTCGGCGACACCCGGCCGTACGACGCCGCCAGCGTCGCCAAGGTCCTGATCATGCACGCCGTCCTCGGCCGCGCCGCGGAGCTCGGCCGGGCGCCCACGGCCCTGGAGTCGCAGCGCCTGGAGGCGATGATCACCCGTTCCGACAACGACGCGGCCGGCGCGCTCTGGCGGGGCCTCTCCCGCGCCCGCCTCGACCGCGTCCTGCGCGAGGCCGGTGCCCGCGACACCGTCCCCGGCCACGACCGCTACTGGGGCCTCACCCGCACCACCGCCCGCGACCAGCTCGCCCTGCTCGCCGCCGTCTCCCGCCACCCCCGGGCCCTCACCCTCATGGGCCGGGTCGTGGCGAGCCAGGCGTGGGGCGTCACCGCCGGCGCGCCCCGCACGGTGAGGGTGCACCTCAAGAACGGCTGGCTGCCCCGCGCCACCCACGGCTGGCGCGTCCACAGTGTCGGCATCGTCCGCGGTACGGGCTCCGCCGCGCGGACCGTCGACTACCGGATGGCCCTCCTCAGCCACGACCAGCCGTCCATGGCGACGGGCGTCCGCACCCTGGAGCGGGTCGCCGCCGCCGTCCACCGCCGGCTCTCCGGCACCCCCGCCGCCCGCGGCTTCACCCCGGAGTCCCGGATCGGCGAACACCCGGACGGGAGCGCTCCGTGCGGCCGGCCGGGTCTCCTTCCGCCGACGCCTCCGGACCAGGGACGGGCGCCGCTCCCGGACCTCGCCGCCGGGCGGCTTCCGAACCTCGCCGCCGGGCCGCCCCCGGGCCTCGTAGCCGGGCGGCGAGCCCGTACAGCAGCAGTCCCGCGAAGAGCCCCGCGCCCGCCCCGAAACAGGCGGTCGGGATGATGTCGAGGGGGTTCTCGATCCGGTCCCAGCCCCAGTACGCCGCCCAGCGCAGCACCCGGTGCGCGATCCCGGCCAGCACGCAGCCCCCGATGAGCAGCAGCGCCGCCCGCCGCCCGCGCCGCCCCGGCACGGGCACGTCGGCGGACGCCCGCGTCCCGGCCGGCACCGACCGCAGCGCCCGGGCCGTGAACCAGCCGAGCAGCCCCAGCGCCAGCGCCGAACCCCCGTACTGCGCGTACAGGTAGACCGGGAACCCGGCCACGACCTCCGCCAGGAACGGGAGGGTCCGGGTGCCCCACCGGTCGATGTGGGTGAAGGTGTCCCAGACGACGTGCGTGGCCGCGCCGATCGCCGCCGACCCGGCGAACGCCAGGGCCAGCGCGGCCGGGTGCCGCCCGCGCCACGGCCGGCCGCGCACCACCGAGTGCACCGGCCCGCGCCACCGCTCCGGCAGCAGCCCCACCAGCGGCTCACGGACCGTCAGCCAGAGCCCCACCAGGACGGCGGCGAGGAGCACGTCGACGGTGACGATCCCGGCGGGGGAGTGGGTCACGTCCCCGAACTCCATCGCCCCGGGCAGCGCCGTCGCCGCGTAGTAGGTGAGGTCCGGTGCGAAGCTGCCGGCGACCAGGGCGGAGGCGACGAGCGGTCCGCGCGCCGTGCCGTCCCGCCGCAGTCCGGGCAGGACGGCGGCGGCGTGGCTCAAGGTGAAGGGCACGGAGGGAACCTCCCGGTCGTACGGATGATCGGCCCGCACGACAAGAGGTACCGCGCCGCCCGCGCGGTTCCCCGCCGGCCTCCCGGACCCCGGAGTGCGGACCTCCGTGTCCGGCCACCGGGAGACCAAGGGGTGACGAAAGCGTGAAACCCGGTCAGCTGCTGGTGTTCTGTGTTACGGACATCGCATAGGGTCGCCTGAGGCCACGCGCGGGGAGCGTGCGGCCGCAGTCGATCCGGGGAGGGGAGCACGGTATGGCAGCGCAATTCGGCCGCCGCCTGCGCAGGGGCGCCACGAGTGGAGCGATCGTGGCGGCCGCGGTCGCGGCGCTCGCCGCGTCGCAGGGTCCGGGAGCGATCCCGCCGCCGACCGACAACCTCAACGGCGACCAGGCGATCGGCGCCGGCGACGCCACCAGCCCGGCCGGCGGCGTCAACGGCGGCTCGGCGACCGGCGACTCGCCGTACTACACCGACCTGCCGCCGCTGAACCCGCCGAACCTGCCCGGCATGCTGCCGGTCTCGCCGCAGCTGCCGGTCGTCACCGGCCCCGCCGCGGCCGGCATACCCGCGACGGTGCTCGCCGCCTACCGCCGCGCCGAGGCGTCGGTTCGGGCCACCGACCCCACCTGCAACCTGCCGTGGCAGCTCCTCGCCGGCATCGGCAAGGTCGAGTCCGGCCAGGCCCGCGGCGGCCGGGTCGACGGCAACGGCACCACCCTCTCCCCGATCCTCGGCCCGGTCCTCAACGGCGTCGGCTTCGCCAACATCTCCGACACCGACGACGGCGCCTTCGACGGCGACACCACCCACGACCGCGCCGTCGGCCCCATGCAGTTCATCCCGTCCACCTGGGCCTCCTGGGGCCAGGACGCCAACGGCGACGGGAAGAAGGACCCCAACAACATCTACGACGCCGCCCAGGCCGCCGGCATGTACCTGTGCGCCGGGGACCGGAACCTGGCCATCAAGGCCGACCTCGACCGGGCGATCCTCAGCTACAACCGCTCCACCGAGTACCTCAACACCGTCCTCTCCTGGTTCGACTACTACGGACGCGGCGCCCACACCGTCCCGGACGGCACCGGCGTCCTCCCGGTCGACCGCAGCGACCGGCCGACCGGCGGCAGGCCCGTCCGTCCGTCCGGCCCCGACCCGACCGGCTCCCCGTCCCCGAGCACCGGCCCGTCCCAGGGCAAGCCGTCGACGAAGCCCACCGAGCCGGCCCCGACGACACCGCCGACGTCGCCCACGCCGTCGCCGAAGCCCACCCAGCCGACCCGGCCGTCGAACCCGCCGACCACCGACCCGGCCCGCCCGCCGGCCGGCAAGCCCGTCGAGGTCCCGCCGACGCTCCGGGTCTCCCGCCTCACGCCCGGCACGGCGGCGCTGACCGCGGTCACCGACAGCACCTTCGCGCAGGCCGCGACCGTCACCGCCGTGGACACCGCGGGCCGCCCGGTCGCCGGCGTCAGCGTCCGCTTCGAGCTGCCCGCCACCACCGACGCCCGCTTCCCCGCCGGCGCCACCACGGTCACCGTCACCTCGGACGCGCGGGGCGTCGCCAAGGCCCCCGCCCTCCGCGCCGGCGCGAAGGCCGGGTCCTTCACCCTCCGCGCCACCGTCCCCGGCCGCTCCCTGCCGGCCGCCGAACTGAAGGCGACCGTCGAGGTCCGCAAGGCCGACGCCCTCGCCCGGATCGGCGACACCGCCCTGACCGCCCGCACCGGCGCCGGCTACGGCCCCGTCACCGTCGAGGCCCGCCTCGCCGGCGCGCTCGCCGCCGGCGTCACCGTCACCGCGGTGGTCGCCGACTCGACGGCCGCGGCGACCCAGAGCGCCGACGGCCCGTCCTTCGGCAAGGACCCCGCGGGCAACCCGATCCGCACCAAGGTCGTGAAGACCGACTCCCAGGGCCGCCTGACCCTCACCGACCTCGTGGCCGGCGAGAAGGCCGGCGAGTACGTCCTCTGGCTCACCGCGCCCGGCGGCGGCACCCTGAAGCTCACGCTCACCGTCACCGCCCCGGCCCCCACCCAGCCGCCCACGACCGAGCCGACCCCGGACCCGGCCCCGACGACCGACCCCACGCCCAGCACGCCGGAGTCCACGACGGCCTCAGCGACCCCGTCGGCGGCCCCCTCCACGAGCCCGTCGTCCACCGGCTGACCACCCGCACCACCCCTCCTCCGCGCCGCCCCCGCCGCGTCCCTCCCGGGACGCCGGGGGCGGCCCGCGTTTCACCCCGTCCCGCCACGAGCTGTTCTCATCTCACGGTCGCGTTGCTACGGTGCCCCCTCCCTGACGGCCCATCAGTTAACTTGCCGGGAGGCCGACATGCGCGCCCTCGTCGCCGCAGCCATCGGACTCGTACCCGTCCTCCTCTTCGTCCTGCTCGTCTCCGTGGTCGACCTGCCGCCCGACGGCCCCACCTCGCCCCGCCCCCTGCTCACCGCCGACCCCGGCCCGAAGAAGTAGGGAGCCCCCGTGCGCCGCCGAGCCAGTCTCGTCCTCCTCTCCCTCGCGGTCTTCCTCGCCGCCATGGCCCCCACCCTGCGCTGGTACGCCTTCCCCCGGCTGGCCAAGATCCCGCCGAACCAGTACCAGGAGATGGTCCTGGAGGCCCGCCCCGCGACCCTGCTCGACTACGGCACCCTCAAGGCCCGCGAGGTCGAGAAGATCACGATCGTCCAGACGCTCAAGGGCAACGTCGAGGAGTCGAAGCGGATCGAAGCCGGCACCGACCGCGACGTCGTCGTCTGGGACGGCCTCTCCTACGTCATGGGCCCCGACGGCACGATGGTCTCCAAGATCCCCGAGCGGTACATCTTTGACGCGCACACCCAGGACCCCGTGAACGCCCCCGGCGAGATGGTCGACGGCGACCCGGTCAAGCGCGAGGGCATCGAGTTCAAATGGCCCTTCCTCACCGAGAAACGCGATTACCTCTACTTCGACGCCCAGACCCGCACCTCGTCCCCCATCCACTACGCGGGCACCCGCACCTTCCGCGGCCTGGACGTCTACTACTACGAGCAGACCATCCCCTGGACCCGCGTCCCCATGCCCAAGACCATGCCGGTCGAGGGCATCACCCCCGACGTCATCGCGACCATGGGCCTCACCCGCTGGTACACCACCAAGCGGATGTTCTGGGTCGAGCCCGTCACCGGAGCCCCCGTCAACGGCGAGGAGATCCACACCGAGGAGCTGCGCGGCACCAAGGCCCTCACCGGCAAGGACACCGTCACCGTCTTCTCCGGCCACGTGAAGATGCGCGAGGACTACATCGCCGACACCGTCGAGCTGGTCTCCGCCAACCGCACCACCGTCCTCCTCCTCGTCTCCCGGCTTCCGTGGACCTTCGCCGTCCTCGCCCTCCTCCTGCTCGCCGCCTCCCTCTGGCTGGAGCACCGCTCCCGCCGCCCCGCCCCCGGAACCGCCCCGAAGAGCAGCCCGGCGCACCCTCCGACGACGTCCCCGGCGACGGGACCGGCGGCGCCCCCGGGGCCCGTCACCCCTCCCGTCTGAGCCGCGCGCTCGTGTGCCGCGTCGGCTCCGCCGAGGAAGGGTCCTCCGGCCACGGATGCTTCGGATACCGCCCCCGCAGCTCCGCCCGCACCGCCCGGTAGCCGTCCCGCCAGAACGACGCCAGATCCGCGGTCACGGCCGCCGGCCGCCCGGCGGGGGAGAGCAGGTGCACCAGCACCGGCACCCCCGCCACCGTCGGCGTCCCGTCCAGCCCGAACATCTCCTGCAGCTTCACCGCCAGCACCGGCCGCCCCTCCCCGTACGCCACCCGGATCCGCGACCCGCTCGGCACCTCGATCCGCTCCGGGGCCAGCTCGTCGAGCCGCCCCGCCTCACCCGACGCCCACGGCAGCAGCCGCCGCAACGCCTCACCGGCGTCGATCCGCCCCAGATCCGCCCGCCGCGCCGCCCGCGACAGCTCCGGCTCCAGCCACTCCTCGGCCCGCTCCACCAGCGCCTCCTCCGACACGTCCGGCCACGCCCCGCCGACCGCCTCCCGCAGGAACGCCAGCCGCTCCCGCAACTCCACCGCCTCCCGGCTCCACCGCAGCAGCCCCGTCCCCTCCCGCCGCAGCCCGTCGAGCAGCGCCTCCCGCACCAGCACCGGATCCGCCGCCGACCCCAGCGGGCGCACCGTCAGCTCCACCGCCCCCAACCGCTCCACGGACCGCGCCACCACATCGCCGTCCTCCCAGCGCACCTCCTCACCGGCCCGGAACAGATGCCCAGCCGCCCGGCGCGCCACGGACTCGTCCACCACCGCCGCCAGCCGCACCCGCGCCGTCGCGTCCCGGGCCGTCCGGTCCGCCACCGCCACCGCCAGCCACGGCGCCGACCGCAGCCCCGACCCCTCGCCGAGCCGCGCCCCGCTCCCGGACACCATCAGATGCCCGCCCCGCTCCCGCAGCCGCGCCACCCGCTCGGGGAACGCCAGCGCCGTCACCACCCCCGCCACCCGGTCCTCCCCTTCAGCACCCGGCCCGTCCTCACGCGCTGCGCCCCCGGCCCCCGCCGACGCCGCCGCCCGCTCCAGCCGGCGCACCTCCGCCCGCCAGCGCGCCCCGTACCCGTCCCCGCCCCGCCGGGCCGCGCGCCAGGCGGCCGTCAGATCGTCCCCGTACTCCCGGGGCGGCTCCTCGCTCAGCAGGGCCACCACCTCGGCGGCTCGCCGCACTCCCACCTCGGCCGCCCCGTCCAGCAGCGCCCGGCCCAGCCGCGGGTGCAGCCCCAGCCCGGCCATCCGCTCCCCGCGCGCCGTCGCCCGCCCCGCCGCGTCCACCGCGCCGATCGCCTCCAGCACCGAGCGCGCCGCCGCCAGCGCCCCGCCCGGCGGTGCGTCGAGCAGCGCCAGGCCCTCCGCCGCCGGATCGCCCCAGCAGGCCACTCGCAGCGCGAACCCGGTCAGATCCGCGATCCGGATCTCCGGCGACGGGAACCGCGCCCGGCCGCTCTCCTCCGCCTCCGACCAGCACCGGTACACCGTGCCCGGCGCCTCCCGGCCCGAACGCCCCGCCCGCTGCGTCGCCGCCGCGGCCGACACCGGCACCGTCGCCAGCGACCCCAGTCCCCGGGCGTGATCCATCCGCGGCTCCCGGGCCAGCCCCGCGTCCACCACCACCCGCACCCCCGGCACGGTGAGGCTCGACTCCGCTACCGACGTCGACAACACCACCCGCCGCCGCCCGCCCGGCCCCGCGCCCCGCAGCACCGCGTCCTGCACCGCCGCCGGAGCCCGCCCGTGCAGCTGCAGCACCTCCGCGTCCATCCCCTCCAGCAGCCCCGCCGTCCGCGCGATCTCCCCGGTGCCGGGCAGGAAACACAGGACGTCGCCCTCGTGCCGCGCCAGCGCCTCCCGCACCGTCGCCGCCACGTGCCGCAGCAGCGCCGGGTCCACCCAGGTGCCGTGCGCCGGCCGGATCCCCGCGGGCGGCGGCACGTGACGCACCGCGAACCCGTGCCCCTCGCCCTCGCTGCGCACCACCGGCGCCGGCCCGCCGCCCTCCTGGGAGGTCAGCAGCCGCGCCCACGCCTCCGCGTCGCTGGTCGCCGAGGCCGCGACGAGCCCCAGCTCCGGCCGCAGCGCGGCCCGTACGTCCACCAGGAACGCCAGCGCCGTGTCCGCGTCCAGATGCCGCTCGTGGCACTCGTCGAGCAGCACCACGTCCACCCCCGCGAGCTCGGGGTCCCGCTGGAGCCGCTGGAGGAGGACGCCCGTCGTCACCACCTCGACCCGGGTCGCCGGCCCGGCCCGCCGCTCGCCGCGCACGGAGAAGCCGACCGCCCCGCCGACCTCCTCGCCCAGCAGCCACGCCATCCGCGAGGCCGCCGCCCGCACCGCCATCCGGCGCGGCTCGGCCACCAGCACCCGCCGCTCCGGCCCGTCCCCTATGAGCCCCGCGAGCGCGAGCGGCACCAGCGTGGTCTTGCCGGTGCCGGGCGGCGCGTGCAGCACCGCCGTGCCGCGCTCGTCGAGCGCGGCCAGCAGCTCGGGAACGGCATGGCGGACGGGAAGCAGATCGAGTACGTCGTGTCGGATCACGCACTCAGTCTCGTACGCGACGAAGAAAAGGCGGGCCGCGTTATCCACAGGCCCGCCCATAAGTAGGACAGTCAGACTTCTCTCTGCTCTGTAGGCCCCGTCAGCGCCCGTCCTCGCGCTCGCACACGAAGATCGCCGTGCCCGGGATCAGATTCCCCCGCAGCGGCGACCAGCCTCCCCACTCCTGGCTGTTCCACGCCGGCCACTCCGGCTCGACCAGGTCCACCAGCCGGAAGCCCCCGGCCACCACGTCCCGCACCCGGTCCCCGAGCGTCCGGTGGTGCTCCACGTACACCGCCCGCCCCGACTCGTCCTGCTCGACGTACGGCGTGCGGTCGAAATAGGAGGCGGCGACCGACAGGCCCTCCGGCCCCGGCTCGTCCGGGAACGCCCAGCGGATCGGGTGCGTCACCGAGAACACCCACCGGCCGCCCGGCCGCAGCACCCGCCACACCTCGCGGAACACCCGCACCGGATCGGCCACGAACGGCACCGCCCCGTACGCCGAGCACGCCAGGTCGAACGAGCCGTCGCGGAACGGCAGCGCCCCCGCGTCCGCCTCCACCAGCGGCACCTCCCCGCCGATCCGCAGGGCGTGCTGGAGCTGCCGGTGCGACAGGTCGAGCGCCACCGGCCGTGCGCCCCGCGCCGCCAGCCACCGCGAGCACTGCGCCGCGCCCGCGCCGATCTCCAGGACGTCGAGCCCCTTCAGCCCCTCCGCCGGCCCGAGCAGTCCGGCCTCGGCCTCGTCCAGCCCCTCCGGACCCCACACGAACCGGTCGTCGCCGAGGAAGGCGCCGTGCTCCGTCTGGTACTCGTCGGCGTTCCGGTCCCACCAGCCGCGGCTCGCCCGGCTGCTCTCCGCGTCCCCCGCGTCACGCCGGGTCGCCTCCGCCTCCTCCTCGCCCGAGGAGAAGGGGACTTCGTGTGCGTACTCTTGGTTCATCTCGCCCGTCGATGTAGTTTGCGCTCAGTGCCGCCCTCCGGCGGACCCCGCCGATGAGGCGCGGATGGACACGGCCGACCCGAACCGGCATGAGTTGTGCCGGGTTTGCGCGGTTCTGTCCCGGGTGCGCGCTTCGCGCATTGACCCTGTCCGGCCGCCCCCGTATGCTAAAGGTTGCGCTGCGGGCCTGCGCGCCTCAGACGGAGCAGGCCGCGCTCGCACCTGTTGCAGTCCCCTCGGTTTACGAGGCGCCCCCGACCCGTCGGAAGGCGCTTCATCAGCTGTCCGGCTTCTTCAGTGCGATACGGGCTCTCGGCGTAGCAGTACCTACGACTTTCTGTCCGTAACCGGAGCCCTTTCCCACATGACGAGCAGCACCGAGACCACCGCCACCACCCCGCAGGTTGCGGTCAACGACATCGGTAACGAGGAAGCCTTCCTCGCCGCGATCGACGAGACGATCAAGTACTTCAACGACGGCGACATCGTCGACGGCGTCATCGTGAAGGTCGACCGGGACGAGGTCCTGCTCGACATCGGTTACAAGACCGAAGGTGTCATCCCGAGCCGCGAGCTCTCGATCAAGCACGACGTCGACCCCAACGAGGTCGTCAAGGTCGGCGACGAGATCGAGGCCCTTGTTCTCCAGAAGGAGGACAAGGAAGGCCGCCTGATCCTCTCGAAGAAGCGCGCCCAGTACGAGCGTGCCTGGGGCACCATCGAGAAGATCAAGGAAGAGGACGGCATCGTCACCGGTACCGTCATCGAGGTCGTCAAGGGTGGTCTCATCCTCGACATCGGCCTCCGCGGCTTCCTCCCGGCCTCCCTGGTCGAGATGCGTCGTGTCCGCGACCTCCAGCCCTACGTGGGCAAGGAGCTCGAGGCGAAGATCATCGAGCTGGACAAGAACCGCAACAACGTGGTCCTGTCCCGCCGCGCCTGGCTGGAGCAGACCCAGTCCGAGGTCCGCCAGACCTTCCTCACGACCCTCCAGAAGGGTCAGGTCCGCTCCGGCGTCGTGTCCTCGATCGTCAACTTCGGTGCCTTCGTGGACCTGGGCGGCGTCGACGGTCTCGTCCACGTCTCCGAGCTGTCCTGGAAGCACATCGACCACCCGTCCGAGGTCGTCGAGGTCGGCCAGGAGGTCACCGTCGAGGTTCTCGACGTGGACATGGACCGCGAGCGTGTCTCCCTGTCGCTGAAGGCGACGCAGGAGGACCCGTGGCAGCAGTTCGCCCGCACCCACCAGATCGGCCAGGTCGTCCCCGGCAAGGTCACCAAGCTGGTTCCGTTCGGTGCGTTCGTCCGCGTCGACGAGGGCATCGAGGGCCTGGTCCACATCTCCGAGCTGGCCGAGCGCCACGTGGAGATCCCGGAGCAGGTCGTCCAGGTCAACGACGAGATCTTCGTCAAGGTCATCGACATCGACCTCGAGCGTCGCCGGATCTCGCTGTCCCTGAAGCAGGCCAACGAGTCCTTCGGTGCCGACCCGGCGTCGGTCGAGTTCGACCCGACCCTGTACGGCATGGCCGCGTCCTACGACGACCAGGGCAACTACATCTACCCCGAGGGCTTCGACCCCGAGACCAACGACTGGCTCGAGGGCTACGAGACCCAGCGCGAGGCGTGGGAGGCCCAGTACGCCGAGGCGCAGGCGCGCTTCGAGCAGCACCAGGCCCAGGTCATCAAGTCCCGCGAGGCCGACGAGGCCGCCGCTGCCGAGGGTGGCGCCGCCGCTCCGGCCGGTGCCTCGGCGGGCGTGTCCGGTGGCTCCTACTCCTCGGAGTCGGACGACAGCGCCGGCGCCCTGGCGTCGGACGAGGCCCTCGCCGCCCTGCGCGAGAAGCTCGCCGGCGGCCAGAGCTGAACAGCTCGCACCGCTGAGCGGCACTAGCCGCCAGTAGCACACCGGGGCCCGCTCCCTTCCGGGGGAGCGGGCCCCGGTCGCGTTTCCGGCCCAGGAACCGCCCGCCGCCGGGAATGACCTTGCCCCCCGGGGGCGTTCTCCCCGAAGACGCGAGGAGGAGCGGTAACCGTGCTTGATCCCCAGGATTTGTACGAGTGGGACGCCAAGGGCCTGGCCGTGGTCGATCTGGCCCTGGCGCAGGAGTCGACCGGACTGGTCATGCTGTACCACTTCGACGGCTACATCGACGCCGGAGAGACCGGCGAGCAGATCGTCGAGAACGTCCTCGACACCCTGCCGAACCAGGTGGTCGCCCGCTTCGACCACGACCGGCTGGTCGACTACCGCGCCCGCCGCCCCCTGCTGACCTTCCGGCGCGACCGCTGGACCGCGTACGAGACGCCGGCCATCGAGGTCCGCCTCGTCCAGGACGCCACCGGCGCCCCCTTCCTCGTCCTCTCCGGCCCCGAGCCGGACGTCGAGTGGGAGCGCTTCGCCGCCGCCGTCGCCCAGATCACCGAACGGCTCGGCGTCCGGCTCGCCGTCAACTTCCACGGCATTCCCATGGGCGTCCCGCACACCCGGCCCGTCGGCCTCACCCCGCACGGGAACCGCACCGACCTCATGCCCGGCCACCGCAGCCCCTTCGACGAGGCCCAGGTGCCCGGCAGCGCCGAATCCCTCATCGAGTACCGGCTCACCGAAGCCGGCTTCGACACGCTCGGCGTCGCCGCCCACGTCCCCCACTACGTGGCCCGCTCCCCGTACCCGGACGCGGCGCTCACCGCCCTGGAGGCCGTCACCGCCGCCACCGGGCTCGTCCTCCCCGGCGTCGCCCACGCACTGCGCACCGAGGCCCGCCGCACCCAGACCGAGATCGAGCGCCAGATCGGCGCGGGCGACGAGGAGCTGGTCGCCCTGGTCCAGGGCCTCGAGCACCAGTACGACGCGATGGCCGGCGCCGAGACCCGCGGCAGCCTCGTGGCCGAACCCGTCGACCTGCCCTCCGCCGACGAGCTGGGCCGCGAGTTCGAGCGCTTCCTCGCCGAACGCGAGGGCGACGCCTAGCCCCGCGCGGCCAGGGCCTAAGCTGCCGCCCATGCTGAAGGTGGGCCTGACCGGCGGAATCGGCGCCGGCAAGAGTGAGGTGTCGCGGCTTCTCGTCTCGTACGGGGCCGTGCTGATCGACGCGGACCGGATCGCCCGTGAGGTCGTCGAACCCGGAACGCCGGGGCTCGCCGCCGTCGTGGCGGCCTTCGGGGACGGTGTCCTCACCGAGGAGGGCACCCTGGACCGGCCCAAGCTCGGCTCCCTCGTCTTCGCCGACGCGGAGCGGCTGGCCGCGCTCAACGCGATCGTGCACCCCCTCGTCGGGGCCCGGTCGGCCGAACTGGAGAGCGCGGCGGCCCCCGGGGACGTGGTCGTCCACGACGTACCGCTCCTCACCGAGAACGGCCTCGCGCCGCTCTACGACCTCGTCGTCGTGGTGGACGCCTCGCCCGAGACCCAGCTCGACCGGCTCGTACGGCTCCGGGGCATGACCGAGGACGAGGCCAGGGCCCGCATGAGCGCCCAGGCCGGCCGTGCGGACCGGCTCGCGATCGCGGACCTCGTGATCGACAACGACGGCCCGCTCGACGCCCTGGAACCGCAGGTCCGGAAGGTGTGGGACGAGCTGGCGCGCCGGGCGGGCGGGACCGCGTAGCGCCCGGGACCACCGCTTCCGGTGTTCCCGGGCCGGAAGATGGGAAGGATGCAGTTCATGGCCGAGAGAAATCCGGAGACGCACGTCATCGACTTCCGTGCCGCGGAACAGCTGCTGGCGGCGCGGGACCCGCGGGGTGCCGTGAAGCTGCTGGACTCGGTCATCGCCGAGCACCCGGAGAACACCGCCGCCCGCCTCCTGAGGGCCCGGGCCTTCTTTGCCGCGGCCCAGCTGAGACCCGCGCAGCTGGAGTTCGAGCTGGTGCTGGAGCGCGAGCCGGACAACGCGTTCGCGCACTTCGCCCTGGCCCGCACGCTGCAGCGCTCCGGACAGGAGGACCGGGCCACCCGGCACTTCCGCCTGGCCGCCGCGCTCGACCCGCGGCCCGAGTACGTCCGCGCGGCCGGCTTCGGCGCCGAGGACTGACCACCGGGGCCGCCAGTCAGCGGCCCCGTCCGCCGCGGTCCGGCTCGTACGGCGGGACGTCCCGGCCCGGCTGCCAGTGCGGGCCCTGCCGCAGATGGCGCAGAACCATCGACATGTCGACCGCGACCACCAGGAACAGCGCCCCGCAGGCCGCCGCCCAGCCGGGACGGCCGACCAGCGCGAACACCATCGTGCCGAAGACCGCCCACACCATCCCCCAGGCACTCAGCCAGAACCGCAGCCGCAGCGTGCTGCGCGCGGTGGCCGGCTCGCTACCGGTACGCATGACGGCGCCCTCTTCCGTCCGATCCCTGTGGACCCCTCCGGCGCCTACCCGCCAGGAGGCGAACCGAACGGCGGCGGGAGCGGCAGCGGCGGGGCGGGACGCCGGGGCCGGGTCAGTGCACGAGGGAGTAACTGCGCCAGGGCAGGCTGCCCGGCGCGATCGAGTCGGCGCTGTTCGTCGGCAGATAGATCGTCTCCTCGCCCCGGCAGTGCGGGGTCCGGTACAGGACCAGGTCCACCAGCGTGCCGTTCTCGACCCGCGTCGCCCCCAGCGGCATCCGGTGGCAGCCCCTCACCGGCGGGCTCATCACCCGCACCACCTTCTCCCCGCGGGTCTCGTAGGTGACGGGGCCGACGGCGGTGCGGCCGAGGCCGGAGCAGCCCGCGACCGTGAGCGTGAGCAGCACGGCCCCGGTGGCGGTCGTGAGACGCCGGCGAACGGACATGGCGGATCCCCTTCGGTCGGGCGAGCGAGGCGGTCGGCGGCAGCCCCAGCGGCGGAAAAGACCTGGTCGACGCCACCCTCCCGCCCCCGGCGGTCGCTGTCATCCGCTGTTGGGCCGGTCGGGGGAGGCGCGCCCCGGGCCCGTTGTCAGACCCCGCCCGTAAGGTCGTTCTCACCGGCACGGAAGCGTCGTGCCGGCGCGGAGCGACCCCGGACGAAGGGAGGGCGGCACCATGACGGAGCGCTGGACGGCGTGTGCGGCCGTCTTCCTGCCCGCCGCGCTGCCCCGCGACGGCCGGATCGCCCTGTGGTCCCCGGACGGCACCGCTCTCCCCGAGCCGGGTGGTCTCGCCGGGGCGGAGCCCGCCCGCCTCACGGTCGCCCGCCGGCACGGCAGCGGCGCCCGCGGCCGGGAGGTCCCCGCCGTGACCCTGCCGGTGGCCGCCGCCCTGCCGCTGCTCGTCACCGCCCGGCACAGCCCGGCCGCCCACCCCGCCACCGCCTGCTGGGGCGCCGCCGCCCTGCTCGCCCTCCACCTCGTCGCCCGGGGCCGGCTGCTGCCCGGGCTCACCGCCGACGACCTGGACGCCTGGCGGGCCGGACCGCTCGACGCCGAGGACATCGCCCACCTGCGGGCCGTCGCCGCCGCGATGCCGTACGAGGCGCACGCCGTGCCCGTCGCCGGCCCGGGCCCGCTCGGGCTGCCCGAGCCGGAGGCGCTTGTGCGGGCCTTCCTGGACGCGGTCGCCGACACCCTGCCCCGTACGCCCGCCGCCGTGCACGCCGTCGGGGCCCCCTTCGCCGCCACCGCGCCGCAGCACCTGCCCGGGGCGCGGGCCTGGGCCGCGGAGGCCGCCGCCGGCATGGACGCCGGGGTGCGGATCTCGCTCCGCCTCGACCTGTCCGCGGCGGAGCTCTTCGACGCCGCCGACGAGGCCGAGGGCGGTCCCGAGCGGCAGGCCGCCGCCGCGATCCTCCAGGTGCACAGCCTCGCCGACCCGACCCTCGTCATCGACGCCTCCGCCCTGTGGGCGGGGGAGGGCGAGCACTTCGGCCCCCGCGCCCGCATCGACGCCCTCCTCGCCGTGCGCCGCGCCGCCCGGATCTGGCCGCCGCTCGGCCGCCTCCTGGAGCGGGACGCGCCCGACGTCCTCTCCCTCTCCGAGGCCGAGCTGTACGAGCTGCTGGGCCCCGCCGCGGCCCGGCTCGCCGACGCGGGGGTCGCCCTGCACTGGCCGCGCGACCTGGCCCGCTCGCTCAGCGCCTCCGCCGTCGTCCGCCCCGCCCGGTCCGCGCCCGGCTCCGCCACCGACGGCACCAGCTTCTTCGACAGCACGGAGCTGCTCCGCTTCGACTGGCAGCTCGCCCTCGACGGCGATCCGCTCACCCCGCGCGAGATGGACCTCCTCGCCGAGGCCCACCGTCCCGTCGTCCGGCTCCGCGACCGCTGGGTCGTCGTCGACCCCGACCTCGTCCGCAAGGCCCGCAAGCGCGAACTGGGCCTGCTGGAACCGGTCGACGCCCTCGCCGCCGCCCTCACCGGCAGCGCCGAGGTGGACGGCGAGACCGTGCCCGCCGTGCCCGTCGGCGCGCTCGCGGACCTCCGCGACCGGCTGCTGGCCGGTCCCGAGGCCGCCGAGCCGCCCGCCGGTCTCACCGCCACCCTGCGGGACTACCAGCTCCGCGGCCTCGCCTGGCTCGACCTGATGACCTCCCTCGGTCTCGGCGGCTGCCTCGCCGACGACATGGGCCTCGGGAAGACCGTCACCGTCCTCGCCCTCCACCTCCGCCGGGCCCGCCGCGAGCCCACCCTCGTCGTCTGCCCCGCGTCCCTCCTCGGCAACTGGCAGCGGGAGGCGGCCCGGTTCGCCCCCGGGGTGCCCGTCCGCCGCTTCCACGGCGCCGCCCGCGACCTCGGCGACCTCGACGGCGGGATCGTGCTCACCACCTACGGCACCCTGCGCACCCGCGCCGACCGGCTCGCCGAGCGGTCCTGGGGGATGATCGTCGCCGACGAGGCCCAGCACGTGAAGAACCCGTTCTCGGCGACCGCCAAAGCACTCCGCACCCTGCCCGCGCCCGCCCGCGTGGCCCTCACCGGCACGCCGGTGGAGAACAACCTCTCCGAGCTGTGGGCCATCCTCGACTGGACCACCCCTGGACTCCTCGGCCCGCTCAAGGCGTTCCGCTCCCGCCACGCCCGCGCCGCCGAGAACCGCGAGGAGCTGGAGAACGAGGAGGCGGTGGAGCGGCTCGCCCGGCTCGTCCGCCCCTTCCTGCTGCGCCGCCGCAAGTCCGACCCCGGCATCGTCCCCGAACTGCCGCCGAAGACAGAGTCCGACCACCCGGTGCCGCTCACCCGCGAACAGGCGTCGCTGTACGAGGCGGTGGTCCGCGAGACCCTGGGCCAGATCGAGGCCGCCGAGGGAATGGCCCGGCGCGGCCTGGTGATGAAGCTGCTGACCTCGCTCAAGCAGATCTGCAACCACCCCGCCCAGTACCTCAAGGAGGACGCCCCGCGCGGCGCCGGCACCGCCCGTCTCGCCGGCCGCTCCGGCAAGCTCGCCCTCCTCGACGAACTCCTCGACACCATCCTCGCCGAGGGCGGCTCCGTGCTCGTCTTCACCCAGTACGTGACGATGGCGCGGCTCCTCGCCGACCACCTCGCCGCGCGGGGCGTCACCAGCCAGCTCCTGCACGGCGGCACGCCCGTGGCCGAGCGGGAGCGGATGGTCGACCGCTTCCAGGCCGGCGAGGTGCCGGTCTTCCTGCTCTCCCTCAAGGCCGCCGGCACCGGGCTCAACCTCACCCGCGCCGGCCACGTCGTCCACTACGACCGCTGGTGGAACCCGGCGGTCGAGGACCAGGCCACCGACCGCGCGTACCGCATCGGCCAGACCCAGCCCGTGCAGGTCCACCGGCTCGTCACCGAGGGCACGGTCGAGGACCGCATCGCCGAACTGCTCCGCGGCAAGCGGGCCCTGGCGGAGGCCGTCCTGGGCTCCGGCGAGGCCGCCTTCACCGAACTCACCGACCGCGAACTGGCCGACCTGGTCTCCCTGAGGAGGTCCGCGTGAACCGCCCCGCGTCCCGGGCCGCCCGCCCCGCCCGCCCGGCCGGCCCGCGCCATGACGACCGCCGCCGCACCTTCCCGGCCGTCCCGCCCCGCGAAGCCTCCGACGGGCGCTTCGCCGCCACCTGGTGGGGCAACGCCTGGGTGGCCGCCCTGGAGCGCACCGCGCTCGACCAGGCCCGCCTCGGCCGCGGCCGGGCCTACGCGGAGCGCGGCCACGTCGACGCCATCACCGTAACCCCGGGCCGGGTCGTCGCCTATGTGCACGGCAGCCGGATCCGGCCGTACCGCACCGAGATCCGGATGCGGACCCTCGGCGACGACGGCTGGGAGCTGTTCCTCGACGAGGCCGCCGCCCGGCCCGAGCACATGGCCGCCCTCCTCGACAAGGAGGTCCCGCACGCCCTGGAGGCCGTCGAGGGGCTGCTGCCCGCCCCCGGCGACCTGCTGCCCGACTGCTCGTGCCCCGACGACGGCTTCCCCTGCAAGCACGCCGCCGCCCTCTGCTACCAGGCCGCCCGGCTCCTCGACGAGGACCCGTTCGTCCTCTTCCTGATGCGGGGCCGCGGCGAGGGCGAGCTGCTCGCCGAGCTCTCCCGGCGCAACGCGGTCCGGTCCGCCGCCGAGTCCGCGCCCACCGCGCCGGCCCTGCCCGCCGTACCCGCGCGGGACGTGCTGGCCGCCCCCGGTCCGGTGCTGCCGCTGCCCCCGCCGCTGCCGCTCCCGGACCGGCCGGGCCGCCCCGCCGTCTTCCCGCCGGACCCGCACGCCCCGGACCCGCTCGCGCTCGACCTGCTCGCCGGGGAGGCCGCCGCCCGCGCCCACGCGTTCCTCGCCACCGGGCACGACCCGGTCGCCGACCTCACGCCGTGGCAGGACGCCGTCCGGCTGGCCGCCGCCCACCCCGGCTCCGGGCTCACCGCCTCCACCCGCGCGCTCTACCGGGACCTCGCCGACGCGCTCGACCGGACGCCGACCGACCTCGCCCGCGCCGTCGCCGCCTGGCGCCAGGGCGGCGCGGCGGGGCTCGCGGTCCTGGAGGAGCCCTGGGACCCGCCCGCCGGCCCGTTCGACCGGGCGAGACCCGCGCTCCTCGCCGCCGACTTCCCTGCGTTCCGCCCCTGGCGCAACCGCCTCTCCACCGACGCGCTGCAACTCCGGCTCGGCAAGGACGGCTTGTGGTACCCGTACGAATCGGACCGCGGGCGCGAGGACTGGTGGCCGCGCGGCGTGCCCGACGCCGACCCGGTCGGAGCCCTCACCGAACTCCTGGGCCGCTAGCGGACGCAGGGGTCACCACTCGAACGGTGCCTCCCTCGAACGGGTGAAACCCGCCGACGGCCGGATCCGGCAGACGCGTTCGTGGCGTTTATTCCGGTACGGGCACTCGCCCGTGCAACTCCGGAAGGCAGGAAGCCATGAGGCAGATGCGCCGAAGTGGTCTGGCCACACTGTTGGTCACAGGTGGTGCGCTCGCGCTGTCGGCGGGCGCCGCCCACGCGGACTCGGGCGCCGAGGGTGCCGCGGTCGGCTCGCCGGGAGTCGGCTCCGGCAACACGATCCAGCTGCCGGTCCACGTACCGGTCAACCTCTGCGGGAACACGGTCAACGTGGTCGGGCTGCTCAACCCGGCCGCGGGCAACACGTGCGCCAACACCTCGGCCCCGGCCGGGGACTCCCGCGACGCGGGCCCCGGCCGCACCCACAAGGACGAGGCCGCGACCCCGCGCGGCGGCGAGCAGGCCGACACCCGCGGCGGCGCGGTCGACGGCGGCGGGAGCAACGGCGGTGGCGCCACCGCCGAGAGCCACGCCGAGGGCTCCCCGGGCGTGCTGTCCGGGAACGGGATCCAGCTCCCGATCGACATCCCGGTCAACGTCGTCGGCAACTCGGTCAACGTGGTGGGCATCGGCAACCCGGCCGTGGGGAACACCGGGGTCAACAACCCGGGCACCCCCGAGGAGCCGCAGGTCGAGGTCCCGACCCCGCGCCCGCAGACCCCGGTGCGCAACGTGCCGCCGAAGCCGGTCGCCGAGCAGGAGAAGCCGGAGGCTCCCGCCCCGGCGCCCGTTCCGGTCCCGGCCCCCGCCCCGCAGGGCGAGGCCGACGTCTCGTCGCTCGCCGCCACCGGCAGCGAGAGCGTCGGCTACGCCGCCGCGGGCAGCGCCGCGCTCCTTCTCGGCGGCGCGCTGATGTACCGCCGCGCCCGCCGCGCGGCCGACCAGGTCTGACCCGGACCTCCCCCGCCGGGACCGGCCCCGCTGGCGTCCGAGCCGTCAGCGGTCCGCCCGGCCCGGCGTTCCCTCCGCGCCCGTCGTGCCCGCCGCGTCCGGCACGCCGGGCGCGCCCGCGTGCCCGGGTCCCGGCGACCGGGGCGCCCGCCACGACCGGAGCACCGTCTCGATGGCCGGGCCGACCGTCGTACGGGCCCGGTGGCGGGGGACGCCGCTCATCAGCAGCGTGTCGTACGGCGTGTCCAGGTGCCGTACCGAGGCGCGGACCGCGGCCGTCACCGCGCCCGGGTCGAGGGCCCGTCCGGCGGCCGTCCGGCCCACCCGGCCGCTGCCCTTCGCCGACGCGTGGCCGGCGATCTCGGCCGCCCGCTCCGGCGGCATCGCCGGGAAGAGCCGCAGGATCTCGGCCCGCAGGGCCTCGGTGATCCCGGAGTCCCGCACCGCCCGCCGCTCCGCGTCCCGGGCGCGGCGACGGGCCCGGGCGTCCGCGTCGGCGAGGCAGGCCGCCTCCGCCTCCGCGAGCGCCGCCTCCTCGACGAGCAGCCCCTGCCGCTCGTACCGGGTGCGCCGCCGGTTGTGCCGCACCACCACCGCCCACAGGGTGCTGCGCTCCCGGGCGCGCCGGGTGAGCGCGGTGTCGCCCCGGCGCAGGAAGACCAGGTGCCCCAGGTCGGCGCAGTCCAGGCAGACCGGCCGGCCGTACTCGACGATCATCCGCTCCAGCGGTCCCTGCCGGCACTCCGAGCAGCGGCGGCGGCGCAGCGGCTCGACGACGACGGGGGCGACGAGGTCCACGGCCGCCGTCCTCAGCGCAGTCCGGGCGCGGCGGCCGAGATGAACCGGGACAGGGCCTCCTTGGCCTCGTCGGAGCGGCGGGCCCGTTCGGCGGTGCCGATGGCCTCGTGCATGCAGTGGGTCTGCTCGAAGGCGGCCTCGGCGAGCCGCCGGAGTTCGGTGTCGTCGCAGATCAGCTGGACGCGGAAGAGGGCCTGGCGGGCGGCGGTCCGCTGCCGGTAGGAGGCGTGCCGGGACTCCTCGGCCTCCTCGGAGCCGGGCTCCTCGACGGCCCGGAACCAGCGGTCGTTCTGGCTGTGGCGGTATTCGACGACGGCGCCGGCGAACGCGCTGTAGGTGGCGATCCGCTCCTGGCGGAGTTGTTCGTTCCGGGCGAGTGCCGCCGTGCGCAGGGTCATCCGTCCTTGGAACCAGTGGGTGGCGATCACGCCGAGAAGCGTGCCCGCCACCGCTATCAGCGCTACGTCCATGACCGGTGGTCCTCCCCCTAGACGTTCCGACCGTCCGAAGATCCTTCGGACCGTCAGATCATGGCATTCCGGGGGCGATCGCGTCACGGGGCGCCCGTTCCGCGAGCGCCGCCGCCAGCCGGTCGCGGGCCGCCGTCTGCGCCGCGATCCGCGCGTCGAGCACCGCGAGCCGCTCCCGGGCGATCTCCAGGCCGGCGGCGGAGGGCGGCACCGACGGCAGGTCACCGTCGAGACACGAGCGGAAGGCCGCGATGTCGTCGAGGGTGAGCCCGGCGTCGAGGAGGTAGCGGATGTTGGCGACGCGGACCACCGCGCCCTCCTCGTAGACGCGGTAGCCGTTGGCCGCGCGGGTCGAGGAGAGGAGGCCCGCCTGTTCGTAGTGGCGCAGCGACCGCGCCGACATGCCCGTCCTGCGGGCCAGTTCACCGATGCGCACCCGCCAGTCGTATCACGCCACCAGCGCGCCCCCGTCGACGGCGAGGACGGCCCCCGTGACGAAGGCGGCCTCGGGCGCGGCGAGCGCGGTGACCGCCCAGGCGATCTCCTCGGGCCGGCCGATCCGTCCGAGCGGGGTGTGGGCCCGCTGCCACTCCCGGGTCTGCCGCCGCTGCTCCGGCGTCAGGCCCATGTGGTCGGCGATCGGGGTGTCCACGGCGCCGGGGGCGACCGCCGCCACCCGGATGCCGGCGGGTGCGAGCTCCACCGCCCAGCAGCGGGTGAGCGTCTCCAGCGCGCTCTTGGTCGCGGGATAGACGGAACTGGCGGGCCAGCCGCGCTGTCCGATCGTCGTCGTCACGTTGACGATCACGCCCCGGGAGGCGCGGAGCGCGGGGACGGCGGCCTGGGTGAGCAGCACGGGCGCGACCAGGTTCGTCTCCAGGAGCGGGCCGATCACGGCCTGGTCGAGGGTGCCGAGCGGGCCGCCGCCCGCGACGGCCGCGTTGTTGACGAGGACGTCGAGGCGGCCGTGGCGGTCGAGGACGCTCCGGATCAGGTCCGCGGGCACGCCGTCGGCGGTGATGTCGGCGGGGTGCGGGTGGATGGCGGCGGGGGCCTCGGCGGCGGTCTCCCGCAGCGGCCCGGGCCTGCGGCCCACGGCGACGACGGTCGCGCCCTGCCGTGCGAAGGCGCGCGCGGTGGCCCGGCCGATGCCGGTACCGGCACCGGTGACGAGCACGACCCTGGGGGAGCCGGCGGCGGGGGAGGCCGGGGCAGTGGCGGTCGTGGCAGGGGCGGCGGTGGTGGCTGTGGTGGCTGCGGTGTCCATAGAGCCGATGCTGGAACGTTGACGCCGGTGTCAAGGTCAAGCCGGAGCGGGCGCGGGGCAGAATGGGGCGGATGCGATACGAGGCGATCACCTGGGGCCGGATGGCCGGGCGGCTGGCGCGGCACGTGGACCGGCTCGCGCCCGGCGACGGCGGCGAGCGGCTGAAGGTCGCCGTGGACGGCGCCCCCGCCGCGGGCGGCGAGGAGCTGGCCGGGCTGCTCGCGGAGCAGCTGCGGGACCGCGGGCGTCCGGTGTGCGTCGTGGGGACCGGGGGGTTCCTGCGGCCCGCGTCGCTGCGGTTCGAGCACGGCAGGCGGGACCCCGACGCGTACTACGAGGGCTGGACCGACACCGGCGCCCTGTGGCGGGAGGTCTTCACCCCGCTGGAGCCCGGCGGCGACGGGCGGATCCTGCCCGACCTGTGGGACCCGGTGAAGGACCGGGCGACCCGCAGCCCCTATGTGACGCTGCCGCCCGGCGGTGTCCTGCTGCTGCACGGCCCCTTCCTCCTCGGCCACTGGTTCCCGTTCGACCTGAGCGTCCATCTGCGGCTGTCGCCCGCCGCTCTCGCCCGGCGCGCCGAGGAGTCCTGGACGCTGCCCGCGTTCGTCCGGTACGAGACGGAGGCCGACCCGGTGGGGACCGCCGACGTCGTCGTCCGGGCCGACGACCCGCGGCACCCGGCGTGGACCGGGCTCGGCGCGCTGGGCTCAGACTGACGGCGGCCGGCCGCCGACGAGCGTGACGGCCTCGGCGCCGGCCGCGCACCCCGCCCGGGCCGCCTCCGCCGGATCGGCGCCCGCGAGCCGCGCGGCGAGGAACGCGCCGGTGAACGCGTCGCCCGCGCCCGTCGAGTCCACCCTCCGCTCCGGTGGCACGGGCGGGGCCGCCACCCGCGCCGTGACCGCCCCGGCCTCGGCGACCAGCGCGCCGGCCGCGCCCAGCGTCACCACGACCAGCGGCACCCGGCGGCTCAGCCGCCGCGCCGCCGTCTCCGCGTCCGCCGCGCCGGTGAGCAGCCGGGCCTCGTCGGCGTTGGGCAGCAGCACGGAGGCGTCCGCCACGGCCGCGAGGAACCGCTCCGGGCCCAGCTCCGCCAGGAAGCCGGCCGAGGCCGGGTCCACGCTCACCGGTCGCCCGGCCGCCCGGGCGTCCCGCAGGGCGAGGAGCGCCGCCGCCCGGCTCGACGGGGCGAAGAAGAGGTAGCCGGAGAGGTGGACCGCCGCCACGCCGTCGAGGAGTCCGGGGGACCAGTCGGCGGGGCAGAGGCGGAGCACGGCGCCGCTGTCCGTCAGGAAGGTCCGCTCGGCGGCCTCGTCGACCAGGGCGATCACGGTCGCCGTGGGCGCCTCCGGGTCGGGTATCAGCAGCGGGCGGACACCGGCCGCGACCAGCGCCCGCTCGTGCCAGGCGGCCGCGTCGCCGCCGACCCGGCCGAGGAGCCGTACCTCCCGGAGCCCCGAACGCGCCGCCCAGCAGGCGGCGTTGGCCCCCGCTCCGCCCGGCAGGGTGTGGATCGAGGCCGCCGTGTCCGTCGCCGGCGCGAGCGGGGTCCGGTGCCGGGCCACCACGTCCGTGACGACGTCCCCGACGACCAGCAGCGCCCCGTCCCGCCGCCGCTCCCCGGCGTCCGTCACCGCTCGCCCGCGGCGTACGCCCCCGCGATCTCCGCCGCGAGCCGCACATTGCCCCGCACCGCCGCCAGGTTGGCCTCCAGGGACGCGCCGTCCGTGTGGGTGGTCAGGTACTCCAGCAGGAACGGCGTCACCGCCTGCCCGGTGATGCCCTTCTCCTTCAGCGCGGCGAGTCCCTGCGCGAGCACCCGGTCGTGCAGTGCCGGGTCCAGCTGCTCCGACTCCGGCACCGGGTTGGCCACGATCAGCGCCGACCAGGGCCGGCCCAGCGCCTCCCGCGCCCGTATGACGGCGGCGACCTCCGCCGGGCTGCGCAGCGTCCAGTCGACCGGCTCCCCGGAGGAGGAGAGGTAGAAGCCGGGGAAGGTCTCCGTGCCGTACCCGGCGACGGTGACGCCCAGGGTCTCCAGGCGCTGGAGCGTCGCCGGCACGTCGAGGATCGACTTCACGCCCGCGCACACCACGGTGACGCCCACCTCGGCGAGCAGCCGCAGGTCGGCGGACTCGTCCTGGGTCTCGCGCCACTCGCGGTGCACGCCGCCGAGCCCGCCGGTGGCGAAGACCCGTATGCCCGCCGCGTCCGCGAGCCGGGCCGTCGCCGAGACGGTGGTCGCCCCGGTGGCGCCGGTGGCGAGCGCGGGCGCGAGGTCCCGGTGGCCGAGCTTGCGCACCGACGGGTCCTCCGCGATCCGGGTCAGCCCTGCCCGGTCGAGGCCGATCCGGGCGACCCCGTCGAGCACGGCGATGGTGGCGGGCACGGCGCCCCGGTCCCGTACCGACTCCTCCAGCTCCACGGCCACCGCCAGGTTCCGCGGGCGCGGCAGGCCGTGGGCGATGATCGTCGATTCGAGGGCGACGACGGGCCGGCCCTCGCGGAGCGCGTCCCGTACCTCTTCGGACACCAGTGTGGTCGTGGTCATGGTCCATGTCTGGGCCGCCCACGCACCCCGCAAACACCTCTGGCGAGCTCCCGCCACCCCCCTTTCGCACGGGGGTGCGAGTGGGGTACGGATTCGGTTCCCGGACGTCTGGCCGGCGGTGCCGCTCCGCCGCGCACCCCGCCCGGGCGGCGGGCGGGAGCCCGCTGCGGAATCCGTCGTCCGCAGCCCGGGGGAGCAACGTCCCTGGTCAGAGCCGTGAACGGAGGGAATCGTTCCGTAGTCCCGGTGTCCCGGGCCGCGTGCGAGCCCCGCTACAGTCACCGCCCATGACGACACACGACCTGCCCTCCTTCGCCGTCCACATCCCCGACGCCGAGCTCGAGCCCGAGCCGCTCGACCCCGGCCAGATCGTGTCCGGCACCCCCGAGGTGACCGGCAAGGTGCTGTGGGAGTCCGCCGACGGCAAGCAGCTGCGCGGCATCTGGCAGATCACCCCCGGCGTCGTCACCGACACCGAGGCGAACGAGCTCTTCGTCGTCGTCAGCGGCCGGGCCACCGTCGCCGTCGAGGGCGGCGCCACCCTGGAGATCGGGCCCGGCGACGCCTGCGTCCTGCGCGAGGGCGACCGGACCACCTGGACCGTCCACGAGACCCTGCGCAAGGCGTACCACATCACCTTGCCCTGACCGGCCTCGGCTCAGGCCCTGCGGAGCACGCCCCGCAGGGCCAGGGCGCCCACCGGCAGCAGCAGACAGGCCGCGAGCGCGTTGAGCGGCCCGTAGCCCGCCTGGGAGACGATCACACCGGCCGCCAGGCCGCCGAGGCCCGCCGCCGTGTTCATCACCGTGTCCGACAGGCCCTGGACGGCGGCGCGCGCCGCCTGCGGCACCGAGTCCGTCAGCAGCGCGGAGCCCGCCACCAGACCGGCCGACCACCCCAGGCCCAGGACGAACAGACCGACCGCGACCCGGGTGTGGCTCGCCCCCGCCGTCCCGGCCAGCAGTGCCGCGAGCGCCAGCAGCCCGACCGCGAGACCGATCACCGACAGACGGCCCAGCCGGTCCGCGAGCCAGCCCATGACCGGCGAGAACGCGTACATGCCCGCGATGTGCACGCTGATGACCAGGCCGATCAGCTCGATCCCGGCCCCGTGGTGGGTGAGGGCCACCGGCGTCATCGACATGATCGACACCATCACCGTCTGCGAGGCGGCCACCGTGACCAGGGCGATCCGCGCCTGCGGCGACGCGCCCACCGCGCGCAGCCCGGCCCGCAGCGACCGGTTCTCCGGCAGGTCCGCCGCCGCGCCCTCGTCCGCCGCGGCCAGCGCCCGCGCCGTCAGCAGCGGGTCGGGCCGCAGCAGCACCGCCACCACCAGCGCCGAGACCACGAACACCACCGCGGCCCACAGGAACGGGCCCGCCGCCACCGGGATGCCCAGACCGGAGACGCTGCGCCCGGCCGGCGCGGCGATGTTCGGCCCCAGGACCGCGCCGATCGTCGTCGCCCACACCACCGTCGAGATGGCCCGTGCCCGCCGGTCCGGCTCCGCCAGGTCGGCGGCGGCGAACCGGGCCGCCAGATTGGCCGAGGACCCCGCCCCGAAGCCCACCAGGCCCGCCAGCAGCACCGCGAAACTGCCCACGACCGCGCCCAGCACCGCGACCGCGGCCCCCAGCGCGCCCAGCAGATAGGCCAGCACCAGACCGGCCCGCCGGCCCCGGCGCGCCATCAGCGCCGCCAGCGGCATCGCGAGCAGCGCGGGCCCGGCCACCGTGGCCGTCGAGGCGAGCCCGGCCAGCGCGTCCGTACCGCTCACCTCGGTGGCGAGGACGGCGGCGAGCGCCACACCGGTCGCGATCCCGAGCCCGCCGAGGATCTGGGTGACGACGAGCACCGCCTGGACCCGGCGGCGCAGCTCCGGGAGGGCGACGGCGTCGGGCGTGACGGATATCCCGCCGGCGGCGGTGTCAGGGGTGTCGGGCGTTTTGGTCACTACCGGAGTGTGCCAGTCCCTCCGGCCGAGGGGAACGCCCCCGGGTCAGTACAGCGGCTCCGGCAGCACGCCCCCGGGTCAGAACAGCGGCTCCGGCAGCACGCCCTCCAGCGCCAGGAGTCTCCGCTTCGTCTCCAGCCCGCCGCCGAACCCCCCGAGGCCGCCGGCGCTCTCCACCACGCGGTGGCACGGCACCACCACCGGCAGCGGATTGGCGCCCATGGCCGCGCCCACCGCCTGCGCCGCCGCCGGCTGCCCGACGCGCCGCGCCAGCTCGCCGTACCCGACCACCGTCCCGTACGGCACCCCGGCCGCCAGCTCGCGCAGCACCTGGCGGTTGAAGCCGGTCGCCAGCGACCAGTCCAGCGGCAGGTCGAACGCCCGCAGCCCGCCCGCGAAGTACCGCTCCAGCTGCCGCACCGGCTCCGCCAGCAGCCCCGTGGCGCACTCGACGGCCACGGCGCCCAGCTGCCCGGCGAGCCGCGCCGCCATCCGCTCCCGGCGCGCGTCCTCCGCGTGGAACCCGACCTGCACGAGCCCCCGCCCGGTCGCCGCCAGGAAGAGCGGCCCGATCCCGCTCCCCACCACCGTCCACTCGGCGGTGACGCCCCGCGCCCCGTCCTCGATCTCCATGCCCTCACCGTACGGCCCGGCACCGACAGCCCCGCCCCGCGCGGAGCCGCCACCGACGACCTCCGGCCAGAACCGCCGATCGGCGGCGAACCGGCGGCGCTCCCCCCTCCGCAGGTCACGGACCGGTCTCGCTCCGGTCTCACGACCGGAAAATCCCCGGTCAGGTGCTCACCGAACCCGCGACGGGCCATAATCTCGCCCCGATAGCACTACTCAGCGGTACCGACTGTTTTCGGACGTCCATGCGCCAGGGGTGGGAGGGCACACGCTCATGCAGGGCACGGTCGACGGATTCAGCTACGGGATCGTCACGCCGGTGGCGGCCTTCCTCATGGCCTGCCTCGGCGGCGCCCTGGGGCTGAGATGCACGACCCGCTCGCTGCGCCACCAGGAGTCCTTCAAGGCCGGCTGGCTCGCGCTCGGCTCCACCTCCATCGGCACCGGCATCTGGACCATGCACTTCATCGCCATGATGGGCTTCTCGGTCCGGCAGGCGCCGATCGACTACGACCGGCCGATCACCTTCGCCAGCCTCGGCGTCGCCGTCGTCATGGTCGGCATCGGCATCTTCATCGTCGGCTACCGGGGCGCCACGGCGCTCACCCTCGTCACCGGCGGCACCATCACCGGCCTCGGCGTGGCCACCATGCACTACCTCGGGATGGCCGGGATGCGGCTGCCCGGACGGATCGAGTACGACACCCTCACCGTCGCCCTCTCCGTGGTCATCGCCGTCGTCGCCGCCACCACCGCCCTCTGGGCGGCGGTCTCCGTCCACGGCTTCCTCGCCAGTCTCGGGGCCAGCCTCGTCATGGGCGTCGCCGTCAGCGGCATGCACTACACCGCCATGGCGGCCGTCACCGTCCACCTGCACGCCGCGCCCGCCGCGGGCAGCGCCGCCACCGCCGGCTCGCTGCTGCTGCCCATGCTGATCGGCCCCGCCGTCTTCCTCATCCTGGCCGCCGTCGTCGTCATGTTCGACCCGCTGCTCGTCATGGGCGACCCCGACTGGCAGCGCGCCCCCGCCCGCTCCCCGTACCGCCCCGGCGTCCCCGCGCCCCGGTACGTCCCCGGCTACGGCGAGCCCGCGAACTGGACCGCCCGCCCCGCCGGCCGCGGCTCCCGCCGGTCCGCCGCGCGCGGCGGACACCGCTCCGAGGACTGGTGACACCGGACCGCCGCGCCCCGGCCGTGCGGCGATCACCCCCCGACTGTCGGTGCCGGGTCGTACGGTGGTGGCATGCGGCCCGTTTCCAAGATCGAACGTTCGGTGGCGCCCTTCGAGGTCGTCTCCCCCTACCAGCCGAGCGGTGACCAGCCCGCGGCCATCGCCGAGCTGGACAAGCGCATCCGCGCCGGCGAGAAGGACGTCGTCCTCCTCGGCGCCACCGGCACCGGCAAGTCGGCCACCACGGCCTGGATGATCGAGAAGCTCCAGCGCCCCACCCTGGTGATGGCGCCGAACAAGACCCTGGCCGCGCAGCTGGCGAACGAGTTCCGCGAGCTCCTGCCGAACAACGCCGTCGAGTACTTCGTCTCGTACTACGACTACTACCAGCCCGAGGCGTACGTCCCCCAGTCGGACACCTACATCGAGAAGGACTCCTCGATCAACGAGGAGGTCGAGCGGCTGCGCCACTCCGCCACCAACTCGCTGCTCACCCGCAGGGACGTGGTCGTCGTCGCCTCCGTCTCCTGCATCTACGGCCTCGGCACCCCGCAGGAGTACGTGGACCGCATGGTCCCGCTCAAGGTCGGCGAGGAGATCGACCGCGACCAGCTGCTCCGCCGCTTCGTCGACATCCAGTACACGCGCAACGACCTCGCCTTCACCCGCGGCACCTTCCGGGTCCGCGGCGACACCATCGAGATCTTCCCCGTGTACGAGGAGCTCGCCGTCCGCATCGAGATGTTCGGCGACGAGATCGAGGCGCTCTCCACCCTCCACCCGCTGACCGGCGAGATCATCAGCGAGGACCAGCAGCTGTACGTCTTCCCCGCCAGCCACTACGTCGCCGGCCCCGAGCGCATGGAGCGGGCCGTCAACGACATCGAGCGCGAGCTCGAGGGACGGCTGGCGGAGCTGGAGAAGCAGGGCAAGATGCTGGAGGCCCAGCGGCTCCGCATGCGCACCACCTACGACATCGAGATGATGCGCCAGATCGGCTCCTGCTCCGGCATCGAGAACTACTCGATGCACTTCGACGGCCGCGAGCCCGGCTCCCCGCCCAACACCCTCCTCGACTACTTCCCCGAGGACTTCCTCCTCGTCATCGACGAGTCGCACGTCACCGTGCCGCAGATCGGCGCCATGTACGAGGGCGACGCCTCCCGCAAGCGGACCCTCGTCGACCACGGCTTCCGGCTCCCCTCCGCGCTCGACAACCGCCCGCTGAAGTGGGAGGAGTTCCAGGAGCGGATCGGCCAGACCGTCTACCTCTCCGCCACCCCCGGCACCTACGAGCTGTCCCGCTCCGACGGCTTCGTCGAACAGATCATCCGCCCCACCGGCCTCGTCGACCCCGAGGTCGTCGTCAAGCCCACCGAGGGCCAGATCGACGACCTGGTCCACGAGATCCGGCTGCGCACCGAGCGGGACGAGCGCGTCCTCGTCACCACCCTCACCAAGAAGATGGCCGAGGACCTCACCGACTACTTCCTGGAGCTCGGCATCCAGGTCCGCTACCTGCACAGCGACGTGGACACCCTGCGCCGCATCGAGCTGCTGCGCGAGCTGCGCTCCGGCGAGTACGACGTCCTCGTCGGCATCAACCTGCTCCGCGAGGGCCTCGACCTGCCCGAGGTCTCCCTCGTCGCCATCCTCGACGCCGACAAGCAGGGCTTCCTGCGCTCCGGGACCTCCCTCATCCAGACCATCGGCCGCGCCGCGCGGAACGTGTCGGGCCAGGTCCACATGTACGCCGACACCATCACCCCGGCGATGGCGCAGGCCATCGACGAGACCAACCGGCGCCGCGAGAAGCAGGTCGCCTACAACAAGGAGCACGGGATCGACCCCCAGCCGCTCCGCAAGAAGATCAACGACATCGTCGCCACCATCGCCCGCGAGGAGGTCGACACCGAGCAGCTGCTCGGCACCGGCTACCGGCAGGCGAAGGACGGCAAGGGCGCCAAGTCCCCGGTGCCCTCGCTCGCCGCGCACGCCCCGAAGGCCGGCAAGGCCGCCAAGGCCGGCGCCAAGGGCGGTGCGGCGCTGGAGCTGGGCGACCGGCCCGCCGCCGAACTCGCCGGGGTCATCGAGGAGATGACCGAGCGGATGCGCGCCGCCGCCGCGGAGCTCCAGTTCGAGGTGGCCGCCCGGCTGCGCGACGAGGTCGCCGAACTCAAGAAGGAGCTGCGTCAGATGAAGGAGGCGGGACTGGCGTGAAACGGGGGCGGCCCGGTGTGTTGCAAGACCGACACAAAACCGGGCCGCCCACGGCACGTTGTCAGTGGCCCTGCGTAGGGTGCTGCCACAACGACGAGAGGGGCAGCGCGTGACGGTCAACATGACCAAGGGGCAGGCCATCAGCCTGGAGAAGCAGGGCGGGGGCAGCCTCACCCAGGTGCGGATGGGACTCGGCTGGCAGGCCGCGCCCCGCCGGGGGCTCTTCGGCTCGCGCACCCGCGAGATCGACCTGGACGCCTCCGCGGTGCTCTTCGCCGAGAAGCAGCCGGTGGACGTCGTCTTCTTCCGCCACCTGGTCAGCGACGACGGCTCCGTCCGCCACACCGGGGACAACCTCGTGGGCGGCGTGGGCCAGGGCGGCGACGACGAGGCCATCCTGGTCGACCTCCAGCGGGTGCCCGTCCACATCGACCAGATCGTCTTCACGGTGAACTCGTTCACCGGGCAGACCTTCCAGGAGGTGCAGAACGCCTTCTGCCGGCTCGTCGACGAGACGAACGGGCAGGAGCTGGCGCGCTACACCCTGGACGGCGGTGGCCAGTACACCGCGCAGATCATGGCGAAGGTGCACCGCGCCGGCTCCGGCTGGCAGATGACGGCCCTGGGCAACCCGGCCAACGGCCGCACCTTCCAGGACCTGATGCCGGCGATCCTGCCGCACCTCTAGAACGACCGGCGGGGGCCGCACGGCACCGCGCCACCGCACCGCAGCTCCCGACGGGCACCGGCCCGCCGGGAGCTGCCCCGCATGACCGACCGAACAGCGCCGAGGGGAAGCAGAGTCCAGATGACGGCCGAGCTGGTCCGGGGGCAGAACCACCCCCTGCCCGACACCCGACTCGAACTCCGGGTGTCCGCAGGGCACCCGGTCGTCGCCGGGGCCACCCTCGGCGACGAGCACGGCCAGGTCGCCGGCGCCGAGTGGATCGCCCACCCCGGCGCCCCCGTGCGGCCCGGGGTCGAGGTGCCCGGCGGGGCCGCCGCCGAGCACCGCATCGCCGTGGACCTCGCCGCCCTCCCGGACTCCGTCCACCGCCTCTCCGTCCTCCTGGCCCTGCCGCCGGGCGCGGACGGCCCGGCCCGCTTCGGCACCGCCGCCGCCCCCTTCGTGTCCGTCGACGGCCCGGCGGGCGCCGCGGTCGCCACGTACACCATCACCGGCCTCGACCGGGAGTCCGCCGTCGTCGCCCTGGAGCTCTACCGTCGCCAGGGCGCCTGGAAGGTCCGCGCCGTCGGACAGGGGTACGAGGGCGGGCTCGCCGACCTCCTCGCCGACCAGGGCGCCCCGGACGCCGCCGGGCTCGCCGCCGCCGTCCTGGACGCGGCCGCCCCCGCCGGCGCCTCCGTGCCGCCGCCCCTCGTCCCCGAGACCGCCACCGCCGCGCACGACACCGCAGGCGCCTCAGGCACCACCGGCACCTCGGACACCACCACCATCAGCTACGCCCACCCCGGCCGCCGCCCCGCCTCCCCGCCCGCCGCCGAGCAGCCCCGGCCCGGCCCGGCCGCCGGCACCGGAGCCGTACCGCCGCAGCCCGCCGCGCCGCCGGCCGAGGCCCGTCCGGCGCCCGTCGCCGGGGACGCCACCGGCTGGACCATGGACGAACGGCTCTACAACCAGGTGTGGGGGATGTTCGAGGACCTGGCCCGGACCGTCGCCGCCTACCGCAGCGCCCGCGACTTCGCCGACCACCGCCTCGACCGCGCCATCGACCAGGTGCTCGCCGACCCCGCCACCCGCGTCGGCAGCGCCGGCGACGCCGCCCGGGCGCAGGCCCGCGCCGGCCACGAGGAGCTGATGAGCCGCGCCCAGGAGGCCCTCGACCGGGACCTCGCGCAGCTCACCGCCGAGTCCGAGGTCGTCGAACCCGCCCTGCCGGCCGCCTACGCCCGCTGGGACAACCCCGTCTGGCACGCCTACCGCGTCCCGGAGGAGCCGCCGATGGCCGTCCGCCTCGGCGACCTCCACCTCCCCGAGCGGGCCGCCCTCCGCATCCCCTTCCTGGTCCGCCTCCCGCTGGAGCGCGGGCTCTGGATCGACGCCGGACCCGGCCGGACCTCGGCGGCCGGCCTGCTCGACGAGGCCGAGCTGCGCCGGCTCGCCCTGGACAGCGCCGTCGCGCACACCGCCCGGCTGCTCGCCGCACACCCCGCCGGCGGGCTCACCGTCCATGTGCTCGACCCGGCCGGCAGCGGCGCCGCCGCCTTCGGGCCGCTGGTCGAGACCGGCGTCCTGGCCGCCCCGCCGGCCCGGGGCGCGGCCGGGGTCGGCGCCGTCCTCGGGCAGCTCACCGAGCGGGTGGACCTGTTGCAGATGGCGGTGCGCGGCGACGCCGCCGAGGACCTGCCGCCCGGCTTCGACGCCTCCCGGCAGCTGCTCGTCGTCCACGACTTCCCGCACGGCTTCGACGACCGGGCCGTCACCCGGCTGCGCTACCTCGCCGACGAGGGCCCCTCCGTCGGCGTCCACCTGCTGATGGTCGCGGACCGGGCGGACGCCGCCGCGTACGGACCGGTGCTCGACCCGCTGTGGCGCTCGCTGCTCCGGCTCACGCCGGTGCCCGACGACCACCTCGCGGACCCCTGGGTCGGCCACGCCTGGACGTACGAGCCGCCGACGGTCCCGCCGGGCAGCGCGGTGCTCTGGCAGGTCCTCGGTCAGGTCGCGGAGGGCCGGCGGCGCCACCTCGGCTGAAGCGACGCTGACCTGCGGTTTTGAGCCCTCTTTACCCTCTCCTTTACCTTCTCTTGGTTTTTCGGGTACGCTCTTCTGAGCGGAGGGGAGTACTCCCTGCATGCGGCGTACCCGTCAATACGGACGGATCAAGGACATCCGGTCCCGGGGCGCCGGCCCGGCAGTCGCGCGAGCGGCCCCGGGTGGAAGAGACCTCCGGCAGCGACGACGCTGATCAGTAGCCGTACGAAGCCGGAGGCGCAGTGGACGTTTCGATGACCATCTGGGTGGCGACCGTTCTCGGTCTGTCCGCCCTCATCGCGATCGACTTCTTCATCGGGCGCAAGCCCCATGACGTGTCGATCAAGGAAGCCGGAATCTGGACCGTGGTCTGGATCGCCCTCGCCGTCCTCTTCGGCGTCGGTGTCACGATCTGGGGCGGCGGCCAGGCGGGCGGAGAGTTCTTCGCCGGCTTCATCACGGAGAAGTCGCTCAGCGTCGACAACCTCTTCGTGTTCATCCTCATCATGGCGAAGTTCGCCGTGCCGACCCACCTCCAGCAGCGGGTGCTGCTGATCGGCGTGCTCATCGCCCTCGTCCTGCGGGCGATCTTCATCGCGGCCGGCGCCGCGATCATCGCCAGCTTCTCCTGGGTCTTCTACCTCTTCGGCGCCTTCCTCATCTACACCGCCTGGAAGCTCGTCAAGGAGGCCATGGCGGACGAGGAGGAGGACGACTGGGACGAGAACCGCCTGCTGAAGTCCATCGAGAAGAAGTTCGGCGTCGCGGACCGCTACCACGGCACCAAGCTCTTCATCGTGGAGTCCGGCAAGAAGGTCATGACGCCGCTCCTGGTCGTCATGCTCGCCATCGGCATGACCGACGTGCTGTTCGCGATGGACTCGATCCCCGCGATCTTCGGCCTGACCCAGGACCCGTACATCGTCTTCACCGCCAACGCGTTCGCGCTGATGGGTCTGCGCCAGCTGTACTTCCTCCTCGGCGGCCTGCTCAAGAAGCTGGTCCACCTCAGCTACGGCCTGTCGGTGATCCTCGGCTTCATCGGTGTGAAGCTGGTGCTGCACGCGATGCACGAGTCCGGCCTGCACGTCCCGGAGATCTCCATCCCGCTCTCCCTCTCCGTCATCTGCGGCGTGCTGGTCGTCACCACCATCACCAGCCTGATCGCCTCCAAGAAGCAGTCGGAGAAGGCCGCCCTGGAAGCCGCCGGGAACGACGGCGAGGGCAGCGACAGCAGCAAGGACAGCGTCGGGGCCTGACCCGCACCCCGCGACGCGAGACGGCGACGGCCGGCC